>JAIELD010000046.1 GCA_019753285.1 Beijerinckiaceae bacterium | reverse complement strand
AGTAGCAGTTCGAAGGGGGTCAAAATTAAACGCCGATCCCCCAACTCAGGGGGTCAATATTGCAAGCCGATTCACACACACTCGAGCCATTCACCGGCAGCAGCGTAGGGTACAGGTTGGGGCCGAAAGGGGTCAGTCTGGTTTTGGATGTGGATGTGCGCAGGCCGACATCCCATCGTGAAAACTTAAAATCAGAATGCTGACGCGGACCAACGCTTCAGCCAATGTTGGTGCGGCACGATCACGGGAGAAATCGCCGATAAAGCAGCCCCGGACTGTTCAAAACAAACAGAGCCGCCTCTGTGCAGGAACTAGGAATGGCTCGAACCGTTTAGCATCAATCAAAACCCGTTGTTCAAGACCCACAACGGGGCGTCCGGCCCATGTCACATTCTGGGTGGTTCAAGAAGCCGGTAGGCAAAATGGCTGGCAAAATTCAGCGAGCACAACGCGGTCATCCACCCGATGATCAATCGGAGGACGTCGAGGATCGCCAGCGCCTTGCCACTCCCGTCATTTACGAAATCGTCCGCCGCGAGGGCGAAGAGGAGATGCAGCGGCCCTAGACCTCGCTCTGGTGGTCAGGGGTCGCCGCAGGATTGTCGATGAGCTTTTCGTTGCTGGCGCAAGGGGTGCTACTGACGCATCTTCCTGATACGCCCTCGCGGCCGCTCATCTACGGTTTCGGCTATACGTTCGGGTTTCTGATTGTCGTGCTCGGGCGCCAGCAACTCTTCACCGAAAACACCATAACGGTGGTGCTGCCCATCATCGCCGATTTCACGCTGGGAAACGTCAAGACCCTCGCCCGCATGTGGGCGGTGGTCTTTCTTGCCAATATGGTCGGTGCCTTTGCCGCCGCGCTGTTCCTCACCCATGCGCCGATCGTCAAGCCGGAGGTGCTCGGCGCCATGCTGACGATCAGCAATCACATGCTCGACAATGATTCCTGGACCATGCTCTCAAAAGGCATCGGTGCCGGCTTTCTCGTGGCCGCCATGGTCTGGATCATCCCCAGCGCGGAAGGTGCGAAATTCTCCGTTATTCTGTCGATCACCTATCTCATCGCGATCGCCGAGTTCGGCCATATCGTCGTCGGCAGCGTCAAGGCCTTTCTCTCGATCCTCAATGGGGATTCCGGTGTGTGGCAGATCTTTACAGGCTTCACAGTCTCGGTCCTGGCCGGCAACATCATTGGCGGCACCCTGCTCGTCTCGGTGATCTCCTACGCCCAGGTGAAAGAGGAAATGTGAGCTGGCTCCGACTGCGGCCCGGCCGGTGGGGCGCCGATGACGGTCTGGTGCATGGCAACTCCGATGGCGCGGGTCGCGAGCGCCGCGACCATGCCCGCACGGGGAACGCAGCGCAGCGCCGGTTCGGGATTCCTGATGCGCCAGAGCCGCGCATGCGGCCAGAGCTTCAGATAGCCGATGTGATTATCGCTGATGAAGTGCTCCCCGAAACTAGGCCAGCCGAAGCTGGAATTTTCCGGGTTTTTGGCTCATGCCGGCAGGGATGCCGGAGAGCCGTTTTTTTCGTCCCGCGTCAATTTGGTCCGCTTTATGATACGAAACATCGCTTGTGTCGCAGTTACTTGCGCCACGTTTCGCGGTAGCGACAGTCATGGTGCTAGATGCGAAAAATATCCTGGGTTCAAACCTTGAGAAATGTAGCACATCGCCCCTGACCGGGTTCTATCGCGACGGATATTGCCGAACGGGCCTCAATGACGTGGGGACGCATGTGGTTGCGGCAGTGATGACCGACGAATTCCTCGAATTCACGCGCCTACGCGGAAATGACTTAATCACGCCAAGACCCGAATTTGACTTTCCAGGTCTCAAAGCTGGTGACCGATGGTGCCTTTGCGCGCTGCGCTGGGCAGAGGCCGAGCAGGCGGGCGTAGCGCCACCCGTCATTCTTGATGCGACAAACGCACTGGTGGCGTCGATCATCCCACTCCAAATCTTAATGAAATATAGTGTTCAATGATAAACCTGATCGATGCAACTGGCTTCGCGTTGGCGGCCTTCGTCTTTGGATCGATGGTCTTTTTTTCTGTGATCATGGCGCCACTGATCTTTATCAAGCTCGAGGCCGCAATCGCGGGACGTTTCATACGGCAGGTTTTTCCGTGGTATTATCTGGCGGTGATCGTGAGTTCGGCCGTTGCCGCGCTGCTTTTATCCTTCGGACACCTCAGGCAGGCCGCCATGATGAGCGCGATCGCCCTGATCGGCTTCGTCGCACGGCAGATCCTGATGCCTCTAATCAATCATTTCGGTGACCAGGCGAAACGCGGCTTGCCAAAGGCGAAGGCACGGTTCGAACGCCTGCATCGAACGTCCGTTGTGCTCAATTTTTTGCAAATTGTCGTCGCTCTGCTGGCTGTCATCGAGATCAGCCTTCCACGCTAGCTGCCTGGCTGCGGCCATGACGGCATGGACTGCCCAAGCACGCTCGGCGCGCTATTTGCCGCAGTCGCGCGAATAGCATCCAACTGTCGCGTGATTGTCTCTGCCCGAGCCCATCGTTTCGGTGCGCAAATGCGCACGAACTCAAAGGAATTTTAATATTGTCGCATCCTGAACATGACATCGTCGACACCGCCGTTGCAGCGGGTTCGTTCAAAACGCTGGTTGCGGCGGTCACAGCCGCCGGTCTCGTTGAAACGCTGAAAGGCGCAGGCCCCTTCACCGTGTTCGCGCCGTCTGATGACGCATTCGCCAAGCTTCCGGCCGGCACGGTGGAAAGCCTTGTCGAGCCTGAGAACAAAGCCAAGCTAACGAAGATTCTGACGCTGCACGTCATGGCTGGCAAGGTCATGGCGAAGGACGTGGCTGGTAAAAAGCTGACGCCTGCATCCGTTGAAGGCGAAGAGTTGCATGTGGATGGCACGCACGGCGTTGTCGTCAACGGCGCTACTGTTGTCACCGCCGACATCGAATGCACGAACGGCGTCATTCATCTCATTAATACGGTGATCATGCCGAAAGGCTGATCGGCTCTAGCTTTGACAAATTACAAAAGGCGGCCGTTCGCGCCGCCTTTTTAGCGCAAATCAGTCTATTTTTGAATCTGATTGGTCCACGGTCAGACTATCTATTTTTGTTTAGCGATAATCTTATCCTTGATGTCAGCATAAACTGCATCCGTAACAATTCCCTTTTGCGAGATCTCGTCTTTGCCCTTGTAAGGACGGCCTTTAATGATGGCGTCGCCAACACCTTTGAGCGTCATCAGCTCTGCTTTTGTCGCTGAGTTGATATCAATTTCTCCTGCGGCGTATCCGGGGACAGACGCTCCCAGTGCGAGAGCCAAGCAAATACCAAACATCATCTTTTTCATAACGACACCATGCCAGCCGTTGAATTTGTTCGCTAACGGGCAGAGGCTATTCTACGTGATTGGGCATTGCGATAAGACCACACGTTTTCAGCCGCGCCTCATGAGCCTTCGGTCCTCGATGTGAGACAGCTATCTGGCGCGGCATAACAGCACTCATCTGCCGAGGCCCCGATCGGTCGTCGCGCTCAATGTCCTTTGGTCCTTTCTGGCGTGACGTTCACAACGGCGTGAGGTTTTGAAACCGGCACGGCTCACCGAGAGTAAATGAGGCGCAGACCGAAAGGATATCCCCATGATCGATCGCCGCCTCGTTTTATCATCCGCCGTAGCAAGTCTCATTGTTTTCGCCGCAGCGCCATCGCTGGCGCTCGACCTGCAGCCTTATGAGGCAATGACGGCGCAGAAGCTGATCAAGAGCGGCAAGCCCGTCATCGTTCATGTCTATGCGCCATGGTGCCTGCAATGTCGCGCCCAGGCCTCGATCCTGAAGAGCCTGCCGGGCAATCCCGATTTCAGTAAGATCAGCTTCTTCCGTGTAGCCTACGACGATCAGAAGGAGGTGGTCTCCGCGCTCAATTGCCCGCGCTCCACGATCATTGCCTATAAGGGCGGCAAGGAAGTGGCCCGCATGTCGTGGGGCACGTCGGAGGAGGACGTCGTCCGCACGCTCAAGGCCGCGCTCTGAGCGATGACGACGCTTCTCCTCGCGTTTTTGGCTGGCCTGCTGACCATCCTCAGCCCTTGTGTGTTGCCATTGGCGCCGATCGTGATTGCCGGCGCGCGCGCGAAATCGGTGCTGGGGCCGTTAGCGCTGGCGAGTGGCCTCGCCATCACCTTCGGCATCGTCGGCGGGAGCCTAGCCTCCTTCAGCATTGAACTTGGTGAGACCGGGTCCGTCAGGCTCGTCGCCGCGGTGCTGATGATCGCCGTCGGGATCGTCATGTTGGTGCCGGGGCTCGGCCTCAAGACCGAAAGCCTCTTCGGCCCGCTGTCCGATATCGGCGAGCGGCTTTCTTCACGCTTTCCCAATGCCGGGCTGCTCGGCCAATTCTGCGCCGGGATCGTGCTGGCCTTCGTTTGGGCGCCCTGCGTCGGCCCGACGCTCGGTGCCGCCTTTGCGCTGGCGGCAGGCGGCGGCTCGCTCGCGGCGGCGATACTGATCATGGCAGTCTTCGCGCTGGGTTCGGCTGCATCGCTCATCGTCGCTGGCTATGGGCTCGGGAAAATGGCCGCGGCCAGCAGGCTCCTCGCCCAGAAAAGCGCCCGGATCGGCAAGGCAGCGCTCGCCAGCGCGCTCATATGCATCGGCGTGCTAATCGTCAGCGGCCTCGACAAGACGGTGGAGGCGCACTTAGTCGAGGCGATGCCCGATTGGCTGGTCTCAGCCGCGACGCGCCTGTGAGTATGAAGCTGGGCTGGCACTGCCGGTGGGCTGGTTAAGGCCCACACTGGTGCGGGAGAACGCTGAGCCAATCGGTAAACGAAACCAGCAACTTTGGTGGTTCAATTGAATAACTGAGAAGAGAGTGCGTGGCGAATTGGAAGCCGGCGAGCTTCAGGGCCTGGCAAAAGCGGACCGAACGTTTCGGGTCCCGCCGAGAGCTGTATAAATAGGGATATTTTCCGCTGCCCGATTGCGTCGCTTTTACCGAATTCTGGCGTTCCTCCTAAGCTTTGGCAGGATATAAGGAACCTCGCGCCGGTAGGCCTCGAAGCGCTCGCCGTAGATCGCCCGGAATCGCCGTTCTTTGAGCTTGGGTGCCAGCAGGCAGTAAGCGGTATAGCTCAATGCCAGTGCCAGTTGATCCGGTGTCCAGACAGGAACGGTCCACATCGTCAATGCGAAAGCCAGATAGATCGGCTGCCGTATAAGGCTGAACAACCCTGTCTCCGGCATATCTGGAAATACCGGGCGTTTATTCTGCAGTAGAGAGAGCCAGCCGAGGCTGCCCGATTGCAACTCGGGCCCTGCGTCGAAACTGGCTTTCATAAGCAGTAGCCAAGCAGCAGCGTAGAAGCAGCAGACGATCCAGAAAACCGAGCCTTCCGCCCGCCACCAGACGATGCCTGACGGCGTCCATAGCGTAAAAAGGGGGAGTAGCTGCAATGAGGCGATGATTGCATATGTCGTCGTCGACAATGTCTGGCCATGACGACCCGGCACGAGCCGCGTGAGCCGCCGCCGCCCGGGTGTCGTCAGAAGCAGTGAATGGCCAAGGGGAAATTGAGCCAACAGCAGACCGTTGACGAGGAGCGCCCACGGCCACGGGACATCTCCGAAGCCCGCGCTCATTCCGTAGAACATGCCGCCAACCATGGCGGCTCCTGCCAGCAAGAAGATGCCATGGCAGGTGACGCCCATCGCCAGCGCCAGCAGAATCCGCGGCCGACCGGGCGGTGGCGAAAGGGCGCCTCGACCGAGGCGTTTCAAACGTTCGATGTGATCAGGCGGAGAGCTTGGCGTCATCGTCGTCGCGTTTATCGCGACCCCACACGTCCTCGAAAGAAGGCGAAATCACGCGTGGCAAATTGCCAGCGCTGCTCCCATGGCGTGCCATCAGCTGTCGGACATCGCTCAGCTTGACGAGCATGAAGAGACGATAGGCGCCAGAGAGGAAAGATCTGACAGCGGATCTAAACCGATCATGTACGAAGCGCATCGATCAGAAGTGTGAATGCCAGGGTGCAGGGCGTATACCACGACACGTGCACCTTCGGTCGTCACAGCTTATGATCCCGATCCCCGTTGCCGCGCCCGCTTTTGAAAAGCGCACGGGGGCGTTTGGTCGGTCGAGATGAGTGTGCAATACCGTCTCTTCGGGGCCAGGAGCAGACGGTCCGCTTTGCAGCGGTAATGTCACAATGTCGACATTGGCAGCGATGTCACCGAACCCAGCATTCAAACCAGATTTTACGACCCTGCAGGCCTGATCAGGACCCATCCTTCTCAATTTTCGGTTCCGACTTTGCCCTGCAGGCGTTCTTCATATCATCGAATTTCGTCCTGACGTGCGTTGACATGTCCAGTTCATCACCGTTCACAAAATATCGCTTGCGCCACGAAACGTTACGGATGATCGCACGTACTTAGCTTGATCGAAGGTGGTGAATGGCCGAGACCGAATTAGACTACCAGACGCGGCTCGATGAGTGTGTGACGGACCCCAACCGCCTTGCCCTTTTGAACGAGGGCGGCATGATGGAACTCGAGGTGTCGATCGCTCTCGATCGTCTGACACGGCTTGCCTGTAAGTTGATCGATGCGCCTGTGTCATTGATCTCGATGGTCGGCCGGGATTTTCAATTTTTCAAGAGCGCGCAAGGCATGGGTGAACTCATGCCCGAAGGCCGGCAGACGCCGCTATCGCATTCTTTCTGCCAGCATGTGGTTGCGAGCGGCCAACCATTCGTTGTTGAAAATGCGAGAGAACATCCTCTGGTCAAGGATAATTTCGCGATCGATGAGCTGAAGGTCGAGGCCTATCTCGGTATTCCGCTCGAGTTGCCGGAAGGGTTCGTCATGGGTTCGCTATGCGCCATCGACAGCAAGCCTCGGTCCTGGTCGGCGCAGGATATCCTAATCTTGAGCGAACTCGCCAACTTGGTCATGCTCGATATCGGTCTGCAGCGCGAGATCGCGCGAAGGATCGCCACGGAGGAAAAGCTTCGAGAGAGCGAGGCGCGCTTCAACCAGGTCGCCGAAAACATCGAAGGTCTCGTTTTCCAGCGCCGGAAGGACGAAGACGGCGGCTGCAGCTATTGCTTTTTTGGTGCCTCGGAAAATTCCATGACCCCCTGGCGTAAGGTGGGCGACGACAACGCCATGCCGCATCGCTTTGGACGCGTACATCCAGACGACTGGGGACGGCTTTCCGCGGAACTTGATGCCTGCATCAAGAATGAGACGGATCTTCAGACGGAATACCGCACGGTAACAAGTAACGGCCGGGTCAGGTTCGTGCGAAGCCAGTCGAAGGTCCGCCGCACCGATAGCGGCGCGAGTGTCTGGGACGGCGTTATTTTCGATGTGACCGATCTTGTTCTGGCCCGCCAAAAGGCTGATGCCGCAATTGCTTCGCAGCGCCGCATGCTTTCGAATATCAACCACGACCTGTGCAACCCGCTGACCGCCATCATCGGATACGGCGATATCCTGGCTGATGTGCCGCCACCGGCACGGGTCAAACAGCACGCCGAAAGCGTAAGGCGGACCGGTTACGTAATGCTCGAAATGGTCAACCAGCTTCTCAACTCCGAAAGCATGGAATCAGGAGTTATCTTTTTTGAGGCAAAACCGGTTCAGATCGGACCGATCGTTGCCGATAGCTGCCAAGTGCTGGAGCGGACCGCACAGCTCAAAGGGCTCGATCTCACCATTGAGATTGAGCCTTGCACGCCGGATGTAATCAGCTGCGATCCGGTGCGCCTGCAGGAGGTGCTCGTCAATCTCATCGGCAACGCGGTCAAGTACACCGAGGAAGGCGTCGTCAGCGTGCATGCCTCTCAGGCGGCGGACGGCTTTGTGCGATTGGAAATCCGTGACACCGGCATCGGCATTCCGGCCGACGATATCGATCGGATCTTCGAGCGATATCATCGGGTCGAGGTGCATCGCGCCACCTACGCCGGAACCGGTCTTGGCCTTTCGATTGTAAAGCAAATGATTGAGACGATGGGTGGCACGCTGGGCTTCAACAGCGTGGTCGGCGAGGGCAGCGTGTTCTGGTTTGAGCTTCCCATCGGTGATGTGACGCCATCAAATATAAATGCTGTGGCCCTTCAAAACATTGCAAGGCAGCGAAAGTCGGTGCTCGTCGCCGACGATCTCCGCATCAACCGAACGCTGATCGAGCATATTCTCACCGAAAAGGGCTATGATGTCGTTTGCGTCGATAATGGATCGGAGGCAATCAACGCCGTTCGCACGCTCGCGTTCGACCTGATCTTCATGGATTTGAAGATGCCGGTAGTCGATGGGGCTGCAGCCACCAAAGCGATCCGCAATCTGCCGCCGCCGGCGGGCCACGTTCCGATCATAGCGCTTTCGGCTGACGACGCCTGTTCCATGGAGGAGAAGTGCGTTGCTCTTGGCATGAATGGGGCGCTTCCGAAACCCTTCAAGATCGACGATTTGCTGCGCGTCGCAGAACAATGGTGCGGTACCTGAATGCGATGTCCTTGATTGAGGGCATAGCGTTGCGAAGGGGCCGACGGCAGACTGTCAGCTTTTCAGCATGGCGGCAGACCGACGACGTGGCTAGTGCAAAGGCCCGGTTCCGATGAGTGGTATTCGTTTGACTGATAATCCGAGGTCCTTGCTTGCACACTGCATCGCCGGGATATTTTAACGTGTTCGCGCAACCGCTTCTTTGACACTTTGAAGCCTTGATCTCATTGCAACCTAAGCGAGCATATGCGAGTCTGGCTTCCGTTCGACATCGAACTTAGATTCGATGCCAATCGATGGATGCTTCAAATATGTATACGCCAACTAAGGTTCCAGATCCGGTCGACGCTCATGTCGGTAAGCGCATCAAGGCGCGGCGGTTCCTTTTGGGGTTGACGCAGTCGGACCTCGCAGCGTGGCTCGGCTTGAGTTTTCAGCAAATCCAGAAATATGAGAAAGGGATGAACCGGATAGGCGCAGCCCGCCTGAACGCGATCGCAGACCGCCTGGGCGTCGACGTCGGTTACTTTTATGAAGGGGCGCCGCCAAGCTATGCCTTGGCAGAAACCAGTCCGGCGACGAGGAATGAGTCCTGCAACATCGATCGTCTGATGTCGTCGCCAGAAGGTTTAGCGCTCGTAAAAGCCTTCATGAAAATTGATAGCGTGAAAGACAGGCAAATCCTCGTCGCCATGGCTCATACGTTGTCGTCATTACCCAAAACGGCAGCCAAGCTGTCTTGTGCCGAAACGGCCGATGCGAAGTGTGCGCTCGTATGAGACGTCGTCTGTTTCGAGACTTGTTCCACCGCGGCCTTTTCGTGACCTTTGCTTCCCTATCGCACGAACTGATTTTGGCGGACGGCGCGCTGGCGGTCGGCGGTTCTGCATCGGCGCCCGCCTCCGAACCGACATTATCGCACGCCGTCATGGTTCTCGGCTCAAAAGGCTCGGCCTGCTCGGGGGCCGTGGTCGCCGCAGATATCGTCCTGACCGCCGGCCACTGTGTGGCCGGATCAAAGCAGCTGGCCATCGCCTACATCGTCAATGGCAAACCGCTTCTCGAAGCGGTCGCTGATGTCGAGACCCATCCGCAATTCTCAGGCTTCAATTCGCGCTCGATCGATCTGGCAATGGTTCGGCTCATGAAACCGCTTCCGTCAAGTTTTAGTGCCGTTCTGCTGGAAAAAAACATTGAGACAGCGGCCAGCTACACGCTCGCCGGGTTCGGATTGCAAACATCTTATGACGAAAGCAGCGCCGGTCGGCTGCGCAAAGCCAGCGTCGATAGCTTGGCGCTGACCACGTCACGCGTGATCCATTTAGGGCGCGAAGCAAAGCCGGCCGAACTGCAAATCTGCAAGGGCGATTCCGGCGGTCCGGTTTTTTCTGACCAAGGCGGGACGACCGTGCTGTCCGGCGTGATCGTCGCGACCTACAACTCCAACGTCAAGCCGGGGGCGCGATGGTCTGCGATCTGCGGAAACACGGCGCAGGCAATCCGAATTGGTCCGCAGCGAGAATGGATAGAGAGTGTCCTTAACAAGTGGCGTTGAAGTGTTCGCTGCTCATTTGATGGATTTGGGCAGGCCATCGATCGTCGCCAGCGTCTCGACCAGCTGACGCCTGAAACCTTCGATCTCGAACGCGACCATCAAGTCCTTTCGGTCAGCCAGAGACAGCACCACCTTGAGCACGACGTCCGAATGGCGCATCAACACGATCAGGTTTTCTCCACTCGGACCGTTTCTACCATCGAACCAATTCCGCACGGCTCGCTCGTTTGCATGCGTGATGTGCGCGACGACCTTCATCGAGGAGGGCAAATTGCCGAACTCCTGACGCAAAGCCGAAGCGATTTCCTGCGTCAACAGTGTCTTCATCGGTATGCTCCAGTGAAAAGTCTTGCACGGGATGCACTGAGGTTTTCAGTCGATGCCGGCGAACGACATTCGCATCGATTACCTCTATCCATGATGACGGTTCCAGCGTGGGCGGCGGGTTCATCAAGGCGGCAAAATGTGATCGAAGGACGCGACCATAAACGGGCCGAAACGCCATCGCCTCAAATCGTGCGTGCCGCACAATACGTCCGGATGTCGACTGAACACCAAAAATATTCGACCGAAAACCAAGCCGAGATCATCGCGCAATACGCCGCCAGGCGAGGTTTCGAGATTGTTCGCACCTACGAGGACTCCGGCAAGAGCGGTCTGCGGCTTGACGGGCGCCTCTCGCTGCAGAAACTGATTTCGGACGTTCGCGCCAAAACGGCCGATTTCTCGGCGATCCTTGTATACGACATCAGCCGATGGGGGCGTTTCCAGGATTCCGATGAAAGCGCTTTTTACGAATTCACCTGTCGCGATGCGGGGATTTCGGTTCACTACTGCGCCGAACAATTCGAAAATGACGGCAGCCTCAGCGCCACCATTATCAAGAGCATGAAGCGCGCGATGGCCGGCGAATACAGCCGAGAATTGTCCGCCAAAGTCTTCACTGGACAGTGTCGTCTGATCCGGATGGGTTTCAGGCAGGGCGGGCCCGCAGGATATGGGCTTCGTCGTCGGCTTGTCGACGAGCATCGTCAGCCCAAGGCAGAATTACGCCGCGGAGAACACAAAAGCCTGCAAACGGATCGGGTTGTGCTTTGCCCGGGCCCGCCTGACGAGATAGAAACGGTCCGAAGGCTATTCAGGATGTTTGTGCTTCAGCGCCGCTCGGAAAGCGAGATCGCGGCGACCCTGAACAAAGAGGGCATCGTCACCGATCTCGGGCGCGCCTGGACCCGGGGAACGGTCCATCAAATCCTCACCAACGAAAAATATATCGGCAACAACGTCTACAACCGCGCGTCATTCAAATTGAAGGTCAAGAGGGTCAGTAATGCGCCGGACATCTGGGTTCGCGGCGATGCGGCATTTGAACCGATCGTGGAACGCGATTTCTTCGAGGCGGCGCGGAGGATCGTCGAAGACCGCGCTCACCGTCTGAGCGACGGAGATTTGCTTCAGCGGCTGTCGACGCTTTTGGCCGTCAAGGGCTGTCTTTCGGGCCTGATCATCGATGAATACGAAGATATGCCGTCGAGCTCGACCTTCGTTTCCCGGTTCGGGAGCCTGCTGCGTGCTTATGAACTCGTCGGTTACGCACCGGCGCGCGATTATCGCTATATCGGGACCAATCGCGCATTGCGCCTGCTCCATCCGGAAGTCGTCTCGAGCGTCGTGTCCAACATCGAAACCGCAGGCGGATCGGTCGTCGTCGACCCGAGCACCGACATGCTGACAGTCAATGACGAGATTTCCGTTTCCATCGTCGTTTCGCGATGCCAGGCAACGTCCTCGGGTTCGGCGCGCTGGAAAGTGCGTCTGGATAGCGGTCTAAGGCCCAGCATCACTATTGCCGTCCGGATGTGCGAGGGCAATTTAGCGATCCGCGACTACTATCTCTTGCCTCGGCTCGACGTCACGTCGCAGCCGCAGCTCAGCCTCGCGTCGGAAAATGGAATTCTACTCGACGCCTTTCGTTTTGACACGCTCGATGCATTTTTTGACATGACGCGGCGCACCCACCTGATGGCAGCCGCCTAATGGAGCATGCGTCGGAAATCAGGTCGATACCGGTCGATTTGATCACTGTCCTCAACCCCCGCGTGCGGAACAAGCGCATCTTCCAAGAGCTGGTCGACAGCATCGCGCATCTCGGGTTGAAAAAGCCCATTACGGTCAGCCAGCGGCCGGGTAAAACGAGATATGATCTGGTTTGCGGTCAGGGCCGACTAGAGGCATTTGTTGCATTGGGTCAGGCCGAAATCCCCGCAATGGTCATCGATGCCACGGAGGAGGATTGCTATGTGATGAGCCTGGTCGAGAACCTCGCACGGCGCATGCACAATCCGCTTGAGCTCATCCAGGCAGTCGGTGATTTGAAGAAAAGAGGATATTCGCATTCCGAAATCGCCGCCAAAGTCGATTTTACCGTCGAATACGTGATCGCCATCTGCTTCTTGCTCGATAATGGCGAGGAGAAGCTCATCGCTGCAGTCGAACGTGGCATCATGCCCCACACCATCGCTATCGAGATCGCTCGGGCAAAAGATCGCGACGTCCAAAGAGCGCTAGCGCAAGCCTACGAAGACAAGGCCCTTCCCGGCAAACAGGTCCTGGCCATTCGGCAAATCATCGAGCAACGCAACAACAGCGGGAAGCAGATCCACAAGTTAGGGTCGCGGGCGAGCCGATCCCATCGCCCGGTCACGTCCGAGGGATTGATCCGTGCCTATCAGCGCGAGACAGAACGGCAGAAACTTTTGATCAAGCGGGCAACGCTGGCCCGCAGCCGGCTCTTGTTCGTGTCGAATGCGATGAGAAGACTTCTAGCAGACGAGCATTTCGTGGCGGTTCTCAAGGCAGAGGGGCTGAATACGTTGCCACGCGCCCTGGCCGAACGGATCGATCAAGGTCCGCGCGGATGACCCGCGCGGTGAAGGTCTCCTTTGAACGGCAGGTGATCATGCTCGCACTGGGCGATATCCTTCCTGTCAGAACAGTCAGCGAAAAAATCAGAGGCACCGTCAAGTATAAGAGGATCATCGCATCCGTGGCCGAGGTCGGCTTGATCGAACCGCTCTCCGTGTGTCGCCACCGTTCGGGAGGCTATCTTCTTCTGGACGGTCACATTCGGCTCGAAGCGCTGAGGCTGTCGGTCAAAGATCAGGCCCCATGTATCGTTGCGGATGACGATGAAGCATTCACCTACAACAAGCGTGTCAACCGGTTGGCCACGATCCAAGAACACTACATGATCGTTAGGGCCATGGAGCGTGGCGTGTCTGAGCAGAAGCTTGCGCGGGCCTTGAACCTCGACGTCAAGGTCATCCGCCAGCGTCGCAACTTACTGGCCGGTATTTCGAAGGACGTCACAGAACTGTTGAAGGACAAAGCAGTCGGTCACAACGCGTTTCAGAAATTGCGGAAAATGAAACCGATACGCCAACTTGAAGTAGCCGAGCTGATGATTTCAGCCAACAATTACACAGATCGATACGTGAAGGCGCTACTGGCGACCTCCAAGGCTGCCGACTTGCATCGCCCAGATGACCTCAGGAAAGCGACCGGTCTGACGAGCGAACAAATGGTGCGTCTCGAGCGTGAAATGTCATCTGTCACCGAAAATTATAAGGAAATGGAAGCGTCCTACGGAGACGATATGCTGGTGCTGGTCGTTGCTTCGGGGTTTCTTGAACGAATGCTGACCAAGCCTGAAATCGAACGGTTTCTGGCCAACCGTCATCCGGAATTTCTAAAACATTTTCGTTCTATCGTGTCATCGGCTTCTCTGGATCAGTCGACGACAGCCGGGGTTTGACGTTCGTGTGCAAATGAAACAGCCGGTCTGGGGCCGAATCCGGCCTGGCGGGTTTCGTGTAACAGAAGTCGAACGGCTGCCCTTCATTCAAGGCAAGCCGCAAGAACCTGCGCTACATGGAGCGCTTTTCGATCCGTGCCGTCTGCAATCTGATAGCGGCAGGAGGTCCCGTCGGCGACGATTATATCGTCTTCAGATGCTGATCGTATGGCCGGCAATAAGGACAGTTCGGCCATAGCCTTCGAGACATCGATGGTCTCTGCCTGATAGCCGAAGGCTCCCGCCATGCCGCAGCAGCTCGATTCGATCGTCCTGACGGCAAGCTTGGGAACGAGTCGCAACGTTGTTTCGACTGCTCCCATGGCGGCGAACGCTTTCTGGTGACAATGGCCATGGAGGAGCGCTTTACGCGGCATCTCCTTCAATCGGAGCGAAAGCCGGCCCGCCTCGCTCTCGCGCGCAATGAAGTCTTCGAACAGCATGGCCCGCGCCGATATCGACGCCGCATCGGCGAGGCCCATGGCCAGCATCTCATCCTTGAAGGTAAAGAGACAGCTTGCCTCCAGCCCCAGAATGGGCACGCCTTTGTCGGCGAAGGGCTTCAAGGCGGCGATGGTCCGGCTCGCTTCCTTCTTCGCCTCTGCAACCAGCCCAGCCGACAAGAAGGTGCGGCCGCAGCAGAGCGGTCTGGCGCTCCGATCGGCTGGTTTTGGAAGATGGACGTGGTATCCGCCCGCTTCGAGCACGGCGATGGCGGCCTCAACGATTTCGCGATCGAAATAACGGTTGAAGGTGTCTGCCAGCAGCACGACCTCCGGCCGCTGCCTCATATTCTCGCCGGACACAGCAGCAAACACATCGCTGCGCCAGCGCGGCAGCGGCCTTTGCGCAGCAAGACCGAGAAGCGCTTCGCTGAGACGCGCCGCGCCAGGAATGCCGTCGCGTGCATTCATCAACCAGGGCATGCGCGAAGCAAGGGGCGCATAGTGCGGCAGATAGGCGACGAGACGATCCCGCATCGACAGCCCATGTTTTTGGGCCCGGGCGGCGAGCACCTCGATCTTCATGCGCGCCATGTCGACGCTGGTCGGACATTCGTGCCGGCACGCCTTGCAGGAGACGCAGAGCTTCATCGTCTCTGCCATGTCGGGCGATGTCAGCGCTTCAGCGCCGAGTTGCCCGGAGATCGCCAGCCGCAGGCTGTTCGCCCTGCCCCGCGTCACGTCGCGTTCGTCGAGCGTGATGCGATAGGATGGGCACATCACGCCGCCTGCGAGCTTCCGGCAGGCGCCGTTGTTGTTGCACATCTCAACCGCGCCGGAAAAACCGCCGGCTGGCCCCGGGAAGTCCGACCAGTCGAGCGCGGTTTTGCGGTCCTTGACCGTATAGTCTTCGGCAAAACGAAAATTGCGGCGGTCATCGAATTTCGGCGCATCCACGATCTTGCCGGGGTTCATCAGACCTTTCGGGTCGAGCCGCCGCTTCACCTCGGTAAAAGCGTTTGTGAGGCGGTCGCCGAACATCGCCGCGTGGAATTCCGAGCGCACGATGCCATCGCCATGCTCGCCGGAATGCGAGCCCTTGTAACTCCGCACCAGCGCGAAAGCCTCCTCGGCAATGGCGCGCATCGCCCTGACGTCGGTGTCCAGCTTGAGGTTCAGTACCGGGCGCACATGCAGGCAGCCCTCGGAGGCATGCGCATACCATGTGCCGCGCGTGCCATGGCGCTCGAACACCTCGCTGAGGCGCGCAGTATAGTCGGCAAGATGTTCGAGCGGCACGGCGCAATCCTCGACGAAGGAAACCGGTTTGCGCGCCTCCTTCATCGACATCATGATGTTGAGGCCTGAGGTGCGCAGATCGGCGATCGCCGCCTGCAGCACGGGATCGAGAACTTCGACGACACCGCCCCAGTTCGGCTTCGGCCGGACCCAGCCAAAGCCGAGATCGCCCATCATCTCGCCGAGCTGGCGCAGCCGCCGCAGATTTTCGGCCTCATCTTCGGCGAACTCCACGAGAAGCAACGCTTCCGGCTCGCCCCGCACGATCTGCTCCAGCGTGGGGCGAAACATCTCGATCTTGCCCGCGAGCTCGATCATGGTCGCATCGACGAGCTCGACGGCGATCGGCTTCAGCTTCACGAGGTGCTGCGCGGCATCCATCGCCTCGTAGAACGAGCCGAAATGGCAAACGCCGAGGCCGCGCCGGCCCATGAGCGGCGACAGTTTGAGCTGGATCGCGGTCGTAAAGGCGAGCGTGCCTTCCGATCCCGTCAGGAGATGCGCGAGATTGATCGTACCGTCATTGCTCCGGCGGGCGGTCAGTGCATCGAGATTATAGCCGCCGACGCGCCGCTGGACCTGCGGAAACCGTGCAGCCACTTCCTCGGCCTCGCGCTCGCCGAGTGCAATCAGATCGGCCATGACGTCACGCAGCGGATGATCTGCAGCCACGTCCGAAAGATCGCTGCGCACGGTGCCGAACCGCGCGCTCCTGCCGTCGGCAAGCATGGCGTCGATGCCGATCACATTGTCGCGCATGGTTCCGTAGCGCAGGGAGCGCCCGCCGCAGGAATTATTCGCCGCCATGCCGCCGATCGTGGCGCGAGATGCGGTCGAGACATCGACGGGAAACCAGAGCCCGTGGGGCTTCAGCCGCCGGTTCAATTCGTCCAGCACGAGACCTGGCTCGACGGTGCAGCGTTGGTTTTCTACGTCGAGCGAAAGCGTTCCGGTCAGATGTTTCGAACAATCGATGACGAGGCCATGGTTGATCGTCTGGCCGCATTGCGAGGTGCCGCCGCCTCGAGCGGTGACGCTGACCCCCTCGGCCACGGCGATGGCGACAGCTGTCTTCGCCTCGTCGATCGTGGTTGGGACGGCAATGACGGACGGCATCATCTGGTAGTGAGAAGCGTCCGTCGCATAACGTCCGCGCGAGAAAGCGTCGGTCAGGACGCCGCCGACACCTCCAGCCTTGAGGCGTTGTCCAAGCGTCGACGCAGCCTCATTCGCCATGGAAATTTCTTTTCCGTTCAATTTGTTAATTGACAGTAATTTGTATTCATAACTCATACTGCGCAATAAAAATCAAAGGCCAAAAGATCGAAGGAAGTCTTCGAGCGGAGAATGATGCGCTTTGAAAAAAGAACAAAAATGAAGGCCGAAAAAGCGCGACTATAAGCGCAGGGCCTGTCAGGGAGAGAATGGATGTCGAAGCTTTTCAGATCCACGAATGTCGTGCTCGCGCTCCTCTGCGTCATGTACTTCATCACCTATGTCGATCGCGTCAACATCGGCACGGCGGCAGGCCCGATCCAGAAGGAGCTTGGCCTCAGCAATACGCAGCTTGGCCTGGTGTTTTCCGCCTTTGCCTATCCCTATCTGGTCTTTCAGGTCATAGGCGGCTGGGTCGGCGACAAGTTCGGGCCGCGCATGACGCTGTTTGCCTGCGGGCTCGTCTGGTCAGTCGCTACAATACTAACGGGCTTCGTCGACAGCCTCGTCATGCTCTTCGCCGTCCGTCTGATGCTGGGCTTCGGCGAGGGCGCGACCTTCCCGACCGCGACGCGAGCCATGCAATACTGGACGCCGGCGGGCAAGCGCGGCTTTGCGCAGGGGCTGACCCACTCCTTCGCCCGGTTCGGCAATGCGGTGACGCCACCCTTCGTGGCGCTGCTCATGGCGGCTTACTCATGGCGCGGCGCATTCGTCATCCTCGGCATCGTCAGCCTCGTCTGGGTGGTGGCCTGGGTTCTCTACTTCCGTGACGACCCGCAGGATCATCCGGCGATGACGGCGGCAGAGCTCGCGACCCTTCCACCGCGCCAGGACACGCTGCGCCCGGCGATCCCATGGGGTGCGCTCATCGCCCGCATGTGGCCCGTGACGCTGACCTATTTCTGCTATGGCTGGTGCCTCTGGCTCTATCTCAACTGGCTTCCGCTCTTCTTCAAGAACACCTACAGCCTTGACATCAAGAGTTCGGCCATCTTCGCTTCCGGCGTGTTCTTCGCCGGCGTGATAGGAGACACGCTTGGCGGCGTCATCTCCGACCGCATCCTGCATCGCACCGGCAATGTGCGCTTCGCCAGGCTGAGCGTCACCGTGTTCGGCTTTGTCGGCGCGTTGTGCTCCCTCTTCCCGATCCTCTACTTCCACGACATCACGACGGTTGCGATTTGCCTCTCCGCGGGCTTCTTCTTCGCGGAGCTTGTCATCGGCCCGATGTGGTCGATCCCGATGGACATCGCGCCCAAATATTCGGGCACAGCGTCTGGCCTGATGAACACAGGCTCGGCCCTCGCCGCCATCGTATCGCCGCTGGTCGCGGGCTACGTGATCGATGTGACCGGGAACTGGTATCTACCCTTCATCATGTCGATGGGTCTGCTCGGGCTCGGCGCTGCGACGGCCTTCCTGATGCACCCTGAGCGCCAGTTCGAATCCGGCGGCCCGATGGCGACGCCGAAACTGGCGGCCGCAGAGTAGCGGAGGCCATCGACCAGGATCGGATCACCGCCGAACGCCGTATCGAGCAGGGCGCGCATGAGTATCCGGCGATCGTGCGGCGCGGCCTGCATGAGGAGGTGGTCGAGCGGCTGCGCGACCTCATCGTCGAAGGCGTTATAAAGTGAATCGTCCCGAACTTTCTGGACACGTAAGATGTTTGGTTTAGGGCATCCATCACGAGGCTGCGAACGGCAAACCTTGGGCGCAAACCGGCCGTTTAACTGGTTAAGATTAATGAACTGTGGTCAGGGGATATGTAAGACAATTGACTACACAAACTTAGCAGGTTGTGCGCGCCGGCCGCCGCGATTTCCAAGGCGCGCTTGGCGCTTTCCTGACCCTTGATGTCGGCGAGGTCCGGCAGAACGCCGCCGCCGCCGCGCATCATCGGAGCAGGGCGACCGAGCACCTGCGTCCCCTTGAAGTGATTGGCGAGCTGGATCAGCGAGACGGGCGCGATGATGTCGATGTCGCCACCGGCCCAGGCAGCCTCCGGTCCGCTCGCCGCCGGGCAGATGAGGCCCATGCCGCGCGCGTTGGCGGCGACCGCGGCGGGCAAGACGCCGGCGACCGCCGAGATCGTGCCGTCGAGCGCGAGTTCGCCCAGAACCACATAGCCCGCGAGCGCATCCGCAGGGATGGCTCCGATCGCCGCCATGACCCCGAGGGCAATGGCGAGATCGAAATGGCTGCCTTCCTTGGGCATGTCGGCGGGGGCAAGATTGACGATGATGCGCTTTGCCGGCATTGCGAGGCCGGAGGCTGTGAGCGCCGCGCGCACGCGCTCTTTCGATTCGGCAACCGCCTTGTCTGGCAGACCGACGAGAACGAAGGCGACCTGCCCCATCGCGACCTGGACCTGGACATCGACGGCGCGGGCCTCGATGCCCTCGAACGCCACCGTCGCAACACGCGTCACCATCAGTTGTGTCTATCCAATGCCAGGACCGGGCGGCCCACCCGCATCCTTAGCAATCCCGCGATCAAAGACAAGCCGATGCGCGTCAGGCCGACGATTGCAACGCCCTCAGACGATAGAGCGCATCCAGCGCCTCGCGCGGACTCATTTCGTCAGGCTTCAATTCGGCCAGCGCCATCCGCAGCGGATCCTCGGCAACAGGCGTGGACGGCCTGGCGGCGGCAAACAAGGGCAGGTCGTCGACGAGCTTCTGCACGGGCCTCTCGCGATCCGCGCTCTCCAGTTCCTTCAATATGTGCCGCGCTCTCTCGATCACGGCGGGCGGCAGGCCGGCGAGCTTCGCCACCTGGATGCCGTAGGAGCGGTCGGCCGAGCCCGCGACAACCTCGTGCAGGAAGACGACGTCGCCGTTCCACTCGGCCACCCGCATGGTGACGTTCGACAGGCGCTCGAGCCTCGAGGCGAGCGCCGTCAGCTCGTGGTAATGCGTCGCGAACAAAGCTCGCGACCGGTTGACATGATGCAGGTTCTCGATCGTCGCCCATGCAATCGAAAGACCGTCGAATGTGGCGGTGCCGCGACCGATCTCATCGAGAATCACCAGCGAGCGGGGCGTCGCCTGATTGAGGATCGCGGCAGTCTCGACCATCTCGACCATGAAGGTCGAACGGCCGCGCGCAAGATCGTCGGCCGCACCGACCCGGGAGAACAGCTTGTCGACGACGCCGATGCGGGCGGCGCGAGCCGGCACGAACGCGCCCATCTGCGCCAGCACCACGATGAGAGCGTTCTGGCGCAGGAAAGTCGACTTTCCTGCCATGTTGGGTCCAGTGATCAGCAGGATGCGACCGCCGGCGCCGGCAGCGCCCGAAAGATCGCAATCATTGGCAATGAAGCTTTCGCCCCGCTCGGCCAGCGCCCGCTCCACGACCGGATGGCGCGCCGCTTCGAGATGGAATTCGATCCCGTCGTCGATGGACGGCCGGACCCAGCCCCGTTTTTCCGCGAGCGCGGCGAGCGCGCTCACCACATCGAGAACCGCGAGCATGGCTGCGGCAGCCTTGATGCCGTTGGCACGCTGCATGGTCTCGGCGACAAGGCGGTCGAACACGGCAAGCTCATGGGCGAGCGCCCTGTCACCGGCGGAGGCGATCTTCGCCTCCAGCGCCGAAAGCTCGGCTGTCGAGAACCGCATAGCGCCCGCCATCGTCTGGCGGTGGATGAAGGTGGCGTTGAGCGGCTCCTTCAAGAAGCGCTCGCCCGGCTCCTGCGGAACCTCGACGAAGTAACCGAGAAAATGGTTATGCTTGATGCGCAGCGTACGGCACTGCGTTTCGCCGGCGTAGCGCGTCTGCAGGGCGGCGATGACGCGCCGGCTCTCGTCGCGCAAGGCGCGCAGATCGTCGAGCTCCGGCTCGGCCCCCTCGCGCACGAACCCGCCGTCACGCGCCTTCAGCGGCAGATCGTCGGCGAGCGCGCCTCTCAAAGAGGCCTCCAGAAGGGGATCAAGCGCATCGAGGACGGCCGCCGCATCGCACAGGATGCGAGGCAACGCGGCCTCGCGCCCGAGCGCGCCGGCGATCTCGGCGGCTGCGGCGAGCCCGTCCCGCACCTGGGCGAGGTCGCGCGGACCGCCGCGATCCATGGCGAGGCGCGTCAGCGCGCGGGCCATATCCGGCAATTGCCGAAGCGAGCGCCGCAGCGCGTCGCGCGCCTCGGCCCGATTGACGAACCAGGCGACTCCTTCATGCCGGTGCGCGATGGCCGCGACATCGGTGAGCGGCCCTGCAAGCCACTCGGCGAGCAGCCGGCTGCCGGCCGGGGAGACCGTGTCGTCGATCGCCTCCAGCAGGCTGCCCTTGCGCTCGCCGCCGAGCGTGCGGGTGAGTTCGAGATTGGCGCGCGTCGCGGCATCGATCTGCAGGGCGGCGTTGCGGGCATCGAAGCGCGGCGGGCTGAGCGGCGCGCGCGTTCCGCGCTGGGTGCGGTCGACATAGGCGACGATCATCGCCGCAGCGCACAGCCCGGCGCGCGAGAACGCGCCGAGCCCGTCCAGCGTGCCGAGGCTGAAATAGCGGCAGAGGCGCTGGCGCGCCGCGCCGACATCGAGCCCGTCGAGCCCTGTCGGCGTCACGGCGGCGCGCAGGTCGCGCCAGACTTCCCTTAGATCCTCATCGGCGAAGAGCGCATCCGAGACGATAATCTCGCTGGGGTCGAGCCTCGCAAGCTCGGCGGACAGCCCGAGCCTC
Organism: Beijerinckiaceae bacterium; assembly: GCA_019753285.1. Taxonomy (GTDB): domain Bacteria; phylum Pseudomonadota; class Alphaproteobacteria; order Rhizobiales; family Beijerinckiaceae; genus JAIELD01. Next base: position 5,195 of record JAIELD010000046.1, on the reverse strand, counting down.
GATGCCGCGCGAACGTCGAAGGCACCGGTCGACAGATCGATGGCCGCGACGGCGTAATCATCGTCCCCCTCGCTCGCCCTGAGGCGCGCCACGCTGGCGAGAATGTTGGCGCGGGAGGGATCGAGCAGCGCGTCCTCGGTGATCGTGCCGGGCGTCACGAGCCGCACGACATCGCGCCGCACCACCGATTTGCCGCCGCGCTTCTTCGCCTCCGCTGGGTCTTCGAGCTGCTCGCAGACGGCGACGCGATGGCCCGCCGCGATCAGCCGCTGGAGGTAATCGTCCGCGCGCTCGACCGGCACGCCGCACATCGGTATGTCCGCGCCTGCATGCTTGCCGCGCTTCGTGAGCATGATGCCGAGCGTGCGCGAGGCCTGCTCCGCATCCTCGAAGAAGAGCTCGTAGAAATCGCCCATGCGGTAGAAGAGCAGGCAATCCGGGTTTGCCGCCTTGATCTCGATGTATTGCGCCATCATTGGCGTGACGCGCTCGGGCGCGGCCGGCGCGTGGATCGGGGCCTCAGGGAGCGTGTCCATGGAGAAGCCATAGCAAACCTGCCGCCGCATTGGCAAAAGCGAGCCTGCCAACCCACAGGATTCGTGAGAGGCGCGGCACGTCGGCTTCGCGCAGACCGTGCCATTCATGGGTTGCGCCGCGCCCGGCGAACGTGCAATTTCGCGTACCAGACCAGACAATCAGACGATTGCGCCGCAGAGCGCGACGAACTTCGAGGGAACGCCAGCTTCATGAACAAGATCGACAAGAAAAGCGCCTTCGAGAAGAAGCCCGGCGCGCGCCCCGTCTTCACCGATCAGGAAGCGCTCGACTTCCATTCGCGCGGCAAGGCCGGCAAGCTCGAAATCATCGCGACGAAGCCGATGGCAACGCAGCGCGACCTTTCGCTCGCCTATTCGCCGGGCGTTGCCGTGCCGGTGCTCGCGATAGCGGCTGACCCTTCGAAAGCCTTCGACTACACGACGCGCGGCAACATGGTCGCCGTCATCACCAACGGCACGGCGATCCTCGGCCTCGGCAATCTCGGCGCGCTTGCCTCGAAACCGGTGATGGAGGGCAAATGCGTGCTCTTCAAGCGCTTCGCCGACATTGATTCGATCGACATCGAGGTCGATACCGAGGACGCCGATACCTTCATCAACGCAGTTCGCTATCTTGGCCCGTCCTTCGGCGGCATCAACCTCGAGGACATCAAGGCCCCCGAATGCTTCATCATCGAGGACCGCCTCAAGGAATTGATGGATATTCCCGTCTTCCATGACGACCAGCACGGGACCGCCATCATAGCCGCCGCCGGCCTCATCAACGCGATGGACCTCACCGGCCGCGACATCGCCCACACCAAGCTCGTCATCAACGGCGCGGGCGCGGCGGCGATCGCCTGCATCGAGCTTCTGAAGGCCATGGGCTTTTCGCCGAACAACGTCATTCTCTGCGACACCAAGGGCGTCATCCACCGCGAGCGCAAGGAAGGCATGAACCAGTGGAAATCGGCCCATGCCGCCGACACGCCGGCCCGCACGCTGCTCGACGCCATGAAGGGCGCGGACGCCTTTTTCGGCCTCAGCCAGAAAGGCGCCGTGACGCGCGAGATGGTCGAGGCGATGGCGCCGAACCCGATCATCTTCGCGATGGCCAACCCAGACCCCGAGATCACGCCTGAAGAGGTGATGGAGGTGCGCTCCGACGCCATCATGGCGACCGGGCGCTCGGACTATCCAAACCAGGTCAACAACGTGCTCTGCTTCCCCTACATGTTCCGTGGCGCGCTCGACGTGCGCGCCACGACGATCAACATGGAGATGAAGATCGCGGCGGCGAACGCCATCGCGCAGCTTGCCAAGGAAGACGTGCCGGACGAGGTCGCCGCCGCCTATCAGGGGGCGCGGCCGCGCTTTGGCCCCGCCTACATCATCCCCTCCACCTTCGATCCGCGACTCATCTCGCGTGTCTCTTCCGCCGTGGCGAGAGCCGCCGCCGATACCGGCGTCGCGCGCCAGCCTATCGCCGACATGGAAGCCTATAGCCGCTCGCTCTCCGTCAGGCGCGATCCGGTCGCCGGCGTGCTGTCGCGCATCTTCGACCGCGTGCGGCGGCACCCCAAATCCGTGGTCTTCGCCGAGGGTGAGGAGGAGGCCGTGATCCGCGCCGCCGTCGCCTACACCAATCAGGGCCTCGGCAAGGCCATATTGGTCGGCCGCGAGGAGCGCATCCACGAGGTCGCAAGCTTCGCCGGCATCGATCTTGCCGAAAAGCAGATGATCGAGATCCACAATGCGCGGCTGTCCTCGCGCAACGCGGCCTATGCGCAGTATCTCTACCAGCGCATGCAGCGGAAGGGCCTGCTGTTCCGCGACTGCCAGCGCATGATCAACCAGGACCGCAACCATTTCGCCGCCTCCATGGTGGCGCTCGGCGATGCGGATGCGATGGTGACGGGCCTCACCCGCAACTATTCGATCGCGCTGCAGGATGTGCGCCGCGTCATCGACGAGAAGCCGGGCCATCGCGTCATCGGCGCGTCGCTCGTGCTGGCGCGCGGCCGCACCGTGCTGGTGGCGGACACCGCCGTGCATGAAATGCCGACATCGATCGAACTGGCGGAGATCGCCATAGAGGCGGCCCGCATGGCGCGCAGGCTGGGCTACGAACCAAAGGTCGCCCTGCTCGCCTTCTCGACCTTCGGCTATCCCGAAGGCGAGCGCTCCGAACGGGTGCGCGAGGCGGTCGACATTCTCGACAGGCAGAAGGTCGATTTCGAATATGACGGCGAGATGGGCGCCGACGTGGCGCTCAACCCCGAGCTGATGGCGGCCTACCCGTTCTGTCGCCTCACCGGCCCGGCCAATGTGCTGGTGATGCCTGCCTTCCACTCGGCTTCGATCGCCACCAAGATGCTGCAGGAACTGGGCGGCTCGACCGTGATCGGGCCTTTGATTGTGGGCCTCGACAAGGCGGTGCAGATCGCGCCGCTCGGCGCCAAGGATACCGATCTCGTCAACATGGCGGTGCTGGCGGCCTTCACGGCGGGGACGTGACGCGGCGCATCGACGAAAGCTTCGTCGTTTTCGAGAGCGTCGAGAACGAGGCGCATGACAGATGCGTCGACTTTTTCAGTCGTCCCGATGGAAGCTTCGGCTTCGAGGAGTTCCGCCGCGACCTTGAGGATCAGGGCCGCTGGACGCCGGTGTGCTTCTATTCCGGCATCGTCTGCGCGGATGAAGGAGAAGCAAGGGCAAGAGCGCTTGCGGCCGTGCGCTGGCTGAGCAGCGTCGGGATGTGAGGGCGGGGCTCGTCATTGCGAGGAGCGTAGCGACGAAGCAATCCAGATGGAGCGACAGGACTGGATTGCCGCGTCGGCGTACCGCCTCCTCGCAATGACGATACTCAAAGCTCCACCGGAAACGGGCTCGGCTGCCAGAGGTGTTCGAGTTTCAACTGCCTGACCGTGTAGGCCTCCCATTGGTGCAGCAGCTCGGCGACGCCGGCGCGGTCGCGGGCTTCAAGCCGGGGTTCGAACCTTTCGAGCAGTTCATCATAATGTTCGGGCGTAATGGTGATTGAGCGGAAGAACTTCTCGTGTTGCCGTAAAGTGGCGAGATTTTCGAGTGCGCCGTTGAAGTTCCCAAGCGCGGCTTCAACATAAACGTTTCGCAACTCGATGACGCCTTGCGGCCGGCGCTTCATGTCCGGTCCAAGCGTGAAAGCCTTGAAATCGACAATCGAATGGATCGCACGCAACTTTGGCAACGCGTCGCGGTCGGCGATTTTGACTAGCGTCTGCGGCAGTTCGGGGCGGGCCAACCTCCAGGCAGGCGGCTCGGCGATGAGCTCATCGCCAAAATTGAAGTAAAAAGTGTTCCCCGGCTTAAATAGTGGAACCGTTGCCCAATGGACGTTGGCTGAGGCGGCACTGCTTGTGCGGGCAATGTAGATGCCGCGCACCAGATGATTGACGGGTCTGATGACGACGAGCCTGCCCAGCAGCGCGAGGTCTGGGTTGCGCTCGAGAAGCGGCTGGACGAGATGCTTGACTTCGCGAAGCGTGGTCATCGAAAGGGGCTTAGCAGCTTGTTTGCGAGTTTTTCCTCGCACGCCTCGGTCTCGACGGAAAAGGGGCTTGGCTGCTTGAAGTGTTCGACCTTCAGGCCTCTAATTTTCTGGCGCTCCCAGACATAGCCGTAAGCGGCTGATGTATCGGCGGATTGACGAAACCCACAATGTCTAAAACAAAGCTTGGGAGATCGTGGGGGAAACGACTGCAGCGACTCGCGAAAAGCGCGAATCGGTCCTAATATAGGATTAGAGGCCGAGTGTTAGCCGCACTCGGCCTCTTTATCGGTCGCCACGTAGCTCAATTGGAAAGAGCTGTCCCCTCGCAAGGCATGGTTGTAGGTTCGAATCCTACCGTGGCGACCAAATCAATTTCGTTTAGATTTATTACCGGCCAGATAATGAGACGATTTTATCCGCTTCAAATTTCGGCTCGGTAAATTGTGCTAATCTCTTACTTAGAACGAGATTCGTTTGACGTGAAGATAGCGTGTAGTAAATTTCCGATTTTTTTTGTTTCAAATTTTACATCGCATTTCCAAATTTGGCTTTGAAGCGTTTTTGCTCGCACGCTTTTTGGATCGTGTTTTGAGCAACTTCCTTAACCGCCCCACGTTTTTCGCCTCGGCTACTGCTGGTCATTTGTAATTATAGGAATACGTTCCTTAAACAAGATTGTCAATCATCTTGCAGGTCAAACAATGTGAAGGGGCGTCCTGCAATCCCCTTGCCACGACCTCCGACTATGGCCACCATTTGATGATCTTCGATAAATTCCTCCCCATCGACGACGCGCTGCCAGCCCTGCTCAGTGCGCTCGAAGCCCGCCCGAACGCCGTGCTCGTCGCGCCGCCGGGGGCGGGCAAGACCACGCGCGTGCCGCTGGCGCTGCTCGAAGCGCCCTGGCTCAACGGGCAGAAAATCCTCATCCTCGAACCGCGCCGCATCGCGGCGCGGGCCGCCGCCGCCCGCATGGCGGCGACGCTCGGCGAGCGCATCGGCGAGACGATCGGGCTGCGGGCAAGGCTCGATTCCCGCGTCACTGGCCGGACCCGCATCGAGGTCGTCACCGAGGGCGTCTTTACCCGCATGATCCTCGCTGATCCGTCGCTCGACGGCGTCGGCGC
>JAIELD010000019.1 GCA_019753285.1 Beijerinckiaceae bacterium | reverse complement strand
AAAGCATCGTTCAGCGTGTCGTTGACAGCCTGAAGATTGACGCCAAGCTGTCCGGCGCGCTGGCGATCAACGTCGATCGCGGCGCGCAAGCCGCCTTCCTGTCCCTCGGTCGAAACATCGCGAAACAGCGGGTTGCTTCGCATTTCCTGAACCAGAAGCTGCGACCATTTCACGACTTCGTCGGCATTCGTCGCTGTCAACGTATATTGATACTGCGAGCGGCTGGACCGCGTGCTGATCTGGATGTCCTGCACCGGCTGTACGTAGAGCGTCACGCCCGGAACCTTGAGCGCGGCGCGGCGCAGCCGCTCGGCGATCGTCGCGGCGCTGTCCACCCGATCGTCGCGCGGCGTCAGCGTGATCGAGAGCCTTGCGACATTGGTCGTCGGGTTGAGGTTGCCGATACCGACGACCGAGACGACGCTTTTTACGTCCGCATCGTTGCGCAATTCTGCCGAGACCTCGCCCTGCAGCCGCGCCATCTCCTGGAAGGAGGCGTCGGGCGCCGCCTCCATCACGACCGTCAGCAAGCCGGTATCCTGCGCCGGGAGGAAGCCTTTCGGCATCACGACATACATCCAGACGGTCAGGCCGACCGTGAACAGCGTGATGAGCAGCATGAAGCCGCGAAAGCGCAGCGCCCAGACGAGGGTGCGGTCGTAGAGGTTCGCCATCCACGTGACAGGCGCTTCGGCCGCCCGCAGCCATGCCGGCTCGCGGTCACTCTTTTTGGATTTGAGCATCAGACTGCACATCATCGGCGTCAGCGTCAGCGAGACGATCGCGGAGACGACGACGGCGATGGTCAGGGTGAGCGCAAACTCGCGGAACATGCGCCCGACGAGCCCGGTCATGAAGATGAGCGGGATGAACACCGCGATCAGCGAGACGGTGAGCGAGATGACCGTGAAGCCGATCTCGCTTGCACCGGCGATCGCTGCCTCGAACGGGTCCTGCCCGTCCTCGATCTTGCGCACGATGTTCTCGATCATCACGATCGCGTCGTCGACCACGAATCCTGTGCCGATCGTCAAAGCCATCAAGGAAAGATTGTCGAGACTGAAGCCGACGACATACATCACGCCGAAGGTGGCGATGATCGAAAGCGGCAGCGCCACGCCGGCGATGATTGTGGCGCGCAGGGTGCGCAGGAAGAGCAGCACGACGAGCACGACCAGCCCGGCGCTGAGAGCCAGCGTGAATTGCACGTCAGAGATCGAGGCGCGGATCGTCTCCGTGCGGTCGTTGACGATCTTCAGTTGCGCATCGGCCGGCATGCCGCGCTGCAAACGCGGGAGCTCTTTCAAAATGCTGTCGACGGTCTTGACGATGTTCGCGCCCGGCTGACGCTGGATGTCGATGATCACGGCGGGCTCGCCCTGATACCAGCCGCCGACGCGGGTATTCTCCAGCCCGTCGCTCACCTCGGCCACATCGCGCAACAGCACCGCGTTGCCGTTGCGATAGGCGACGATAATGGTTCGATAGGCGCTGGCAGCGCCGATCTGGTCGTTGGCGGCGATGGTATAGGATTGCTGCGCGCCGTCGATCGAGCCCTTGGAGCCCGCGACATTGGCGTTGGCGATGGCGAGGCGCAGGTCTTCAAGGCCGATCTTGTAGGAGGTGAGGCGGCCGAGATCAGCCTTGATGCGCACGGCCGGGCGGATGCCGCCCTCGATCGAGACGTGCCCGACGCCGCCCACCTGGCTGAGGCGTGGCGTCAGCAGCGTGTCGGCAAGATCGCTGAGGCCGCGCAGCGAGATCGTCTTGGAGCTGATCGCCAGCGTGACGATCGGCGTGTCGGCCGGGTTCACCTTGGAATAGGTCGGCGGGTAGGGCAGGTTGCGCGGCAGCGTGGAGCCTGCGGCGTTGATCGCCGATTGCACGTCCTGCGCGGCGGCGTCGATATCGCGATCGAGATCGAACTGCAGCGTGATCTGGCTGAGCCCGAAGGAGCTTTGCGACGAGATCGAGGTAAGCGAGGGGATCTGCCCCATCTGCCGTTCGAGCGGCGCGGTGACGAGGTTGACGATCGTATCCGGGTTGGCGCCCGGAAGCTGCGTCGTGATCTGGATGGTCGGAAACGCCACTTGCGGCAGGGCGGAGACCGGAAGCCGCAGATAGCCCAGCAAGCCGCAGAGCAGAACCGCAAACCCAAGCAGCGAGGTTGCGATCGGCCGGCGGATGAAGGGCTCGGATACGCTCATTTTTGCGTGCCCTGCGTCACGCCGCTCGCGGGCGCGGGCGGCGGCGCGGTGTTCTGCGGGTTCGGCGCGGTGTCGCTGCCGGGCTGGTCAGGCGGATTGCCGTTCCTGCGCTCGCCTTGTCTGCGCTGGCCGCGTTGGCCTTCCGGCGCATTCGGATCGCGCACGCGGCGCTGGCGTACCTGGTCGCGGTTCGCCGGCGCAGGCGGGTTGCCAGCCTCGTCGGCTGCTTCGGTCACGGTGACGGCGGCCCCGTCGGTCAACCGCGTGAAGCCCGTCGTCACCACACGCTGCGGCGGCGCGATGCCCGAATTGATGACGGATTGAGTTTCGCTCTGCTGGCCGACCATGACCGTGCGCAACGTGACCTTATTGTCGTCGCCGACAACATAGACGAACGGACCGCTCGGGCCGCGCTGCACGGCGGATGTCGGCACCACGACCGCATCGCGCAACGTTTTCACGAGCACCTTCACATTGACGAACTGTCCCGGCCAGAGCTGAAGCCGGTCATTCGGGAAATTCGACTTGAAGCGCACGGTTCCGGTCGTCTGGTCCACCTGATTGTCCACGACCGTCACCGCGCCGGTATCGAGCATGGTGACGCCATCGCTCTCGAAGGCCTGAACCTGCACCGCACCCGCCGCCATCGCGTCGCTCACCACGCGCAATTGCTGCTGCGGCAGGTTGAACAGCACGGATATTGGCTTCAACTGCGTGATGACGACGAGACCCGTCGTGTCACTCGCCTTGATGATGTTGCCTTGATCGACCGCGCGGATGCCCGTGCGCCCGTCGATCGGCGCGCGAACCGTCGTATAGTCCAGAATGGCCTTGGCGTTGTCGATGGCGGCCTGATCGGAGCGCACCTGCGCCTCGAACTGCGCGACGGTGGCGCGCTGCGTATCGGCCTGCTGGCGCGAGCCGTATTCGGTCTTGGCAAGTCGTTCATACCGCTCGAGATCGGTGCGGGCATTGGCGAGCTGCGCCTCGTCCTGCGCCTTCTTGGCGACCGCCTGATCGTAAGCCGCCTGATAGGTCGTGGGATCGATGACGGCGAGCACGTCGCCGGCCTTCACATCCTGCCCGTCCTTGAACGCGATCCTGATCAGCTTGCCGTCGACCTGCGCTTTCACCGTCACGGTGTTGAGCGCCTGCACGGTGCCGATCGCGTCGATCGTGACGGGCACGTCGGCGCGCTTGACGGATGCCACGATCACCGCGACAGGCCCCTCGCCGCCACGACCGGCACCGCCGCCGCGCCGCGAGCCCTGGCCGGCATTTTGCGCTGCCGGCGCGTTCGCCGGCAGGTAGACCTGCGTGTAGTAATAGATGCCGCCTGCCGCCGCGAACAGGATGAGAAGTGCCAGAACGCGTTTCATGGGCGAGACGGGCTCGTCGTGATCGGCACGAGGGGGTCCGGCGGGCGGCGATCCAGCGTGTTGATGATGGCCGGGCGCTCACCGATCGACGTGACAAGCTCGGGCGGACGGGTCCACCCGCCGCCAAGCGCCTGGAACAGGCTGGAATACGCCTGGAAACGCTGGAGCCTGATTTGTGAAAGCTGGTCCTGGGCCTGGAAGAGCGACTGCTGCGTGTTCAAGACGGTGAGAATGTCGATCGTTCCTTCGCGCAGCCGCTGTTCGGTGATCTGATAGGCTTTGCGCGACGCCGCTACCGCGAGGATCTGCAGCCGCTCATGCTCGGTCGTCAAGCGCACCGCGATCAATGCATTCTCAACATCCGAAAAGGCCGAAATGATGGCTGAGCGGTAGTTTTGCAGCAATTCCTCCTGCAGGCCGCGTTCGAGATCGAGCTGTCCCTGGCGCGTGCCGCCATCGAAGATCGTCTGGGTCAGGCCAGCTGTGACCGAGCCGAAAGCGGCTTCGGGCCGGAAGAGATTCTGGATGACGAGGCTTTCGAGGCCGCCATTGCCGGTCAACTGGATGCTGGGCAGGAATGCCTTGCGCGCCACCTCGACATTGGCACCGGCCGCAATCAGGCGATCCTCGGCCGCCGCGATGTCGGGGCGGCGCAGCAGCAACTCCGACGGGAGGCCCGGCTTGATGGCAGGCGCACGAAGGCGGTTGAGGCTGCCGCCGACGATTCTGACGCTCTCGGGCGTTCGCCCCATCAGGACGGCGATGGTGTTCTTGGTCTGCTCGACCGCCTGGGCAAGCGGCGGCACGGCCGAGCGCTGCTGCGCGACGACGGTCTCCTGCTGGGCGATCTCGAGGCCGCTGGTCGTGCCGACCGCGAGCCGTCCCTTGATGCCTTCGAGAACGCGTTCTGCTGTGCGGATGTTGTCGCGGGCGATCGCCAGCCGATCCTGCGCGGCGAGCACTTCGAAATAGCTGTTCGTGAGCGAGGCCGCGGTCGAGAGCGCAACCGTGTCGCGATCGGCTTCGGTCGCCTCGGCCTGCAGCTTGGCCGCGTCGGAACGGTCACGGTTGCGGCCCCAGAAATCGATTTCGTAACTTGCGCTGAGGCCGAGGCTGAAATTGTTGTTGACCGTGTTGCGGAACGGGCCGGTCTTGGAGCGCAAGGCCCCCGAGCTTTGGCTGCGCGAGGCATTGTCGCTGGTGGTCAGCAATGGATAGAGCGCGGCGCTGGAGAGAACATATTGCGCCTCCGCCTGCTTGATTCGCGCGACCGCCGCCCTGATGTCGAGGTTCTCGGCCTGCGCAATTTCGGCGAGCTTCGTCAGTTCGGCGGAGCCGAACAGGCGCGGCCAGTCACGCGCGACCGGAGCGGCTGCGCGCCGCTGCGCCTGGCGGAAGGCCTCCGGCGTCGAGAGGGCGAGATCGGAGGGCGGTGTCGGGGTGAGGCAGGCCGCGAGAGGCAAGCCGAGCGTGGTGAGACAGGCAACCCGCAATCCAATTGACTTCAAACTGCGCAATTCAGGTCTTTCTTCCATGCCCGCAAGCAGGCGCGGCCAGCGTCGAACCCGTGTTAAGCTTTTTCGACCGATTTACTAGCGCAACCGGGTTTCAGTTTGAAACAATCCTGTCGAGGACGCGCTGACCTTTTGACGCGCCAGGCCGTCCTCGCTGCGATCCCGGCTGCCTCTTCAAAGGAAGCCGGTCGAAATCCAGGGTATCGCGGCCACGACGACGAGGCCGATGAACAGCGCCAGCATGTAGCCCCAGATCGCCTTCATTCCCTCGTCGGGATTGACCCTGCCGATGGCGCAGGCGGCGTAATACCCGACACCGAAAGGCGGGGCGAACAGCCCCATGCCCATGGCGAGAATGACCACCATGGCGTAATGCACCTCGTGGATGCCGACGGCCTGGGCGATCGGGAACAGCAGCGGGCCGAACAGCACGATCGCCGGTATGCCCTCGAGCACGCTGCCAAGGACGATGAAGGCCAGCGCCGAGACGATCATGAAGGTCACCGCACCGCCGGGCAGGCCGGTCATCAGCGCTGCGAGGCTGCGCGAGAAGCCAGACTGCGTCAGCCCCCAGGCCATGCCGGTCGCCGCGCCGATGATCAGCAGGATCGCGCCGGAGAGACAGGCCGTGTCGACCAGCATGGGCTTGAGGCGGGCCCAGTCGAACTGGCGATAGATGAGGAGGCCCGCCAGCACGGCGTAGACGATGCCGATGGTCGAGACCTCGGTCGCGGTGGCGATGCCCTGGCTGACCGCGGCACGGATGATGAAGGGCAGCGCGAGCGCCGGCAGGGCGATCAACAGGCTTTTGCCGATCTCGCTCCGGCTGGCCTTGACGACGCCGCTCAAATCCTCGTTCCGGTAGCGCCTCCAGACCACGAAGCACAGCATGACGGCGAGCACGAGCCCCGGCAGCAAGCCGCCGGTGAACAGAGCCGAGATCGACACGCCAGTCACCGATCCGATCGTGATGAGGACGAGGCTCGGAGGGATGGTCTCCGTCTGCGCGCCGGTCGCCGAAAGGAGGGCGACGAGATCGCCTGGCTTCGCGCCGCGTTTCTGCATTTCGGGAAACAGGACAGGGGCGACGGCCGCCATGTCCGCGGCTTTCGACCCCGATATGCCCGATACGAGATACATCGCGCCGATCAGCACGTAGGAGAGGCCGCCGCGCACATGGCCGAGCAGGCTTGCAAGAAACCGCACCATGGCGCGCGCCATGCCGGTCATCTCGATCAGCAGGCCGAGAAAGACGAACAGCGGCACGGCAAGCAGGATGAGATGGCTCATGCCTTCATCCATGCGTCCGACGACAACCAGCAATGGCATCCGCGTGGTGAGGGCGAGATAACTGAACGTCGCCAATCCGAATGCGAAGGCGATCGGTACAGCCGCGAAGACGAGCGCGGCGACGAGCACCACGAAGAAAATGACAAGGTTGAGATTGCCGAGCTCGGCAAAGGCAGGCTTCAGCAGCCACATCCCGGCCATGGTCAGCGCAACGAGCGCCAGCGACCCGACAGCAGCGCCAGCGTCGCCGAAGCGAATGAGCCGAAGGACCGCGACGACGATCATCAGCGTGCAGCCGACGGGCAGGGCCGCGGCGCGCCAGACATTTTTGATCTCCAGCGCCGGCGTGACGATGAACACCTCGTTCGCCGCATAATCGATCGACGGTTCGAGCACCAGCAGCAGGAAGCCGAGCGCTGCGCTGATGGCGAAGCATTCGAGCATCGCCCGCAGCCTCGGCGAGGCGCGGCTGACGAGCGCGGTCATGCGCATGTGTTCGCCGCGCTGGAAGGCGATCACCGCCCCAAGCATGGCAAGCCAGAGAAAGAGGATCGAAGCGAGCTCGTCCGACCAGATCAGCGGCCGATGGACGAGATAGCGCGACACAACGCCGGCGAACAGAATGGCGATTTCGGCAAGGACCAGCAGCGCCGCCGCGCTCTCGACGGTGACGCGCAGCGCCGCGTCGAGACCGGCGAGGCTGAACGCGCCCCGCCCTCTCGAACCGGCGCTTGGCGAGCCGGCGTCGAACAGATCCGCGCCCGATCGCGGCGGCGCTTTCACCACCGGTGTCACGACAGGGAGCCGACCGACTTCTCGAGGAGCGACCAGGCCTGCTCGCCGTATTTGCCCTTCCACTCGGAATAGAAGCCCGCCTTACGTAGCGTGTCGCGGAAAGGCGCGGCATCGGCGTTGTTGAAGGTGAGGCCCTTGCCCGCAAGCTCGGATTGCAGGCCCGCATTGAGCTTTGCGACATCCTCGCGTTCAGCAAGGCCCGCCATGTTGAAGTTCTTGGCGATGATGGTCCTGATATCGGCCGGAATGCCTTCCCAGATGCGCTTGTTGGCCAGCAGCCAGAACCCGTCCCACATATGGTTGGTGAGCGAGCAGTATTTCTGCACTTCGTAGAGCTTGGCGGTCGAGATGATGGCGAGCGGATTTTCCTGGCCCTCCACCACCTTCGTCTGGAGGGCGGAATAGACCTCGTTGAAGTTGATGCTGGCCGGGGAGGCGTCAAACGCCTTGAACATCGAGGTCCAGAGGGGGCTCACCGGAACGCGGATCTTGAAGCCCTTGAGATCGGCCGGGCTCGTGATCGGCTTCGAGCTCGAGGTCATCTGGCGGAAGCCGTTGTCCCAGATCGTGTCCATGGCGACGAGGCCGACCTTGTCGATCTGCGCGCGGACATAGGCGCCGAGTTCGCCGTCCATCGTCTTCCAGACGGTCGGGTAGTCGGGGAAGGCGAAGCCAATGCCGTTGATCGAGGCGGCGGGCACCAGAGTCGAGAGGATGAGGCCCGACAGCGTGAAGAAGTCGACCGCGCCGGCCCGGATCTGGCTGAGCGTGTCCGTATCGGAGCCGAGCTGGCTGCTCGGAAAAATCTGGATTTCCACACGCCCGTTCGTCTCCGCCTTGATGCGGTCGGCGGCCGCCTGCGCCTGCTTGTTGAGCGGATGCGTCAGAGCAAGATTATTGGCGAATTTGTAGTTGAACTCGGCCGCGCGGGCAGACCTTATGTAGGCTGGCGCGAACAATGCCGCCGAACCGCCGAGTCCTGCCGCGAGCACACTTCGCCTGGTCGTCTTGATCTGCATGATTGTCTTCCTCCATTGCCGTCGCCGGCGTTGTCGCCGGTCATGGTTGGAGAGGAGGCTAGCGGCAAATTTCCGTCAAGTATAGCGAACGCGCCCGCCGCCCCGAAAAATGTTGCTCGAGGCGCTTGGCGATTGCCATCGATGCGCGATCATTCGTATGCTGCCCGCGAAAAGCGAGGAAACGATGGATCAGACGGTTTTGGTGACGGGCGGCGCGTCGGGGATCGGCCTTGCGGTCGCCGAGCGGGTCTTGAACGAAGGCGGGCGCGTCGCGATCGTCGATCGCGAGCCGGAGAGCATCGCGCGGACGCGAAACCATCTCGACCATGCAGGCGATCGCGTACGCTTCGACACGCTCGACGTCACCAACGAGGCCGAGATCGAGCGTGTGGTGAAAGCGATAGACGCCGCCTTCGGGCCGCTGACCGGCCTCGTCAATTCGGCCGGCATCGCGCAGGACGTGCCCTTCTTCGAAACGACGGCCGCCCAGTTCCGCAAGATCTACGACGTCAACGTGGTGGGCACCTTCCTCGTCTCGAAGGCGGCGGCGATCGCCATGCGCGGGCGTCGGCATGGCGCGATCGTCAACATCTCCTCGGTGTCGGGCCTGCGCGGCAATCTCGGCCGGGCCGCCTATGGCTCGTCCAAGGGCGCGGTGGTGACGCTCACTCAGGTGATGGCGGTCGAGCTGGCGCCGCTCGGCATCAGGGTCAATGCCGTCGCGCCCGGCCCGGTCGAGACGCCGATGGTGGCGGCGCTGCACACCAGCGCCACTCGGGAGGGCTGGATCGGCGAAGTGCCGATGAAGCGCTACTCAACGCCCGACGAGATCGCCGGCACGATCTGCCACCTGCTCGACGATACGCGCTCGAGCTATGTGACCGGCCAGATCATCGCGGTCGATGGTGGCTTCACAGCAGGCGGGCTGATCGGCGGCTGATAGGGCGCTGGAAATCTTTGGCTGTGTCATCCGGGACGGTGCGGAGCGACGAGCCGGGATGACAGCGAACGCGTCAGACATTCATCAGATAGGCCACCATCCGCGCCACCGCCTCCTCGGGCGTGCGGTCGTTGACGATCGTGCAATCGGCTTCAAGGCCTTCGTTGAGGGCTTCGGCGCGCTGCGCTCGGCTCGGCACGCCGGCATCCCTGCCGCGCGTCGCGATGCGGGCCGCGAGCACCTCGGCGGGTGCGGTCACCAGCACCACCCGAACGGTCGAGAAGCGGGTGCGTGCAGCAGGAATGATGGCGCGCGACGTGTTGACCACGACGCGTTTGCCTGAATCAATCTCGCGGCTCACGAAAGCCGGCACGCCGTAACGCAGCCCATGCGCCTGCCAGGAGAGCACGAAGTCGCCGCGCGTCTCGGCCTCGGCAAAAGCCGCCTCGTCGATGCTATCGTGCTTCTCCCAGCGGCCTTCTGGCCGCGTGACGATACGGCGGGGAAACACGAAGGTCGGATCGCCCGAGAGGGCGGCGCGCGCGCCGTCGATCACCGTGTCCTTGCCTGCGCCGCTCGGCCCAACGACGAGAAACAGCACGCCGGCCTTGGGCGCGCCCTCGTCAGACAACGCGCGCGCCCTGATGCCAGACGGTGCGCACCACCGGGATGCTGTCATGGCGATGCACGCGCACGACATCGGCTCTCAGACCAGCGCGTAGCTCGCCGCGGTCGTGCAGCTTCGCCGCTTCCGCGGCGTTCTTGGTGATCATGCGCACGGCCTGGGGGAGCGTGATCGATGGAATGTCGGCGGGGAGCTGGAACGCCGCCATCAGGAGGCTGCCGGGCACGTAATCCGATGAAAGCACGTCGAGCGTCCCTTCGCGGGCAAGGTCGCTTGCTGCGACGTTTCCCGAATGCGAGCCGCCGCGCACGACGTTCGGCGCGCCCATCATCACCTTGATGCCGGCTGCATGCGAGGCGGCGGCCGCCTCGATCGTCGTCGGGAACTCGGCGAGCGTCGCGCCATCCGAAATCGACTCTTCGACATTGGCGATCGTCGTGTCGTCATGGCTGGCGATCGGCACGTTGCGCGAGCGCGCGAGTTCGACCAGCTTGCGGTGGTGCAAAGGCTCAAGCTCGCGATTGAGGGCCTGCCGTTCCTCGACGAATTTCTGGAGTTGCGCCTCGGTCATCGTGGTCTTGCCACGATAATAGTCGAGCCATTTCTCGATGTCGCGGAATTGGCGGATGCCCGGCGTGTGGTCCATCAGCGACATCAGATGCACCGCGCGCTGCGCAAGGAAGCGTGTCGCCTTGTCGACCACGTCGGGCGAGCAGACCTCGCAGCGCAGATGGGTGAGATGCTCGACACGCAGGAGCTTTGACTGCTGGGCCTCATGAATGGTGTCGGCGAGGCTTTCGAGATTGTCGTTGAAGGCGTCTTTGCGGGAATCCTGTCCGACGCGCAGCGAGTCGAACACGGTCGTGATGCCGGATGCTGCGATCTGTGCGTCATAGGCGATGACGGAGGAGAGCGGATGCCACTGCACCTTGGGACGCGGCGAGAAATGCGCCTCAAGGTGATCGGTGTGCAACTCGACCAGCCCCGGGATCAGCGTGTCGCCGGCCATGTCGAGCGCGCCGCGCGGCGCATCGCCCTCGCCGACCTCAGCGATGAGCCCATCGCTCATCACGATCCAGCCGCGCTCGATGACGCGATCGGCCAGAATGATCTCGGCATTGCCGAGAATGGTTTCGGTCGGGTGGTCTGACATGATGCCCATGAAAATGGTAAGCTCTTGGGAGTTTTCAGGCGGCGTGCCTGAATTGAGTGATGTCCACGATGCGATCGGCGACGCGGTCGCGCACGTCCTCATCGTGGAAGATGCCGAGCAGCGCAACGCCCTTCTTCTTCTTGACGTCGATGAGGTCGATCACGGCCGCGCGATTGGCGGCATCCAGCGAGGCGGTCGGCTCGTCGAGCAGCAGGATCGGATGGTCGGCGATAAAGCCGCGCGCGATGTTGATGCGCTGCTGCTCGCCGCCGGAGAAGGTGGCGGGCGGAAGCGACCAGAGCCGTTCTGGAATGTTGAGCGTGCGCAGCAGCGCGGCCGCCCTGTCGGCTGCCTCATCTGACGCAACGCCGTAATCGCGCGCGGAGGCGGCAACCACGTCGAGCGCCGAGACGCGCGGAATGACGCGCAGGAACTGGCTGACATAGCCGAGCGTCGATTTCCGCAGGCGCAGGATGCGACGCGGCGCCTCGTTCGCGACGTCGACCGTCTCGGCACCGTCGCGGACC
The DNA here is from genome assembly GCA_019753285.1 of Beijerinckiaceae bacterium. Classification (GTDB taxonomy): domain Bacteria; phylum Pseudomonadota; class Alphaproteobacteria; order Rhizobiales; family Beijerinckiaceae; genus JAIELD01. Next base: position 15,762 of record JAIELD010000019.1, on the reverse strand, counting down.
AGGATCGAACCCTGGTCGCAGCGGTAATTGCCGTAGATCATCTTGAGCAGGGAGGACTTGCCAGCGCCTGACGGACCGCCGAGCACGACGCATTCGCCCGCCGCGACCTCAAGCGAGACGCCGGCGACGACCGGCAGATGCGCGCCGCCCTGTAGATGCATCACGAAGGATTTCCGGACATCGGCGAGCCTGAGCACGCTGTCCTTGCTTGCATGTGCCATGATCAAACCTGCAAAACGGACGAGACGAGGAGCTGCGTGTAGGGCTCGCGCGGATCGTCGAGTACCTGATCGGTGAGGCCCGTCTCGATTACGCGGCCCTGGCGCATCACCATGATCCGGTGCGACAACAGCCGCGCGACGGCAAGATCATGCGTGACGATGATCACGGACAGGCCGAGATCGGCGACGAGGCCGCGCAGCAAGTCGAGCAGGCGCGCCTGCACCGAGACGTCGAGGCCGCCGGTCGGCTCGTCCATGAAGACGAGGCGAGGGTTGGTGACGAGGTTGCGAGCGATTTGCAGGCGCTGGCGCATACCGCCCGAAAAACTGCGCGGCGCGTCGTCGATGCGGTCCGCCTCGATCTCGACACGGCCGAGCCAGTCGAGCGCGGCGTGGCGTATGTTGCCGTAATGCCGGTCGCCCACCGCCATCAGCCTCTCGCCGACATTCGCGCCGGCCGAAACAGCCATGCGCAGGCCCTGCGCTGCATCCTGATGTACGAAGCCCCAGTCGGTCCGCATCAGGAAGCGGCGCTCGGCCTGGCTGAGCTCGAATACATCGCGGACCGAGCCGTCGCGCATCCGGTAGCGAATGGCACCGGCCGTCGGCTGAAGCTGTGTCGAAAGCAGGGACAGAAGCGTCGACTTGCCGGAGCCGGATTCTCCGACGACGGCGAGCACCTCGCCTGCATAGAGCTCGAACGAGACATCGCGGCAGCCGATGCGCGAGCCGTAATTCTTGCCGAGCCTGTCGACGGTGAGGAGAGGAAGGTCGTCCGTCAACGCGCTCATTCCGCGGGCTCCCTGCTGACGAAGGCCGGCGCTTCGCCAAGCATCTCGCCGCGATGGCCCTCTGCCCGGCGTGTCTCGCAGTAATCGGTGTCGGAGCAGACGAACATGCGCCCGCCTGCATCGTCGAGGATGACTTCGTCGAGATAGACGCCTTCGGCCGCGCAGAGCGCGCAGGGTTTGTCGAACTTGTTGACCTCGAACGGATGGTCCTCGAAATCGAGGCTTACCACCTTGGTGTAGGGCGGGATGGCGTAGATGCGCTTCTCTCGTCCCGCGCCGAAAAGCTGCAGGGCCGGCGACATGTCCATCTTCGGATTGTCGAATTTCGGCGTCGGCGAGGGGTCCATCAGATAGCGGCCATTGACCTTGACCGGGTAGGCGTAGGTCGTCGCGATATGCCCGTGCGTCGCGATGTCCTCGTAGAGCTTCACATGCATCAGCCCGTATTCCTCGAGCCCGTGCATGGTGCGGGTCTCGGTCTCGCGCGGCTCCAGAAAGCGCAGTGGCTCCGGGATCGGCACCTGGTAGACGATCGTCTGGCCTTCCTGCAGCGCCGTCTCTGGAATGCGGTGGCGCGTCTGGATCACGGTGGCGCGCGCCGTTTCCGTCGTCGTCTCGACGCCGGCGGTCTTTTCGAAGAACTTGCGAATCGAGACGGCGTTGGTCGTGTCGTCCGAACCCTGATCGATCACTTTCAGCACGTCGCCTTCGCCGAGGATGGCGGCCGTCACCTGCACGCCGCCCGTCCCCCAGCCATAGGGCATCGGCATCTCGCGCGATGCGAACGGCACCTGGTAGCCTGGGATCGCCACGGCTTTGAGGATCGCGCGGCGGATCATGCGTTTGGTCTGCTCGTCGAGATAGGCGAAGTTGTAGCCGGGGTGGAGCGTGGTCATTCGGCAGCCTCGCGCATCATGTCGCCGTCATCCGGCGATCGAGCGTCCTCGGCCCGGCTCTCGGCGTGTTCCGCGCGAAGCTTGCGGACGAGCTCGAGCTCGGACTGGAAATCGACGTAATGCGGCAGCTTCAGATGCTCGACGAAGCCCGTCGATTGCACATTATCCGAATGCGAGAGCACGAATTCCTCGTCCTGCGCCGGTGCTTTTGCCTCCTCGCCGAACTCGCGTGCCCGAAGCGCGCGGTCGACCAGCGACATCGACATGGCTTTCCGCTCGCTCTGCCCGAAGACGAGGCCATAGCCGCGCGTGAACTGGGGCGGGGTCTCGGCCGAGCCGACGAACTGGTTGACCATCTCGCATTCCGTCACCTGGATGCGTCCCATGGGGATGGCGAAGCCGGCGTCCTCGGCGAAGAACTCAACCTCCACCTCGCCGAAGCGGATTTCGCCCACGAAGGGATGGTTGCGGCCATAGCCGCGCTGCGTCGAATAGCCGAGCGCCAGCAGGAAGCCCTCGTCGCCGCGTGCGAGATTCTGGAGGCGTAGGTCGCGGTCCGCGGGAAAGCTCAGCGGCTCGCGCGTGAGATCGCCTATCTCTGCGTCGCCATGGCCGGGCGGGTTGCGCTCGATCAGGCCCTCGTCACCGAGCAGGCCGGAGACGCGCGGCGCGTCAACCGCGCTGCTGTCGCTTGCGCGTGCCGGCGGTTCGATCGAGGCTTCGGCCGCGAGAGCGAAATCGATCAGGCGGTGCGTGTAGTCGAAGGTCGGCCCGAGAATCTGGCCGCCTGGAAGATCCTTGTAGGTCGCCGAAACGCGGCGCTCGATGGCCATCGCGCCAGTGTCGAGCGGTTCGGCGTAACCGAAGCGCGGCAGCGTGGTGCGATAGGCGCGAACGAGGAAAATCGCCTCGATGAGGTCGCCGCGCGCCTGCTTGATCGCCAGCGCGGCAAGATCGCGGTCATAGAGCGAGCCTTCCGCCATCACGCGGTCGACGGCGAGCGCCAATTGCTCGTCGATCTGCCGCGCCGCGATTTCCGGCACGGCCGGGTCGCCGCGACGCTCATGCGCCAGCAATCTGTGCGCGTTGTCGATGGCTTCGGCGCCACCCTTGACGGCAACATACATGGCTAGCCTCCAGCCTTGCGAATGGACGTCGAGCGCGGCAGACCGATCAGCGAGAGGCCGGCGACGATGAGAAGATCGACGCCGCGCGGGAACACGGCCCGGTTCGCCTGCATCCGGGCTTCGAAGTCGGGCGGCAGCGGATGAGCGGCGAGCGAGACCTCGCCCGCAACTCCGGGTCCCGAAAGCGCGAAGGGCGGGCCGCCGTCGAGCGATGGAAGCTGGAGGATGAGGGTCGTGGAGCGGTCGGGATAATCGAGCGTGCCGAGTGCGAATGCGTCGAATGCGGGCAGGGCGGCAGTTTCGCCGACCAGCGCGAAATTCGCCTGGGCCGGGGAGGTCACGATCCGCGCGCCCGTGTGGAAGCGAAGATAGGACGCGATCTCGTCCGATACCGTGAAGGCCGGGTCGAGCCAGATCGTGGTCTCGAAATCACACAGCGCAAGGGCCAGCGCCGCAACGCCTTCGCTGAGCGGAGCGGGCGGCGTCAAGCTTGCGGCAAGGGTCTGCCGCTGGCCGGGCCGGGCGAGCGCCATCATCGCGGCGTGGAACGTCGACTGGGATTCGGCAACCGGACGAGCGAAGCCGGAAAGCGAGTGCGGATGCGCGGGGCTGAGCGTGTCCATCAGTCCTCGCCCCGCACCAATGTGAAGAAATTGACGCGCGTCGCCGCCGTCTGCGCGATCTTGACCGTGCCTTCGCGGGCGAGCCGCTCGCGGATCGGTGCCGCCAGCCTCGCATCGAGCGCTTCGAGAAATTCGTCGCGCTGCCCCAACGCGTCGATGAGCGCGGCGAGGCGCGCTTTTTCGCCGTCGCGCCCGAGCACGCATGAAAACCCGATTTCGCCGGATGACAGCCTGATGGCCGCTCGCGTCACGGTCGCTTCGCCCAGATTGAAGGGCGCGCCGTCGCCACCCATGCGGCCGCGCAGCATCACGAGGCCGATCTCAGGCGCGCGCACGATCTGGTGCTGCGGCGCAGGCCCGAGCGCCGCCAGCCCGGTTTCGAGTTCCCGCGTCGTCGCATCAGCGCAGAGCTTCATCAATGTCTGCCGCCGGCGAATCGTATCCGGATCAGCCGATGACTGAGAGTGCGCGTTCATGAGCTAGAATCCTACGGGGCGAGCCTTCACGAAACGAGGGACGCCAAACACCGCGCCCTGCGTCTAGACCCGCATAATGACGGTCCGATGACAGTTTGTCACCGCAAGCGGTTCAGCGTTTCAGGGCATTCGTTCCGATGATCGCAAAGCGCAGACGCGATGAAATGAAGTCGATCACGACCACGGCGACCAGCACCAGCAGCACGAGGAAGGAGACGTGTTGCCATTCGAGGATCTTGATCTGTTCGTAGAGATGCTGGCCGATGCCGCCCGCTCCGACGATGCCGATGATCGTGGCGGAGCGCGTATTCGACTCGAAATAGTAGAGAACCTGGCTGACGAAGACGGGCAGGATCTGCGGCAGCAACCCGAAGCGCACCGCATGGAAGCCGCTGCCGCCTGTTGAGATGATGCCCTCGCCTGGCCGCGTATCGGCGGTTTCGAGTGCCTCCGAGAACAGCTTGCCGAAGATGCCGAAATTGGAGGTGATCACGGCGAGGATGCCGGCGAACGGGCCGAGACCGACGACGTTGATCCAGATGAGCGCCCAGATGAGCGTATCGACCGAGCGGATCGTGTCGAGGAAGCGGCGCACCGCGAAATGGGCGAAGATGTTGGGAATGACGTTGCGCGCCGCCAGGAAGCCGAACGGCAGGGCGATGATCGCGGCGAACAGCGTGCCGAGGAAGGCAATCGCGAGCGTTTCCACCATTGAGCCGACATAGAGCATCAGCTTGTCGGTTTCCTGCAGCGATTTCAGGAAGTCGAAGGGGAGGTTCGTGTCGCCATAGGTCGGCGGCAGCATCAGGAAGACGAATTCGCCGAGGCGGCCGAAGCCGGCCCACACGCGACCCCAGGAAATGTCGAGCGCGATGAAGCCGAACACGAAGAGCGCGATGGCGGCGGCAAAACCGCCGATGATCGGCGCACGGATGCGCCAGTCTGGCGTGAAGAACTGCGGATATGCCCCTGCGATACGGGCCTGTTCTTCTGAAGACTGCATCGGTGAGGCGCGGGTCATGACCAGCGGCTCTCCCGGCCGATCAGCTTGTGGCGCACGCGCTCGGTTCCAAGATCGATCAGCATGACCGTGACGATGATAAGAATGAGGATCGCGCTCACATCGGAATAGTAGAACTTGCGGATGCTGACGAGCAGTTCCTGCCCGATGCCGCCCGCGCCGACGAAGCCCATGATGCCGGCCTCGCGCACATTGACCTCGAAGCGCAGCAGCGAATAGCTGACGAAGCTCGAAAGCACCTGCGGAATGGCGGCGAAGCGGATCGTCTGAACCCAGTTCGCGCCGGTCGACTGCAGGCCTTCGACCGGCTTCATGTCGATGTTCTCGATCACCTCGCTGAACAGCTTGCCGAGCGCGCCCATGGAATGGATCGCCAGCGCCAGTACGCCCGGCAGCGGGCCGAGACCGAACGCGACGACGAAGATGAGCGCGAAGACGAGTTCCGGCACGGTGCGGCAGAATTCGAGGAACCGCTTCGCGGTGTTTCGGATCAGCGCCGATTTCACCATGTTGGCGGCCGACATGAAGCTCAGACACAATGCGCCGATGAAGCCGATGACCGTGCCGAGATAGGCGACCATGACCGTCTCGAACAGCAGGGGCAGCCATTTTGATTTCTGCGTGATGCCCCAGAACCATTCCGATGGGTTGGTGAACACATGCGCGCCGGTGTCGAGATAGAACAGGCGGCCAATATAGTTGAAGAAGCTTCCGATGTTGCCGAACAGCTTGGCAAGATCGACCTCGCCATAGAAGCTGGCGACATAGACGAGGACGATGACGGCCAGAGCACCGATCATCGTCTGGCGGCGCTTCACCGCGACGACGCGTGCGTAGGCCGCAGCGAGCGCCGCGGCCTGGTGATCCGGTAGGGTGGGAACGGCGAGCGCCACGATCAAACCTTGCGTCAGAGCTCAGGCGGGAAGGCGCAGGATCAACCTGCGCCTCGTGAGTTGCCTCAGGCCTTCTTCAGGCTGTCGACGAACTTGATGAGTTCGATCGTCTTGTCGTAATCCTTGTTCTCGATCGGAGCCCAAGGCTTGTTCTTGCCGTCGGACAGCTTGTCAAACGCCGCCTTGTCCTTGGTGGCGGCTTCAAGGAATGCCTTCTTGATCGCAGCCTTCATATCGTCCGGCAAATCACGGAGATATGCGTAAGGCGAGTTGATGATGAGTTCGGATTTCAGGATGACGCGGAAATCCTCCTTCTTCATATCCGATCCGTCGGCGTTCTTGAGCATGTGCTTGTTGAGCATGCGCGTCAGATTGGAATCGTCCGGAGCATTCCACCAGTTTGCTGCCACGTCGACGGTGCCGTCCTTGAGCGCGAGCACCGCATTCTCGTGGCTGCCGGTGAAGACGACCTTGTTGAAGAAATCTTCCGGCTTGATGTGCAGCGCGTTGAGCGCGAAACGCGGCATGTTGTTGCCCGAGGTGGAGTTCGGGTCGACGAGGCCGAGGTTCTTGCCCTTGAGGTCCTCGACCTTCTGGTACGGGCTCTTGTTGAGCACGTAGAAGACCGAATAATAGCCCTTCGATCCGTCCGAGTTGACGTCGATCGCGAATGCATCGGTCTTCACGCCGGTCAGAAGAGCGCGCGAAAACGAAGCCGGGCCGTAATAGCCGATCTGGATGTTGCCGGAACGCTGGCCTTCGATGAGGGCCGCATAATCCTGAACGATCCGCAGATTGACCTTTACGCCGAGTTCCTTCGACAGATAGGCGACAAAAGGAGCAAAGCGATCGGAAACACCCGAGCCGTTCTCCGCCGGAATGGTCGCGAAGTTGATTTCCGGATACTTCTTTTGCCACTCCTGCGCGGCTGCGGGCGTGGCGGTGAGGGCAAAGGCTGCAAGGGTCAAGCCCAGCATGGACCGGCGTGAAAACATCGATACTCTCCTGTCGTGCGTTTCTTTGGGTGGTGAATGGCTGCGGACGGCCCTTGGGATCAGGCCGCGACCGCAGCGGCAGAAAGGTTCTCGTCGGGTTTCGGCGCGCTTGGCGCCATGACGTCGTTGGCTTCGAGGCCGTAAAGGTCGCGCGCCTTGTCGGCGGTCAGCGCTTCTGGCGCGTCGTCGAACACCACGCGGCCCTGCGCCATGCCGACGAGCCGGTCGCAATAGTCGCGCGCGATCTCGAGCGAGTGCAGATTGACGATCACGGTGAGGCCGAAATGCTTGTTGATGCGCTGGAGCGCGTCCATCACGATCTTGGTGTTGCGCGGGTCGAGCGAGGCGATCGGTTCATCGGCGAGGATGAGCGACGGCTCCTGAACGAGCGCCCGCGCGATGGCGACGCGCTGCTGCTGGCCACCGGAAAGCTGGTCAGCGCGCTGGGCGGCGAGATTGGCGATATCGAACTGCTCCAGCGCCGAAAGCGCGATCGCCTTGTCGGCGGCGCTCCAGAGTCTCAGCGTCGCGTTGAGCGTCGAGACGTGGTTGAGGCGTCCCATCAGAACGTTCGTCAGCACGTCGAGACGCCCGACGAGGTTGAACTGCTGAAAAATCATCGCGCAGGATGCGCGCCAGTCGCGCAGGCCCTTGCCTTTCAGCGCGGTGACGTCGGCACCGTCGAACAGAATGCGCCCCTCCGACGGATCATTGAGCCGGTTGATCATGCGCAGGAGGGTCGATTTTCCTGCGCCAGAACGCCCGATCACGCCCACGAACGAACCGTTGGGCACGCTGAGATTGATGTCTCGGACTGCGGTTTTGTCGCCGAAACGTCGGGACAATCCTTCGATAACGAGCATGAGGGTTTCCCTGCGTCAGATACGCGTTGCCGAGCGCTAGCGATTTTAAGCAACGGTTTGATGACGGCGGCGGGAGCCGCTCAGGCAGCCTTGAACGGCAGCCGCTTCAGCGCCGTGAAGCGCGAGGCGCGCGTCATCTGGCGGAAGATGGTGATGGCGTCGATCGCGACCGGCCGGTCGATCGGCGCGTAGAGGTCGCGCAGCCCGGCCGCCACCCGATCGCGCGTGTCGGCGTCGATCGCGCCGGTCAGCGTCATGTGGAAGCGAAAATCCTCGAAGATGTACGGGTAGCCAAAATCGGCGAGGTTCCGCCTCTGCCGGTCGCTGAGCCCTTGGGCGAGACGGCGCTCGAGATCGGCGGCCGACAAAGGAGCGCGAAAATCGTCCAGTTCGCGCGTCGCCGCATCTGCAAGGTCGTGGAGCGGAGGACATCGCTCGGGCGGCGTCAGCGCGATGAAGCCGCCAAGGTTGGAGACGGTGAGGGCACGCAGTTCGAATGCGACTTTCGCGCTGGCGAACGCGGCGGCAAAGGCAAGAAGGTCGTCTTCGCTCGTCCCCTCCCTCAACTCGAACGGCGCCTTCAATGTCGCATGAAAGCCGTAGCGTCGCGGCTCGGCGGTCAGGGCGTCAAGATCGAGGCCGGCGAAGCACGAATGGTGTGGATGCGGAACATCCCGGTTGCACCAGGCGTCGTAGCCGAGGCACGATGAGCCGAACCGCCAGAGCGGCGTATTTGCATCCGGCGCGTAGTATAGGGCGTATCGTGTCATGAATTATCGTTAACCGCCGGGTATTTACAATCGATGACAGTGGATCGAAACACGACAGATGTCCCGCGCCGCCGCTTTCTGCGCGCCGCTGCGCTCTCACTCCTTGCCGCGCCGGCGCTGACGGCCTGTTCGAGCGTCGGACTGTTCAACGCGGTCGTTCCGTCGGATGGGGGCGCCATGAAGGTCGCGTCCGACATTCCGTTCGGTGCGCAGCCGCGGCAGATGCTCGATGTCTACGCGCCCGAGGGGGCGCAGGCGCTGCCGAGCGTGCTGTTCATCTATGGCGGCTCCTGGAATTCGGGCAGCAAGGACGAATACGCCTTTGTCGCCCGCTCGATCGCCGCGCGGGGCTACGTCGTAGTGGTCGCCGATTATCGACTCGTGCCCGGCGTGCGCTACCCTGACTTCCTGATCGATGGCGCGCTGGCAATCCGATGGATGAAGGACAACATCGGCCGATACGGCGGCGATCCGCGACGGGTTTCGGTCGCGGGCCATTCGGCAGGCGCGTACAACGCCGTGATGATCGCGCTCAATCCCAAGATCCTCGCTGCCGCGGGTCTTGGCCGCGGAGCCGTCAAGGCGGCGATCGGCATCGCCGGACCCTATGATTTCCTGCCGCTCGACGATCCTGCGACCATTGCGGCCTTTCAAAACTGGCCCAATCTCATCGAGACGCAGCCCATTCATTACCCGTCGCGTGCGGCCCCGCCGATGCTTCTCCTGCACGGGCTCGACGACACGACGGTCTATCCGCGCAACACCAGATCGCTTGCGGCGAAGCTGTCCGGCGCTGGCGCTTTCGTCGAAGCCAAATATTATCCGGGCGTCGGCCACGCGGGGATCGTCACCGCCTTTGCGCCGCCCTTCAGAAGCAACGCGCCGGTGCTCGACGATATCGATCGCTTCCTGAAGGCGCATGGCTGAGTGCTTCTGGCCCGAGCCTCATTCGATCCGCCCTTCTGATGTCGTCACTGCCCAGCCTTTCGGCGTCGCTTCGATCGTCCTGATGGTGCCGGCGCCGCGTATATTGGCTCCCGGCCCGGCCATTATGAAGCCGTCCGGCCCCTGGAGCAGCGCCTTGCCGTTGAAGATGCCGCGCAGGGTGAAGGACTCGATGAGCGCCTGCGGCGAAGGCGTGCCGTTGCCGTGCTCGCGCCGCGGTCTTGGCCGGATCGAGCCCGTGGTGATGGGATCGGTCTCGATCGGACTGGCTTGAGGTTCGCGGGTCGCGACTGCGATCGGCGAGGTTTGCCTCGGCTGCGACGGGCGCGCGAAGATGAGGAGATGCTCGCTGCCCGGTATGTCCGGCGCGCCGCCTGAGACCGATACGGAATAGGCGGCGAAGGCGGCCGAGAGCGCGGCCGCGCCGCAGCCGAGCAAAATGAGCGCCGCGTCGGATCGGCTCCCGGCGGCTGGCTTCCTCTTGTCGGCAGGGTTGACTGTCATGCCTTTCCTCTCTTCCGGCGCTCAGATCGCACCGTCTGGCTTCGCCTGCAGCCGGTCGGCAAGGTCCTTGAACGCGTCGGCGCTCGGCGGATCGCCCGGCCGCTGCTGCAACGCGCCGTAAAGCCTCGGCGCAAGCACGATAGCCTGATCGAGATCGGGATCGACGCCCTGCTGGTATCCGCCCATCAGCCTCACGTCCCGCGTGTTCTCGAATCTGGCGATCAGGGCCCGCAGCTTCTGGATCAGGATGCGCTGATCGTCCGTCCAGGCGTGTTCGGCGAGGCGCGAGATCGAGCGCAGCACGTTGATGGCCGGAAAGCGCCCTTCATCCGCTATGGCGCGGTCGAGCACGATATGCCCGTCGAGCGTGCCGCGTATCGCATCCGCGACGGGATCGTTGTGATCGTCGCCATCGACGAGCACCGAATAAAGGCCGGTGATGCTGCCCTTGCCCTCGATGTCCGCCCCTGCCCGCTCCAGCAGCCGGGGCAGCTCGCTGAAGACGCTCGGCGGATAGCCACGCGAAACGGGCGCTTCGCCGGCTGCGAGCGCGACGTCGCGCGCCGCATGGGCGAAGCGGGTGATGGAATCGACGATCAGCAGCACCCTGTCGCCCTGTTCGCGAAAATATTCGGCGATCGTCGTCGCGGTCCGGGGCGCGAGGCGGCGCATCATCGGGCTCTCGTCGCTCGTCGAGACAACGGCGACGACCTTGCCCGTGTCGCCGCCGAGCGTTTCCTCGAGGAGCTCCCGAACCTCACGGCCGCGCTCGCCGACAAGGGCGATCACCACCGTATCGTAGGCGTCGGCACGGGCGAGCATGGCGAGCAGGGTGGATTTTCCGACCCCCGACCCTGCGAACACGCCGATCCGCTGGCCGAAGCACAGCGGCGTGAAGAGATCAACAGCCCGAATGCCGGTGCGAGCAGCAGTTGCGATCCGCCCGCGTCTGAGCGGATCGGGCGGCGTCGCGTCGAGCGGCATGGCGTGTTCGCCGGCTCTGGGCAGGCCCCCGCCGTCGATCGCCGCGCCAAGCGCGTCGACGACGCGGCCGCGCCAGGCCCGGCTCGGCGACAATTGCTGGCCCCCCATGAGGATAGCCGGTGTGCGTACCGTGATGTCGTTCGACACGGCATAGGATTTGACGACCACCGTTTGCGGCTCGATGCGGATCACCTCGCCAATCGCCGCCGAAGCGTTTTCGCCGAGCAGAACGCGGTCGCCAAGCTTTACCAGCCGCGAAAGCCCCGCGACCCGGCAGGCGGACGGCGAAATCTCTGTCACGTGTCCGCAAATGCGGATCGGCGACATGGTCGCCATGTGGGTCTCGATCCACTCGGCAAGCACGGCGAGCCTTCCTGCGGGCCGGCAGTCATCCGTCATGTCAGGAGCCGCCCAGCGTCTTGATGGCCTCGCCGAGCGAGGACTCCGTGGTCTGCAGGGTGGATGCCACGCTTTCGAAAGCGCGCTGGACCGCGATCAGCCGGGTCATCTCGACGACAGGGTTGATGTTGGCATTTTCGATGAAGCCCTGGACGATGCCGTTCGTGGAAAAATCCTGCACGGGTCTCGCCGGCCTGTCAGGCACGACGCTGGCGTTCTCGCCCCGCCGCAAGGTCGCGCCAGGATCAATCTCGAACAGGCCGATCACGCCCACCTGCCTGCCGTTCTGGCTGATCTCGCCGTTGCGGGTGATCGACACCTGTCCGCCATTGGGATCGACGCTGAGCGCCGTGCCGCCGGCATCAAGGATCGCATTGCCGTTGACTGTTTCCAAAGCGCCGGTCTCGCGCATGTGGATTCGTCCGTCGCGCGTAAAGGCGGGGCCGCCGCTCGTGCTGATGGAAAGCCAGCCACTGCCGGCGACCGCGACGTCGAGCGGATTGTCCGTCTTCACGATCGCGCCGGATTTCAGCGACAGGAAGGTATCACCCGTCGAGGCGAAGGCGACATCCCTGTCGCCAGATCGTGCGAGCACAGTCTCGAACCGCACCTCCTCGGCGCGGTAGCCGGTGGTGTTCATGTTGGCGACGTTGCTCGCGATGGTCTCGAGCCGCTGCTTGAGAGCCACCTGCGCCGAAACGCCGACATAAAGTCCGGCCTGCATCTCAGCGCGTCCGCCGCACGTTCTGAAGGCTGAACAGCAGATCGGCGTTGAGGCCCTGCTGGTTGTCGCCGCCCGTCAGCACAGCCGCCGGCGATGCGGCCGGATCGAAGGTCGAGGCATCGCTGAGCACCGTGTAGCGCTGCAGGAATTTCTGGAGTTTGGCAGGGTTCTGGAGGTCCTTCACGTCGAGCCTCGACGAGATCAGCGCTGCCTGCTTGTCGATGTTGAGCTTCGACGTCGAAGGATCGATGTCGAGGGCGGTCTGCACCACCTTCAAAAGCGCGGCGTCGGCAAGAATGGCGTAGGCGCTCTTGATCGTCGGCGCCTTGCGCTGGAAATAGAGCGCGAGGCGCACCGCCTCGTTCTGTTCGCCGGCCTGCAGCTCGAGTGTCTGCGCCGCGTATTTGTCGGCGACGTCCTTGCCGGTGGAGGCAAAACCTGTCGTGAAGGTGCCGTATTTATGGAAATTGAAGGCGGTTGCCAGCTCCTTGTAGCGAGGATCGGCAAGCGTGTTGGCAAGGCTCTGCTTCGAGTCGATCCCGCCTTCGAGCACCTTGCGGATCAGCCCCTTTGCGTAGCCGATATCCTGGAGCCCGAACGCTTTCAGCGCATAATCATAGAGACGGGGCGCATTGAGGAAGTCGTCGACCGTTTTCACCTTGCCGATATTGGCGAGGTAGAACTTGGTTTCGCGCGCCGCCACCGGGTCCGCGGCGGCCCTTGCGAGCGCTTTGGGCAGATTGGCTGCGATGAGCTGGTAGCTCGTATAAGTGGACGACATGGATGAGGCCCCGCGCCGGCTTGAACGATCGGCATAGGCAAAAATGCGCGGCCAAGCTTGTTCGAAGCTGGTGCGCGAGAAGCGCCGCGCCAGGCCAGCCCGGCGCAAGGCTGATCCTCCAGGACGGTTGGCGGACAAGGGAGATGCTCCGCCTTGAGATTCGTTATCGGCCTCATCGTTGCGCTTGGATGCATGCTTGGCGGCTTCGCTGCGCTCGGCGGTCATCTCGCCGTCATCTGGCAGCCTTGGGAGTTCGTCATCATCGGCGGCTCGGCGCTCGGCACCTTCATCATCGCCAACCCGATCTACACGATCAAGGACACCGGCAAGGGAATCGTCGAGGCGCTCGCCGGGAAGGGTCCGAAGCCGAGGGACTATCTCGACACGCTGGGGCTGCTCCACGCCCTGATGCGTGAATTGCGCTCCAAGGGCCGTAACGAACTCGAAGGCCATGTCGACAATCCGGCCGAGTCCGAGGTTTTCCTCATGTTTCCCAAGCTCCTCGCCAACAAGGGGCTGACGACCTTCATCTGCGACTACTTTCGCCTGATCATCATCGGCAACGCCCGCACTCACGAGATCGAGGCGCTGATGGACGAGGAACTGCAGACGATCTCGCGCGACAAGCTGAAGCCCTATCACGCGCTCTCGACGGTGGCGGACGCCTTTCCTGCGCTCGGCATCATTGCGGCGGTGCTCGGCGTCATCAAGGCGATGGGCGCGCTGGACCAGTCGCCGGAGCTGCTCGGCGGCCTCATCGGCGCGGCGCTCGTCGGCACTTTCGTCGGCATCTTCATGTCATACGGCGTCGTCACGCCGCTCGCCTACCAGATCAAGCTGACGCGCGAGAAGCAGTGCCGCGTCTACATCATCGTCAAGCAGACGCTTCTGGCATTCATGAACGGAGCCATGCCGCAGATCGCCGTCGAACACGGGCGCAAGACGATCTCGGCGTCGGAGCGCCCGTCGATCGACGAGGTCGAGAACGAGATGGTATCGCCGGGCGCGTCCTCCGCTCCGGCGCTGAAGGAGGCGGCATGATGCCAGCGAGCGATATTCAGGCGTCTCGGTCCCGGGCGGCAGCGCACCCGCTGCTCGCGCGCCCGCATCGCGGCGCGGATCATCAGGCGCTGATGCCGCTCTTCGAAGCGGTTGCAGCGGCGCTTCTTGCCGGCACGCGCAAGCTCGCAGCCACGCCCTTCGCCTTCGCGCTTCAGGCCATCGACGAGGAACGGACCGCCGAACGCCTCGCGACGGCGCAGGGCGGTTGCGTCGCCGCGCTCTTCGAAATTGCCGAGCCGGCGGGTACGCTTGCCATTCTGATCGAACATCCGCTCGTCTTTTCGGTTGCCGAGGCCGTGCTCGGCGGCGATGGGCTGGAGCGGCCATTCACGGCGGAGCGCCCGCTCTCCCGGATCGAGCGCAGCATGGCGCGTCTCGTCGCCGATCATGTCGCGCAGGCGCTGCGCACCGCGCTTGATGGCGTCCTTACGGTCGATCTTGCCTTCGACAGGCTCGAATCCGACCTCGAATTCGTCGATCTCGGCCGCTCGAGCCCCACTGTTCTCGCCGTTGGCTTCGAGGTAGAGGCGATCGGACGCAAGGCCGCTTTCTCCATCCTCGTTCCCGCCGCCTTCGCGACAGCGTTGCGCAAGACCGTTGCCCACGCCACGCCTGCCGGACCGCAGGCCGATCCCGCCTGGTCGCGGCAGCTCGACGCGCGGGTCAGGCAAGCGGATATTCGGCTCGACGCCGTGTTCATTGAAAACGACCTCACGCTGGCCGACATCGCGGCGCTGGAGATCGGCAAGGTGCTGCGCCTGACGGCGAGGCAATCGAGTCCGCTCATCCTGCAATGCGATGCGCGGCCGCTCTTCCATGGCCGCATGGGCCAATCCGATGGCCGTTACGCCGTCCGCATCGACGACGGCGCGAGCGAGGAGCCCATCTTGGCCGAAAGCCTGCAGGCATGACACTCCGGCAAGGAGCAAGGACCCCGACTGATGAGTGACACCGATTTCGAAGCCCTGGACGAACCCGCGACGGCCATGCACGACCCCAAGCCCCCGAAGGCGGACGGCGCCTTCGGGGGCTACGGCCAGATCATGCAGATCCCGGTCAACGTGGAGATCGTCGTCGGCTCGCTGACCATGCCGGTGGCGAGCGTCATGCGGCTTGGCCGGGGGGCCGTGCTGCGCCTCGACCGGCGCATCGGTGAGGCGGTCGACGTGATGGTCAACGGCCGGCTCGTCGCGCGCGGTGAGATCGTGATGCTCGAGGATGATCCTGACCGCATGGGCGTGTCGCTGACCGAGATCGTCGGCGGCGCGCCGCCCAAGGCGGACGCCTGAGCCATGGCGGCAAGCGCCCTCGCCCTGCCACCCTCGAAGCCGCTCCGCGGACCGGAGAAGGTTGCCGTGCTGCTGCTTGCGATGGACACGCAGCTCGCATCAGGGCTGCTGAAGCAATTCGATCCGCAGGAGCTTCGCGAGATCACCCGGTCCGCCGCCGATCTCGGCTCGGTGCCGGTCGCCGCGCTCGAACGGCTCATCGAGGAATTCGCCGGCTCGTTCTCGAACGGCGCCGATCTCGTCGGCTCTGCGAACGGCGCCGAAACGCTGCTCGCCGGCGCGCTGCCGCCCGAGCAGGTGTCCGACATCATGGCGGACGTGCTCGGCAGCGCGAACCTTTCGATCTGGGAGCGCCTGTCGAATGTGTCCGAACAGCAGCTCTGCACTTATCTTGCCGG
>JAIELD010000037.1 GCA_019753285.1 Beijerinckiaceae bacterium | reverse complement strand
CGCCGGTCGAGATGGCGCGGGCCTTCGCACTCGCGGTCGAAGCCGGCCGCTGCGCCTTCAAGGCCGATCCGATGGAGATGCGCGACATGGCGGCTCCCTCCACCCCGGTGATCGGCCGCGCTTTTACGGGAGGCTCGTTTGGCTGAAGCCCTGCCGGCCTTCTACCTCATCGTCGACAGCGCCGCCTGGCTGGAGCGTCTGCTGCCCTGCGGAGTGACGCTGGTGCAGCTGCGTGCCAAGGATCTTGGCGACGAGGCTGCCCGCGCCGAAATCCTCGCGGCAAAGGCGATCTGCGAGCGCCACGGCGCACAGCTCATCGTCAACGACTATTGGCGGCTCGCGATCGAGACGGGCTGCGACTATCTCCATCTCGGCCAGGGCGACCTCGACGATGCGGACGTTCCGGCCATCCGGCGGGCCGGCATTCGCCTCGGGCTGAGCACGCATGACGAAGCCGAGCTCGATCGCGCGCTTTCCTTCGATCCGGATTATGTTGCGCTCGGGCCGATCTACCCGACCATCCTGAAGAAGATGCCCTGGGCTCCGCAGGGCCTCGAGCGCATCGGCGAGTGGAAGCGCCGCATCGGCGACATCCCCCTCGTCGCGATCGGCGGTCTCACGATCGAGCGCGCGCCGGGCGTCATCGCCGCCGGGGCCGACAGCCTCGCGGTCGTCACGGACATCAGCCTCAACGCCGACCCCGAGGGGCGGACGCGTCAGTGGCTTGCCGTCACGGCGCAGCCTCGGAAACAGCCTTCATGACGAAGCTCTCGTCCGAGGAAATCGAGCGCTACGCGCGCCATATCGTGCTGCGCGGCATCGGCGGCCCCGGCCAGCAGAAGCTCAAGGCGGCCAAAGTGCTGGTGATCGGCGCAGGCGGTCTCGGCAGCCCGCTCATCCAGTATCTGACCGCTTCCGGAGTGGGCGAGATCGGCGTCGTCGACGACGACACGGTCTCGCTGTCGAACCTGCAACGCCAGGTGCTGTTTGGTGCGGACGATGTCGGAAAGCCCAAGGCGCACATCGCCCGGTCCGCGATGCAGGCGCTCAATCCGCATGTCCAGATCACCCCGATCGAACAGCGGATCGACGAGGGCAATGCGCGCCGGATCATTGCTTCCTACGATCTCGTCGCCGACGGCTCGGACAATTTCGCGACGCGCTACGCCGTTTCGGATGCCTGCTACCACGAGGGCAAGACGCTGGTGACCGCCGCCGTCAGCGTGTTCGACGCGTCGATCACGACGCTGAAGCCGCATCGGACCGGTGCGGATGGCAGTCCCAACCCGACCTATCGCTGCCTGTTTCCGGACGCGCCGCCGGCAGGCAGCATCCCCACCTGCGCGACGGCCGGCATTCTCGGCGCGCTTACAGGCCTCGTCGGATCGATGATGGCGATCGAGGTCGTGCGCGAAATCGTCGGCGGCTTTTCCGGCTCCGATGAGGGGCTCGTCGGCAAGCTCCTGTTGATCGACACGACGGCCATGCGGTTCGAGACGATCCGCTATGGATGGGACGAGACCAATTCGTTGAACGGCAGTGCGGCGGCAGCCTCGCCGCGACAGGCGACGGCCTGAGCCGCTCAACCATCCGAAGCGCTTCCTTAACGCTTTGACGTTAGCTTTCGCCCGTTCGCGAAACGGTCCTGAAGCCACTGTGACACTGCACACATCCGAGCGCGCCAGTCTGGCGTCGATGCCCATCGTCCTGACGCGAGGCGCGGTCGCGGCGCTTTTGCTCGTCGGCGGCTGCCTCAACGGCATGATCTCCCAGGCCGAAAGCAACTGGCGCACCGAAGGCGCGGTGACGCTGATGCAGTTCTTCGGCTTCGGGTTTTTCGTGCCTTTCAGCATCTATGTCGCGATGAAGCTCGTCAACGAAGCCGGCGATGCGCTGCCGCGCCGCGCGCTCGGCCTCGCGGCGTTCGTTTATGCCGGGCTGATCCTCGCGCCGAGCAGCCTTGTCTCCTGGCTGAGCGTCGCAGCCTTCGCGGCCTGGATCGCGGTCCATGCGCCGCTGAAGCCGCGCATCGGCGCGCTGCTCTTTTTGGCGCTTGCGCTCGTGATGATCTGGACCTCCGCCGGCGTGAAGCTGTTCATCGACCGCGTCACCGCATTCGATGCCTGGATCCTGCAGCACATGCTGATGATGCTTTCCTTCGACATCGAGCGGAACGGCAATCTCGTGACGGCCGCGAGCGGCCATAATGTCGTGATCCTGCTGGATTGCGCCACGCTGAAGCGCCTGCCGCTGGGGCTGCTCTCCTGCTTTTCGGCCTCGCTGCTCTCCGGCCGCCTGATGCCAGCACGGCCCTTGCTGGGCTCGCTAGCGCTGCTCGCGCTTGGGCTCACCGCGCTCAACGCGGTGCGGCTCACATTGCTTTCGCTGTCGCCGCACGCCTACGAGCTGATCCATGGCGATATCGGCAAGAGCCTTTATGACGCGATCGAGACGCTGGTCGTGATCTGGATCGGCTTCTCGCTTGGCGAAAGCCGTCTCGCCAAACCGCTGCCGGCCGTGGTCCGCACGGCATGAAGGCCCGGCTCACGCTCGTCACGCTCGCGGCATGGCTCCTCATCGGTGTCGGCGTGAAGCATGTGCGCTATGGCGATGCTTCGGTGCTCGGCATCGTGACCGCCGAAGCCAACCTTGCCGATTTTGCGCAGAGACAGGGCTGGCAGGTCGCCGAGCGCATCGTCCTCGGCACGGATAACCGCTATGCGACGCTCATCCTGAAAAAGGCGGAGTGCCCCGCGCCTCTCGCCGTCATGCTGCTCGACAGCAGCGACTCGGTGAAGGAAATCTTCGAACGGGCCGTCAAGGGGGACCTGACCTATGTCGAGGCCGGCGTGCCTCACGCGACCCCGCCCATGGCAAAGCTCTGGCTGCACAACAGCCTCGCGACGCTTCTTGCCCCCTTTGGCGGCGCGGCGGCTTTTCCGATCGTCGCGGTCGCGCCATCGAGCGCGGCGGGCGAGGGGGCATGCAGCCTCGGCGTCATCGGCCGCTGGCCTGAATTGACTGCGGTCCGCCGCACGAGCTGAGCCAGCGCCCGGCTGCTCTCAGTATCGCTGGATGAAGAGGTCCTGCTTCGAGAAATCGATCCGCCAGCGCAGGAAACCCCAGAACTGGATGAGATCAAGCTCGGCGGTGAAGATATCCGGCCGATCGCGCTGGCCGAGCAGGGCGCCTCTGGTGACGATGGCGGCCGCGCCGGCCATCTTGCGCCAGCGCCAGAGCGGAATCCTGAGGAAGGCGGCTTCCGTGACCACCTCGCCGCGCGCCATCAATCCGCGCTGGCAGCCTTCCTCGTAGGACCAGCGACGATAATACCTTTTCGTGAGCCGCCGTTCCTGCATGTAGTGATGGATGATCATGTCGGGGCGATAAAATCCGCGCGCGCCGTGGCTACGGAGCTGGTCGTACATGTAGCGATCCTCGCCGACCATGTAGAGCGGCGAGTAGGGTCCGCATTTTTCGAGCATCGGGCGGCGGATCGCCGAATTGCCGCCATTCAGCATCGCATGGAAGCCGGGCGAGCCGTATTCGCGGATGTCCGGGCCGAATTCGACGATGCCGATCACGCCGCGATACTCGCTTTGTGGCATCCAGCCTGGCGTATTGAAGGTCCAGACCGGGCGGCAGGGACCGCCGATGAAATCGACGGCCGGATCGCTGAATGCATCCGCGATGGTTTCATACCAGTGCGGGTCCAGCGTTTCGTCATCGTCGAAGAAGGAGACGATGTCGCCGTCGCCGAACGCTATCCCTGCGTTGAGCGCGTTGTTGCGCCCCTGCTTGCCTTCGAACACGTAGGATATCCGCCGATGCGGATGACGGGCGATGAGCTCCTGCGCGACGGCGCGGGTGTGGTCCTTCGAATTGTTGTCGACGATGATGAGATGAACGTCGCAATGGGCCGGCACATGGGCGGCAAGCGCGCTTTCGACCGCGCGGCCAAGATCATCCGCCCGGTTGTATGTCGGGAGAACGGTGTCGATCTTCATGGCCGGGCCGAATGTCTCTGCATCCGCCGTATCAAACCATAAACTATCGAACAAATTGCTAAGACGAAGCCAAACCGGACCGCCTCAATGACTCTCACGCGCTGAATTCACTGGCTAAAACGGGACTGGCCAAAACAAGAAGGGCCGCCCTTTTTTAGGCGACCCTTCCATTGTCAGGCTGCGGTCTTGTCAGACCGGCTGAATGCAAGCCTTAAGCGCGGAGCGTCTCCACACACAAGGCGATCCAGGCACCGGTAACCGACGACCGTAGGGTTAGACAATGAGACACTGGATCACCTCCTTTCGAATTGTTGCGACATCGCGAATATAGGCACAGACAATCGATTCTGTAACCACCCGCCATGATCATTTTCGCCGCGCCACAGGGGCAGCTCAAATAGGTCATACATGAACGATAATCCGGTTGAACAAGCTCGCCTGCCGGTTAAGATGAACACCAACGCAAGCCCGAAGAGGTTGCGATGCGCCGGGAGGATCGATGGGTTATTTCGAGGATCTGTTTTCGCTCGCGGGCAAGACGGCGCTGGTGACGGGCGGGGCGACCGGCATCGGCTTCATGTGCGCCGAGGCGCTGGTGAGGGCAGGGGCGCGCTCCATCATCGTGTCCCGTAAAGCGGATGCCTGCGCCAAGGCGGCTGCTGATCTCAACGCGATGGGCGCGCCCGGAACGGCGGAGAGCTTCGCCGGGGATGTCGGCTCGGAGGCTGGCGTCGCCGCCGTCGTCGCGGCGCTGCAAGAGCGCACGGATGCGCTGCATATCCTCGTCAACAATGCCGGCAAGAGCTGGGGCGAGCCGCTCGAGCGCTTTCCATTCAAGGCCTGGGACGGCGTCATGTCCTTGAACGTCGCGGGCCTCTTCACGCTGACGCGCGATCTGCTGCCGCTCCTCGAACGCTCGACCAGCGAGGCGGATCCTGCCCGCGTGGTCAATCTCGGTTCGGTAATGGGGACCGCGGCGCTTGGCGACGGGGCCTATTCATATGCCGCCTCCAAGGCCGCCGTGCATCATCTCACCCGCATCCTCGCCAAGGAACTGGCGAGCCGCCACGTCACGGTCAACGCGTTTGCGCCCGGACCTTTCCAGAGCAAGATGACGGCATTCGCAACCGGGACCGAAGGCGGCCGCGCAAAGGTCGCATCGACCGTTCCGGCCGGCCGCATCGGCGAAAAGCAGGACATCGCCGGCGCGCTGCTCTTCCTCTGCGGGCGCGGTGGCAGCTACACGACCGGAGCCATCCTGCCGCTCGACGGCGGTATCGCCGTTCAAACCGGACATGAGCTTTTCGGCGGTCATGATTGAAATGACTCGTCGATTGGCCGCCTGAATCAATTTCTCAACGTCTTGAATCAAAATATCGGAAAGCGGCCATGAACCTTGGACAAACCGAACGCATCAAGCCGCTCATCGCCAAGGTCCGGGCCATGGTGCGGGACGAGATTTTGCCGCTGGAGCCCGAATTCGAGGCCGAGATCGGCAAGGCCGGCGACCGTTTTCTCTACACGCCGCGGCAGACCGAAATCCTTGAAGGCCTCAAGGCCAAGGCGCGCGAACGCGGGCTGTGGAACTTCTGGCTCACTGGCTCGGATCGTGGCTATGGCCTGACGACGGTCGAATACGCCTACCTCGCCGAGGAGATGGGTTGGTCACCGCGCCTCGGGGGCGAAATCTTCAACTGCGGCGCGCCCGACACCGGCAACATGGAGGTGCTGGAACGCTTCTGCACCGCCGCCCACAAGGCGCGCTGGCTGGAGCCGCTATTGGACGGCAGGATCCGCTCGGCCTATCTGATGACCGAGCCGGACGTCGCCTCGAGCGACGCGACCAACATCGCACTGACGGCGGTGCGGGACGGCGAGGACTACGTCCTCAACGGCGAGAAATGGTGGGCCTCCGGCGCGGGCGACCCGCGCTGCGCCATCTACATCGTCATGGCGAAGACCAACCCGGATGCGGAGAAACACAAACGGCACAGCCAGTTTCTCGTGCCGTCAGACACGCCCGGCATCACAAAGTTGAGGCCGATGCAGGTCTATGGGCACGACGATGCGCCGCATGGCCATCTGCATATCCGCTTCGAGAATGTGCGCGTGCCGGCCTCGGACCTCATCAAGGGCGAGGGCTATGGCTTCGAGATCGCGCAGGGCCGGCTCGGGCCCGGACGCATTCATCATTGCATGCGCGCGATCGGCCAGAGCGAACGGGCGCTGGAGGCGATGTGCCGCCGCTCCGTCTCGCGCGAAGCATTCGGCAAGCCGCTCGCCATGCTGGGCGCGAATTTCGACATCATCGCCGAATGCCGCATGGAAATCGACATGGCGCGCCTCCTGTGCCTCAAGGCCGCCTATATGATGGACACCGTCTCGCCGCGCGAGGCCGCGCCCTATATCTCGCAGATCAAGGTCGTCGCGCCGCGCGTCGCGCTGAAAGTGATCGACGAGGCCGTTCAGATGCATGGCGCGGCGGGCGTCAGCCAGGACTTTCCGCTGGCGCAGATGTGGACGCATCTTCGCACGCTCCGCCTCGCCGACGGGCCGGATGCGGTGCACCGTCGGCAGGTGGCCCGGCACGAGCTGAAACCTTACGCCAATGGCTGAGCCTTTCGACAGGGCTGCGCTTGCAGATTTTCTCGCAGGAGCCATCGAAGGCTTTCACGGCCTTCGGAGCGTCGAGAAATTTGCCGGCGGGCAGTCGAACCCCACTTTCAAGCTCGTGGCGGCAAGCGGCAGCTACGTGCTGCGGAGGAAGCCTGCCGGAACGCTGCTCAAATCCGCGCATGCGATCGAGCGCGAATATCAGGTGATGAAGGCGCTCGCCGCGACCGATGTGCCGGTGCCGCGCATGCTGCTGCTCTGCGAGGATGAAAGCGTGATCGGCACGGCCTTCTTCGTGATGGACTATCTTGAAGGCCGCATTTTCTGGGACCCGGCGCTGCCCGATCTTTCGAGCGAGGATCGCGCCGCCGTCTACGACGGAATGAACGCGGCGCTTGCGGCGCTGCATCGCGTCGATGTCGTAAGCGTCGGGCTATCGGCCTTCGGCCGGCCCGGCGATTACTTCGCGCGTCAGCTTTCGCGCTGGACCGATCAATATCGCGCGTCCGAGACCGGTGTTCTCTCCGCGATGGATCGCCTTATCGCCTGGCTTGCCGACAATCTGCCGCCAGATGACGGCCGCGTCTCGCTGGTCCATGGCGATTATCGCATCGACAACATGATCTTCGACAAGAACGCCCCCAGGCTGCTGGCGCTGCTCGATTGGGAGCTTTCGACGCTCGGCCACCCCTTCGCAGATCTTGCCTATCAGTGCATGCAGTGGCGGCTGCCAAACCAGGGCCGAATGCGCGGTCTTGCCGGCGTCGACCGTGCGGCTATCGGCCTCCCGAGCGAAGCCCAATATGTCGCGCGGTATTGCGAGCGGATGGGGCTGGCAGGCATTCCAAACTGGACCTTCTATCTCGCCTTCAGCTTCTTCCGGCTGGCCGCCATCCTCCAGGGCGTCAAGAAGCGGGCGCTCGACGGCAACGCCTCCAATCCAGAGGCGGGACTGAAGATGGGCGAAGCGGTGCCGGTTCTCGCCCAAATGGCGATCTTGCTGATCGACGAAGGAACATCGCCATGATGCGGTATGCTGACAAGGCAGTGATCGTCACCGGTGCGGGCAGCGGCATCGGTAAGGCGACGGCGCTGCGCTTCGCCGCCGAGGGCGCGAAGCTGGTGGTGTCCGATCTCAACGAAGCGGCGCTGATGGACACCGCAGACGAGATCAAGGTTTTGGGCGCCGCGGTCACGCCGCTGGTCGGCGATGTTGCGGACGAAAGCACTGCGCCGAAGCTTGTCCAAGGCTGCCTCGACAGCTATGGCGCTCTCGATATCGCGATCAACAACGCCGGCGTGGCGCACGCCATGGCGAAGTTGCCGAAAATCCCCGTTGAAGCCATGGCGCTGATGCTGCGCGTCAACTTGATGGGCGTGTTCCTCGCTATGAAGGCGCAGATCCCGGTGATGGAAAGGCAGGGCGCGGGGGTGATCCTGAACGTCGCCTCCGTGGCAGGGCTGATCGGAGCGCCGCTGCTCTCTGCCTATGCCGCCGCCAAGCACGGCGTGATCGGACTGACGAAAAGCGCCTCGGCCGAGTCCGCCCGCAAGGGCGTGCGCATCAACGCCGTTTGCCCCGCCTCGACCGATACGCCGATGGTGAGCGAGATGGTCGATGCGATGGGCCGCGACCCCAAGGAAGCCGTGCAGCGCGTGGTGATGGCGACACCGATGGCGCGCCTTGCGACGGTTGATGAGGTGGTGCAGGCGATCCTCTGGATTTGCTCGCCGGAAAACAGCTTCATGACGGGCCATGCCCTGACCATCGATGGCGGCCTCAGCGCTATCTAACCTTCGGAGATCGCGATGCCGACCAATGCCAACCGCAAGATCACCTTGAAGTCCCGCCCCGTGGGCGAGCCAAGCCTCGAGCATTTCGAGCTCGTCGAAGGCGAAGTCCCCGAGCCCGGCGAAGGACAAGTGCTGCTGCGCACGCTCTGGCTGTCGCTCGACCCCTATATGCGCGGACGGATGAGCGACGCCAAATCCTACGCCAAGCCCGTCGAGATCGGCGAGGCGATGGTCGGCGGGACGATCAGCGAGGTCGTCGCGTCACACCACTCGAAATTCGCTGCTGGCGACATCGTGAGCGCTTTTGCCGGCTGGCAGGATTATGCGCTGAGCGACGGGCAGGGCGTTTTCAAGCTGGACCCGTCCCGCGCGCCGGTGCAGTCCTATCTTGGCGTGCTCGGCATGCCCGGGCTCACGGGCTATACGGGCCTTCTCAACATCGGCGAGCCCAAGGCTGGTGAGACCGTTGTGGTGGCGGCTGCAGCCGGCCCGGTCGGGTCGATGGTCGGGCAGATCGCCAGGATCAAGGGCTGTCGCGCGGTCGGAATCGCGGGCGGTGCGGAGAAATGCCGCTACCTCACCGATGAGCTCGGCTTCGATGTCGCCGTCGATCATCGTTCGCCGACGTTGAAGGCTGATCTGAAGGCGGCTTGCCCGAACGGCATCGACGTTTATTTCGAGAATGTCGGCGGTGCAGTCTTCGATGCCGTGCTGCCCTTGCTCAATGACTTCGCCCGCGTGCCCGTCTGCGGTCTCATTGCCAACTACAACATGACGGAGCTGCCTCCAGGACCCGATCGGACGGCTGCGCTCATGCGGAACGTATTGACGAAAAGGCTGCGGCTGCAGGGCTTCATCGTCACGGATTATGCTGCCCAGACGCCCCAATTCCTGAAGGAGGTCGGCGGCTGGCTGAAGGAAGGCAAGATCAAGCATCGCGAGGACATCGTCGAAGGCCTTGAAAACGCGCCTCAAGCCTTTCTCGGCCTTCTGAAAGGCAAGAATTTCGGCAAGCTGCTGGTGAAGGTCGCCTGACCGCTAAGCGCCACTTTGGATGGCGGTTGCCCCTCGGGCCGGCTAAAGACGTATCCATCTTGCATTGAAGAGGTGAGGCATGGGACTTCTCGTCGATGGCCAATGGGTCGATCAATGGTACGACACGTCGAAGACAGCGGGGCGCTTCAAACGCCAGGATGCGCCGTTCCGCAACTGGGTCACCGCTGATGGTTCGGCCGGGCCTTCCGGCAAGGGCGGCTTCAAGGCGGAAGCCGGGCGCTACCATCTTTATGTCTGCTATGCCTGCCCGTGGGCGCATCGCACGCTGATCTTTCGGCAGTTGAAGGGCCTGCAATCCTTCATCGACGTGTCGGCAGTCCACTGGCTGATGCTCGACAAGGGCTGGACTTTCGAGCCGGACCCGGACGGCATCGTGGGCGATCACCTCAATGGCGCTCGCTACCTGTACGAAATCTATCTGAAGGCGGACCCGAAGCATACCGGCCGGGTGACGGTGCCCGTGCTCTGGGACAAGGAAACGAAGACGATCGTCAGCAATGAGTCGTCCGAGATCATCAGGATGTTCAACTCGGCCTTCGACGGCATCGGCGCGAAGCCGGGCGACTATTACCCGCAGGATCTGCGCGCCGAGATCGACCCGCTCAACGCGCGGATTTACGATACGGTCAATAACGGCGTCTACAAATGCGGCTTCGCAACCACGCAGGACGCCTATGAGGAAGCGTTCGCCCCTCTGTTCGAGACGCTCGACGTTCTCGAGGAACGGCTGTCAAACGGTCCATACCTGTTCGGCGACCGCCTGACGGAGGCGGATTGGCGGCTGTTCACCACGCTCGTGCGGTTCGATCCGGTCTATGTCGGGCACTTCAAGTGCAACAAGCGCCGCATCGTCGATTATCCCGCGCTTTGGGCCTACACGCGGCGCCTCTACAATCACCCGGGCGTTGCGGAGACGGTGAACATGCACCATATCAAGAATCACTATTATCAGAGCCACAAGACGATCAATCTGACCGGCGTGGTCCCGTTGGGGCCAGACCTCAGATTTGATGCGATGTGAACGGTTGCGAACCGCGCGCTTCAGCGGCGGCCATTGACCGAACCCGTGAGCAGTGTCATTGGCGGCGTGCGTCGAAGCGCTCAACCCATTTGAGCGCTTCTCCTTGTTGAAGAGCAGCTTCGGGAAGTTTCACGGCTCGTCATGCGCTATCTCTTTTTGACCGGAGGACTTGGGCTCGCGCTCCTCTTCGGTCTTCTCTATCACTATGGCATCGAGGATATCGCTGCTGCTTTCGCGGCGGCGGGATGGGGTGTCGCGCTTCTGGTGGTCATGCGCTTTGGCCAGGTGGGGGGCGCGGCGATCGGCTGGTCGATCCTTTTTCCACCGTCGTCGGGCGTCACGGCGGGCCAGACATTCGGCCTCCGCCTCGTGCGTGAGGGCGTCAATACGCTGCTGCCGGTCGCCCAGGTCGGTGGCGAGTTCATCGGCGCGCGGCTTCTCGCCCATGCGGGCCTTGGCGCAGGTGCGGCGGTCGCCACCGTCATCGTCGATCTCTTTTTGCAGGCGTTCACGCAGGCGATCTTCACCATCGCGGGTCTTGCTGTTCTTATCATGCTCGGCGGCGACATGCTGATCGTCCGCGAGGTTGTCGTCGGGCTGCTCATTCTGGTACCGGGATTGATCGGCTTCTTCCTCGTCCAGCGGCTCGGTGGCTTCGGCTGGATCGAGCGCCGCATCGTCAAGATCGCGGAGGACCGCAACTGGGTCAGCCTCGGCAAGCTAACCGACCTCAACGAGCATATTCAGCGGCTCTACCGAAACCGCGCAGCCATCATCCGCAGCACTCTGATCCATCTTCTGGTCTGGTTCGTCGGCGCCAGCGAGATCTGGATTATCCTGACCTTCATGGGGCAGACGGTCACGCTGGCCGAAGCGCTGGTGATCGAGAGCCTGTCCCAGGCGCTGCGCAGTGCAACATTCGTCGTTCCGGCGGGTTTGGGTGTGCAGGAAGGCGGTTTGATCGCGCTTTGCGCGGTTTTTGGCCTGCCGCCCACGATCGCGCTCGCCCTGTCTCTCTCGAAGCGGGTCGCGGAGGTCGCCGTCGGCGTGACCGGTCTGCTGATCTGGCAGGTTCAGGAAAGCCGTCTCGCTCTCATCCGCGCCGGCGCGTTGCAACCCGAGACAGGAGCATAGGCCTGCGCAGGCGGCCGTCGATCGGCCGTTTCCCTCTCATTTTCCCGATTTCCAAATGACCCTACGGAGCAAACTGATGAATGGTACATTTTCGCGCCGCGGCTTGATCGGCACATTGGCGGCAAGCGTCGCAGCCGCGACGATCGGCACGCCGTCCTTCGCGGCCGACCCTGCGGTCACGGCGATCCAGAATTACTACACCCGGCTCGTTTCCGCGATGCGGGAGGCCTCCAGCATGCCGATCCAGGCGCGCTATCAGCGGCTTGCGCCGATCCTCGCCGGGGCATTCGACTTCGGCACGATGACGCGTCTCTCCGTTGGTCCAGCTTTCGGTTCGGCCTCCGGCAGCCAGCAGGCCGCCATGCGTCAGGCTTTCGAGAAGTTTACCGGCGCCTATTATGCGAACCGGATCGACGGTTATTCCGGCGAGCAGTTCCAGGTCGACCCGGTCGCCGAGCCGCGCGGCGGGCAGAAGATCGTCAAGACCAAGCTCGTGCGCCCCGGCGGCGGCTCGACCCAGATCAATTACCTGATGAGCGGTTCGCGCGTCATCGACATCTATCTCGATGGCACGGTGAGCGAAGTGGCATCCCGCCGCGGCGAATTTGCCTCGATCATGTCGACTGGCGGGCCCGATGCGCTCATTCAGGCGCTGCGCGACAAGACGGCACGCCTGCTCGGCGGCAACGTCTGACAAGCTTAAGCTCGACCAATTAAAAAAGCCGGGATGCGAAAGCTCCCGGCTTTTGACGTTCTGATTGGATGCTGCGCCAGCTCGTTCTAGCCGTGGTGCTTCGCGCGGCGACGCTTCGTCTTGGCCTTGTTGACCTTGATCGGCGCGGTATCGGTGATGGGCGTCGTCGGCTTGTCGAGGCCCGGCGTGACCGAGAGGCCAACCGCGTCGCCAAGCTCGGAGGCGCGCTTCTGGAGGTATACGCTCCGGAGCCGCGAATAGGCGTCGATCGATCCCGCTTCGACATCATCGAGGCCGTCGATCCGCTCGAGCGAGCCGACCACGCCGATCGCCAATGTCGGCCAGAAGCCGCCGACGCGGTCGATGGCGTAAGTTCCAGGATCGGAGGCCTCATCGACGATCTTGCCGACGGTGTCGCGCACCGTGGATGGTCCGAAGATCGGCAGCACGAGATACGGACCACTCGAAACGCCATAGACATACAGCGTCTGGCCGAAATCGCCGGTCTGGCGCTCGAGCCCGCCCCAGGTCGCGACATCGAACAGGCCGCCGACGCCGAGCGTCGAGTTGATCATGAAGCGGCCGAAGGTCTTGTAGGCCGCATTCGGGCGAAGCTGCAGGATGTTGTTGGCAAGAATGCGCGGTTCTTCGAGGTTGTTGATACCGGAGCTGATGCGCTGGCGGATCAGCGAGGGAACCACGGTGATGTAGGCGCCGGCCACCGGCCGCAACGCGATGTCGTAGACGACATTGTTGGCGTTGAAGACGGCGCGATTGGTCTGCTCATACGGGTCAGACGTGTCGAGCGCGTTGGCGCGCAGCATCTGAGCGCGCTCCGGTCCGTCCGGCATCATGTTTGCGCAGCCACCCAGCAAAACGGCAAGCGACAGGGCGGACCCTTGCAAAACCGTCGACAAGCTCCGAATTTTCATGCAGTTAACAGCCTTTGAAGCGGCGCCGGCACCGGGCGCCGTAAATCGGAAAATATCGTTTCAGGATCTCGATTACGTCATCTGCTTTCAGGAACGTCTTTTGGCGTGTAGAGAACAGCCCGACCTAAAGAAGCCCCGATTCAGGACCCGACCCAATTCATGTCCGAAAGTATCGTCGAACTGGCAAAATGGCTGTCTCTAATTTGCACCAGTATCAGCCTAATTGGATGTTTTTACGCGCTGGCGGCTGCATTTCTGACACGTCGTTTCGCGAGGCGTACGGTGCCTTCGGCGGATCGTTACGAAAGCGTTACGATCCTGAAGCCGCTACACGGGAACGAGGCAAACCTGCACGCTAATCTTCTGTCTTTCTGCAGACAGATTTATCCGGTTCCGGTCCAGATTATCTTCGGGGTGCAGAACCAGCACGATGCTGCGATCCCCATCGTCCGCGGCCTCATATCAGCCTTCCCGGACAAGGACATCGAGCTCGTCGTCAATGCGAGCATGCATGGCTCGAACCGGAAAGTCTCCAATCTCATCAATATGTCGCGTGTCGCCAAACATGAGGTGATCGTGCTGGCGGACAGCGATATGCGGGTCGACCCCGACTATCTGCTGCGCATCTCGGACAGTCTGTCCCAGCCGGGCGTCGGGCTCGTCACCTGCCTCTATCATGGTGATGCCGCCAACGGCTTCTGGTCGCGGCTGGCCACCATGGCGATCGATTTTCACTTCCTGCCGAGCGTCATCGTCGGCCTGGCCTCCGGCCTCGCCAATCCGAGCTTCGGCTCCACCATCGCGCTTCGGCGCTCGACACTGGAGGCGATCGGCGGGTTCGAGATCCTCTCCAATCGTCTCGCCGATGACTATGCGCTCGGCGAAGCGGTGCGGGCCCACGGGCTGAAGATCGCGATTCCGCCGTTCCTCGTCGCGCATACCTGTCCCGATGACAGCTTCATGCGGCTCTTCCGGCACGAGATTCGCTGGGCCCGTACCACGAACTCGATCGATCCGGCCGGCTATATCGGTTCGGGCGTCACTCATGCGCTGCCCTTCGCCTTGATGGCGGCTTTGTTACAGGGATTTGATAGCTTTGGCATGGGCCTCCTGGTCGTGGCGCTTGCATGCCGGCTATATCTTCAGGTAGAGGTGACGCGCTCTTTCAGGTTGCTTTGGTCATCGCTGTGGCTCGCACCCCTGCGTGACCTTATTTCGTTTTCGGTTTACATCGGCTGCTTCGTCAGAAGCAAAGTCGATTGGCGCGGGCAAAGCTTTATCGTCAAAGCGGACGGCACGCTGGTTCCCTCGGCCACAGGCCAGCAGAGAAAAGTGGGATAATAATGCGCACCTTGTTTCTTCAGGCCCCCTCGTTCGATGGTTTCGATGGTGGCGCGGGCTCGCGCTATCAGGCGAAGCGCGAGATCGCCTCGTACTGGTATCCGACCTGGCTCGCTCAGCCTGCCGCGCTCGTCGAGAACAGCAAGCTGATCGACGCGCCGCCGCATAAGACCAAGCTCGCCGAGGTCGTGGCTCAGGCGAAGGACTTCGATCTCGCCGTGCTGCACACCTCAGCGCCGTCCTTCGCCTCCGACGTGAAGACGATCGAGGCGCTGAAGGCCGCGAACCCCAATCTCAAGGCCGGCCTCATCGGCGCCAAGGTCGCGGTTGATGCCGAAGGCAGCCTCAAGGCCGCGCCGGTTGTCGATTTCGCAGCGCGCAACGAGTTCGACTTCACGATCAAGGACATCGCCGACGGCAAGGACTGGGGCTCCATTCGCGGGCTGTCCTTCCGCAACGCCAACGGCGTGATCGAGCACACGGCCGACCGCCCGATCGTCGAGAACATGGATACGCTGCCCTTCGTCACGCCGATCTACAAGCGGGACCTGCAGTATCAAAAATATTTCATCGGTTACCTGAAGCACCCCTACATTTCCATCTACACAGGCCGCGGCTGCAAATCGCGCTGCACTTTCTGCCTGTGGCCGCAGACGGTCGGCGGGCATCGCTACCGCACCCGCTCGGTTGGCCATGTGATCGAGGAGATCAAATGGGCGAAGAAGGCTTTTCCGGACGTCAAGGAATTCTTCTTCGATGACGATACCTTTACCGATGACCTGCCGCGCGCCGAGGCGATCGCCAAGGAACTCGGCAAGCTCGGTGTGATGTGGTCGTGCAACGCGAAGGCGAACGTGCCGCGCGAAACGTTGAAGATTTTGAAGGATGGTGGCCTGCGCCTGCTGCTCGTCGGCTACGAATCCGGCAACCAGCAGATCCTGCACAACATCAAGAAGGGCATGCTGGTCGACGTCGCGAAGAAGTTCACCAAGGACTGCCGCGAACTCGGCATCCAGATTCACGGCACCTTCATCATGGGCCTGCCGGGAGAGTCGAAGGAAACGATCGAGGAAACGATCAAGTTCGCGACCGAGATCAACCCGCACACCATCCAGGTGTCATTGGCCGCGCCTTATCCCGGCACCTTCCTGTTCGATCAGGCCTTGAAGAATGGCTGGCTCGACGACGCGAACGCCGAACTCGTCGACGAGAACGGCGTCCAGATCGCGCCGCTGCACTATCCGAACCTCAGCCACACGGAAATCTTCAACTCGGTCGAGACATTCTATCGCCGGTTCTATTTCCGTTCGGGCAAGATCGCCTCGATCGTCGGTGAGATGGTGACCCAGCCGGACATGATGAAGCGCCGCCTGCGCGAGGGCGTCGAGTTCTTCCGCTTCCTGCGCGAGCGCCGCGAAGCGGCCTGATCTTGTCCGTCATCCCTCATGGAGCGCCGCGTCGAGCCGGGATCCAGGATGGTAGACGGATGGACTGTGAAACTGGTTCTCGGATAGCCGCAGGACGGCCTCCGGGATGACAAGCCGGGAGTGCAACCGCCTTGTCGTCACTGCCGATGATTTCGGCCTTTCGCGCCAGGTCAACGAGGCGGTCGAGCTCGCACATCGCGACGGAATCCTCACGACAGCGAGCCTGATGGTCGGCTCGCCCGCGGCGGCCGAAGCGATCGATATCGCGAGGCGAATGCCGAGCTTGAAGGTCGGACTTCACCTCGTCATGGTGGAAGCGCGACCCGTACTGTCTCCTGACGATATACCTGACCTCGTTGATGGAAAAGGCTTTTTCCGCAGCGACATGGCGCGGTTCGGCGCGGATATTTTCTTCAGGCCGCAGGTGCGGCGGCAACTCGAGGCCGAGATTGAGGCGCAGTTCACTGCCTTCAAGGCGACCGGTCTGCGGCTCGACCATGTCAATGCCCACAAACATTTCCACATTCACCCGACCATCGGCGGGATCGTCGTCCGGCTTTGCGCAAAATATCGCGCGCCATGGCTGCGCGTTCCTGCCGAGGACGCCAGGCTCGTCGCCTCGATCGACGGCGGCAGTGCCGGGATCACCGGCCTCGTGATGCGGCCATGGACGGCGCTGTTAAAAGCGCGGGCGCACCGAGCAGGCATCGCCACGCCTGATCATGTCTTTGGGCTTGCTTGGTCGGGCGGCGTGAACCGCAAGCGGCTGCTCGCGCTCGGGCCTCGACTGCCGGCAGGGTTCACAGAAATCTACACGCACCCCGCGACCGACAGCGCTTACGAAGGCGCGGCGCCCGGCTACCTTTATTCGGAAGAACTTGCCGCTCTCATCGATCCGGCAGTCAAAGCGGCGTTTGGTTCTCAGAAATAGCTTTGCAGCGTGCCCTTGCGGCGGATGTCCAGCGTCGCGCAATGGAACGCGCCGCCGAATGGGCCGTAGGCGAGGAACGGGATGTCGATCGGCGTGAAGCCCCAATCCTTGAACGCCTTGATCAGCGTCGGCTGCGAAGCGTCGACGACGACCTTCTTCTCGTCCAGCATCAGCACGTTCATGCTTGTCCAGGGGCTGCACATTGAAATCTTGCTCATGATGCCGACGCCGGGGTCCGGCGTCGGGCAGATCAGCACGTCCCATTTCTTGAGGATCGGCGGCAGGCGCTCGACATCGATATAGACGGGATTGACCAGCACCTTGCCTGGGGCGAGCGGCATGAAGCTCGAGTCGATGTGCATCGGCTGGCGGCATCGGCTTTCGATCTCGTGCAGCGTGTAGTCCGCGCCGATATGCTGGCGCAGCCATTCGACGCCCGCCTTGTTGGTGACGTTCGACAGCGTATAGAACAGGTCGCGCCCGCATTTGACGAAATCGGCCGCGTCGAACACGGGCTCATATTCGGTCACGGTGTAGCGCAGCGGTTCGCCCGGACCCGGGATCGTGTAGTCATAATTGTAAAGCTCGTCCTTCAAGGTCGGGCGTGGCGCCGCCGTCCAGCCGGCACCGCGGATCGAGTAGTCCTTGAAGAGGCTGCGATAGGCGTCACCCTCGAAATAGCGCGAGCGCCAGCACATCGGCGTCTCGATGATCTCCTCGCCGATGACGATGAAGCCGTCACGCGGGCAGGCGACGCAGAAGCCGCGCGACGACCACCATGGCGTCTTGTATTTGCGGGAAAAGTCGACGATGTCCGGCCGCTTGACCGTGATCCCCTCGACCTCGAGCACGCGGATGAAACCGTCGAGCTCCTTCTGGGCCAGACGGGTCATCCACTTCGGATACTTCCAGCCGGCTGCGAGCTTGTAGAATTTCGCAGCGCTCTGCGGCAGGTTGTAGGTAACGGTGATGTGATCGGACGGGATGGTCGCGCCTTCGAGCCGACCGACGATGATCTCTTCGAGAGGATCCCATTCATTATAGGACGAGACCGGAGATTGCGGTTTGTTATAGGCCTTGAACGGCGCACCAGCCTGATCAGGAGCATGGATGTTCATGACGTTCCGCTATCCCTTTTCTTATGAATGCTTTTCCCTTGGCTTTCGGCTAAATCAAAAATCCTGCGATGCGTCAATCAAGGTGCCGAAAACGTGATGGGCCGGACGCGTAACACGCAACAATATTTCGTTATACGATCATGATGCGTTGGCGGGCTCGTCCTTAGCCTTGTCGCGTGGCGGCCCCATCAGGGCCGGCTGGAACAGGACCGCCGCAGCCAGTGTGCAAACCAGCGACAGCGCGAGAAGTTTCCCCATGCTCGACGTGCCCGGGTGCTTCGACAGCCAGAGGCTGCCGAAAGCGGTTGCGGTGGTCATGGCGCTGAAGAAGACGGCGCGCGTCAGGCTGGACTGCAACAGCTCGGTCTCGCCGGCCCGCCACGCCATCACGAAGTAGACCTTGAACGCGACGCCGACGCCGAGGAGAAGTGGCAGGGCAATGATGTTCGCGAAGTTGAGCGGCAGGTCGATCAAAGCGCAGATTTCGAGGGTGACGACGCCTGCAAGAATGAGCGGCACCAGCGTCAAGAGCACGTCGCCCACGCGGCGGAGCACGATATAGAGCAGGATCATGATCGAGATGAGCGCCCAGATGCCTGCCTGAATGAAAGCGTGGACGATGGTCTTGCCTGATTCCTGGATTGAAACCGGGGGGCCGGTGATGTCATTGGAGACCGTGCGCACCGCATCGACGAAGCGCTTCAGCACGTCGTTGTTGTTGGAATCGCCCTTGGCGAAGATTTCGACGCGCGCCTTGCCGTCTTTCGTCAGCCAGTCGTCCTTGAGATCGGCGGGCAAGGTGTCGAAGGTGACGGGCTCCGCCTTCATCAGGTCGCGGGTCTGATCGAGCACCAGTTGCAGGCCGGGCAACATTACGGCGGCAGCCCTCTGGCGCGCGGCCTGAGGCGCGGCTGCAAGCGCGGCGAGGATGTCGGCGAGGCGCTGTGCCTCGTCCGCGCCGCGGCCTTCGCTGGTCTTGGCCGCCGCGGCAAGCGCCGTCGATGCCTTCTTCATGGCCTCGATGACCTCGCCATCGCTCGGCGCGGGCTTGATCTCCGGCGGCGTGAGGGTCGGCTCGAGGAGAACGGCCATGTCCTGGATCTGTTCGAGCTTCTCGTCCTGGTCGTCGGGTATGAACGAGGCGAGCGTGACGACCTGCTCGACCTCGGGCAGCTTTCCGATTGTCTCCGCGACGCGCGCCGCCTCGTTCAGCGAAGGGCTGACGATGTCGATCGTGTTGGGGCTCGTCGTCGGATCGCGTTCTAGATCGAGATAGGTCGAGACCGATTCCACCTCGACGCTGCGCAGGTTGATGGGGTTGAAGTCGAAGCGCACCTTGGCAAGCAGGGGGAGGCCGCCGATGCTGAGTATCGCGGTGGCGACCAGCACTGCCTTGCGATGCCGCGCGAGGAAGTGATCGACGGGTGCGAGAAACTTGTAGCCCATGGATTGCGGCTCGTCCGGCGTGCGGAACAGGCTGAGAAGGGCGGGCAGGAGCGTGATGCTGGTGAGAAACGCTATGATCATGCCCGTGCCGGCGATCAGGCCGAGTTCCGACAGGCCGCGATATTCGGTCGGAAGAAACGCATAGAAGCCGGCCGCCACCGATGCCGCCGCGAGCGCCAGCGGGCTGCCGGATTTATCCGCCGCTCCGAGGATGGCGGTGCGGGTATCGGCGTGGATATGCCGCTCCTCGCGGTATCGCACGCTGTATTGCAGCCCGAAATCGACGCCGAGACCGACGAAGAGCACGGCGAAGGCGACCGATATGAGATTGAGCGCGGAGACCAGCATCAGCCCGATCGCCGCGGTGAGAGCGAAGCCGACCATCAGGCTGATGAACACGGCCCCTATGATCTTGAAGGAGCGGAGGGCCATCCAGAGGATGAAGATAACGACCAGCACGGTGACGGTGCTGTTGAGCGCGGCTCCATCCGCCACGGTCGCGAACTCCTCATCGGCCAGAGGCACGTTTCCGGTAAGGCGGATGGTGACGCCGTTCTCGGGGGTGAGGCCGAGGTCGCGTGCGGCGCTGCGGATCGCCTCGGATGCAGCCTGTCCCGGTTCGAGCGCGCTGAAGTCGAGTATGGGACGCACGAGGACGAGACGCCGCAGATCCTTCGGCTTCGAGGGCTGGCCCGTCAGCAACTCCCGCCACGAGAAAGGCGTCGTCTTGCCCGCTCCCGCGGCTTCCAGCCCGTCGGCGATCTTTTTCATCGGCGCGAGGATGGCGTCGAATGTCGTCTCCTTCTCGCTCACGCCGAGCGCCATGAGCGAGAGCGTGCTCATCAGCCCCCGCAGGCTGGGGTCGGCGGCCAGCGAACCGAGAAAAGGCTGCGCCGCCAGAAGCTGGTTGACGGTCTTGGTGACATCGGCCTTCGAGAGGAACAGGAGGCCGTTGCGATTGAAGAACTCGCCGCCATCCGGCCGATCCACGGTCTGGATCACCGATGGAAGCGTCTTCAGGCGCACGTCCAACGCCCGCGCGGCCTGCTCGGCCTGTTCCGGCGTCTTGGCGTCGATCACGATGACGGTGAGGCCGGAGCGCTGCGGAAAGGCCTTGTCGAAGCCGATTTCGAGTTGCCGCCAGCGCACGCTGCTGTCGATGAGCTTCCCCGTGTCGGTCGTGATCGCGAAATGCGTCGCCGTGTAGTATCCGGCCGTGATGGAAAGGAGCGCCGACAAAATAATCACCGTCCAGCGATGATCAATTGATGCCTTAACGAGTTTTGTAACTAGCGTTACGGGCAATCCGATTTTCCTTTTCACCTTGGGGACAAGCCCATATAGCTGCGTGCTCTATCGAAAAAGTGAAGCCGCATCAATGCAACGAGATGCTAGAGAAGAGCGGCGACCCGCATAAAACCTTCCGGTGGAAACTGTTGTAAAATTGTCGTGCTCACCGATCTCGTATTTCGAACCATTGCAAATCGAGCTTTATGCGGGTTTGATGGGCAATAATTTGCGTGCTAACAGCCGCCAGAATTCAAGGCGTTGGACTCTATGAAAACAGAAACACCATTGCTGGATCAGATCGTCGATCCCCATGATCTTCGGAAGCTGGACCAGAGTCAGTTGCGTCAGGTCGCCGACGAGCTACGGGCGGAAACCATTTCGGCGGTTTCGGTTACCGGCGGGCATTTGGGAGCCGGGCTCGGCGTCGTCGAACTCACCGTCGCGCTGCACCATGTCTTCAACACGCCGGACGATCGGCTCATCTGGGATGTGGGCCATCAGGCCTATCCACATAAGATTCTCACCGGGCGACGCGACCGCATCCGCACGCTTCGCATGGCTGATGGCCTCTCCGGCTTCACCAAACGCGCCGAGAGCGAGTATGATCCGTTCGGCGCGGCCCATTCATCGACGTCCATTTCGGCTGGCCTCGGCATGGCAGTTGCGCGCGACCTTCAGGGTGGCGACAACCATGTCATCTGCGTGATCGGCGACGGCGCGATGTCGGCCGGCATGGCCTATGAGGCCATGAACAACGCTGGTGCGATGCATTCGCGTTTGATCGTCATCCTCAACGACAACGACATGTCGATCGCGCCTCCGGTGGGCGCGATGTCGGCCTATCTCGCCCGCCTCGTTTCCGGGCGCACCTATCGCTCCCTGCGCGAGGTCGGCAAGCAGCTTGCGGCCCATCTGCCGCGCTTCTTCCAGGACAAGGCCCGCAAGGCCGAGGAATACACCCGCAGCTTCTTTACCGGCGGCACGCTGTTCGAAGAACTCGGCTTTTATTATGTCGGGCCTGTTGACGGTCATAATCTCGACCATCTGCTGCCTGTTCTCGTCAACGTGCGCGATGCCGGCAACGGGCCGATCCTCATTCATGTCGTGACGCAGAAGGGCAAGGGCTATGAGGCGGCTGAGGCAAGCGCCGACAAGTATCACGCAGTGGTCAAGTTCGACGTCATCACCGGCAAACAGGCAAAAGCGCCCTCCAACGCGCCGGCCTACACCAAGGTGTTCGGCCAGTCTCTGATCAAGGAGGCCGCGGCCGACGACAAGATCGTGGCGATCACGGCGGCGATGCCGTCCGGCACTGGCGTCGACCTGTTCAATGATGCCTATCCGACGCGTACTTTCGACGTCGGCATCGCCGAACAGCATGCGGTGACATTTGCCGCTGGCATGGCGACGGAAGGCTACAAGCCGTTCTGCGCGATCTACTCCACCTTCCTGCAGCGTGCCTACGACCAGGTCGTGCATGACGTCGCGATCCAGAGCCTGCCGGTGCGTTTCGCGCTCGACCGGGCCGGGCTCGTCGGGGCCGACGGGCCAACGCATGCCGGTTCGTTCGACATCGCCTATCTCGGTTGCCTGCCCAATTTCGTGATCATGGCGGCCGCCGATGAGGCCGAACTCGTGCACATGGTCGCGACGCAGGTTGCGATAAACGATCGTCCCTCGGCGTTGCGCTATCCGCGCGGCGAGGGCGTCGGCGTCGAGATGCCCGAAGTTGGCGTGCCGCTCGAAATCGGCAAGGGTCGCATCGTGCGCGAAGGCAAGCGTGTCGCCATCCTTTCGCTCGGAACGCGTCTTGCCGAAGCGTTGAAGGCGGCTGACGAACTCAACACCTTCGGCCTTTCGACGACGGTCGCCGACGCGCGGTTCGCCAAACCGCTCGACCTCGATCTCATCCGCAAGCTGGCGCTGCAGCACGAAGTGCTTATCACGATCGAGGAAGGCTCGATTGGCGGCTTCGGGTCGTTCGTCCTTCAGGTGCTGTCGGACGAGGGGCTGCTCGATGGCGGTCTCAAGGTGAGGCAGATGGTGCTGCCGGATGAGTATATCGATCATGACAAGCCCGAGCGCATGTATGCGAAGGCCGGTCTCGACGCCAAGGGCATCGTCGCCAAGGTGATGTCCGCCATCGGACAGGACACGAAGAAGGACCGCGCCGCAATCGCCAAGATCGTCTGACGATATCGATGATCGCGCGCGTCCGATCGTGGAGGCGGCTCACTATTTGTTGATGGTATTCAACGTAAGAGAGTATCTGCGGGGCCCTGCGCGCAGCGATATCGCGCTCGACTCCCGCAACCGATTGGAGTAGGGCACTGAGCCCAAGCACAGCTCAGGTCCCCAAAGGGAATTCCGATACGATGAAGGTAATCCTTGCGCAACCTCGTGGCTTTTGTGCCGGTGTCGTACGAGCCGTCGAGATTGTCGAACTTGCGCTCATCAAATACGGCGCGCCGGTCTATGTCCGGCACGAGATCGTCCATAATCGCCATGTCGTCGAGAGTCTGAAGTCGAAGGGCGCGATCTTCGTCGAGGATCTGTCCGAGGTTCCGACCGGCGCCGTTACCATTTTCAGCGCACATGGCGTTGCGAAATCGGTCGAGAACGATGCGATGGAGCGGCGTCTGCCGGTGATCGACGCGACCTGCCCGCTGGTTGCCAAGGTCCACATGCAGGGCAAGCGTTATGTCTCGCAGGGACGTACGCTGATCCTCATCGGCCATGCCGGCCATCCAGAGGTCGAAGGCACGATCGGCCAGATTTCCGGGCCGGTCATTCTGGTGCAGAACGAGGCTGATGTTGCCTCGCTCGATCTCGCCATCGACACGCCCATTTCCTATGTCACGCAGACGACGCTGAGCGTCGACGACACGAAGGCGATCATCACGGCCCTTCATGCGCGCTTCACCGATGTGAGCGGACCCAACATCAGCGACATCTGCTACGCGACCCAGAACCGCCAGACGGCGGTGCGCGAGATGACGAAGCTGGCCGATGTGATCCTGGTCGTCGGCGCCAACAACAGTTCCAATTCCAATCGGCTTCGTGAGATCGGCGAGGAGGCGGGCATCCCGAGCTACCTCATCGCCGATGGCAGTCAACTCAACCCCGCCTGGCTCGACGGCGCGACCACGATCGGGTTGACGGCCGGCGCGTCCGCGCCCGAGGTGCTCGTCCACGATGTCATCGCGTCGCTCCGCAAGCTCGGCGATGTCGAGGTTTCGACGCTTCCCGGCGTCGAGGAAACGATCGAATTCCGTCTTCCGGCAGAATTGCGAGAGCCGGAGCCCATGGCGCGCAGCGCCGCCCGGTAATAGATAGTCATCATAATCCTTCGCCGCTGTTTGCGGCGAGGGCGCAAAGCACGATGCTCAAAAGGAAACCTGACCTTGTCAATTCCATTCAACCAGATGGCCCGCATCGGGTCCTACATTCTGAAGCAGGAACTGTCCGGCAAGAAGCGCTATCCGCTCGTCCTGATGCTCGAGCCGCTCTTCCGCTGCAATCTTGCCTGCGCGGGCTGCGGCAAGATCGATTACCCGGACGAGATCCTCAATCAGCGCCTCTCCTATCAGGAGTGCATGGACGCGATCGATGAGTGCGGCGCGCCGGCTGTCTCGATCGCCGGTGGCGAGCCTTTGCTCCACAAGGAGATGCCGCAGATCGTCCAGGGTTTCATCGAGCGCAAGAAGTTCGTGATCTTCTGCACCAACGCGCTGCTGATGGCGAAGAAGATCGACCAGTACAAGCCGAGCCCGTACTTTACCTGGTCCGTCCATCTCGATGGCGACAGGGAGATGCACGACCACTCCGTCTGCCAGAAGGGCGTTTATGACAAGGCTGTGGAGGCGATCAAGCTGGCTCAGCAGCGCGGCTTCCGCGTGCAGATCAACTGCACGCTGTTCAACAATGCCGAGCCTGAAAAGGCTGCCGCCTTCTTCGATACGATGAAGGAAATGGGCATTGACGGCATCACCGTCTCGCCCGGCTACGCTTATGAGCGCGCGCCTGATCAGCAGCACTTCCTCAACCGCACCAAGACGAAGGAGCTGTTCCGCGACATTCTGCGTCGCGGCGAGGGCGGCAAGCGCTGGACTTTCACGCAGTCGAACCTGTTCCTCGACTTCCTCGCCGGGAACCAGACCTATGAGTGCACGCCCTGGGCGATGCCCGCCCGCACCGTGTTTGGCTGGCAGAAGCCGTGCTACCTCCTCGGCGAAGGCTACACCAAGACCTATGCCGAGCTGATGGAGACGACCGACTGGGACAGCTACGGCACAGGCAAGTACGAGAAATGCGCCGACTGCATGGTGCATTGCGGCTTTGAGGGCACTGCGGTCAAGGACACCATCCGCCGGCCATGGAAGGCTGCTATGGTTGCGCTGCGCGGCGTGAAGACCGACGGTGCAATGACGCCGGACATTCCGCTCGACAAGCAGCGCCCGGCTGAATTCGTCTTCTCGCGCCATGTCGAGCACAAGCTCAAGGAAATCAAGGAAGCCGAGGAGCGCGCGCCCATCGCCGCCGAGTAAACGGCGTCACGTCATTGCGGCTGAGTATTCAAAGGAGTCGTCGAGCAATCGGCGGCTCCTTTTCAATTGGCCCATCGCCCGTCCGGCTTCCGCCGCGGTCTGGATCAGCGCAGGCAGTTGCGTGGGCCGGCGTGCAAGCGAGCGCAGCACGGCGGCGATGTCGGTGCTGCCATCGGGCTTCATGCCGACGAGCGCCGCAGGCGGCAGCAGGCAGCCGGCATGGTCCGCGACGGCGCGCAGAGCGATGAAGGGCAGGCCGAACTCGTGGGCAAGCCTCGCAGCGATATGGGATTCCATATCGACCGCAAGCGCTCCGCTTCGCTCATGCAGCCCTTCCTTCTGTTCGATGGTAGACGCAGGCTCGTCAAGCCCGGCAATAACGCCGCGCAGCGCGAAGGGCAGTTTGGCTGAAAGCCGCTCTGCCCATGCCTCGTCCACGCCATAGCGCTCTCCCGTCGGGCCCACCACCGCGTTCGCAATGACGAGCGTACCGGGCTGCAGGTCCGGTGCAAGGCCGCCCGCGATGCCGAAGCTGATGATGGCAGCGACGAGATCGGCTGCCGCGCGGCGGATGGCTGTCTCGAGCAATTCGGCCTGTCCGCCGCCGCACAGGCAGAGGACATTGGGAGATGCTGCGATCTTCGCCTCAGCTTTGAGGCCGACGACTGCCAGAACCGGCTTGCCGCCTACATGCCCCAAAGCACGCTGTCCGTATTGCTCTGGACGAGATTGCGATAGCGGCTCACCGCCCACAGCGGGAAGAACTTCGAATAGCCGTGGTAGCGGAGGTAGAACACGCGCGGAAAGCCCGTCGCCGTATAGTAATCCTCTTTCCAGAAGCCGTCCTCGCCCTGCGTCTTTGTCAGGTATCGGATGCCGCGCTCCACGGCCGGGTGGCGGCCTTCGCCGGCGGCCATGAGCGCGAGTATGGCCCACGCCGTCTGGGAGGATGTGCTGGGGAAGGGCTCGTAGCCCTTGTAATCCATCTTGTAGCTCGCGCCGTCCTCGCCCCAGCCGCCATCTTCATTCTGGATTGAGAGCAGCCATTCGACTGCTTTGCGCACCGGCGGCTCTGAAGGGTCCACGCCCACGGCGTTGAGCGCGCACAGGGACGACCAGGTGCCGTAGATATAGTTCATGCCCCAGCGGCCATACCAGCTGCCGTCTTTCTCCTGAACCTCGTAAAGATAGGCTAGGCCGCGTTTCACGACCTCGCTCGTGGCAGCGCGATGCCCGAGTTGCCCGAGCATGGAGAGGCAGCGGGCGCTGACATCGGCGGTCGGCGGGTCGAGCAGGGCGCCATGGTCGGCGAAAGGGATGTAATTGAGATAATCGTAGTCGTTGTCAGCGTCGAACGCGCCCCAGCCGCCATTGCGGCTCTGCAGGCCTTCCACCCATTCGCGCGCCCGGTCGATGGCTTCGTCGTATTGCGGCACGGTCTCGGGCGCGACCCTGCCGCGCGCCCGGTCCATCGCCATCGCAACGACGGCGGTATCGTCGACATCGGGGTAATGCGCATTGTTGTATTGGAATGCCCAGCCGCCCGGCCTCAGATCCGGTTTCTGGGCAGCCCAGTCGCCTTTGACATCGAGCACCTGCAGCGGCTTCAGCCAGCGCAGGCCTTGCTCGGCCTGTTGGACAGCGCGCTGGTCGCCGGTTTCGAGCAGGGCGTGGCAGACGAGCGCCGTATCCCAGACGGGGGAGACGCAAGGCTGGCAATAGGCTTCGTCGCCATTGAAGATCAGCAGCTTGTCGATCGACGCCCGCGCGATCGAATGGTCGGGGTGATCCTTGGGATAGCCGAGCACATCGTACATCATGACGCTGTTGGCCATGGCGGGGAAGATCGCGCCAAGCCCGTCTATGCCGTTGAGGCGCTCGGTGACGAAGGCGACCGCGCGCTCGATCGAGCGTTTACGCGGGCCAGCCGGAAACCAGGGCTCGACGACGCGCAGCACCTTGTCGATGCCGCCGAATACATGTGCCCATGGGAATTTCTGGTGCGGACCCTTGGGCCAGCGCTTCACCGCCTCCGGCGGCGTGACGAACAGTTCCGCGATACCGACGCTTAGCGGGTTCTTCGCTTGCGGCTTCAGCGCCATCAGCACGAGCAGGGGCACGATGACCGTACG
This sequence comes from Beijerinckiaceae bacterium, assembly GCA_019753285.1. GTDB lineage: Bacteria > Pseudomonadota > Alphaproteobacteria > Rhizobiales > Beijerinckiaceae > JAIELD01. Next base: position 1,074 of record JAIELD010000037.1, on the reverse strand, counting down.
CGCCCAATAGGAAATCTTGTCGAGATGGAAGGGAAACCATTTCGGCAGCAGCATGATCTCGACCGGCATGACCGGCACCGCGCGCCATGGCACCTGGCCATAGAGGGCCAGCAGAATGCGGGTGAAGACGTTGCTGTTTGCCGCCCCGCCCCGCTCAAGCATCGTCTGCCGGGCGCGGCGCATGTGCCCGCTTTCGATATCGTCGCCGATCATCTTCAAAGCAAAATATGCTTTAACGCTCGCGCTCATGTCGAAGGCGCCAGCATAGAACAGCGGCCAGCCGCCATGCTCGCCCTGGATGCGGCGCAGGTAATTGCCGATCTTCGCCTCCAACTCGGCGTTGACCGGCTCGCCGAGATAATGCTTCAGCAGCACGTATTCCGCAGGAATCGTCGCGTCGGCCTCGAGCTCGAACACCCAGTGCCCATCGGCGCGCTGCTGCTTGAGCAATGCCTCGGTTGCGGCCTCGATCGTCTTGTCGAGGTCCGGACGGGCATGGTCCTGCAAGGCCAGGCGATATTCGGCGTCTGGAACGGCGATGGCGACGGTCAATGGAGCATGTTTCCTGTTGCGGATCGGGCGAAGTCGGCGGCGCGGAATCCGGAGCGGATCGACCCTTCGATTGTAGCCGGTAGTCCTGTAGCAGTAAAATCGCCAGCTAGAAAAAGGTTCGACCAGGCCGTTTTCGTCGAAGGCCGCTTCCTGTCTTCCTCCGGCAGAGCGGCAAAGGTGGCGCGCTTTTCCTTTATCACCTGCCAGCGCGGCATTGCGCCCGACAGGCCCGTCGCCTTCTGGATCTCGGCCCAGAACAGCGCTGCGAGCTCTTCGCGCGGCGTCTCGAGCAGGCGGTCTGCGCCGCTGATGGTGATCGACAGGCGCTGCGGAAATTTGAAAATCCATTCGATCGTCCCGCCGATGACGCCCAGCATCGGCGGCACGGAAGCTGGAGCCTCGATGCGGAAGTGTCCATTGATGATCGATCGCTGTTCGACCGGCACGCTGATGGTCGGCAGCAGCGAAGACGCAACCCAGGACGGCACCGCCAGTACCAGCGCGTCCCCTGCGCCGAGGACG
>JAIELD010000085.1 GCA_019753285.1 Beijerinckiaceae bacterium | reverse complement strand
ATGCGGAAATGGCCGTTGACGATGGAGCGTTGCTCGACCGGAACGCTGATGCCCGGCAGAAGCTGCGCCGCGACCCAGGATGGCACGGCCAGCACGATCATGTCCTGGGGCATCAGCGTCACCTGCTCGCCGCCGAACTCCAGCGCAGCCGCCCTGACACCCTCGAAGGCGATGCCGCGCAGGCGTGCATTTGTTTTGAATGCCGCGCCCGAACGTTCGAGAAACGCCAATGCCGGGTCGACGAAGGCGCTCGAAAGACCGTGCTCGGCGATGAGCGGGCGGCAGGCATGGCCGCCGAGGGCCAGCGACTCCTTCACCACGGCAGCGGCGAGTGCTGCGCTGGCGGCCGGCGGCTCGGTATTGAGGGCGGCGAGCAGCAGCGGGTTCCAGAGGCGATCATAAAGCAGCCCCGAACAGGGCATCGCGCTGCCGATCGTGGCGCCTTTGCCGGCGTAGAGCAGTTTGCCGAGGCTGAGATAATCGAACGGGCCGGTGCCAGGCACGCGGCGGTCCCGGCTGAAGATCCACCATGGGATGCGGCCGGAATTGGGCCGCAGCCGCCAGCTTTCGCCAGTGCCGATATCGCAGAAATCGAACTCGGCCGTGGGCGGCCCCACGAGCTGGTTGCGGGAGCCCAGCATGTCGGCATAGGCCATCGTCTCGCGGTTGCCGGACAGCACGAGATGGTTGCCGTTGTCGATCTCCATGTCGAGTGCCGGCTCGTAATAGGAGCGGCAGCGCCCGCCCGCCTGCCCGGCGGCCTCGTAAAGCGCCACGCGCGCTCCGCTGCTCGCAAGCTTGACGGCGGCGGCGAGGCCGGCAAGGCCGGCTCCGACGACATGGATAGTTGGCGCCTGCATCAGAAAAGACCGTGTCTCAGCAGCAGCGCGATCATTCTGAGCTTGCCGATGCGGACGCGCTCGCGCGGACTTGCGAAGCCGCGCCGAACGACGCCTTCGAGGATCGAGTGATAGGCTTCGTACATCAGCCGCGGCGTGCGGATCTGCCGGCGCGGCGACCGGTTCATGATGGCGTCGGCTTCGGCGAAATGCGTGCGCGCCAAGGCGATCACCGGCTTGCAGGCCTCTCCGATGGCAGTATGGGCTACGACCTCTTCCGGCTCGCTCGACATGATGCCGGCCTGTTCGAGCGCCTCGCGCGGCAGGTAGAGCCGGCCGATGCCGGCATCCTCATCGATGTCGCGCAGGATGTTGGTGAGTTGCAGCGCCCGGCCGAGATGATGGGCGAGCGCGATGCCGTCGCTCTCGCCCATGCCGAAGACGCGCACGGAAAGACGGCCGACGGCGCTTGCGACCCGGTCGCAGTAAAGGTCGAGCGTCGCCATGTCGGGCGCGCGGATGTCGCCGGTGATGTCCATCTCCATGCCGTCGATCACGGCCTGGAAATCCTCGCGGCGGAGGCCGAACTGCTCGACCGGACGTTGCAGGCTGCGGGTGCGCGCGCTCGGGCGGCCGTCGAACAGCGCATCGATGCCGCTCCGCCACTGCTGCAGGTCGGCCTGACGTTGATCGCGCGGGCCGCCATCGTCTGCAATGTCGTCGACGTCGCGGCAGAAGGCGTAAATCTCGTACATCGCCTCGCGCTGGGCGGCCGGCAGGATGCGCAAAGCCGTGTAGAACGAGCTTTTCCTGACCTTCTGCTCGCTTTCGCTCGTGCCGGCGGCGTTCTGCATGGGCAGCGCGGTCATGCCGTGTCAGCCTTGCGCGGGCTAGCCGCACCGAACGGATTGGCGCGGGCGAGCGCGTAGCCGAGCGCTGCCCTGAGGCCGATCGAGAGGAACTGCAGCTTGCCGTGATGCACTTTCTCACTCAGCGGATCGCGCTTCAGAAGGCCGTCGTTCAGCGCCTCTGCGAGCCTCTGGATGACGGAGACTTCGAGCCCGAGCCTGAAATCGGCGATCTGCCCGGCAAAGCTCGCGCTTTCATCGAGAAGAAGCGAGGTCTTGCGTGCGAGCGCCTGCAGGCACTGGCGCAGCGCGGGCGATGCGCGGTCCGATCCAAGAGCGCTGACATCGAGCCCGGCAGCCTCGAGCGCGTCGAGCGGCACGTAGACCCGGTCGATCATCCGGTAGTCCTTGCCGCAATCCTGGAGGTGATTGATGATCTGGAGCGCCGAGCAAAGCGCGTCGTTGGCGGGCCAAGTCGATGGGTCTTCGCCATGGACATCGAGCACGAAGCGGCCGACTGGCGCCGCAGAGTAGCGGCAATACTCCATGAGCTCGGCCCAGTTGGCGTAGCGGGTCTTCGTCACGTCCATCCGGAACGCGACGAGCAGATCGAGCGCATGACGCGGGCTGAGGCCCTTTTCCTTCAGCGCCACGCGCAGCGGCAGCGCTTCTGCATCGTCGTCGCGCTTGCCGAGCAGCGTATCTTCCAGCCGGTCGAGCAGAGCGAGCTTGGCGGCGGGCTCAAGCGTCGGGTGATCGGCGGCGTCATCGGCTGCGCGCGCAAAACGATAATAGGCGAGGATCGTCGGGCGATGGCGCGCCGAGATCAGCCCTGAAGCGACGGGAAAATTCTCGTCCTTGTGACCTTTTCCGGACAGCGCCTCGCTGGCTGCGATTTCGTTCGCCCTCGTCATTCGCTCCTCGCGGCCTGCGCGCGGCCCTTCCACATGCCCCCGCGGCCCTGGCTGTGCTGATAAGCGGAATCGAGTGTAAAGGCCAGATAGATCAGCGCGATCAGAGGCAGCAGAAGCCCCCAAAACGGCGGCAATCCGTAAAAGCGCAAGGTGGGGGTGAAAATGAGCGCCATCAGCAGCCAGAGGCCCAGCCCCGCCAAGGCCTGCCACCCGCCCGCAAACAGCGCGGCCAGCGGGCCGACGGCATAGATGAGCAGCATGCCGAGCACGGTGCCGGCAAGATAGAGCGGCGAGTAGCGAAGCTGCGCATAGGCGGAGCGCGCCACCATCTGGCGAATGTCCTTGAAGCGCTCATAGGGACGGATGCTCCGAGCGCGGTCGGTCAGTCCAAGCCAGATCGGTCCGACCGACTTCAGTTTCTGCCCGAGCGTGCAATCGTCGATGAGGGCGCCGCGAATGGCCGCAAACCCGCCGATCGTCTTCAGCGCATCGCGCTGCACCAGCATGCAGCCACCAGCCGCCGCCCCCAGCCTGTTGGACGCGCGGTTCACCCAGGAAAAGGGATAGAGCATCTGGAAGAAGAAGATGAAGGCCGGGATCAGCAGGCGCTCGGCAAGGCTTTCACAGCGCAGTTTCGCCATCAGGGAGGTCAGCACGTATCCGCCGGCTTCGGCGCGCTTGACGAGGCTCGTCAGCGCGTCGGCCGAGTAGGTGATGTCGGCGTCCGTAAGCCAGACATAGCGGGAGGGCGTTTCCATTGCGTTGCTCGCCTCGAAGCCCTGCTGCAGCGCGAAGAGCTTGCCTGTCCAGCCGCGCTCTGGGCCGCGCCCGCGAAGAACCTCGACGAAACCGCTCCTGCCGAGCGGCGCCGCCGCGTCGCGCGCCCGCTCGGCCGTGCCGTCCGTGCTCTGGTCGTCGACGATGAGCACGCTGAACGGTCCCGGGTAATCCTGCGCCGCCAGCGAAGCGACGACGCGTGCGATCACCTCCGCCTCGTTGCGCGCCGGAACGATCGCCGTGACGCCCGGCCATTCGAGGTCGGGCGCGCCACGTCCGGACATCCTCACATCGGTGTCGCGCACATTGCTCAGCCAGAAGCCGCCGCGGCCTAGCAGCAGGACCAGCCAGATGAGCGACGATAGTCCGAGGAGGATCGTGATCACGGCAACCGTCCCTCGCTCCTGAACCAGTCGATCGCCTCCCTAAGCGCCTCTCGGTAGGGCCGGGCGGTGTAGCCGAGGTCGCGTTTCGCTTTTTCGGAGGAAAAGAACATATGGTATTTCGCCATGCGCAGTGCATCCAGCGTCGCCATCGGCTCTCGGCCGGTGAGCCTTGCCGCCAACTCCGACAGGTAGGCGACCGGAAAAAGCGCTGTTCTGGGCAGGGCGATCTTCGGCGGCTTCCTGCCGACGATGCCGGCGATGTCTGCAAGCATGTCCCGCAGCTCGACATTCTCTCCGCCGAGGACATAGAGATCGCCGACCCTGCCGAAGCGGTAGGCGGCGAGATGGCCGGCCGCCACGTCATCGACATGCACGAGGTTGAGCCCGGTATCGACATATGCCGGCAGGCGGCCAGCCGCCGCGTCCAGCACCACCCGCCCTGTCGGGGTCGGCTTGATATCGCGCGGACCGATCGGCGTCGACGGATTGACGATCACCGCCGGCAGGCCCTGTTCAGCCACCATGCGCTCGACGAGCCGCTCTGCCACGACCTTGCTGCGCTTATACGCGCCGATCGCCGTCTCCGGCGTCCAGCCCTCGGTTTCGTCGCCAGAGCGCCCATCCGTATAGACCTTCAGCGTGGCGACGCTGCTCGTGTAGACGATGCGGGGTACGTCAGCCTCCAGCGCCGCGTCCATCACGCAGCGCGTCATATCGAGATTGTTCTCTACGATTTCCTCAAGGTTCGGCGCCCAGATGCGATAATCGGCTGCGACATGGAACATGGCGCGCACGCCTTGCATCGCCTTGCGAACCGCATCGCGGTCGCGCAGGTCGCCGGTGACGACCTCCGCGTCGAGACCCTCGACGTTGCCGCGCGGGCTGGAGGAGCGCACGATCAGCCGCACCCGCGCCCCTTCCGCGATGAGCTGGCGTGCCACGGCCGAACCGACGAAGCCGCTGCTTCCGGTGACGAGTATCGGTCCGTCTTTCGGTAGGTCGATCATGGTTCGGCTGGTCCTTCGGCGCGGCGGTCCTTCTATCAGCACTGCTGCGCAAACGAAACCGCAATGCTGCCTGTGCGGGAGCCATAAGACCCGTAAATGGCCTCATCAATTAAATGAATTCGCATCGGGGGCTGTGGCGGGGCAGGACTATCGACCATTGATACTGGATGCACCCTTGACTGCTGAAAACTCCGTCGCCTCCCGCCAGACCCCGGCCTTGCTCGGCTGGTTCTACGGCTTCGTCGCGGTTCTGATCTGGGGCAGTTATATCGCCTATGCCCGTTTCGGGGTGAATGCCGGGCTCAATCCCGCCGACTTCGCCTTTATGCGCTTTGCGTCTTCCGGGCTTGTCATGCTGCCTTTCCTGCTGCGCCAGGGCATCGGCGATCTGATGGGGGTCGGCTGGCCGCGCGGCATCGTCATCATGCTTTTGACCGGCCCCTTGTTCATCGTGCTCTCGACCGCTGGCTTCCAGTTCGCGCCGCTTGCCCATGGGGCGGTGCTGCAGCCTGGCACCGCGACGATCGCCGGGCTTCTCTTCGCCATCTTCATGCTGGGCGACAAGCCTGATCCGAGCCGCCTTTTCGGCACGCTCATCGTTCTCATCGGCCTCGTGACGGTCGCCGGATCCAGCCTGTTCAGCCTGACGACGCCTGATTCCTGGAAGGGCGACCTGCTCTTCATCATCGCCGGTCTTTGCTGGGCGCTGTTCACCATCTTGCTCAAGCGCTGGCGGATAGACGCCATTCCGGCCACCGCCATCGTGGCCGTGCTTTCGGCGTTCATCATCGTGCCTTACTATCTCGCCTTTGTCGGCTTTGCGCATTTCCTGTCGATCCCGACGCATGTCATCGTGGTTCAGGTGGTCGTCCAGGGTCTGCTGTCGGGCGTCGTGGCCATGATGGCCTTCAGCCAGGCGGTAAAGACGCTGGGCGGCGCGAAGGCAGCCGTGTTTCCCGCGCTGGTGCCCGCAACGGCCATCCTTGCGGGCATTCCCGTTGCCGGAGAACTTCCGACGCTGTTGCAGACCGTCGGCCTGATCGCGGTCTCCGTCGGGCTGCTGCTCGCGATCGGCGTCGTGCGGATCGGCGGCAGGCGGGGCCGGAGCGCTGTCTAAAGCCTTGGCAAGGCCGGTGCGGCCTGAAATATTGCAGCCAGACAGAACAACGGTGCAGGGAGAATAGGCATGGCCGATCACGCAGGCGCGAAATTGGTTGGGAAAGTCGCATTCGTGACGGCGGCCGGGCAGGGGATCGGCAGGGCGTCGGTCGAAGCGCTGGCCCGGGCCGGTGCCAAGGTTTTCGCGACGGACATCAATGATTCTTTGGTCGCCGAGCTCGCATCGCTCGACGGCGTCACCTCGATGAAACTCGATGTGCTCGATCCCAAGGCAGTGGCTGCGGCCATCGCCGAGGTCGGCGTCATCGACATCCTCTTCAACTGCGCCGGCTTCGTCCATAGCGGCACCGTGCTCGATGCGACCGATGAAGACATGGACTTCGCCTACAACCTCAACGTCAAGGCGATGATGCGCACGATCAAGGCCGTTCTGCCGGGCATGCTGGAACGCGAGGATGGCGTCATCATCAACATGGCTTCGGTGGCGAGCAGCATAAAGGGCGTGCCCAACCGCTTCGTCTACAGCCTGACGAAGGCGGCAGTGATCGGCCTCACGAAATCGGTCGCCGCGGACTATATCGGCCGCGGCATACGCTGCCATGCCATCTGCCCCGGCACGGTCGACAGTCCATCGCTGCATGGCCGACTGAAAGCGAGCGGCGATTACGAGAAGGCGATGAAGGATTTCATCGCCCGCCAGCCGATCGGGCGGCTCGGCCGTGCGGAGGAGATCGGGGATCTCGTCGTCTATCTCGCCGGTGCGACGTACACGACCGGGCAGGTGCAGATCATCGACGGCGGTTGGGCTCTTTGAAGATGTAGCGCTGCGGCAACTTCCTCCCCTTGCGGGCAGGGAGTTGCTGCAATCGATGCATTCGATATCCAGGGATAGCCGCTCGCTATGGCTCGCGGCGTTCGTGCCTCGCGCTGCCGCTCGCTATGGCTCGCGGCGTTCGACGCTCGAAACGCGCTGCGTTTCGTCCGGCCAAGCCGGGCCGCGTCTCACTCCTTCACCGCTCCCGTCAGCGCCGACACGTAATACTCGACGAAGAACGAGTAGAGGATGACGAGCGGCAGCGAGCCGACCAGCGCGCCCGCCATCAGCGAGCCCCAGCGATAGATGTCGCCATCGACGAACTCGTTGACGATGGCCACCGGCACCGTCTTGTTCTGCGTCGACGAGATGAACGTCAGCGCATAGATGAACTCGTTCCAACACAGGGTCAGCGCGAAGATCGACGCCGAAATGAGGCCCGGCACGGCAAGCGGCAGGATGATCTTGGTGAGAATTTCCCAGCGGCTCGCACCATCGATCAGCGCGCATTCCTCAAGCTCGAACGGGATCGACTTGAAATAGCCCATCAGAAGCCAGGTGCAGAACGGGATCAGGATCGTCGGGTAGGTGAGGATCAGCGCGAACGGCGAGTCGAACAGGCCGTAATTGTAGATAACCGTCGAAAGCGGGATGAACAGGATCGAGGGCGGGACGAGATAAGCGAGGAAGATGAGCCCGCCCACCGCCTGCGCGCCCTTGAACCGCAGACGAACGATGGCGTAGGCAGCGAGCACGCTGGCGAAGATCGATATCGCCGTCGATACGACGGCCACGAACATCGTGTTCCAGAGCCATTGCGGATACTGGCTCTCGAACAGCAGCTTCGAGATGTGCTTGAAGGTCGGCTCCAGCGTGAAGAACGGGTTGTAGGTCTTCATGTCGACGAGTTGGTGGTCGGGCTTCACGGCCGTCAGCGCCATCCAGTAGAACGGGAATATCAGCACCAGCATGATGAGGCCGAGCGGCAGATAGACGTTCACGAACCGGGCGGAGGTCTGGTCGAGATAGCTCATGCCGTCGGAGTGGTCGTCCGCGCCGATGCTCTTCGTTTTGAGGGCCTTGTCGGTGGCGATCGCGGCGTCAGTCATTGCTGCCTCCATGCTGCCATTTGCGCTGTTGCAGGCCGAACCATGAGAACATGATCGCCGCCAGCAGGAAGGGGATCATCGCGGTCGCGATGGCCGCGCCTTCGCCGAGATGGCCGGAGAGAATGGCGCGCTGGTAGGACAGCGTCGCCATCAGATGCGTGGAGTTCACCGGCCCGCCGCGCGTCATCGCCCAGATCAATTGGAAATCGGTGAAGGTGAACAGCACCGAGAAGGTCATCACGATGGCGATGATTGGCGTCAGCAGCGGATAGGTGACGTAGCGGAAAAGCTGCCAGCGTGTCGCGCCGTCGAGCGTCGCCGCTTCGTAGAGCGAGGGCGAGACGGTCTGAAGGCCGGCGAGCAGCGTGATCGCGATGAACGGCACGCCGCGCCAGATGTTGGCGAAGATCACGCAGGCCCGCGCCAAATTAGGATCGCCGAGAAAATTGATGTTCTCGGTGATCAGCCCCATCTTCATCAGCGACCACGAGATGATCGAATACTGGCTGTCGAAGATCCACCAGAAGGCGATGGCGGAGAGCACGGTCGGCACGATGAACGGAATGAGGACCAGCGCCCGGATCAGCGAGCGGAACGGCAGGTGGTGGTTCATCAGCAGCGCGAGGTAGAGCCCGATCACGAATTTCGCGCCGCTGGCGACCACCGTGTAGAGCAGCGTGTTGAACACCGAAAGCCAGAAGACCGTATCGTCCTGCAGCCACTCGTAATTCTCGAGGCCGACGAACTCGCCGGGACGGCCGATGCGCGTGTCGGTGAACGACATCCAGACGCCGAGGAAGAGCGGATAGGCGAGGAAAAGGATGAGGATGCCGGCCGCGGGCACCATGTACCAGAAGCCGAGCCAGCCGGAACTGGTCGACAGCTTCGCCCACGCGGAACGCTGCGACCCGGTGGCGGGTCGGTGATTCATGCCGGTGCTTGCTACGTCGACCATCTTGGTTCCTGATTTTTGCCGCTATCCCGGCCGAAGCGTCGCTCCGGCCGGGATGGAGGTCCGTTGTCTTACCGGTAGATGCGCTTTGCCTGCCGCTCGGCGCCGGCCATTGCGCCCTTGAGGTCTTCGCGGCCTGTCACGTAGTTGGCGAACATGTCGACGACGATGAAGTCGGCGACCGCCGCAGCGGCCTTTTCGCCGAGCGTGCCGAGGCCTGCCGGCGTCAGCGTCCGCTTCGAGACGTCGCGATACGGCGTCGTCTTCGGATCGGCCGTCCAGACCGGGTTGCTGTCGTATTCGCCGAGGAAGTGCGACAGGTAGCCCTGCGCGGCGGTGATCCACGGGTTGTAGTTCGCGGCATCCAGCATGAAGGCGATGAAGGCCTTGCAGGCGTTTGGATACTTGGTGAAGTTGAAGGTGAGGATCGGGAAGGAGAGATGCAGCTCCGTCGGCTTGCCGACCGGGCCGACCGGCATGTAGGCGTGGTTCATGTCGGCGGCGATGTCCGGCCTGTCCTTCTTCGCGGCGACATAGATCGAGATGCCGTTATTGGTGCAGTGCAGATCGCCTGAAACGAACGCCTTGTTGTTCGACGAATCGTTCCAAGAGGCCGTACCCGGGATGAAGGTCTCGTAGAGCTGCTTGCAGTATTCGAGCGCCTTGGCGGTCTCCGGCGAGTTGATGACGACCTTGTCGTTGGCGTCGACCAGGTTGCCGCCGAATGCCCAGAGATTCCAGTGCAGCCAGCCATTGGCGTCGCCTGATGCGTGGCCGAGTGCGAAGCCGGCCGGCGTGTTGTTCTTCTTCAGCGCCTTGCAGAGCTCGAGCATGCCGGCGGTGTCCTTGGGGAACTCCTTGAAGCCGGCCTTCTCCATTGAGGAGATGCGGTAGTTGATGAGCGCGCCTGTCGTCGCGATCGGCACGCAGATCCACTTGTTGCCCGACTTGCCGTACTTTTCGGCTGAAGCCGCCCAGCCGCCATGGGCCTTGCCGAGATAGGTCGCGACATCGGTGACGTCGAGACACTTCTGCGGAAAGAGATGCGGCAGCGAATAGAGGCCCCAGACCATGTCGAGACCCTGGCCTGTGTTGGCGACCACCGATGCCTTCGGCTGCAGGTCGTCATAGGACTCGTTTGTGACCGTGATCTTCGCGCCGGTCGCCTGCTCGAAAGCGGCGACGAGCTTCATGAACTGAACGTCCTCGGCTTCCACGAAGCGCTTCCAGCGCATCAGGTTGAGCTGCGCCTTCGGCTCGGCCTTGAACGGGGCCGCCTGGGCCCATGCCTTGGCCCAATCGCCGAGGCCGGAGCCCGTCAGCGCTGCGGCGGCGCCGAGCGTGGCGCCTCCCTTGACGAGCGAGCGGCGTGTCAGATCTGTCATGAATGTCCCTCCCTTTGGAACGGTTGCCTGCCGAGCTCCTTTATGGATGCTCCGGATCGAACCTGGTCGATGAGTGCGTGCCTGAAACTCAGTGCGTGAGCCTGCTTCCTTCCTGCGGATCGAACAGGTGGATGAGGCGCGGATTGGCGGAGATATGGATCGTTTCGCCCGGCTTCGCGGTGATGCGCTCACGGAACACGCAGACGACCTGCTGCCCTGCGGCATCTGCGAAGACCTGCGTCTCCGAGCCGGTAGGCTCGATCACCTTGACCGTGACGGGAATGCCTGCCGGGTCGAGCGCGATGTGCTCAGGCCGCAGGCCATAGACGGCCGGCTTGCCTTCGGAGCCCGCCGGGGCCGTCGCGAGCGGCAGGCGAAGCCCGCCATCTGTCTCAAATCCGTCGCCCGAGATCCGCCCGTCGAGAAAGTTCATCGACGGCGATCCGATGAAGCCGGCGACGAAGCGGTTGCCGGGGCGATCATAGAGTTCGAGCGGCGAGCCGATCTGCTCGACGATGCCGTCATGCATGACGACGATCTTGTCCGCCATGGTCATGGCCTCGATCTGGTCGTGCGTGACATAAACGGTCGTCGTCTTGAGGCGCTGGTGCAGTTCCTTGATCTCGGTGCGCATCTGCACGCGCAGCTTGGCGTCGAGATTGGAGAGCGGTTCATCAAACAGGAAGACCTGCGGGTCGCGCACGATCGCCCGCCCCATGGCGACGCGCTGGCGCTGACCGCCCGAAAGCTGGCGCGGGAATCGATCGAGCAGGGGCTTCAGGCCGAGGATGCCCGCCGCGCGGTCGATCCGGCTCTCGATCTCGGCCTTGTCTGCTTTGCGCAGCTTCATCGAGAAGGCCATGTTGTCCGCGACGGTCATGTGCGGATAAAGCGCGTAGTTCTGGAACACCATCGCGATGTCGCGCTCTTTCGGCGGCACGTCGTTGACGACACGGTCGCCGATGCGGATTTCACCGCCACTGATGTTCTCGAGGCCGGCTATCATGCGCAGAAGGGTCGATTTTCCGCAGCCGGATGGTCCGACCAGAATGACGAATTCGCCGTCGGCGATGTCGACGTCGACGCCATGGATGACACGCGTCGAGCCATATGCCTTGCGAACGTCACGGATCTCGACTGACGCCATTGTCTCTCTCTCCCCTCGGCTTCCTTCGCGGAGCGCCTGTTTTTGCCCGTTTTGCCGGACTTGTTCGTGTCGTTCGCCGATAGCAGGCCTATCCGACGAAGAGATGCAAACATGTACCGACTTGCCGGCAAATGTAAACTGCCGCGTTCGCCGTTCCGGCGTGCCTCGTCGCAACGCCGCCTCGCAGGATTGCGCCGCCCGTGTTTTGTGCTAGCCGTTGTGCAACATCAAAAAGTCGTTCGCGAAACCCGGCGGTCCGCCGGACGGCTGAAGAAGAGGAAAACAAGGGATGCGTGCCAGGAAGACAGCCAAGGATCTGCGCTCCAAAGCCTGGTTCGACAATCCGCACAATCCCGACATGACCGCGCTCTATCTCGAGCGCTATCTCAATTACGGGCTCACTCGCCATGAGCTCCAGTCCGGCATGCCGATCATCGGCATCGCCCAGACCGGGTCGGACCTCTCGCCCTGCAACCGTCCGCACCTCGAACTTGCCAAGCGCGTGCGGGACGGCATCCGCGAGGCGGGCGGGCTGGCGATCGAGTTCCCGGTCCATCCGATCCAGGAAACCGGCAAGCGGCCAACCGCCTCCCTCGACCGCAACCTCGCCTATATGGGCCTCGTCGAGATCCTTTACGGCTATCCGCTCGACGGCGTCGTGCTGACGACCGGCTGCGACAAGACCACCCCCGCCTGCCTGATGGCAGCGGCAACGGTCGACATCCCGGCGATCGTTCTCTCCGGCGGGCCGATGCTGAACGGCTGGTTCCGTGGCGAGCGGGCCGGCTCCGGCACCATCGTCTGGAAGGCGCGCGAGCTTCTCGCGCAGGGCCTCATCGATTACGAGAAGTTCATCGAGATGGTCGCCTCATCCGCGCCGTCCGCCGGCTACTGCAACACGATGGGCACGGCAACGACCATGAATTCGCTGGCGGAAGCGCTCGGCATGTCCCTTCCGGGCTGCGCCGCCATTCCCGCGCCGTATCGCGAGCGCGGCCAGATCGCCTACGAGACCGGCAAACGCGCGGTCGAGATGGTCTGGGAGGATCTGAAGCCCTCCGACATCATGACGAGACAGGCTTTCGAGAACGTGATCGTGATCAATTCGGCGATCGGCGGCTCCACCAACGCGCCGATCCATATCAACGCCATTGCCCGCCATATCGGCGTCGATCTCGACATCGGCGATTGGGAAAGCGTCGGGCTCAATGTGCCGCTGCTCGTCAACCTGCAGCCGGCCGGGGCCTATCTCGGCGAGGATTATCACCGTGCGGGCGGCGTGCCGGCGGTCGTGAACGAACTCATGAAGCAGGGCCTCATCCATGAGGATGCTCTCACCGTCAACGGCAAGACGATGGGCGAGAATTGCGCCAAGCGCGTCGTCGAGCCCGAGGACCGCGATGTCATCCGCAGCTTCGACACTGCGTTGAAGCAGGCCGCCGGCTTCAAGGTCATTCGCGGCAATCTCTTCAACTCGGCCATCATGAAGACGAGCGTCATCTCGCCGGGATTTCATGCCCGCTACCTGTCCAATCCCGACGATCCTGGCGCGTTCGAGGGCAGGGCCGTCGTGTTCGACGGGCCGGAGGATTACCATCACCGCATCGACGATCCCTCGCTTGGCATCGACGAGCACTGCATGCTGTTCATGCGCGGCGCGGGGCCGATCGGCTATCCGGGCGCGGCCGAGGTCGTCAACATGCGCGCGCCCGCCTACCTGCTCGACAAGGGCGTGATGGAGCTGCCTTGCATCGGTGATGGACGCCAGTCCGGGACCTCGGGCTCGCCCTCCATCCTCAATGCATCGCCGGAGGCTGCCGCCGGCGGCGCGCTTGCCCTGCTGAAAACCGGCGACCGTGTGCGGATCGACCTCGTAAAGGGTCGCGCCGATGTGTTGATTCCCGACGATGAGCTCGCTGCGCGCCGGGCCGAGCTCGAAAAGGCCGGCGGATACCAATACCCCGCCTCGCAGACGCCCTGGCAGGAAATCCAGCGCGGCATGGTCGATCAGCTCGAAAGCGGCATGGTGCTGAAGCCGGCCGTAAAATACCAGCGTGTCGCCTGGACGTTCGGCGTGCCGCGGGACAATCATTGATACGGCCAACATTGATACGGCCAAGCGGCCAGCCTGAAGAATTTTAAAATGAACGACTGAGCGCGATGGAGCCTTTACAACAGCAATAGTTGTATGATGACATGGCAACCATGTCACAGACATCCTTCATAGCCCGTGCGCCGCGTCTTGGCGAAGACCTCGCCAGCACGCTGCGTGAAGCAATATTGAAAGACGGGCTCAAGGAGGGCGACCGCCTGCCGACCGAGAAGGCTCTGGCCGAGCAATATGGCGTCAGCCGCACCGTCGTCCGCGAGGCGATCGCGCGGCTCCAGACCGAGGGCGTCGTTGCGGCGCGTCAGGGTTCGGGCGTCTTCGTCAACCGGCGCAATGGGCACAACGTTTTCCGCATCCACGACAACCGCGTCCGGCACACGCAACTGCAGAACTGCTATGAGCTGCGCCTCGGTGTCGAAGCCGCCGCCGCCGAGCTTGCCGCGCAGCGGCGGACGAGTGACGATATCGCCGCGCTCGAGGCCCTGATCGTCCGTATGGCTGATCCGGCTCTGCGGGTTGCGGCCGACACCGAATTCCACGTCGCGATCGCCCGCGCGACCAAGAACGAGCTTTATGAAAGCTTCGTGGGGTTCATCGGGGCCGAGCTGTCCTCCGTCATCGGCGATGCTGTCGTCAATACCATCACCCGGCACCCGGATCAGGTCGATCAGGTCATCGCAGAGCACGGTCTCGTCCTGAAGGCCATCGCCGCAGGTGATGCCGCCGGCGCGCGCGAAGCCATGGCAGGCCACATCACCGCCGCCGCGACGCGCCTTTCCATCGGTTTGCGCGACGCATCGCCATCGGCTGGTGCTCCGTCACTTCAAGCAAAAGAAACGCACTGAGCGACATCAGCAAGGGGGAAGTAATCATGAGCGTGACATCATCGACCGGGGGGCAGGCGGACATCGTCGTTCCCGAGGATACGAGCCTCACCGGCTTCTACAAGGACATGACGGTGCCGGAAAAGCGCACCTTCTGGGCCTGCGCCACCGGCTGGGCGCTCGATGGCATGGATTTCATGATCTATCCGCTGGTGATCGGCACGATCATCAAATTGTGGAACGTCGAGCCGGGCCTTGCGGGCCTTGCGGGCACGGTGACGTTGCTGGCGTCTGCGCTGGGCGGCTGGGGCGCCGGTTTCCTCGCGGACCGCATCGGCCGCGTGCGCACGCTTCAGCTCACCATAATCTGGTTTTCGGTCTTCTCGCTGCTCTGTGCCTTCGTGCAGGATTTCAACCAGCTTTTGATCGCTCGTGCTCTTCTTGGCCTGGGCTTCGGCGGCGAATGGGCAGCCGGTGCGGTGCTGATCGGGGAAACGATCCGCGCGCAGTATCGCGGCCGCGCGGTTGGCTCCGTGCAATCCGGCTGGGCGGTCGGTTGGGGGCTTGCCGTGCTGGCGCAGGCGGTGCTGTTCAGCTACCTGCCGGCCGAGCAGGCCTGGCGCTGGATGTTTGCCATCGGCGCGCTGCCGGCGCTTCTCGTGCTTTATCTCCGCGCCTATGTCGAGGAGCCTCCCGTTTCGGTGCAGACGATGGCCAAGCAGAAAGTATCGGGCGAGCGTCCTGCGATCTGGGAAATCTTCTCCGGCCCGATCTTGAAGACCACTGTTCTCGCCTCGCTGGTCGCCACCGGCTGCCAGGGCGGCTATTATGCCATCACTTTCTGGGTGCCGCGCTTTCTGACGACCGAGCGCAAGCTGTCGATCGTCGGCTCCACCGGCTATCTTGCCGCGCTCATCATCGGCTCCTTCATCGGCTATCTCGTCGGCGCGTGGCTCGCTGACAAGATCGGTCGGCGAAAGCTGTTCCTCTATTTCTCGATCGGCGCCATCATCGTCACGCTGATCTACACGCAGGTCGAGCTTTCCAACAGCGTGCTCTGGGTGCTTGGCTTTCCGCTCGGCTTCTTCGCGTCGGGATATTTCTCGGGCATGGGTGCGTTCCTGACCGAACTGTATCCGACGCGCCTGCGCGGCTCGGGTCAGGGGTTCTGCTACAATTTCGGCCGCGGCATCGGCGCGCTGTTTCCCTTCCTCGTCGGCTACCTGTCGCAGACGACGAGCCTAGCCAACGCGATCGCGATCTTCGCCATCTCGGCTTATTGCCTATTCTTCCTCGCGGCCTTCGCGTTGCCGGAAACGCGGGGCAAGATCCTCCACGCAGATGCATGATGCGCCTGATTCCGCGCGGGGTTCGTCCCCCGCGCGGTCCATCCCGCACTGTCCGGGACCGGACGCCCCGCCTCGCGGCCCGTCGAAATTCAAGGTGCCGGCCGGTGCAGTCGATACGCATGCGCATGTGATCGGCCTGCCGCCCGCCTATCCATTCGTCGCCGAGCGGAGCTATACGCCGCCCGCAGCTTCGCCGGAGCTCTACCTCTCCATGCTGGACGCCACGGGCATGAGCCATGGCGTCCTCATCCAGGTGAGCGTCCATGGAACCGACAACCGGCTGATGGTCGAGACGCTGCGCTCGAACCGTGAACGTCTGCGCGGAATCGCCGTCGTCGCGCTCGGCCAGAAGGACAGCGCCTACCGTGAGCTGAAGGAAGCCGGCGTCGTCGGGCTGCGCATCAACGACCTGTTCGGCGGCGGCGTCGGCTTCGATGCGCTCGCCGACTACGGCGCACTGTGCCGCGAGCTCGGCTGGCACCTGCAGTTTCTCACCGATGCACGGCTCCTGCCCGATAGGGCGAGCGCTTTCGGAAGGCTGCCGGTGCCCATCGTCGTCGACCATATGGGGCATTTCCCGACATCGGCCGGGCTCGGCGATCCCGGTTTTCAGACACTTCTATCGCTCGTGCGCGATGGCGGCTGGGTCAAGCTGTCGGGGGCGTTCCGCACCTCGCTCGAGGCGTATCCCTATCGCGACACCGTGCCGTTTGCCCGCGCCTTGGCAGAAGCCGCGCCTGATCGCTGTCTCTGGGGCTCGGACTGGCCGCATGTCGCGCATTACAAGCCAATGCCGAACGTCGGCGATCTGCTCGACGTTCTGCATGACTGGCTGCCGGACGAGGCGACCCGCAACACGGTGCTGGTGGACAATCCGCAGCGGCTTTACGGTTTCGGCTAGCCTTCAGCCGATCTTGCCGCCGAGTTCATCTTCTATATGGATGCGGATGATTTCGTCGAAGCTCGTCTCCGCCTTGAAGCCGAGCGACAGCGCGCGGGCCGCGGTGAAGCCGCGCGGCCAGTTCGCGACGATGCCGGCGATGGTGGCGTCCGGCTCGCGGCGGATCAGCTTGACGGCCTTTTCGCCAGCGACGCGCCGGAGCGCCTCGATCTGCTCGCCGACCGTGGCGCTGAGACCCGGCATCGAAAGATTGCGCCTGCCGCCGAGTGGCTCCAGCTTCATGGTTGCGGCGTGGATGAGAAAGCCGACCGCAGCGCGCGGGCTTGCGTGCCAGTGGCGTACATCCTCCGACACCGGCAGCACTGCCTCCTCGCCGCTCAGCGGCTCGCGCAATATGTTCGAGAAGAAGCCGGAGGCGGCCTTGTTGGGCTTGCCCGGCCTGATGCAGATGGTGGGCAGGCGGATGCCGATGCCGTCGAAAAGGCCGCGCCGCGAATAATCCGCCAGCAGCAATTCGCAGATGGCTTTCTGCGTGCCGTAGCTCGTGAGCGGCGTGAGGAAGAACTCGTCGTCGATCTCGTCCGGCACGGGCGTGCCGTAGACGGCGATCGAGGAAGTGAAAACGACACGCGGCCGGTAGAAATATTTCTGCCCTTCGTGCCGGATCGCCTCGAACAGATGGCGCGTGCCGTCGAGATTGATGCGGTAGCCCTTCTCGAAATCGGCCTCGGCCTCGCCTGAGACGATCGCCGCGAGATGGAAGATGATGTCCGGCCGCGCCTTGACGATCTGCGGCGCGACGGCAGGATCGGAGATGTCCACCGCCTTGCGCTCGATGACGCCCTTGAAGCCGGCCGGCTTCGTCGGCTCGATGACGTCGAGCAGGGTGAGGTGGGAGATGCTCCGCCCTTCGAGCCCGCCGTCGTGGATCAGGCGATCGACCAGCTTGCGGCCGACCATCCCTGCCGCCCCGATGATCATGATGTGCATGTCGGCCTCCCTCGTTTGTCTGTTTATGCGTTCAGCATTGCGATGGCGTCACGGAAGAAATCCGGCCCGCCGAAATTGCCGGATTTCAACGCCATCAGCATGTCGTCGCCCGCGCCGATACTGCGCAGGACCGGCACGCCCGGCGCTATCTCGCCGCCGAGCAGAAATGCTTTCAACCCGAGTCGGTCGACGACTGCGCCGGACGTTTCTCCGCCCGCGACGACGAGCTTGCGCACGCCGGAGCGCGCAAGACCCTCGGCGATGTCCGCCATTGCCTGCTCGATCGCGTGGCCGAGTCGGTCACGGCCGAAGCGGGCCTGCAGCGCGGTGACCTCGGCTGGCGAGGAGCTGCTGGCGATCAGGATGGGACCATCCTTCATGCGATTTCGCGCCCAGTCGAGCGCGCTTTCTACCTCGACATTTCCGTTCAGAAGCGCCTCTGGGTCGAGACGGCGCACCGGCATCGAGCGTTCGGAATTGGTGATCTGTGCGAGCGTCGCCTGCGAGCAGCTTCCGGCAAGGCAGGCCGTCGGGCCGGCGATCGGACTGCCTGTCGTTGCTCCAACACTCGAAGAGCCGCTCTTGCCTGCCATGGCCCGCGCGAGGCCGAGCCCTAGCCCCGATGCGCCGACCGAAAACGGCTGGTCGAGCGCGAGCGCGCCGAGGATTTCAAGGTCACTGTCGAACACGGCATCGACGATCGCTGCAGTGCAGCCCTCGCCCACGAGATCTTCGAGCCGCTTCTTTGCTACCTCGACGCCGCGCGCGACCGTGGCCAGATCAAGCAGGCCGATTCTGCCCTTGCTCTGTCGGGCAAGCACCCGCACGAGATTGGCGTCCCGCATCGGGTTCAGCGGATGGTCCTTCAGCGGACTTTCGTTGAGCGGCACGCTGCCGACGAAGAGATTGCCCTGATAGACGGTGCGGCCGGTGCCGGGAAAGGCCGGGGTTACGATCACCGTTCCGGCGTTCAGCGCCGAGCCCAGCGCATCCATCACCGGGCCGATATTGCCTTCATCGGTCGAATCGAAGGTCGAGCAAACCTTGAACATCACGTGGCGCACGCCGCGCGCCTGAAGCCATGCATTCGCCGCGAGCGATTTCTCCACCGCTTCGGCGGCGGGAATCGAGCGGCTCTTCAAGGCCACCACCACGGCGTCGATCTCGGGCAGCGCGAGGTCGGGCGAGGGCACGCCGATCGTCTGTACCGTGCGCAGACCGCAGCGGGTCAGCGTATTGGCGAGGTCGGACGCGCCGGTATAGTCGTCGGCGATGCAGCCGAGCGCGAGCCCCGCCATCAGGAGACCGCTCCGGCGAGATGGTTCGCCGTCGTGCCCGTCCGGTAGGGCTGAAACCAGTGAAGGCCTGCGAGCGTCGTGCCCTTCGGACGGTATTCGCAGCCGATGAAGCCGGTGTAACCAAGCGCATCGAGCTCGTCATAGAGGAAGGCGTAATCGATCTCGCAGCCGACCGGCTCGTGCCGGCCCGGCACGCCGGCGAGCTGGACATGACCGATCATCGGCATCATGGCCCGCATCGCCATCGTCACGTCGCCATGCATGATCTGGCGGTGATAGATATCGAATTGCAGCTTCAGATTGGGCAGCGCCATTTCCTCGATCAGGCGCTTTGCAAAATCGAAATCGTTCAGAAAATAGCCCGGCATGTCGCGGCCGTTGATCGGCTCCAGCAGCAGGTCGAGGCCATGCTTGTGGAGTTCGCCCGCGGCGTAGGCCACGGCCTTGCGATAGGCGTCCTCGGCGGCGGGATCGTGCCTGTCCGCGATCCCCGCCATCATGTGCAGATGCTTGACGCCGGTCGCCTTCGCGTATTCGAGCGCGGTGGAGACGCCCTCACGAAATTCCTCCGCGCGGGCGGGCAGGGCTGCGATGCCCCGCTCGCCGGCGGCAAAATCCCCCGGCGGCAGGTTGAACAGCGCCTGAGTCAGCTTGTTTGCCTTGAGGTGGTCCGCGATCACCTCCGGCGGATGCTCGTAGGGAAACAGGAACTCCACTGCCTCGAAGCCGGCCTCCGCCGCTGCGGCGAAGCGATCGAGAAACGGGTGCTCGTTGAACATCATCGAAAGATTGGCGGCAAAGCGTGGCATGGCTGTTCCCCGTTTCAGGCCGGCTGGACTGGAAGCGTCGTTCCCGTCACCTGAGCGTAAAGTCTTGCGACCGAGGCGTCGTCGTCACGGCCCATTCCGGCGGCGGAGGTCATCAAAAACATCTGCAGCGCGGCGGCGGCGATCGGCACCGGGAACTTCGCGGTGCGGGCCATGTCCTGCACGATTCCGAGGTCCTTCACGAAGATGTCGACCGCGCTGCGCGGCGCGTAATCCCCGTCGAGCACATGCTTCATGCGGTTTTCGAACATCCAGGAATTGCCGGCCGACGCGGTGATCACCTCGTAGACCTTGGCGATATCGAGGCCCTGTCGCGCTGCGAAAGCGATCGCTTCGGAGGCCGCCGCGATGTGGACGCCGGCAAGAAGCTGGTTGATCATCTTGAATGCCGCGCCCTGGCCAGGCTCAGACCCGAGTTCGTAGAGCTTGGCGGCCATGGCGTTGAGCGCCGGCCTCGCTTTCTCGAATGCGGCGGCGCTGCCTGAGGCGAGGATGGTGAGCGCCCCTTCCGCCGCCCGCTGCGCACCCCCGCTGATCGGCGCATCGAGATAGAGCAGGCCTGCCGCGTCGGACCGGCTGGCGAGGCTGCGCGCAACATCAGGGTCCATCGTGGCGCAGGAGATGAAGACTGCGCCTTTTGCCATCGTGCTCGCCGCGCCATGCTCGCCGAACAGGATCATCTCGGTCTGGGCCGCATTGAGCACCACCGATACGACGATGCCACAGCCGCGCGCCGCCTCGGCCGGGGTATCCGCGCCGAGCCCGCCCGAGGTGACGAAGCGCTCGACGGACGCGGCGGCGACATCGCAGCCCGTGACTTCAAAGCCGGCCGCTTTCAGCGACGTCGCCATGCCGAAGCCCATGGAGCCAAGGCCGATCACCGCGATGCGCGGCCTGCCGGACGATGAATCGCTCATCAATGTTTCCCCCGATTGTTTCGGCCATAGTGGAACGCCGACGCCGAGGCTGGCAAGCGATTGATCGCCCTCGATCGAGATTGCCTGACGCCTGGCCTGCTGCCATCATCGCACCCATGGCGCGGAACGGGCGATGAGCGAATCGAAGCTGAGGGAAGCAATCTGCCGCTTCGGGCGTTCGCTGTTCGAGCGTGGGCTGACGCCTGGCTCCTCCGGCAACATCAGTGTGCGTCTCGACGATGGCGGCTGGCTGGTGACGCCGACCGACTCCTCGATGGGCTTCCTCGATCCGGCGGCACTGTCGCGGCTCGATGCCGATGGGCGGCTCGTGTCCGGCGACAAGCCGACGAAGGAAATCCCGCTTCACGCCGCGCTTTACGACACGAGGAGCAGCGCCCGCGCCGTCGTCCACCTGCATTCGACGCATTCAGTCGCGGTCTCGATGCTGCCGGAAATCGATCCCGCCTCCGTGCTGCCGGCGATGACGCCCTATTATCTCATGAAGGCAGGCAAAACCGCGCTGGTACCGTATTATCGCCCTGGCGACCCGGCGGTGGCGAACGCGATCAAGGGGCTGGCCGGCAAATACGCCTCGGTGCTCCTCGCCAATCACGGCCCGGTCGTCGCCGGCGCAAGCCTCGAGGCCGCTGTCTACGCGATGGAGGAACTGGAGGAAACGGCCAAGCTCTACCTGCTGCTGCGCAATCTCAATCCGCGCTATCTCTCGCCGGAGCAGGTGGCCGACCTCGTGAAGGCTTTTGGGCTGAAGAACGTCTGAATTTCATAGCGTCAGTCGGCGTTTGTCATTCCCGACACCCGAAGGGTGAGCGGGAATCCATTTGAAATGTCGCCCCGTCGTGGATCCCCGCTCGAAGCAAAGCTTCGTCGGGGATGACATCTTCATGGCCCTAAAGCACCTCGAGGACAATCTCGGCCGTCATCAGCACCGGATTATCGCCGCGGATCAGCCTGCCGCTGAATACCTCGCCGGCATAGTCGACGAGCGAAACGTCGATCGCGCTATGGGCGAGACCGGCGGCATCGACCTCGATCCTGCCGCTCGTGATGAACATTTCAGTCGCGAAGCGCGGCGCCACGGTGCCATCGGCGAAGCGCGCCTCGATGATGCTGCCGACGCCGCCATGGACCGCTGCCCGCGTGATGCCCTTGTCTAGGCAGAACGTTTCGAGCGCATGGCTTAGGTCCTGGTTCGGCAGGAGGCGCACCGCGAAAGCAGGGTTCCCCTCGACCGCCGCGCCGTTTCCGTCAGCCACCGGTTCAAACAGCTTGAAATTGGTCTCGCTGTCGAGCGTGCCTTCGAAGGCCGCGCCGCTGAGCAGATAGGCGACGGCCTTGATCGGCTCGGCAATGACCGTCTCCTCCGGCAGCATGTGGCCGCCGCGTTTCACGCCATCGCCCTCGGTCCAAAGTCCGTGGCAATGGAAGAAGGGCGCGCCGTCGCGCGTGCCGAAGGTGAGCGAGGCCGCATCGAGCATCGTCAAGCCCGCCGGCCTGAACGTCGCGCTGTAGAAAGCAGCGTGCATCTCGTCGACCGGTAGCGAGGGCATCACATAGGCGAAGGGGCCTAGAGCGCCGCCGCGCAGCGTCAGGACGGCGGAGCGGCAACCATGCATGACAAGCGCTTCGCGCACGGCGTCGAGCAACGCCGTGCCGGCGGGCAGGGTCATCGCCTGCCGCCTTACCGTGGCAGGGACGGCGAGGGTGCGCTGTTCGCGCGGTGCGCCCGGCTGTTTGACATATCTCGTCATGAGCGCGCCTTCATGCCTTTTTGAGGTCCGGCCAAAGGCCGCGCGCCTTCAACTCGTCGCTCACCATGCGTTTGGGCACCTTGCCGTAGCCGGAGCGTGGCAGCGCCTCGAAGAAGTGAAAGTGCTTCGGCATCTTGTAGCGCGGCACCTTGGCGGCGAGGAAAGCCGCAACCTCGGCCTCATCGACGGCCATTCCCTCGCGCCTGACGCAAACGGCGATGCCGATCTCGCCCCAGGTCGGATCAGGCGCGCCGACGATCGCGCATTCCGCGATGGCCGGGTGGGTCAGCACCTTCTCCTCGATCTCGCGCGGATAGATGTTGGAGCCGCCGGAGATATACATGTCCGACGCCCGGCCGGTGATGTAGAGAAAGCCTTCGCCGTCCATGTGTCCGAGGTCGCCCGTGCGGAACCATCCGTCGCGGAAGGCCTTAGCGTTCGCCTCCGGATTGTCGTAATAGCCCGCGAACACGGCAGGGCCGATCACGCAGATCTCGCCGGTCTCGAACGGCTCGAGCTCTCGGCCCGCATCGTCCTGGATCGATATCTGCATGCCGGTGCGCTCATAGCCGCAGGTGCCGAGCTTGACCGCCGGACCGTCCTCCGCTTCGTGCAGCGCCGCCGGCAGCACCGTGATGTTGCCTGTCACCTCGCCGAGGCCGAAATACTGCACCAGCACCTTGCCGAGCTTGCTGAGCGCAATCTTCTGGTCCTCGCGATACATCGGCGCGCCGGCATAGATCACCATGCGCAGCGTGGAATGATCGTATCTGTCGACGGCCGGATGCTCGACCAGCAGCTTCACGATGGTGGGAACCGTGAACATGTTGGTGACGCGGTGCATCTCTATGAGCCGATAGGCCTCGTCTATGTCGAATTTCTCGCTCGGCATCAGGATGGTCATCGCGCCGCGCGAGACGATGTTGAGCTGATGCACGCCGGCCCCGTGCGAGAGCGGCGCGACGACGAGGGAAGCATCCTCCTCCGTGATGCCGGGCAGGAGGTCGCAAAGATGGTTGGTGATCACGAACGCCATCTGGCCATGCGTCAGCACGGAGGCTTTCGACCGCCCGGTCGTGCCGGAGGTGAAAAAGAACCAGCATGGATCGTCATGCTCGACACGCACATCCGCGAAGGCCGCGCCGAGATTCGCCTCCACCAGCGCGCCGACGCCGAAATCGCCGAAGGCGTCGCCATTGAGACAGCCGATTGCGGCGTCTGGCACGCTTCCACGAATGGGCGCTACGAACGATTCAAAATCCGCATGCAGCAGCACGGCCTTGGCGCCTGCCGCGCCGGCGAGCCAGGCGACCTCGTCCGACAGCAGGCGGAAATTCGTCGGCACCCAGACAGCGCCGAGCCGGAAGACGGCGAACATTGCCTCGAACATCTCGTTGCAGTTCTTGGAGTGAGCGAGCACCCGGTCGCCCTTGCCGATGCCTTTTGCGGCGAGCCCGGCCGCCATCGCCGAGACGCGCGCCTCCAACTCGGCCCAGCTCCAGCGCCGCTCGCCCCAGGACAGGCCAACGCGCTGCGGAAAGCGGCGGGCGTTGCGCGTCAGCATGTGGGCGAGGTTGGGGACGCGTTTCGAGACCGGCGTCACGCCGCCGCTTGGAGTTTCCGTCCCCATGATGTCCTTCCGTCCACAGTCTTTTTGGTCTAGGTGACGGCGCAGCATGACATCAGGCGCAGCCCGCCGCAATCCGAGCGAACTCTCCATGATCGATCTGAGAAGCGACACGATTAGCCTGCCGACCGACGCGATGCGGCATGCGATGGCGCATGCGAAGGTCGGCGATGATCTTTACGGCGACGATCCAACCGTGAAGGAGCTCGAGCACACAGTCGCCGAGCTGCTCGGCAAGGATGACGCGATCTACATGCCGACCGGAACGATGACCAATCAGGTTGCGCTGCGCACGCACACATCGCTCGGCGATGCGATCCTGTTGGATCAGATGTCCCATGTCTATCTGCTGGAAGGCGGCGGTCCGGCGGCGCTGTCCGGCGTATTGCCTCGTCTTCTGCCGACAACGAACGGCATGTTCAAACCGGACGACGTGACGGCCGTGATGGGCGTGTCGCACCCTTTCTTCCCGACCACGGTGATGCCGCCGATCACGCTGCTCTGCATCGAAAACACGCATAATATCGGCGGGGGCAAGATCTGGCCGCTGGATCAGCTCGCGGCGGTGTGCGAACGCGGCCGTTCGCACGGGCTGAAGCTTCACATGGACGGCGCGCGGCTCTGGAACGCGTCGGCCGCAAGCGGCATTCCCGAGCGCGACTATGCGCGCCATTTCGACAGCGTCAGCGTCTGCTTCTCCAAGGGCCTCGGCGCGCCGGTGGGTTCTGCGCTATGCGGCACGAAGGACTTCATCGCGAGGGCCCGGCGCTTCAAGCAGATGTTCGGCGGCGGATTTCGTCAGGCCGGCATTATCGCCGCCGGCGCGCTCTATGCCTTGAAGCACAATCGCTCGCGGCTGACGCAGGATCATGAGCATGCGCAGATGATCGCGCACGGCATCGCGCAGCTGCCCGGCATCGAGATCGATCCGTCATCGGTCGAGACCAACATCGTGCGCTTCAAGGTGACCTCGATGAGCGGCGGCGAGTTCGCGACGCGGCTCCACGAAAAAGGGCTTTATGTGCTGCCATCCGGTGCGGACGGCATCAGGATCATTCCTTACCTCAACATAACGCGCGAGGAGATCGAGGCGGCGATCCGGATCATCAGGGAGGTGGCGTTAGCGGGGCAGTGAGGCACCAATCGGTCGCCCCACCCGTCCCGGCTGCGCCGGTCAACCCTCCCCTTGAGGGGAGGGAGTCGGAAAATCCCTCCCATTCAGGGGAGGGTGGCACGTGCAATGCACCGGGTGGGGTGTTTGATCGATTGCAGCTCTGCTCAAAGACGGACCCCTAGCCCCGGCAGAGCTCCGCCAACGCCTGCGTCATCGCCGTATCGGGCATTGCAAGATCGTCGAGCACCGTAAAGTGGTTCTTGCCCGCTTCGCTCAATGACCGGGTGTGCGCACCATGCGCCCCCCAGACATGCGTCACCAGCCGCGACTGCCGGTGGAACTCGCTCGACTCCAGCTCGCCAACCGTCGAGATGAGGGTCCGGCCGGCGACTGTCGGGGCAAAGAGCGGGCTCGCCTGCGTGGCCTCGGCCTCATCGAGGCCAAGCTTGTCGTTGATCGAGGTGCCGATGAGCGGCACGAGATCGAACAGGCCGGAGATCGAATAGCCGCGCATCGTCAGGTCGGCGGGCAGGGCAGGATCGATCCTCTGCCAATCGGTCGACAGCAGCGCCGCTGTCAGATGTCCGCCGGCGGAATGGCCGAACGGCACGATTGTCCGTCCGAACTGCCGCAACAGCATGGCTGCCGCCTGCCGCGCCTGTAAGATGATCTCGCCGACGCGGACAGTCGGGGAAAGGTCATAAGTCATGACGGCGACGTCGATGCCGGACTGGTTAAGCCCGCGCGCGCAGTGGCTGAACCACGAGCCGTCGAGCGCCTGCCAGTAGCCACCGTGGATGAAGAGAGCGAGCGACGCGCCATGGACCGGCGACGCCGAACGGAACACATCGACCATCTGCCGTTCGGTCGGGCCATATGACAAGCTGATCGGCGGGGCCTCCGACCGATAGGCAGCGGCGTCGCGTCGCCATCCGTTCATCACGTCCATATGGTCGGGGACGAGGGCGCGGTTGTTGTATTCCGCCTCGAGGCTCACCCGCGCTCTCCTAGTTGAGCTTGACGACTTCCACGCGGCGGTTCTTTGCCCGTCCTGTCTCGTCATCATTGGACGCGGCGGGCGCGATCATGCCCGCTCCGGCGGCACGCAAGCGTTTCGCATCGATCTTGTAGGTTGCCGACAGCGCTTTCACGACCGCGTCGGCGCGCTTGCGCGACAGGTCTACATTATAGTCGAAGCCGCCCTGATTGTCGGTATGGCCGACGATGAGCACGGCGAGCTTCTGGTCGCCCTGGAGCAGCGACGCGATTTCCTTCAAAGCGGGCTCGGACTGCGGCTTCAGATCTGCCTTGGCGGTGTCGAAGAAGATGTCGTAGAGCGCGACACGCCCTGTTGCCCCGATGCTTTTCGCCATCTCGGCCGCGCTGACGGTGGTCATCTTCTTCTCGCGCGCTCTCGGCTCCAATATGTGGACGAGCGCGGCTGTGCGGCCGCTGATCGCCTTGCAGTACATGTCGTTGTTGATGAGGTAGGTCTGCACCGTCACGTAGATGTCGCCGTCAGGTCCCGGCATCTTGCCCGCGAAAAAGCGCTGGTCCGAAATCGACGAGGTCAGCGCGCAGGCGCCGTTCGAAAAGGCCGGGTCCTTCAGTTCGCTGTCGTGGAAGAAATACATCATCAGGCTGCTGTCGCTGCCGCCGCCATAGCTCGAGCGTTTCGCGTCACCGCCGCACTCCTCGGTCTTGCAGGAATAGAGGACGCTGCCCCCGGCGTTCGTGATCTCGTCCTGGTAGTTGCGCAAGACTTCGAGCGGGGACCGGTCAGCCGGCATGACATAGGCGAGGCGCGTGAGCGGCCCTTCCAGTTCCTTCTGCTCCTTGGGAGCGAACAGCCGGTTGTTCATCACGTCGCGCTTGTCGGGCACGAGTTCGAGCTTCGAGAGCGGGATCTTGAAGTCGTTGAAAGCCGAGCGCTGATAGCTGACGATGAAGGAGCCTTCGTAGCGCTTCAACACTAGATTGTCCCTGGCCCCGGTAATGTCTTTCGTCGGCACAGTCGCATCCGCTCTGGCGGGCTGACCATTCATCGAACCGATCGCCAGAGCGCCGATCAGCATCACCCTCGACAGCAGACCCATTCCATCCTCCATGATTGCGCCCCCGATCGGTCTTTCCATCAATGGATTGCCCGACGCAAGCCCGGCCGAAACGAAAACGAAAGGCAGGGCCCGTCTTACGGTCCTGCCTGTCTGTGGGCGGGGATGAAAATGCCGGCGGTCAGCCCGCGGAAAAGCTGAGCCGCGTGCCCCATGGATCTTCCATGGCGAGACTGTCATGCGGCTCGCCGGCGTCCGCGCTCTCCGTCAGCTTTGCGAGGAGAGCGGCGTCCCTCACGAAGAGTTCCACCTCGGCAAGACCTGTCGTGCCCTCTTCCCGCAAGCAGGCACCGAGGCTGTGCCAGGTGTTGGTCGCGATATGGTGATGGTAGCCGCCGGAGGAGAAAAAGCTTCCGCCGGGACGTTTGTGCGTGATGTCGAGGCCAAGATGCGCATGGTAGAAGCGTTCGGCGGCGTCGATTTCTCCAACGCTGAGATGGACGTGACCGATGCGCGAGGCAGCTGGAAAACGTCCTGCGGACGCGCCATGTCGGGCGGCGTAGTCCTTGCCGGCTTCAGCGACGCCGTGGACATCCATGCGGTGCGTCGTCATCAGATAGCCATCGGCGGTCTTGCGCCACATTGAGCGATCGCGATCGGCGTAGACCTCGATGCCGTTGCCCTCGGGGTCGGTCAGGTAGAAGGCCTCGCTCACATCATGGTCGGAGGCTGCCTCGATCGGCGCGCCCCGGTCATGCGCTGCGGTGAACCATGCGCCAAGCGCTGCGCGGGAGGGCAGGAGGAAGGCGGTGTGGAACAGCCCTGCGGCGGGCTGGCGCGGCGCTTTCGCATTCGGCGACGCGATGAGATGGAGATAGGCGACACCGCCCGAGCCGAGCGAGACGCGGCCGCTTTTGCGCCTGAGTACGTCGAGACCGATCTTGTCCTGGTAGAAGCCGGCCAGCGCGTCTGCATCGCGGGCAATGAGGCTGACCGAACCGATATGGACCGGCGCCTTTTCGCTTTCGAGTGCGACATGGCCTTCAGCCGAGAGGGATGCGCGTTCGACCGGCGAGACCGTGGTAGGAGCGTTCATGGCTGCAACCTTTCTGCTGTCCTGCGACAGGCGCTTCGGTTCGAGTTGAAGAATGTGGCCGGGCCGCGTCCCTTGCGAGGATGGCCCGGCTGCTGTCGCGTCACTTCGCGCCAAGAATGGTCCTGGCAGAGTAGGCGCCGTCGCCAAGCAGCGCGAGGGCCACGAGGGCGACTGTCCAGAAGGCGGGAAATTCCCAGCCGCCATTCGGGCTCGCGAACATCCAGCCATTGCCGGAATGCACCATCAGCGCGCCGAGAAGCACGGGAACGCCGGCAAGCGCGATCCAGCGCGTGAAGACGCCGGCGATCAGGAGAACGCCGCCGATGAGTTCGAACGCGATGACTGGGTAGGCGAGCACCCCGGGAAAGCCGACCTTTTCAAAAAAGCCGACCGTGCCGGGCACGGTGAAGACGAAGATCTTGAGCAGCGCATGGGCGACGAACATCACGCCGATGCTGACGCGCAGTAGCGTGGCTGCATAATCTGAATGACGAACCTCTGTCATGACAAAATCCTCTTTGCTGGTCAGCGGCACGATGCCGCCGTGAATGCGAGGACAATATTTGCTTCCGATAAAATGATAATATATGATTTTTAGAGTATTTTCCTTCCAATTTGGAAGCAATGGCATGGATAGGCTGGAGTGTGATCGCATGTTCGTCGCCGTCGTCGAAGCCGGCGGCTTTGCCCGTGGGGCTGCGCGGCTGCACGTCAGCTCGGGACAGGCCTCGAAGCTGGTGACGCGGCTGGAGCAGACGCTCGGCGTCCAGCTTCTCAACCGAACGACGCGGGCGTTGTCGCCGACGGAGATGGGGCTCGCCTATTTCGAGCGCATCAAGGCGGTCCTTGCCGAAATCGACGCGCTGGACAACATGGTCGGCAATCGGAAGGGTGAACCCTCCGGGCGGCTGCGCATAACCGTCCCGGCCTCGCTCGCCTTCTCGCAGCTCGTGCCGGCGTTCATCGACTATATGGAGCGCCATCACCGGGTGGAGCTCGACGTCAATTTTTCCGATAGGGTCGTCAATCTCGTGGATGAAGGGTTCGACGCGGCAATCAGGGTCGGCGGGGTGCCGGACCTCAGCCTGATCGCGCGCCGGCTTGGCACTGCGCGGGTCGTGGCCGCCGCCTCGCCCGAGTATATCATCCGGCGTGGCGTTCCGGCCGATCCCGCCGCGCTCAAGGACCATGTCTGCATCATAGACACCAATTTTCGTGAGCCGACGAAGTGGAAGTTCCATCGCAAGGATTGCTCGCTCGTCATGGTCGATGTCGTCGGGCGGCTTTTGATGTCGAGCGCGGAAGCCTGCCTGACAGCGGCCGAGCACGGCTTCGGCATCGTGCGGTTGCCGAGCTTCATGATCGGCGATCGCTTCCGTGACGGCCGGCTGGTGCCGCTTCTGCTCGACTATGAGGACGAACCGATCCCTATCCACGTCATCTATCCGCCGACGCGCCATCTCACGCTCAAGCTGCGCAGCTTCATCGACTTCCTGGTCGAGCATTTCAAGGGCGAGCCGTGGTGGGACCGGCCCGGCGCGACCATCCGCGAGGGCGAACGGCTTTAGTTGCGGGCCGTCCAGGCACCGATCGCTGCCGAAAGACGCCTGGCGCCGCGTTCGATTTCGTCATGCGTGCCTTGCGTGAAGGAGAGCCGCAGCCGGTCGGTTTCCGGATCATTGGAAAAGAACGGCTCGCCAGGCACGACCGAGACATCGTGCTGGAGAGCGAAACGGGCAAACTCGACCGACGAACCGGGCACTTTGAGCTTGGACCAGATGAACATGCCGCCGACCGGCGTTTCGAAGTCGAAAGACGGCCCCGCGTATTGCTTGAGCATGCGGATCAATACGCCAGCCTTGGCGCGATAGGTCTGTCTTGCGAGCGCGACGCGGGCTGGCAGCCGCTGCAATCCGAGATAGGCCTCCATGATCGCCTGCGACAGCAGCGAGGAATGGATGTCGGCCGTCGCCTTCATGTGTTTGAAGGGAACGAGCAAGGCAGGCGGGAGCACAAGCCAGCCGATTCGTGCGCCCGGCGACACGGTCTTCGAGAGCGACGACACGTAGAGGATGTGCCGCGCCGCCTCCGGGTCGCCATCCGCCAGCGCCCGCAGGGCCGG
>JAIELD010000027.1 GCA_019753285.1 Beijerinckiaceae bacterium | reverse complement strand
ATGGCGATTTCAAGTTCTGCACGCCCGCCGAAGTCGAGCCGCGCCTCTATGACCGCACGCTAACCATGAACGGCGTCTCGAAATCATATGCGATGACGGGCTGGCGCGTCGGCTGGATTCAGGCGCCGGCGAGCCTCGGCCAGATCATCGAGAACATGATCCAGTATTCGGTCTCCGGCGTGCCGGTGTTCTCACAGCGCGCCGCGATCGCGGCGCTCGAGGAGGGCGACGCCTTCATCGCCTCGCAGGTGGAGACGGCACGGCGCAATCGCGAGACGCTGGTGAGAACGCTCGCCCAATCGGGCCGGGTGCGCTTTACCCCGCCGCCCGGCGCGTTCTACCTGTTCTTCTCGATCGACGGCGTCACGGATGCGCGCAGCGCCGCGTTCAAGCTCGTCGACAAGGCGAATATCGGTCTTGCGCCTGGCAGCGCCTTCGGCCCCGGCGGCGAAGCGTTCTTCCGTCTGTGCTTTGCCCGCCGCCCCGACCATATCGTCGAGGCCGCGCGGCGGCTCGAAGCCTGGATCGCGGCGCGATGACCGGCTGGAGACGACCGTCGCATCGCGCATTCAAAAAATAGCGGGTGCATCGCGCCGCTTGTAGGCGTAGGGCAGGGCAAGGGCCGCCCGACCCACGACATGACCCACCCTCCATGACCACGCCACCGTTCATCCGCGAGACGATGATCCGCACCCTCGTCACGCTCGTCTTCGGCTGCGCCGGGGCGGCGCTGTTCGTCTGGCTGAAGCTTCCGGCACCGATCCTGTCCGGCGCGATGATCGGCGTCATCGTCGCGCTTGTCGCCGGGCTGAAGCCCGACCTGCCCGACACGTTGCGCGACGGCGCGATGTTCCTCTCCGGCTGCGGCTATGGCAGCGCCATCACGCGCGACATGCTGGACAGTTTCTCCCATTATCCGCTCAGCCTCGCCCTCCTCACGGTCACGGTCATTCTCATCATCTTCGTCTCGCGTCTCTGGCTGATCCGCGTTGCCGGCTGGGATGTGAAGACCGCGACCTACGCCTCCATTCCCGGCGCTCTTTCGGCGGTACTCGCCGTCGCGGCTGAGGCGAAAGCGGATATGGCGCGGGTCGTCGTGGTGCAATCGTTCCGCAGCCTCGTCATCGTCGTGCTGCTCCCGAGCGTCGTCACGATCGCGGGCGCAGGCGCTGCCGCCACCGCCCGCCCGGAAGCGGGCCTTGCTGATCTCGCAATCATCCTGGCGGCCAGCTTCGTCGGCGCGCTCGCCTTCAAGCGGTTGCGCATCGTCGCGCCCTTCATCTTCGGAGCGATGCTGGTCTCGGCGGGCCTCCATGTCTCGGGCGCGGTGCAGGGCGGACTGCCGCTCTGGCTCACCGATATCGGCTTCATCCTGCTCGGCGGCTATTTCGGCACGCGCTTCACCGGCACGACCCTCGCAACGCTCAAGGACAGTCTCTGGCACGCCACCGCCTCCTTCGCCATCACCATGGGCCTTGCCTGGATCGTCGCACTGGTGATCGTCGAGTTCACCGATGTGATGCTCGGCGAGGCGCTCGTCGCCTTTGCGCCGGGCGGGTTGGAGGCCATGATGGCGGTGGCCGGTTCGCTTGGGCTCAACCCGCTCTATGTCGGAGCGCACCATTTCGGCCGGCTGATCGGCCTCAATTTTCTGATCCCGATGATCGGTCCGTGGCTCGCCCGCAACGGGGACGAGGGCTGAGGCCGCCTCCGATTAGATGCGAGAGCGCTGGCAAGTTGCCGGGCGAGACAGTATGGTCGGCCCGCCAATCATAGGGGATAGTCCGACCATGCCAGTGCAGTCTCGTTTCTCAGCGATCAGAAACTGGGCGCTCGCCGCCATGATGGCGCTGACGCTGGCCGGGTGCGGCGTGAACACGATCCCGACGCTCGAGGAGAACGCCAAGGCGAAATGGGCCCAGGTGCAGAACGAATATGAGCGCCGGGCGAGCCTCATTCCCAACCTCGTCGAAACCGTGAAGGGTTATGCCAAGCAGGAGCAGGACACGCTCACCGCCGTCATCGAGGCAAGGGCAAAGGCGACCTCGGTGAAGGTCGATGCCTCCACCATCACCGACCCGGAGAAATTCAAGCAGTTCCAGGAGGCGCAGGGCCAATTGAGCGGCGCGCTCGGACGGCTGATCGCGGTCTCGGAAAATTATCCCGATCTGAAATCCAACCAGAACTTCCTCGCGCTGCAATCCCAGCTCGAAGGCACCGAGAATCGCATCGCCGTGTCGCGGCGTGATTACATCGCGGCCGTGCAGAGCTACAATACGGAGATCCGCACCTTCCCCGGAACGCTGTGGGCCTCGCTGTTCTGGAAAGCCAAACCGATGGAGACCTTCACCAGCGCGCCCGAGAACCAGACCGCGCCCAAGGTGAAGTTCTGACGCCGCGAGCCGGGCCTGTGACGCGCGTCTTGGCAACCTTGCCATGCCCGCTCCCGGCATGAAGGGCGGCGGCATGACGGATGCCGGCTGCAGGAGGGACTGGGCGCGCGGCCGGCGGCATCATGTCAGCTTGGCCGCGCTCCTCGCTCTGCTCTTTTTCCTTGTGTCGCTGCAGGCGGCAAGCGCCGAACCAACATATCCGTCGCTCCAGGGCATGCGCGTCGTCGACGGTGCGAATGTGCTGACGCCCGTCGTCAAGGCTGACCTTGAAGCAAAACTCGCCGATCTCGAGGCGAAGACGTCGGCACAACTCGTCGTCGTCACGCTGCCCGACCTCCAGGGCTATTCGATCGAGGAATTCGGCGTCGGCTTGCTGCGAAACTGGAAGATTGGCCAGAAGACGATCAACAACGGCGCAATCATCCTCATCGCCAAGGCGGAGCGCAAGGTGCGCATCGAGGTGGGCTACGGGCTCGAAGGCGCACTCACCGATGCGACCACCAAGATCATCATCACCAACGCCATGGTTCCGCCGCTGCGGACCGGAGATTACGGGCTCGCGGTCACCAGAGCCGTCGCGGACATCAGCAGCGTCATCGCCGGGGAAGCGAAAGATCAGGGCTGGAAGGGCGTCACGCGCGACACACGCGACGCCTCGGGCTCGTTCGACTGGACGCAGCTCGTGTTGATCGTATTGTTCGTCATCATCCTCATCTGGCTGCGCTCCAACACGCGCGGTGGCTCCAGCATCCGCCGCGGCTCTGGATTTCCCGGTGTGATCGTGCTTCCCGGCGGCGGCTTCTCCGGCGGAGGCGGGTTTTCCGGCGGCTCGTCAGGGGGCGGGTTTTCGGGAGGCGGGTTTTCGGGAGGCGGCGGCGATGGTGGCGGCGGCGGCGCGAGCGGAGATTTCTGAGACCATGCTGGCCTTGAGTGAAGCGGATCAGGCGCGCATCGCCGAGACGGTGCGCGCGGCGGAGCGGACCACCTCCGCCGAAATCGTCTGCGCGGTCGCAGCCGGCGCCAGCGAATATCGCTTTACGCCGGTGCTGTGGTCATCGGTCGTCGCGCTGCTGCTGCCCTGGCCGCTCTGGTGGCTGACTGAGATGCAGGTAAGTTCGATCCTCGTGCTTCAACTGCTTGTGTTCTGCGCCTGCCTGCTCATCCTCTCATGGAAACCGATCAGGCTGAGGCTCACCCCGCGCGCCATCCGTCGCACCGATGTCGAGCGCGCCGCCGAGCGCCAGTTCCATCTTCTTGGCATCATGCGCACGCGCCGGCGGGCCGGCATCCTCGTCTATGTCTCGCTTGCCGAGCGCGTGGCCGTGATCCTGCCTGACGAGGCGGCGCGGGAACACCTGACCCTTGCGGCGTCGCAGGCAGCACTCGCCGCGCTCACAGAACGGCTGAAACGCCGCGAACTCGCCGAGGGGTTCGTGTCGGCGATCGGCATCCTCGCGGAGGCGATGGCGCCAGGCCTGCCGGCTGGCGCTGACGATGTCGACGAATTGCCGAACCGGGTGATCGAGGCCTGATCACCACTCCCGTTGGGATTAGAAGATCGGACCGCTGATGCGCTCCGAGTGGCAATAGATGCTCAGGCGCTCGCTGCGCGAGAAGGCGCATAGCGTCACGCCGAGATCCTGCGCCGTCTGGATCGCGAGCGAACTCGGCGCGGCCTGGCCGACAATCATCGGCAGGCCGATCCAGGCGGCTTTCTCGACCATGTCGAACGAACAGGTGCCGGTGAGTATCGCGAAGCATTCGCGGAACGAGACTCCCTCCGCCATCGCGATTCCGGCTGCCTTGTCGAACGCGTTGTGGCGGCGGACATCCTCGCGCACCACCTTCACCTCGCCGTTGATCGAGGCAAGCCCGGTCGCCTGAAGCGAGCCGAGCGCCATGTTGAGCACTTGTAGCTTCGGAAGCTCGGCATAGGCGGCGGCGACCGCCGCTTCGGTGAACAGCGCGGAGCTGATCACCGGCCGGATCACGCGGCGGACGCCGGACAGACCATGCCTGCCCTTCGAGAGCAGCTTGTGGCGATGATCCTGCAAGGCGCCGAATCGCAGCGGGGCGATGAAGATCCGGACTTCGATGCCGTCCTGACCGATGAACACCGATATGTCGGCGATCTCGTCCGCATGATGCACGATGCCGTCCGTCAGCGAAAAGCCGCGTGCGAAATCGACGAGATCGACGGGTGTCATGAGGAACGTCGCATGCGCCAGATCGTTGTAGATCAGCGTGACCGGCACCTCTTCGGCGATCACCTCGAGCACGCTCGTATCGACGGCGTTGCTGAGGCGTCTCGTCTTGTGCAGACGGAACGCCTCCTCGGCGAATTCCGTTCCGAAGGCCGGGTCGGGCGCTTTCATCTCCAGTGCGGGCATCGAGGGCAAGGATGAATGACCTTTCAATGTTTGCCGACAGTGTAAACGAGACCTGTATGCGAGGTGTTAAAGTGGCATGCATCCGGTTTTCATTTGCCGAACTTGCTGCGGACAAGGTTTAGCGGATGTGAAGACGATGCGCGCATTTTGCCGGATCGAGACGGGCGCCAAGCAGAACATGGGAGCCATATCGAACCGTCACAGGAATCTGCTGTGCTTTCACCCGGTCGCCTTGCATGACGATCGTCAATTGCGATCTTGGTCGTAAGCCTCCATATGCACTGCCGGGACGTCGTGGCTTCGACCTCGCCGCATTCGAACGATTTTTCAGGATTTTCCTATTGAACAGCCGTATTTCTTCCTGCCGGGGCGGATGCCGCGCCAACCGCACGCCGATCGACGCCGATGCGCATCGATAAGCTGGACATGATGCCGGGCCCTGCCGAGCCGGCGGCTTCGCCGCAGCCGATGGAGGCACGGCGACCGAAAAAGCTCTGGCGCATCCTTGGCGGCTGCGCCAGCGCGACGCTGTTCATCGTCGCCTGCACGGTTCTCTACCACATCGTCAGGGACATCGACGTCAACGAATTGCGGGCGAGCTTCGCCAATCTCAGCAGCGAGCAGATCATGCTCGCCTGCCTGTTCACGGCGCTGAGCTATTTCATGCTCACCGGCTATGACGCGCTTGCGCTGCGGCAGATCGGCTCGCGCGGCATCGGCTATCCGACGACGGCGCTCGCCTCCTTCACGAGCTATGCGGTGAGCTTCACGCTCGGCTTCCCGCTTCTCACCGCCGGGGCGGTGCGCCTCTGGGTCTACGGCGCGAAGGGCCTCAGCGCTCCCAAGATCGCCAGCCTGACGCTGATCGCCGGCATCACCTTCTGGCTCGGCATGGGGCTCGTTCTCGGCTTCAGCCTGCTGACACGGCCGGACGCGATCGCCGACATCAACCACCTTGCGCCGAACATCAACCTGGCCATCGGGGCGGCGATCATCGCGGCGACGGCCGCCTATTTTATCTTCATCGCCGTGAAGCCCCGCCGCCTCGTCATCCAGGGCTGGAAGCTGTCGCTGCCGAGCTGGCGCGTGACGATCGGGCAGGTGATCCTCGGCGTCGCCGATGTCTGCGCCGGGGGGGGCATCCTGTTCGTGCTTCTGCCTACGGACCCCGCCACCTCGTTCGGCACCTTCATTGCGGCCTATGTCTTCGCCCACATTCTCGGCCTCGCCAGCCATGCGCCGGCCGGGGCCGGGGTGTTCGAGACGACGATGCTGCTCTCGCTCTCGCACATTCCGCCGGGCCGCCTGCTCGGCGCGATCCTGCTCTATCGCCTGTTCTATTATCTCGTACCGTTCGTCCTCGCGCTTCTGCTGCTCGGCTTGCACGAAATCCAAAAGCGTCTTCAAACATACAAGACGTCCAGTCATGATGAAGAGGATGAATCGCCGGCTGGACAGTGAGGCTGAAGCCGCTGCACCATGGCGGCGGAGCGCCTTCGATCGGCGATGAAAGGCAAGAGCGTGGCCGACATCCTGCCTCATGACCCGGAGATCGCAGACGCGCCGTCCGAGCGCGCGCAGGATCTCGGCCCGGATGAGGTGATGCGGTCGCAGTTGACGGCCTCACGGCTTGCCCTGGTGTTCGGCGGATTGCTGGTGATCGTGCTGGCTCTGGCAAAATCCTCGCCCAACGCCTTTATCCTCTCAGGCAGCGCCTTCCTGCTGGCAAGCTACGCAATCGCGCTGCGTGGCCGCATCCTCGCCCGGCGCGTCAGCGCCAAGACGCACAAGCTCGAGGGATTTCCGGCGCGACTGACCGTCTGCCTTGATGCGGTGCCGGAACCGCTCATCATCATCGACAACCGGGCGCTGGTGGTCTTCGCCAACGCTGCGGCGCGGTCGAGCCTGCCCAATTGCAAGGAGAACAACCCGGTCTCCTTCGCGCTGCGCGCGCCGCTCGTCCTCAATGCCGTCGATCAGGTCCTGCGGGGCGAGCGCATGATGAGCGTCGAATACCATGAACGGGTGCCGGTGGAGCGCTTCTTCGAGGTGACCGTCGCGCGGATCGATCGTCCACGGTCGGCAGGCCTGGCCGACCCGCAGGAAATGCCGCGCGAAAGCGTCGTGATCCTGATGCGCGACATCACGCAGTTGCAGCGCATCCAGAACATGCGCGTCGATTTCATCGCCAATGCAAGTCATGAGCTGCGCACGCCGCTCGCCTCGATCATCGGCTTCATCGAGACCTTGCAGGGGCCGGCTAAGAACGATCTTGCCGCGCGCGATCGCTTCCTGTCCATCATGGTCTCGCAGGCAAGGCGCATGGCGAGGCTCGTCGACGACCTCCTTTCGCTCTCGAGGATCGAACTGACCCAGCACGTCGCTCCAAGCGAAAAAGTCGACATCGTCGGTGTGCTCGGCATGATGACCGACACGCTGTCCGGCCTCGCGCGCGAACGCGGCGTCGAGATCGAGACGAGCGGCGCGGTGGATCAGCCGATCCACGTGCTCGGCGATCGCGACGAACTGCTTCGCGTGTTCGAGAACCTCATCGAAAACGCGATCAAATACGGCAAATCAGGCAAACGGGTCGTCGTCTCGGTGGAACGGCGCACGGCTGGTCGAACGAATGAGGTCGAGATCGCGGTGCAGGATTTCGGACCTGGCATTCCACCCGAACACGTGCCGCGCCTCACCGAGCGCTTCTACCGGGTCGATGTCGGGGCAAGTCACGAGCAGGGCGGCACCGGACTGGGCCTTGCGATCGTGAAGCACATCATCAATCGCCATCGCGGCCGCCTTGCAGTCGATAGCCGGCTCGGCGAAGGATCGAGGTTCACGGTCAGCCTGCCCGTCGCGGACTGAACGAGCGAAACACGCGCAAAACTGTTTTTATGACGATCGAAATCTGTTTTAGATCATGATGTTAGACTGTCACAAATCTGATATCGAAAGGTAGTAATTGCTCAAACCGAAAGGCTTGGCGTCTTTCTGGCTGCACCTTCGCGATGGAATTATTATCGATCCGGGTCAGGTCAGCCGCATGAAACCGCCGACCGATCGATCCGCCAGACGGACCCTCGAGCTGTCATGCAGCTGTTGCGTCTCGTCTGTAATCCCGCTGGGGCGACGCTGGAACCATGGCGATCATGGAAGCTCCGGTGGCACGCGTCAGACATCAGGAGATATCCCGTGAGATTTTCAACTCTTCTGCAGGCAGCGGCTTTTGCCGTCGTAGCCAGCATCGCACCGGCCCAGGCGGCCGATATTTCCGGCGCAGGTGCGACCTTCCCCTATCCGATCTACGCCAAGTGGGCCGAGGCCTACAAGAAGGAGACCGGCAACGGCCTCAACTATCAGGCGATCGGCTCCGGCGGCGGTATCAAGCAGATCACCGCCCGCACTGTGACCTTTGGCGCTTCGGACATTCCGCAGACGCCCGCAGAGCTCGAGAAGATCGGCAACGCCGTACAGTGGCCGATGGTGATGGGCGGCATCGTGCCGGTCGTCAATCTCGATGGCGTGAAGGCAAACGAGATGGTGCTCGACGGCGACACGCTTGCCAAGATCTATCTCGGCGAGGTCAAGACCTGGGATGATGCCGCCATCAAGAAGCTCAATCCGAGCCTGAAGCTGCCTTCGACCGCGATCATCGTCATCGCGCGCTCGGATGGATCGGGCACGACCTACAACTTCACCAACTACCTCTCCAAGGTCTCGGCGACCGCGAAGGACAAGATCGGCAACGCTGCTTCCGTTCAGTGGCCGGTCGGACTGGGCGCCAAGGGCAATGACGGCGTCGCCAACAACGTCAAGCAGACCAAGGGCGCGATCGGCTACGTCGAGACGGCCTACGCCAAGCAGAACAACCTGACCTCCACCAAGATGGTCAACAAGAACGGCAAGACGGTCGAGGCCAACGCCGCCTCCGTGCAGGCCGCCGCAGCGAATGCCGACTGGGCGCATGCCGAGGGCTTCAACCTGCTGATCACCGACCAGCCCGGCGACGGCGCATGGCCGATTTCGGCATCGACCTTCATCATCATGGCCAAGGAAGCCAAGGATCCTGCAGCCTCCGCCGAAGCGCTGAAGTTCTTCGCCTGGGCCTACAAGAATGGCGACAAGCTCGCTGACGAGCTGGATTACGTGGCGATGCCCGCCAACGTGAAAGACCTCGTGATGAAGAGCTGGTCCTCGATCAAGGGCGCTGACGGCAAGTCCGTCGTCAATTAAAACGGCAGAGCCCCGGCTGGAGACGGTCGGGGCTTTCCTTTCCAAGTGTAACGGGTACTGCCCCCGCACCGCATGCGGTGCTCGATGGCGATGAAATAACGGAACGGGTGGCATGGCAGACATCATGATGACGGACCGGCTTGCGGCCGAACGCGCTCCCGCCTTGAAGCGCTTTGCGCGCGGCGATGCGATCTTCCGCTGGATCACCCGCCTTGCCGCTTATTTCGTGCTTCTCGTGCTCGGCGGCATCATCTTCACGCTCGTCGAAGGCTCGATCCCCACCTTCCAGAAGTTTGGCCTCGGCTTCTTCGTATCCGACGCCTGGAACCCGGTGAAGGGCGAGTATGGCGCCTTCGTCGCGATCTACGGCACGCTCGTCACCTCCATCATCGCCATGCTCATCGCCGTCCCGGTCGGCGTCGGCGTCGCCATCTTCCTCACCGAACTTTGCCCGCTCAACCTTCGCCGTCCGATCGGCGTCGCGATCGAGCTTCTCGCCGGCATTCCGAGCATCATCTACGGCATGTGGGGCTTCTTCGTTCTTCGGCCGATCCTGCAGGATTTCGAGCAGAACTACCTCGTCCCGGCCTTTCAGGACATTCCGGTCCTCAATACGCTGTTCGCAGGCCCGGCTTCGGGCTACGGCATGCTCACCGCCGGCATCATCCTCGCGATCATGATCCTGCCCTTCATCGCCGCCGTGACGCGGGACGTCTTCATGACCGTCCCTCCCGTGCTGAAGGAGGCCGCCTACGGCATCGGCTGCACCACCAAGGAGGTGGTCACCAAGGTGGTGCTGCCATTCAGCCGCGTCGGTGTGCTCGGCGGCATCATGCTGGCGCTCGGCCGCGCCCTTGGCGAAACGATGGCCGTCACCTTCGTCGTCGGCAATTCGCATCGCTTCAGCGCGTCCCTCCTGCAGCCGAGCACGACGATCTCGGCCAGCATCGCCTCCGAATTCGGCGAGGCCAAGGACGAGCTTCTCTCGACCCTCTTCACGCTCGGCCTCATGCTGTTCGTCATCACCTTCATCGTGCTGGCGATCGCCCGCCTGATGCTGATGCAGATGAACAAGCGCGCCGGATCCTGATTTCGACGAACGGACAATAGAGCACCCCCATGGCGTCCATCACGGCACGAAAGAACTCCGACCTTGTGTTTCGCTTTCTCTGCTACGCGGCGACGGCGATGGGTCTCGGCGCGCTGATCCTTATCCTGTTCAAGCTGTTCTATGAGGGCTTCAGCGGCCTCGGCATCAACGTCTTCACGATGACGACGCCTGCGCCGCTCTCGCAGGGCGGATTGCTCAACGCGATCGTCGGCAGCCTGATCATGACCGCGCTCGCGACGGTCGTCGGCACGCCGCTCGGCATTCTCGCCGGAACCTACATGGCCGAGTACGGCCGCCACGACAAGGTGACGCAGGTCATCCGCTTCGTGAACGACATTCTGTTGAGCGCCCCGTCGATCGTCGTCGGCCTCTTCATCTACGAACTCGTCGTGCGTCCGATGGGCGGCTTCTCGGGATTTGCCGGCGCCTGCGCGCTCGCCATCATCGTGCTCCCCGTCGTCGTCCGCACCACGGAGGACATGCTCCTGCTGGTGCCGGACCAGCTTCGCGAGGCGGCCAGCGCCATCGGCGCGCCGCGCTCTTTCGTGATCCGCACCATCGCCTATCGTGCAGCCCGCGCCGGCATCGTGACGGGCGTGCTGCTCGCGGTAGCCCGCATCAGCGGCGAGACCGCGCCGCTCCTGTTCACGGCGCTCGGCAACGACAATCTGAAGTTTTCGATTTTCGGCGAACTCGAGAGCCTGCCGACCTCGATCAACAAATTCGCCGGCAGCGCCTATCCCGATCTCAATTCGCTTGCCTGGACCGGTGCGCTGCTGGTGACGGCCGCGGTTCTCATCCTCAGCATCGTCGCCCGCACCCTGACCTCGGTCAAGAAATCCAGCCCTTGATGCCGGTATTCCTCCATCGTTCGAGGCCATTCTCATGAGTATGCAAATGAACACGATGCCAACCGACACCTCAGCCTCCACCGCAGGCGTCGCCTTTCAGGCAATGCCGAGCCATGCCGTCAAGCCGAAGGTGAAGATCGAAAATCTCAACTTCTACTACGGCCAGACGAAGGCATTGAAGAACATCAATCTCGCCCTCGGCGAGCGGCAGGTGACGGCGTTCATCGGCCCCTCCGGCTGCGGAAAATCGACGCTTTTGCGCATCCTCAACCGGATCTACGAGCTCTACCCCAATCAGCGCGCCGAGGGCCAGGTCATGCTGGACGGGCAGAACATCCTCGACCCCAAGGTCGATCGCAACCAGCTTCGCGCGAAGATCGGCATGGTGTTCCAGAAGCCGACGCCGTTCCCGATGACGATCTATGAGAACATCGCCTTCGGCATCAGACTCTACGAGAACCTGTCGCGCAGCGACATGGACGACCGGGTCGAAAAGGCGCTGCGCGGCGCGGCGCTCTGGACCGAGGTCAAGGACAAGCTGCAGGCGAGCGGACAGAGTCTCTCTGGCGGACAGCAGCAGCGTCTCTGCATCGCGCGCAGCGTCGCCGTGCGCCCCGAGGTCATCCTGTTCGACGAGCCCTGCTCCGCGCTCGACCCGATCTCGACCGCCAAGGTCGAGGAGCTGATCGATGAGCTCAAGGAGCATTACACGATCGCCATCGTGACACACAACATGCAGCAGGCGGCCCGCGTCAGCCAGAAGACCGCCTTCATGTATCTTGGCGAACTCGTCGAGCTCGACGACACGAAGAAGATTTTCACCTCGCCTTCCGACAAGCGCACGCAGGACTACATCACCGGGCGCTTCGGCTAGGCGGCTTTATCATCGGCGGCGTCCCGCCAACGGAACGCGATTTCCGCGAGCAGGGCGCGCCTTCACCATACGTTCCGATGCGAGGCCTCAAGGGGCCGTTCGCGGGCGCTCTCAAGGGTCAAAGGTCTCATGAGCATGGCACAGCACACGGTTTCCTCCTTCGACACCGAATTGAAGGAACTCGATCACCGGATCGCGGAGATGGGCGGCCTCGTCGAGAAGATGATGAGCGACGCCACGACCTCGATGCAGCGGCGCGACATGAGTCTTGCCCGCATCATCATCGATCTCGATCCGAAGGTCGATGCGATGCAACGCGAGATCGAGGAAAACGCGATCCTGACCATCGCCCGCCGCCAGCCCATGGCCGTCGACCTGCGCGACATCATCGCGGCGATCCGCACCGCCTCCGACCTCGAGAGGATCGGCGACCTGTCGAAAAACATCGCCAAACGGGTGATCGCGATGGATAGCGGCCTCGCCCTGCCGCAGGCGATCAACGGCCTTGTGCATATGAGCGAGCTGGTGCTTGCGCAGTTGAAGTCGGTGCTCGACGCCTATACCGGCCGGAATGCAGATCTGGCGCTCGCAGTCTGGAATCGCGATGGCGACATCGATGCGCTTTATACCTCGCTGTTCCGCGAAGTGCTGACCTACATGATGGAGGATCCTCGCAACATCGGCTTCTCGACGCATCTGTTGTTCTCGGCGAAGAACATCGAGCGCATCGGCGATCACGCGACCAACATCGCCGAAACCGTCTATTTCATGGTGACTGGAACGACGCTGCCGGCCGACCGGCCGAAGGGTTCGTCCGCGGCGGAAACATCCGTCGACGCCGCCTAAACCAGGCGGCGTCGCGGCAGAAGATCGATGAGGCTGGCATGGCAACCAATGTGATGATCGTCGAGGACGAGGAGCCGTTGACGCTGCTTCTCCGCTACAATCTCGAGGCCGAAGGATACACCGTCGAGAGCGTCGCGCGTGGCGACGACGCCGAAATCCGCCTGCGCGAAACGACTCCCGACCTCGTGATGCTTGATTGGATGCTGCCGGGCCTGTCCGGCATCGAGCTCTGCCGCCGTCTGCGCGCCCGGGCCGAGACGGAGCGCATGCCCATCATCATGCTCACCGCGCGGGGCGAGGAGGGCGAGCGCGTGCGCGGCCTCTCGACCGGGG
The DNA here is from genome assembly GCA_019753285.1 of Beijerinckiaceae bacterium. Lineage (GTDB taxonomy): Bacteria > Pseudomonadota > Alphaproteobacteria > Rhizobiales > Beijerinckiaceae > JAIELD01. Next base: position 18,508 of record JAIELD010000027.1, on the reverse strand, counting down.
CCGACGATTACATTGTCAAACCCTTCTCCGTGCCCGAGCTCGTCGCCCGCGTCAGGTCGCTGCTGCGCCGCGCCAAGCCTGAATTCGTGGCGAACCGCCTCTCGATGGGCGATCTCGAACTCGACCGTGAGACGCATCGCGTGCGGCGCGGCGGCCGCGAGCTTCATCTCGGCCCGACCGAGTTCCGCCTGCTCGAGTTCCTGATGAAGAGCCCCGGACGCGTCTTCGCGCGCGAGCAACTTCTCGACGGCGTCTGGGGCCAGGACGTCTATATCGACGACCGCACGGTGGACGTCCATGTCGGCCGCCTGCGCCGCGCCATCAATCGCCCGCGCCAGCCGGACCCGATCCGCACGGTGCGCGGTGCGGGCTATGCCTTCGACGAGACCTTCGGGCGAAGCTGAAACAAAAAACCGCGCCTGAGGCGCGGTTTCCGTATTCGTTGACGAAACTTGAACCTCAGCGACGCGCCTCGGGCGCACGACGCCGGTCCTGCGTCGGCTGATAGGCCACCCGCGAGTGATGGCTGCAATAGACGGTGCCGACCGTGCAGTCCGCGCCGCAATAGACGAAATCGCTCGCCATCGGGTCGCCCATTGGCCATTTGCATACGCCCTCGCGCAGCTCCATGATCGAGACGCGGCGCGACATCGGCACCACGACGTCTTCCGCTTCCTCCTCGATCACCGCAACAGCGCTGGTCTCGCTGACGATCACGGGTTTGAGCGCGACGTTGCCCCGCACGGTGAAGCTCTGCGTGGCTGGGGACGGGGCGCGCGGCGCGGCGCTCGCCTGCCGCACGACCGGCTTGCGCGGTCGGGGCGCGCCTGAACCGTTGCTCTTGACCCGACCTGAAAGACCGAGGCGATGAACCTTGCCGATGACCGCATTGCGCGTGACGCCGCCAAGCTCGGCGGCGATCTGGCTGGCGCTCAGACCATCGGCCCACAACTTCTTCAGAAGCTCGATGCGTTCATCGGTCCAGGTCATCAGGTCAATCTCCGCTTCTTCAGTTCGATCTCGAGCGCTGCCTGGAATCCCATCGGCTTTCGGAATCCATGAAGAATGCCCGATTGGCCTCAAACGACAGGTTTTAGGTGAAAACGCTCGGGGCCCGGCAAGACGCCGCGTCCTTGATTTCAACGTTACAATAGCTGGCGAATCAGCGGCAACGACTTTCGGCGAGTCAAGAGCGTTTTCCCCAGCGAACTCCACCGTCGCTCGAAGGCCAGCTTTCGCCCTGTTCCCGCTAATGCTTCCGCGCGGGGAGATGCCTCTCAAATGCGGCACAATTGAGAGTTTTGCCAGACGAACCGCCTCGGCGGACCCTTGTCACGATCACGATCGACCGCCGCCTGGGCCGCGACCATTGACGCAAAAGGCAAACTCCCGCATTGTCACGGCGTTGATGAGCTGCCCCGTAGCCCGGAGGTGGCTTTTCGCTTTTGATGCCCAGGCAGTGCTGCGGTGGTCCGCAGCCTTGTCACCATAACGCAGCAACGGATCGTCCAGTATAGCGCCATCCTTATCGGACCCTCGCCCAATCGGAACGTCGACATGTCGTCTCAGACCAAAAGCCATTTCCTCCCGACCTTTGCCCGCGCAAACGTCGCGTTCGAGCGAGGCGAGGGTGTCTGGCTGATTTCGACGGATGGCGAGCGCTATCTCGATTTCGGTGCCGGCATCGCGGTGAATTCGCTTGGACACGCAAACCCGAAGCTGATCGAGGCGCTGACGACGCAGGCGCAGAAGGTCTGGCACGTCTCGAATGCCTTCCAGATCCCCGAAGGCGAGGCGCTTGCCGCCAGGCTCTGCGAACTGACCTTCGCCGATTTCGTCTTCTTTACCAATTCAGGCGCGGAGGCGCTCGAAGGCGCGATCAAGACGGCGCGCAAATACCATTCGGCCAACGGCCAGCCGGAGCGCTTCCGCATCATCACGTTCGAGGGCGCGTTCCACGGCCGCACGCTCGCGACCATCGCGGCCGGCGGACAGAAGAAGTATCTCGAAGGCTTCGGTCCCGCGAGCCCTGGCTTTGACCAGGTGCCCTTTGGTGATCACGAGGCGCTCAAAGCCGCGATCGGGCCGGAAACGGCAGCCATCCTCATCGAGCCTGTCCAGGGCGAGGGCGGGGTCAGGGCCGTGCCGCCGCAATGCCTGCGCGGCCTGCGCGACCTCTGCGACGAGCATGGGCTGCTGCTGATCTTCGACGAGGTTCAGAGCGGCGTCGGTCGCTCCGGCAAGCTCTTCGCGCATGAATGGTCCGGCATATCGCCCGATATCATGGCCATCGCAAAGGGCATTGGCGGCGGCTTTCCGCTCGGCGCGTTCCTCACCACCGAGGAAGCGGGCAAGGGCATGGTCGCCGGCACGCATGGCAGCACCTATGGCGGCAATCCGCTTGCCATGGCCGTCGGCAAAACGGTGCTCGACACCGTTTCCGAGCCGGCCTTTCTCGAACACGTTCGTGATGTCGCGATTGTCCTGAAGCAGCGTCTCGCCGGCCTCCAGGACCAGTATCCCGATATCATCGCCGAAATTCGCGGCGACGGCCTGCTGATGGGCATCAAGACGCGCCCCGAGGTCCCGAACACCGATTTCGCGGCAGCCGCCCGCGCTGAAAAGCTCATCACCATTCCGGCAGGAGACAATGTGGTGCGGCTCCTGCCGCCGCTCATCGTCACCGAGGCCGATGTGGCGATCGCGCTCTCCAAGCTCGATGCAGCCTGCGCCAAGCTGAGCGCCGGACTGCGGCAGGCGGCGCGAACGGCGGCCGAATAGCACTCAGGAATGAAGACGAGCCGCCCGCGTCTGCGGGCTCGGCATGATTTTTCCTTCCGCTCCTTCAATCGGCCGGCCGAGATTTCGCTTCGCCAGCCACATCTGATCGACTGATGCAGTTGCAAGGTACGCACATGCAGAGCACCCAGGTATCGAACCTCAAATCGGGCATCACCCTGCCCCCGCGCCATTTCATCGACCTTTCGGACCTGACCAAGGCCGAGTTTCGGCAGATCCTCGAATTGTCGCGCGCGATCAAGCTGCGCCGCAGGACCGCAGCCGACGCGATCGACAGGCCGTTGCGCGGCAAGAAGATCGTCATGGTGTTCGAGCAGCCTTCGCTCAGGACCCGCATGTCGTTCGATGTCGGCATCCGCGAGCTCGGCGGCGAACCCATCATGGTCACGGGCCGCGAGATCGAGCTTGGCGAGCGCGAGAGCATCGCTGACACGGCGCGGGTGATGTCCCGTTTCGTCGATGGCATCATGATCCGCATGCTGGACCATGCGAAGCTGCGGGAGTTTGCCGAGAATGCCAGCGTGCCCGTCATCAATGGCCTGACCAAGAGCTCGCATCCCTGCCAGGTAATGGCCGACATCCTGACCTATGAAGAGCGCAAGGGCCCCCTTGCCGGCGCAACCGTCGCCTGGGTCGGCGACAGCAACAATGTCCTCACCTCCTGGATCCATGCGGCCGGCAAGATCGCCTTCACGCTGCGCATCGCGACGCCCGAGATTTACCGGCCGAAGCCCGAAATCCTGCAATGGGCGCAGTCCAACGGCGCAGCGATCGAGCTGACGACGAGCCCTCAGGAGGCGGTCAAGGGCGCGGACTGCATCATCACCGATTGCTGGGTTTCGATGGGCGACGCAGAGAACGAGGAGCGCACCGCTGCGCTGCGGCCGTTCCAGGTCGACGGCGCGCTCCTGCGCCTCGCGGACCCTGGCGCGATCGTGATGCACTGTCTGCCAGCCACGCGCGGCGAGGAGATCACCGACGAGGTGATGGACGGCCCTCAATCCGCCGTGTTCGACGAGGCGGAAAACCGGCTGCACGCCCAGAAGGGCATCATGGCCTTTCTATTCGGCTGAGGGCTTCCCATCTCTGCCCATCGCCGCTTCAATGACGGCGAGGTCCTGAAGCGACGAATCGCGGCCCGCGCGGGACCGCCCGCCCTGGCCAGCACGCCTTGGCCAAAATGCCTTGGCCAAAATGCCTTGGCCAGCCCATCTGGAGCATGTGACGATGAATGACGCGCTCGAGACACCCTTGCGCTTTATCGACGAGAAATCAGGCGCGAACGCCGACACCGTATTGCCGTTTCAGGTCGATGCGCTCGACGTTCGCGGGCGTGTCGTTCAGCTTGGTTCGGCGCTCGATACCCTGCTGGAGCGCCATGCCTATCCGCCGGCCGTCTCGCGGATTCTTGGCGAAGCCACGATCCTCACGAGCCTGCTCGGCACGGCGCTCAAATTCGAGGGCCGCTTTCAGCTTCAGACGCGGACGGACGGACCGATCGACCTGCTCGTCGTCGATTTCGAGGCGCCGGACAAGCTGCGCGGCTATGCGCGGTTCAACGAGGCGCGCGTGAAGCAGGTCGTCGGCAGCAGCGCGCCGCATGCCTCGCTGAGCGCGCAACTTCTCGGCCACGGGCATCTCGGGCTGACGCTCGACCAGGGTCCGCATATGAGCCAGTATCAGGGCATCGTCGCGCTCGAGGGCCAGGGGCTCGAGGAAGCGGCCCACCAGTATTTCCGCCAATCCGAGCAGATCCCGACCAGGCTGCGCATCGCCGTCGGCGAGGTGCTCGACGGCGACGGCCAAGCTCATTCCTGGCGGGGCGGCGGCATCCTCGTCCAGTTCCTGCCGGTCTCGCCAGAGCGGCAGCGTCAGGCGGATTTCGATCCCGGCGACGCGCCGGAGGGTGTGGATACCCCTGCCTTCGTCGAGGATGATGCCTGGCTCGAGGCCCGCTCGCTGGTCGAAACCGTCGAGGATCACGAACTGCTCGATCCATCGCTGTCGAGCGAACGGCTGCTCTATCGGCTGTTCCACGAGCGAGGCGTGCGCGTCTTCGAGGGGATGCCCGTGCGCGAGGCATGCCGCTGCTCGGAGCCGCGCATCCGCGAGATGCTGCAGGGCTTTGCCGAGGAGGAGCGCGTCGCCATGGTTGCAGATGATGGCAGGATTGGCGTCACCTGCGAATTCTGCTCTAAGCATTACAGCTTCGACCCGGCTGACTTCAAATCCACCGATCCGAGCTGAACGGCTTCATGATCGTCGTCCACCACCTCAACTTCTCCCGGTCGCATCGCGTGCTCTGGCTGATGGAGGAACTCGGCCTCGACTACGAACTGGTGCGCTACGAGCGCGACGGGAATTTTCGAGCGCCGCCCGAGCTGGCTGAGATTCATCCGCTCGGAAAGTCGCCCGTCATCGTGGACGATGGCTTCGTTCTCGGCGAATCCGCCGTCATCCTCGCCTATCTCAACCAGCGCCATGGCGGCGGCCGGTTCGCCCCACCCGAAGGAAGCAACGCGTATTTTACGCATGAGGAATGGCTGCACTATGCCGAAGGCACTGCCGCGCTGCCGATCATGGCGCTCAGAATCGGCGCGCTCACCGGCGGCGTATCGGACGGGTTCAACACCTTTCTGACGCCCACGCTCAAGAAGACGCTCAACCACATCGGCAGCGCCGTCGGCGAACGCGGCTTCCTCAGCGGCGAAGCGTTCATGCTCGCCGATCTTCAAATGGCTTATCTGCTGGAGGTTGCCGACCATGGGGGCATGCTCGGCGGGCATCCGCTGGTTCAAGACTATCTCGGCCGCCTCAAGGCGCGCCCTGCCTTCCAGAGGGCAGTCGCGATCGGCGGGCCGATGATGCCGCAGAAGCGCAGCCGGGACGCCGCGCTTGACTCGGGAGCGGCGCGATCGGATTAAGGCGGTCTCTTCTGCCCTTCTCCGGAACTCATTCTCATGAACGCCCCCAGCACCGCCGACACGTCCAGTCTTCAACCCATCATCGACGCCGCATGGGAGGATCGGGCCAGCATCGACAGCGCGACGAAGGGCGAGCGGCGCGAGGCGGTCGAACATGCGCTCTCGCTGCTCGACAATGGCGAGATGCGCGTCGCACAGAAGATCGCCGGCAAGGTGGGTCGCGATTCTTGGACGACGCATCAATGGCTGAAGAAGGCCGTGCTTCTCTCGTTCAGGCTCAACGACATGGCCCCCATCTTAGGCGGCCCCGGCGGCTCCACCTGGTGGGACAAGGTCGATTCCAAATTCCTCGGCATGGACGCGGCGGCCTTCGCCAAGGCGGGTTTCCGCGCCGTGCCGAACGCCGTGGTCCGCCGCTCCGCCTTCATCGCGAAAGGCGTCGTGCTGATGCCGTCCTTCGTCAATGTCGGGGCCTATGTCGACGAGAATACGATGGTCGACACCTGGGCGACGGTCGGCTCCTGCGCGCAGATCGGCAAGAACGTGCATCTCTCCGGCGGCGTCGGCATTGGCGGGGTGCTGGAACCGCTGCAAGCCAATCCGACGATCATCGAGGACAACTGCTTTGTCGGCGCGCGTTCCGAGGTCGTCGAGGGCGTGATCGTCGGCGAGGGCTCAGTGATCTCGATGGGGGTCTTCATCAGCGCCTCGACCAAGATCATCGATCGCGCCACGGGCGAGGTCCATATCGGCTATGTGCCGCCCTATTCGGTCGTCGTTTCCGGCAATCTGCCCGGCAAGCCCCTGCCGGATGGGAGCCCCGGCCCCTCGCTCTACTGCGCCGTGATCGTCAAGACGGTCGATGCACAGACGCGGTCGAAGACGGCGATCAACGATCTTTTGAGAGACTGAGCGATGAGCGCGCGCGGCTTCTATCTGCGGGTGCTCGTCATGTTCGCCGTGGCAAGCCTCGTCGGCCTCGTCATCCAGCTTGGCTTCGGGCGGCAGGCCTACCGGCTCTATGCCTGGCCGGTCGCACTTCTCGTCATCCTCCCCTATCTCAGCCATGTCATGGCGGCGCGCATGCGCACGATCGGCCTTCGCCCGCGCCGGCGCTTCTGGCTGCTGATACCGCTCTTCATCATCGCCGTGATCCGCATCGCTTACTGGGTGCTGTTCTTCTCGACGCCGGAGCTTGCGAGCATGATGCATGTGGTCGCTGCGCAGATCAATTATAGCTCCGGCAACACGATCTACGTGCCCTATGCGCTCATCATGCTGCTCGGTCTCTGGTATCTCGTACGCCTCGGCTTCGGCGGCGTCCGGCAAGGGGCGCCATGACGACCGCCGTCTCAGAAGCGGTCGCGATCGCGCAGGCGCTCATCCGCTGCCCGTCCGTGACGCCGGCCGAGGCAGGCGCGCTCTCCTATGCGGCGTCGCTGCTCGAGGCAGCCGGTTTCACCGTCGACCGTCCCGTGTTTTCGGAACCAGGCACCCCGGACGTCGACAATCTCTATGCGCGCATCGGCGGCGAGGGCCCATGCCTCGTCTTCGCGGGCCATACCGATGTCGTCCCGCCCGGCGACGAGGCTGCATGGACGCGACCACCCTTCTCGGGCGAGATCGCGGACGGCATGCTCTGGGGTCGCGGCGCGGCCGACATGAAGGGCGGCGTCGCGGCCGCGCTGGCCGCAGCCATCCAGCATGTGCGTGAGCATGGCGCGCCTCAAAACGGCTCGATCGCCTTTCTCCTGACCGGCGACGAGGAAGGCCCCGCCGTCAACGGCACGGTGAAGCTGCTGCAATGGGCGCGCGAGCGTGGCGCGCGGTTCGACCATTGCGTGCTCGGAGAGCCGACCAATCCCGGCCGCCTCGGCGACGCCATCAAAGCCGGCCGGCGCGGCTCGCTCACCGGCTCCATCACCGTCCACGGCAAGCAGGGTCATGTCGCCTATCCGCACCTTGCCATCAACCCGATTCCCGGCATGGCGCGGCTCATCCTCGCGCTCGACGAGCCTCTCGACGCCGGCACGGCGCATTTCGACGCGAGCAGCCTGCAGGTGACGACCGTCGATGCCGGCAATCCCGCCACCAACGTCGTGCCCGCCAAGGTTCACGCCACTTTCAACATCCGCTTCAACGATCTGTGGACGCCGGACACGCTGGCCGCGGAAATCCGCGACCGGCTGACCCGGGCCGCAGGCAATGCCGTCTGCTTCGATCTCGATTTCCGGCCGACCAACGCCGATGCCTTTCTGACGAAGCCCGGGCCGTTCATCGACATCGTCATCGAGGCGATCGCGGACGAGACGGGCCTGACGCCGAAGCTTTCGACCTCTGGCGGCACCTCGGATGCGCGCTTCATCAAGGATTGTTGCGACGTGATCGAATTCGGTCTCGTCGGCCAGACGATGCACCAGGTCGACGAGCACGTATCCGTCGCCGACATCGAGGCGCTCGCCCGCATCTATCGCCGCATCCTCGAACTCTATTTCGAGCGCCTCTGAGCGTTCGCCGATAGGTCAGCCATACTGACCATTGACGGCGCCCTGCAATCAGCCCAAGACGGTCGCAAGCCCTCCGATCGAATCCGCCCGATGCTCGACCAACCCGAGAGACACAATACCGGCCCGCGGATCGTCTGCACACGGGCAGGCATGGTGCTCGGCGCGCGGTCCATGCTGCCGATCGTACCGAGCATGGCCTTCTTCGCGATCGCTGTCGGCACGCTCGCCGCGCAGCGCGGCCTCAGCTTCGGCGAATTCGCCCTGATGCAGGGCTTCGTCTTCGCAGGGGTCTCCCAGCTGGTGGCGCTTGGCGGCTGGCAGGACACGTGGACGCTCGCGGCCCTGCTCGGCATCCTCGCCGTCAGCTTCACCATCAATTCCCGCATGATCCTGATGGGCGCGTCACTGCGGCCCTGGATGAAGGACCAGCCCTTCTGGCGCAACGCCTTGAGCCTGTTCGCACTGACGGATGCCAACTGGCTGACCGCCATCCGCTACCATGAGGAGGGCGGGACCGATGTCGGCCACCTTATCGGCTCCGGCCTGTTTCTCTGGGTGTTCTGGTTGGCGATCGGGCTCGTCGGCTACGGCGCAGGCTCGCTGATCGCCAACCCGCGCGCCTTCGGGCTCGATCTCTTCATGCCGGTGTTCTTCGTCGTCATGGTCGCGCCGCTCTGGAAAGGACGCCGCCATACGCTCGCCTGGGGCATCGCCGGCGTCGTCGCCACCATTCTCCACGCTGTGCTGCCGGGGTATTTCTACATCGTCGGCGGGGCGCTCGCGGGCATGACGATCGGAGCCTTCTATGATGGCAAGTGAGGTCGGCGGCATCACGTTCAACGCCGTGACGGTGATCGTGCTCATCGGCATCGTCACCTATGTCTGCCGCTTCATCGGCTTCTGGGCGATCGGCTTCGTCGAGATCGGCCCGCGACTGCGACGCTCGTTCGAATTGCTGCCCGGCTGCATCGCGGCGGCGAGCGCGCTGCCCGTGGCGATCGACGCCGGCCCCCTTGCCCTGCTGGCGCTCGCCATCGCCTTCGTCGTGATGCGGGCGGTGCGGATCGAGATCGTGGCGATCGTCGCGGCCCTTGGCCTCATCGCCGGCTCGCGGCTTGCTGGCTGATCCGAAACAGCCCCAGAGCTAGTCGCCGGCCGGCGGGCCGAGCCGCTCCCGGATGCGCCTCCGCAGATGATCGCGCACGCCGCGATAGGCCTCGAGCCGTTGCTCGCGCGTCTCACCGCTCGCGGTCGGGTCCGAGGTCGGCCAGTACTCGACCTCGACGTCGGCCGTGCGCGCGAAGGCCTGTGCGCGCTCATAGGCTTCCGGCGAGAGCGCTATGATGAGATCGAAGGATTCGACCTCGACGTCGTCGAACGCCTTGGTGCGGTGCTCGCTGATGTCGACGCCGATTTCGCGCATCACGGTGAGCGCGAAGGTGTCGAGCGGCTGCTTGTTGAGCCCGGCAGAATCCACGAAGATGGTCCGCCCGACGATGAATTTGGCGAGACCCTCGGCCATCGGCGAGCGCACCGCATTCATCGAACAGGCAAACAGCACCGATGATGGCCGCTTCAGCGTGACGTCGCTCATGTTTCGCGGCCCGTCCAGACGAGCGCGGCGATCAGCGTGAAGATTCGGCGCGACGTATCGAAATCGGTCTTGATCTTGCCCTTCAAGCGATCATTGACGAGCTCTGCGCCCTCATTGTGCAGGCCGCGGCGGGCCATGTCGATCGCCTCGATCTTTTCAGCGCTGGCGTTGCGGATCGCGTCGTAATAGCTGGCGCAGATCATGAAGTAGTCCTTGATGACCATGCGGAAGGGCGAGAGCGCCAGCACATGCGCGAAGATCGGCTGGCCCTGCTCATCGCGGAGATCGAACACCAGCCGGTTGCCGTTGAGGCCGAGATGCAGCGCATAGGGGCCGGCCCTGCCGTTCTCGAGCTCGAAGATGTTGCTCTCGATGAGATCGTAGATGGCGATCTTGCGCTCGTGCTCCTGGTCAGGTGTGCCGCGCGCGATCGTGCTCTCGTCTATCGTGACGGAGATCAGACGATAGGGAGACGCTGGCTCATTCTGGTCGGTCACGCGAGCCGGTCCATCTCAGTCGGAAATCATCTCAGGCGAGGTTCATGCGAATAGATACCGAACGAGCATGGGCTTGCAAGCCCTCCGCCTCGCCGAGCGCGATGGCGGCAGGCCCCAGCGCACGCAGCGCCTCGGCCGAGCATTTCAAGATCGAGGTGCGCTTCATGAAGTCGAGAACCCCGAGCCCGGAGGCAAAGCGGGCGCTGCGCGCCGTCGGCAGAACATGGTTGGAGCCGCCGACATAATCACCGATCGCTTCCGGCGTATGATGGCCGACGAAGATGGCTCCCGCATTGCGGATTCCGGCGGCGAGGGCGTCCGCATCCTCGGCCATGATCTCGAGATGCTCTGGCGCGAGACGATCGACGAGCGGAATGGAGCGTCGCAGCGACGGTACCAGGATGATGGCCCCGAAATCACGCCAGCTCGCGCGGGCGATCTCCGCGCGCGGCAGCAGCGCGAGCTGGCGCTCGACCGCGGCCTCCACCGCATCCGCGAGGGCCGGCGCGTCAGTGATGAGGATGGACTGCGCTGAGGCGTCATGCTCGGCCTGGGCCAGGAGATCGGCGGCGATCCAATCGGGGTTGGCGCTATCGTCCGCCATGATCAGCACCTCGGACGGCCCGGCAACCATGTCGATGCCGACCTGCCCGAACACCTGGCGCTTCGCCGCCGCGACATAGGCGTTGCCCGGCCCGACGATCTTCACGACGGGGCGGATGGTCTCGGTGCCATAGGCGAGCGCCGCCACGGCCTGCGCGCCGCCGACGCGATAGATCTCGTCGACACCCGCAAGCTCTGCTGCGGCGAGGACGAGCGGATTGATCCTGCCCTCCGGCGCAGGCACAACCATCACCACGCGCTCGACGCCGGCGACCTTGGCGGGCACCGCGTTCATCAGGACGGAGGAGGGGTAGCTGGCGCTGCCGCCGGGCACATAGAGGCCGGCGGACTGCACCGCGCTCCAGCGCCAGCCGAGCTCGGCGCCGAGCGCATCGGTGAATTGCATGTCGCTCGGTTTCTGCCGCTGATGAAACGCCTCGATCCGCGCCTTGGCGAAGTCCAGCGCCTCCAGCGTCGCTGCAGAGCAGGCCGCGCGCGCGGCAAGAACGGTCTTCCGTTCGACCGCGATGCCATGCGCGGCCAGATCGATGCGGTCATATATCTGCGACAGCCTGACGAGCGCCGCGTCGCCTTCCGCCCTTACCGCGGCGATGATCTCGCGCACGCTCGCATCCACGTCGACGCTCGCTTCGCGCTTCGCGCCCAGAAGAGCGATAAAATCATTTTCAAAAGTCGAATCATTGGTTTGGAGGCGCTGCACTCTTGACTCCCAGGAACATATTGGCTCCGTTCATAGTTAGGATGATGGATCAGGGCAATGCGATCTTGGGCCTTGCAAGTCCGTCCCGTGCATATTGATCGATAGCGTGTTCGGGTGCCGTTCATAACCGTCATGCGACAAACAGGCTCTGATAACACAAGGGAGGTTCATCCGTGACGGTCATGGTGAAAAGGTTCGCCCAAGGTCTTTTGCATAATGTCCGGCGCAAGGCCGGGCTTGTACTTGCGCTTGTCGTCATGGCGAATGTCCTGCCGGTGAGCGCTGAAGTTCCTCAAAGCACAGAGGACAATAACGCCAGGCTGCAGCAGCAGCGCGGCGGTGGCGGAGGACAGGTAATCGCGCCGCAGGGTCGACCGCAGCCACAGATCCAGCAGCAATTTCAGCGCCCTCAGCCGCAGGTGCAGCAGCAATATCAACGCCCGCAGCCACAGGTGCAGCAGCAATACCAGCGCCCCCAGCCGCAGTATCGGCCGCAGCCAGCCCAGCAATATGATCGCGGCCCACGCTTCGGCTATGATGGCGGGTATGAGCAGCGGCGCATTGAGGAGCCGCGCCCGTATTATCGCCGGCCGGGCTACGCCTATGAGGAGCCTGGCTATGGGCGGCGTCGCGATTTCGGCCGCGCCTGCGCCACTTCGCGCGGCGTCTGCTATGTGCGCCCGCCCCAGCCGCTCGGCGCGCCGTGCCGCTGTGAAGTGCCAGGCTTCGGCCTGAAGCGCGGAAATATCGAGGGTTAGTTCGCCCGCCTTTAGCATTCCAGCCAAAGCCCGCGCGATGTCGCGGGCTTTTTGCTGTTCATCGCCTGCTTCAGTGGGCCTCGTCCCAATTGAGCGCCGCCCGTGCATCGACCTGCAGCGGCACGGCGAGGTGGATGGCGGGGTGCGGCGCATCGATCATGACCGAGCGGATCACCGGGATCGCCGTCTCCACCTGCGATTCCGGCACCTCGAAGACGAGTTCGTCATGCACCTGCAGCAGCATCTGCGCGTCGGTCTTCGCGGCAGCGAGCGCGGCATCCATGCGGATCATCGCCTTGCGGATGATGTCGGCGGCGGAGCCTTGGATCGGCGCATTGATCGCCGCGCGCTCGAAGAAGGCGCGCTCGGCCTGCTTCGAGGTGTTGATCTGCGGATAATGGCATTTGCGGCCGAAGATGGTCTCGACATAGCCATGCGCCCGCGCGAACCGCTTCGTGTTCTCGATATAGTCGCGGATGCCGGGAAAGCGCTCGAAATACTTCTTGATGTAGTCGCCGGCCTCCTCGCGCCCGATGCTGAGCTGATTGGCGAGGCCGAACGCCGATATGCCGTAGATGATCCCGAAATTGATGGCTTTCGCCCGGCGCCGCACTTCGCTTGGCATGCCTTCCACCGGCACGCCGAACATTTCGGACGCGGTCATGGCGTGAATGTCGACGCCGTCGGAAAAGGCTGTCCTTAGCTGCGGGATGTCGGCGACGTGGGCGAGCACCCTGAGCTCGATCTGGCTGTAGTCGGCCGACACCAACTTCATGCCGGGCTGGGCGATGAAGGCCTGCCTGATCTTGCGGCCGGCCTCGTTGCGGACGGGAATGTTCTGGATGTTGGGGTCCGATGATGAGAGGCGTCCCGTCGTCGTCGCGGCAAGCGCGAACGAGGTATGGACCCGCTTCGTCCGAGGGTTGACGAAGGTCGGCAGCGCATCGGTATAGGTCGATTTCAGCTTCGATATCTGCCGCCAGTCGAGCAGCCGGCGCGGCAATTCATGCCCCTGCAGGGCGAGATCCTCAAGAACGCGCGCACCGGTCGCCCAGGTGCCGGACGGCGTCTTCTTCGCGCCCTCGAAGCCCATCTTCCCGAATAATATGTCACCAAGCTGCTTGGGGCTGCCGATGTTGAAGGTTTCGCCCGCAAGCTCGTGGATTTCGGCCTCGAGCCGCGCCATGCCCTGCGCGAATTCGCCTGAGAGCCGTGAGAGAATCTGCCGGTCAATGGCGATGCCGCGCCGCTCCATGCGGGCGAGCACGTCGATCATCGGCCTCTCCAGCCGCTCATAGACCTTGGTGAGGCCTTCCGCGGCAAGCCTCGGCTTCAACACCCGCCAGAGGCGCAGCGTCACGTCGGCGTCCTCCGCCGCATAAGCCGTTGCCTTGTCGAGCGCCACGTAATCGAACGTCTTGAAGGTCTTGCCGCTGCCGGCGACCTCCTTGAAGGCGACCGGCTTGTGCGACAGCCAGATCTCGCTCAGCTCGTCCATGCCGTGGCCGTTCTTGCCGGCATCCAGGGCATAGGACATCAGCATGGTATCGTCATAGGGAGCGACGATGATGTCGTGCTGCGCGAAGACCAGCCAGTCGAACTTGATGTTCTGGCCGATCTTGAGCACGGCCGGGCTCTCGAGCAATGGCTTTAGACGGGCGAGCGCTTCGTCGAACGGCGCCTGGCCATCGAGAAGCGCGGCGCCGCCGAAGAGATCACCGGCGTTCTCGCTCCGGTGCAGCAGGGGGATGTAGCAGGCCCGGCCGGGAGCGACCGCCATCGAGACGCCGACCAGCGCGGCCTGCATCGCATCGAGCGAGTTGGTTTCCGTATCGATCGCGACGGAGCCCGCCTCGAATGCCTCAGCGATCCAGCGGTCGAGCTCGGCGATGGTCGTGACGCATTGATAGGCTGAATGGTCGATCGGCTGCGCCTGCGCTGCCGCGGCGAGCACCTGCACCAGATCCTGCGGCTTGAAGCCGTCAGCCGCGGTGTCGCTCGACGGCGGCAGCGCCGCCCGGGACAGCGCGACCGCGTCATAGCGGACTTTCTCGCCCGGAATGGGTTTGGCCGCGCCCGCCTCTTCCCCCATGCCCGTCCGCGAGACGCGGGCACCATCGCCGACAAGGCGGCTGTCGGGTTCGATCTCCGCGATGTTGACGCCGTAGAGTTCAGCGACGCGGCGCGTGATCGTCGTCAGCTCCATCGCCTTCAGGAAGGCGACGAGGTTCCTGACATCGGGCTCGTGCACGGCAAGCCGGTCCGCCGGCACGTTCAGGGGCACATTGGTCTCGAGCTGCACCAATCGGCGCGAGATGCGCGCCTTGTCGGCGTTCTCGATCAGCGCCTCGCGGCGTTTGGGCTGCTTGATCTCGTGGGCCCGCGCGAGGAGCGTGTCGAGATCGCCGTATTCGGTGAGAAGCTGCGCGGCGGTCTTGATGCCGATGCCCGGCACGCCCGGGACGTTGTCGCTGGTGTCGCCCGCCAGCGCCTGCACCTCGACGACGCGCTCAGGGCCGAGGCCGAACTTCTCGATCACCTCGGCGCGGCCGATGCGCTTGTCCTTCATCGTGTCGTACATGACGACAGTGTCGGAGACGAGCTGCATCAAATCCTTGTCGGACGAGACGATGGTGACGGTTGCCCCGGCCTCGACCGCAAGGCGGGTATAGGTCGCGATGAGGTCGTCCGCCTCATAATTGTCCTGCTCGATGCAGGCGATGTCGAAGGCGCGGGTCGCCTCCCGGATGAGGCCGAACTGCGGAACGAGGTCCTCCGGCGGCTCGGTGCGCGTCGCCTTGTACTGATCGTAGAGATCGTTGCGGAAGGTCTTGGAGCCTGCATCGAAGATGACGGCCAGATGGGTCGGCTTTTCGCCGAGAACCGTATCGCGCAAGAGCTTCAGCAGCATATTGCAAAAACCGGAGACCGCGCCGATCGGCAGGCCATCCGATTTACGCGTCAATGGCGGAAGCGCATGATAGGCGCGGAAAATGTACCCGGACCCATCGACGAGAAAGACATGGTCGCCGGATTGGATGGGTCGCGAGGGAGAGGTCATCAGGATAGCGCCGCCGTGTCGAGGGTTCAGCGCTCACCCTTAGCGCTTATCCGGCCGGATGATAAGCGGCTGCCGCGCTTGGCCCGGCGGGAGCGACCGGCCCGATCACGACTCGACGAGTTCGTCCGTCCAGACCTTGAATCCCGTCAACGTGTTCTCACCGAATGCGGTGACCATGGCGACGTCAGCGGCATCCCGACCTCGTGCCATCAGCACGCGGCCAATCCGTGGCGTGTTGTTGCGCGGATCGAACAGGTGCCACTCGCCGCCGAGATAGACCTCCATCCATGCGGCGAAGTCGCCGGGCGGAAACGGCGGCGGCGTACCGATATCACCGAGATATCCCGTGCAATAACGCGCTGGAATATTGATCGCCCGGCAGAGCGCGATGGCGAGATGGGTATAGTCGCGGCACACGCCGATCTTTTCATGATAGGCCTCCAGCGCCGTCCGGGTCGGTCTGGCGTCGGCATAGCTGAACCTGATGTGCCGATGCACGAAATCGCAGATCGTCTGAACCCGAGCCCAGCCGGGCGAAGCAGAACCAAACAGCGCCCAAGCAACGTCGAGCAGTTGGTCGTTCTCGCAAAAACGGCTCGGCAGCAGGTAAACGAGAACATCGTCCGGCAAGGTTTCGACGCGATGCTCTGCCGCAGCACCGCTTATAGGGTCAGTGTCGCCACTATCCTCGATGATGCCGTCAAAGGTAATGCGCGTCTCACCCGGAGGCGCCATGATCCTGCTGCACCAGTTGCCGTAGAGGTCCCGATAGCCGGAAACGCGCAGATGCGGGGTCGTTCTGACAGCGTCGGCGACGGACAGGTCGCCGGCCCGCGAATAATGGACGCTGAGCATCAGGATCATCGGCGTGGGACGGGGGCAGTTGTAAACGAACTCGTAGCCGATGCGGAGTTTCAATGCGGAGCCTGACTGTGAGCGTGATCCAGCTTTGTTGATGGACGAAGGTCAACGGTAGCACGGTTCGGGCCAAACACCCCATCGCATCTGGCAGCTACCTGCTGTCATCAGGAACTCGCCCTCGCGTTCGGACGTTGTTCCTCGCTGATGTCCGACCAGCGCAACCACGCGTCCTGTTCGGAACCAAGGAGGCCAACGCCATGCAGACCGTACCGCCGCATCCGCTGCCCGATCAATTGCCGCCA
This sequence comes from Beijerinckiaceae bacterium, assembly GCA_019753285.1. Classification (GTDB taxonomy): domain Bacteria; phylum Pseudomonadota; class Alphaproteobacteria; order Rhizobiales; family Beijerinckiaceae; genus JAIELD01. The sequence continues at coordinate 1,881 of JAIELD010000027.1, read as the reverse complement.
CAGGCGCCGGACGACGTTCCGCCGACCGTGCCGAACGAGGTGCCGGTGAGGGAGCCGGGACAGACTGAAATCCCCGCTCCCATCGGCGATCCTGTGCCGCCTGGCGCGCCAAACCTCGTCTGACACGCGCGACACGATCATAAAAAAGGGCAGGATAATCTCCTGCCCTTTTTCGGTGCGCTCACACGATCATCGTCTCACCCGATCATCGCTTGGCCTGCTGATCGAGAAGCGGCGTGATCCTGCGGAGCGTCACGCGACGGTTTTCGCGCGATGCGCCTTGCGTGTTCACCTTGAGATACTGCTCGCCATAGCCCTGCGTCGTCAGGTTTTCCGGTGGAATGCCGAAGCTCTTGGTAAGCGCTTCGGCAACGGCCTGCGCCCGGCGGTCCGACAGGGAGAGATTGTCCACGTCGGAGCCGACGGCATCGGTGTGCCCCTCCACGAGATAGACCTCGTTCGGATTGGCCTCGATCGTTCGCTTGACGGCCGCCGCGATCCGCGACAGGCGGCCGATCTGGTCGGGCGATATCTCCCACGCTCCCGTATCGAAGGTGATCGTGTCGATATCCACGCTGCGCATATAGGCGCGGACGTTGGACGATTGCCTGATCTCGTCCAGCGTGTAGCGGCGCGGCGCGGCGTAGACCGGCGGGGCCGCCAGCGTCTCGTAGATCAACCCCTCGTCGGCGGAATCGGCATCGACGATATAACGCTCACGCGGGATCTGGATCGGCGGCGGCGGCAGGACGACCACATCGTCCCGCAGCAGGCGCGGACCGCCGCGGCCATTGTCGATGATGACGATCTCGCGCCCGTCGCGATAGCGGCGATAACGGCGCACGAGGCGACCCGTCTCATCCGTCACCGTTACGATCTGCTCGCCGTCCGGCCTGTCATAGACCGAGACAAACTCGTCGCCGCGCCGTTCATTGCGCACGTTGAAGCCCAGATCGCGGAAGCGCTGGTTTTCGTCGTGGCGGATGAACAGCCGATCGTCCTGCCGCTCGATCAGGCGGCCGGGCTCGGCGATGTAGGTGGTGCCGTCCTCGACGATTTCACGGCGTCGTTCGCGCACGTCGCTGAAGCGACGAATGCTGTCGGCGGCGATGAACCCGCCCGCAAGGCCGGCGGCTGCGCCGATCGCGGCAGCCGCTCCGGGACTGAGCCCCCTGCGGCCCTGACGCGCATCAGGCTGCGCGCCCGGGGCTGGCGGCAGGCCAGGTGTTTGTGCGGCGGGGCCGGGCTGGCCCGGCAGAGGCGGACGACCAGCGGGGTTCGGCCCGCGCGTCGCCTGCGGGTTGGGCGCGACCGGTGCTGGCACAGCGCCGGCCGGAGCTTGACCCACCGGGTTCGGCAATCCTGGCGCAGGAGTCGCCGGGTTCGGCGGCGGCGCGCCTGGTCCGGGCGGCAGCGGCCGGGGCCCGGCGGGGCCACCCGCATTTGGGCCGCCCGCATTCGGGACCCCTGGAGCCGGGCCGCCCGTGTTCCGGCCGCCGGCATTGGGGACGGTGACCGGCCGCGTGCCGGAGCCGCCGAGCGGTTGCTGCACGGCAGGATTGCCGGGCGGCGTCACCTGCGGCGCTGGCGGCGGAGGCGGATTGGGAACGGGCGGTGGCGGTGGCGTCGGCAGCGGCGGCGGCGCGAGGGTCGGCGGAATGCCGGGATTTTGAATGCCGTATGGAGGGGCAGCCGGAGGAGCGCCGCGCTGCGACTGCCTGACACCCGGCGGAGGCTGGACAACGGGACCTTCGCTGCGGGGGGCGGCGGCGGGCGCGTTTGGCGGCGCAGGCGGGTTTGGTACGACTATCAACACAGGTGGCTTCGATGGCCAGGTGATCGACCTTACGACCCTAAACGCCTCGCAGGGCTTCATCATCC
>JAIELD010000064.1 GCA_019753285.1 Beijerinckiaceae bacterium | reverse complement strand
TCAGCACATGGCGCGCGAAGATGGCGTAAGGATCGCGATAGAGTGTCTCGATCTCGGTGATGCTGAGCGTTTTCGGCCGCCAGTCGAGCGGCGGCTTCGGCTCGGGCCGGGCGATCGTCGCGGCTGCCGTCTCGGGGCCGGGTTCGTCCATGCGGCGCGCGAACGCGACATAGCGCTCGCCCCGGCCGACCGCCGCCTTCCAATGCGCCTCGCCGGCATAGGCCTTCAGCCGGCGCAGGAAGCGCGAGGCGATCGTTGGGGCACCGTCGACGCGGCTTGCGCGAGCGATCACCACTTCGCGCCCACCCATCAGCATGGAAAAATCATGCGCGCTCTGGCCGATCCGTCGTTCGGGCGGGGAAAGCCCCATGGCGGCGCGCATCGGCCGGTTGAGAAACGCGTCGGTCTCCGCGATGGAGGGCCATGTCCCTTCGTTGAGGCCGCCGAGGATGGTGACGTCGGTTTCGAGAAGGCGCGCTTCGAGCGGGCCGTAGATCCTGAGCCGGCGATGCGTCGCCGAGCGCAGGCGTACGGTCTCGCCGTTCAGCAGCGCGTCGAACAGCGGCAGATAGGTCTCGACGGCGAAGCCCTTGCCGTCATGGCCGCGCCCGTGATGCGAGGGTGTGTCCTCATCGCCCGAGAGCGCCTCGAAGATGCGCTCCAGCGTCTCGCCATCCTCCTCGTCGAAGCATGTCGAAGACCCGTCTTCGCGACGGGTCAACCGTTCGAGCGCTTCCCTGTGCAGTCGTGCAAGCCGCTGGAGCGAGCAGCGATGATCCTTCATCGCCTCGGCAAGAGGCCCTAGCGCATCGTCGAGCAACACCAACAGCCGATCCATGAGCGCCTCGATCGAGGGGGCGAGACGGCGCTGCGGCGCTGGCGCGCGCCGTCCACCGGCAATCTCCAACACCTCGTCCGCCGCCCGGCGCAGGCCTTGGATGCCCGGCTCGATCGGCCCGTTGCGCATCAGCCCGATATCGAACGCTGCCAGCATTGCATCGATCTCGGCGCGCGGCAGGCCAAGGCCGAGATGCTCATGATGCAGCAGCCCGAGGACCGAACATGGCTCGAACTCCTTTTGCGCGACATCCAGCGCATGGTGCGCGATGACGCCGCGCGGCGTGCGCGACAACGACCGGCCGGCCGAATCATCGACATCGATGCCGAAGCGCGAGAGTTCGGCCGCCACCCGAAGCCCGAGCGGCCGATCCGGCGTTACCAGCGCCACGGTCTTGTCAGGCTCCAGCAGACACTCGCGCATGCGGATGGCGATGGCGAGCGCCTCCTCGCGCTCATCCGCCGCCTCGATGATCGACACCCCCTCGAAGGCGGCGGTGACGAGGCGGTCTTCCGCAGCGCGCGCCGCCTCGTCCTGCGGCACAGCCCAGAGGTCGGTCGTTTCCGCGGGGCGCAGCGTCTCCGACATCAGCATGGCTCGTGCGACCGAGAACGCATCGTCGCCTCCGAGCGCCCGCACGTCGCCACGCGAAACGCCCATGCGCTCGTCCAGCAGCCGTTTCAGCATGGCCTGCGGCGAACTCGAGCCCAACGCGACATCCGGCCCGCTCGTCGCGATCGCAGCCCAGCTGTCCTCGTCGAGATGCTGGTCGAGACCCGGCAGGATGACCGCTCCGTTCGGCAGGAGCGATATTGCGCGCATCAGCGCCGCGGTCGCAGGCTGCGAGCCCGTCGAGCCTGCGACGATCATCGGCGTCGGCGGCCGCTCGGCGAGAAGGCGCTCGGCTTCCCGCTCGAACAGGCTTTTACGGCGAGCCGCCTCGTCGCAGAGCCCTTCCTCCTTCAGCCAGGCCGGCCAGGCCTCGCCCGCGATCATCAGGAATCGCGTCGTGATGTCCCAATATTGATCGTGGCCGAGCACGAGCCCGTCGAGCTTCGACCAGTCGACGCCCTCGATCGTCATCTCGTCGATGAGGGCGGCGAGATCGCCGGCAAGCCCGAAGGCATCGGCAGGCGAGGATGCGACCTGAAAGAGATCATCCGGCCCGAGCAGCGCGCCATGGCCATGATCGTCGCGGCTGAGGCTGTCGCGCACCGCGACGCGCCAGTGTTCGATGAGGCGCATCAGTTCGAGCCGCCGCCGCAACGGCGGCACCGCGGGGTCGAGTCCGTCAAGGCCGGAGATCGTCTCCTCGCTGATGATCGAGCGGTCATCGAGATTGGCAGGATCGCCGAGCGGAACGATGCGGGGCAGGATCGCGGGGCGCGGCCCAAGCGCTTCGGCAAGCACCTGCGCCAGCGCGCGGCCGGAACGCCGGGTCGGCACGAAGATCGTCGCGTCGGCGAACGCCAGCGGATCGGTCGAGCGGTCGATCGCCGGCACGATCTCGCCGTTCAGCAGCGCGGCGACGAACGTCTTGAAGAAGGGTCTGCCGATCGGAATGGTGAGCAGGTTCGGCCGCCGGCGCGTATGGTCTCCTTCGGCCTGCGATCCTGCATCCATGATCTGATCCTGCATCGGCGGCGGCCCTGCGGGCTCGCCACATCGCTCCCGACGTATCAGGATTTGTCGCCGGCACGCAAAGATTTTACCCCGTGGCCGGCTTCCTCGTCAGAGGACACTCGCGCGCATCCTGTGGCTCGCCTCATCCACCGCCTCGGGCGTGCCCACATGCATCCAGAGCCCTTCCATGCGCAGGCCGAACAGGCGTTCACGCTCGATTGCCCGGTTGAAGAGCAGGTTGAGCGAGAAGATGTCCGGCGTGTCCACGAAAAGCTCAGGCTTCAGGATCGCGATGCCTGCATAGGCGAAGGGGGTGACCTCGCCGGGTTTCGGACGGCGCAGCCGGCCATGCTGGTCCATGCTGAAATCGCCCTTGTTGCCCCAGCCGACCGCATAGGAGGTGGAGGCGACGAGAAGCAGGATGTCCATCGTGTCGGCATCGAAGGCGTCGATCATGCGCAGGATGTTGGGACGGGGCCCGTCAATCCAGATCGCGTCGGAATTCAGCGACAGGAACGGTTTGTCACCAAGATGCGGCAGCGCCTTCTTGACGCCGCCGCCCGAGTCGAGCAGGCCCGAGCGCTCGTCCGAAATGACGATTTCCGGCCGATCGCGGTGCTCAATATGCGCCTCGATCTGGTCCGCCCGATAGTGGACGTTGACGACGACGCGTGTGATGCCGGAGGCATCGAGCGCATCGAGCACGTAGTCGATCATCGCCTTGCCGTCGACCTTCACGAGCGGTTTGGGGACGGTGTCCGTCAAGGGCCGCATCCGCGTGCCGAGGCCCGCCGCGAGCAGCATCGCGGTATCGATTGCGGTGTTGAGGGTCCTGCCAGCGTCTTCGTTCATCATCGGCTCGATCGGCGGCGCATCGCGCGGCCCTTTGCTCCATCTCGTCATCCGCGCTCATAATGGACGCGATCGTGACGCTGGGATGACCGAGCGCCCGCCGATCGTTCAGGAGCCGGCAGAGGCATCCCGGCCGGCCATGAGATTGGGCAGGTATTGCGCATACCAGCCCTTCAATTCGAGCAACACCGGCGCGTCGAGGCAGCGCCTCAGATAGCGCTCGATGCGCGGCAGGTGCTTCAGATAGCCAGGCTTGCCGTCCCGCTCGTTGAGCCGGGCGAAGATGCCGAGGATCTTGGTGGCGCGCTGTGCGCCGAGGATCGAGTAGGCGCGGGCGAAGGCCGCCATGTCGAAGGCGGGATCGAGCCTCACTCTCGCACGCGCGTAAAGGCCGAGCAGCTTCAGTTCCATGTCTTCGGAAACGTCGATGCGCGCGTCCTGCAGGAGCGAGACGACGTCATAGGCCGGATGGCCCATGACCGCATCCTGGAAATCGATCAGCCCGACGCGGCGCACGCCCTCGCGCTCCGGCAGCCAGAGCAGGTTGGGCGAATGATAATCGCGCAGCGTCCAGGTCTTCGGACCGTCGAGCACCTCCTGCAGCGTCCTCGACCACAGCTCGGTGAACTTGCCCCGCGGCGCGCCGCTGAAATTGGCGCGCTGCTCCTTTGCGACATACCAGTCGATCACGAGTTCGGCCTCGATGAGGTAGGCGTCGCGATCATAGGGCGGGAGGCGATGATTGAGCGTCTCGGTCACCGGTAGAAGCGACGGCACTGGCACGCCGTCCGGTCCGCCCTGATGAAGCTGCGCCAGCACGAGCAGCGCCTCGGCGTAGCGATCGAAGATCGGCCCGTCGCCATCGTAGCAGAAGGCGTCGCCGAGGTCCTCGATCAGCAGGAGGCCGGCGTCGAGATCCTGCGCAAGGATGCGCGGCGTCGTGAAGCCGAGCGCGCGCAACCCGTTGGCGAGCGCAACGAAGGCATGAATGCTTTCGGCAAGGTGGGCGATCGCGCTGTAGGGCTTGCCGGCCCGCACCGGCGGACCATCTGGCCGCCGCGGCGAGATCATCAGGATCGCGGAGGTGTCCCCCGCTTCGCCGACGCGGGTGAGCCGCTCATAGGCGCGTGTCGAGGCATCGCCCTGCATGTGGACGCGTGTCGCCTTGTCCCAGCCGGCGTTTTCGAGCAGCAGCCCGATCTTCTTCATCATGCCGAGGCGGGCGGCCCATTCGCCATGCCCGGTGAGGACCGCGACGCGATGGTCGGAGCCTTCTTCAGGATCGAGGATGAAGGTGACGTCAAGCCGATCATGCGCAAGCGGCTGGCCAGCCCGCTCGGCCCATTCGACAAGCACCAGCGCGCCTTCGGCGGCCTCGTCCCAGCCGAGTTCGTAAAGCTCCGCCGGGTCCTTGATGCGGTAGAGATCGGCATGCACGATCGGGAAGGAAGGCGTCTCGTAGACCTGCATCAGCGTGAAGGTGGGGCTCGGCACTTCGAGGTCATCATCACCGGCAAGACAGCGGATGAGGGCGCGGGCGAAGGTCGTCTTGCCGCTGCCGAGATCACCACCGAGCGTGAGGAGATCGCCGGCCCGCAGCGAAGCGGAGATATCCTGCGCCAGGAGCTCGGTCTCGAGCCGGTCCGCGATGTTGACGACCCAGGTTGTCTCGCTCTCGATGCGCGCCGCACCGCCGCCGGCCTCCGAGACTCGCGAGGCTGTTTTCAAATCCTCGCTCACTCCGCCGCGATCCTTGCAGACTGGCCGTTGACCGGGAAGGTGCAGATGACCTCGGTGCCGTGCCGCGCGGACGAGATGATGCGGACGTCGCCGCCGTGAAGCTCGACGAGGGAGCGCACGATCGAAAGCCTGAGCCCCGCACCGCGGTTGAGCGTATCCTGCGCGCCTTCGTCCGGCTGGCGCGGCGCATCGCCGATCTCGGCGCTTTCGAGGCCGGCAGGCAATTGCTGCCCGCTATCCTTGACGCTGAGCGTGACTCGATCGCCGCCGCGCGTCGCCGAGATCAGAATGGCCTGGCCTGCATTCGAGAAGTCTATCGCATTGGAGAGGAGGTTGTAGAGCACCTGGCGGATGCGGCGCGCATCACCCATGAAGACACCGAGGCTGGGGTCCGTGTTGATGGCGAGCGGCATCTTGTTCTCGGTGAGCCTGCTTTTGAGATCGAGCGCCGCCTGCTCGACGAGCGAAGGAATGTCGACCGGCGCGAGTTCGAGATCGATCGTGCCGGCGTCGATGCTGGCGATGTCGAGAATGTCGTCGATCAGGTTGAGCAGCGCTTCGGAGGATTGGGTGATGTAATGCGCATAGCCCTGCTGGCGCTCGGTTAGCGGGCCAGCCGTGCCGGCAGCGAGCGCCTGGCCGAAGCCGATCACGCTGGTCAGCGGCGAACGCAGTTCGAAGCTGACATTCTTGATGAAGCTCGTCTTGAAGCGGCTGGCGTTCTCCAGCGCCTCATTGCGCTCGCGAAGCGCCTGTTCGACCCGGACATTGGCGGTGACGTCGACGAAGTTGATCAAGGTCGCGCCGTCGGACAGCGGGATCGTCGTCGCGTCGATCTTGATGCCGTTCATGCGGAGCCGGCGGTTCGTCGACATGCGCGTATCGTTGAAGCCGGTGATCGCCGGGCGCAGATGCTGCCAGGCCTCGCGCGCGCCGGGGCGGGCGGAGGCCTCGATCACCTGATCGACATGCGGTTCGGCGGCGAACTTCGAGCGGTCGATCTTCCACATCTCGGCGAAGGCCGGATTGCCGAGCTTGAGGCGGCCATCGGAGCCGAACACCGCGACGCCCTCGCGCAGGCTGTCGAGCGTTTCGTCCTGCACCTTGGTCAGCGAATGGACCTGCGTCTCGAGGCTGTAGCGCTCGGTAAGATCGTCGAAGAGATAGGTGACGCCGCCGAGCGAGTTGGGGTTGGCGACGACGCGCACATGCCGTCCATCCGGCAGGCTCCACCAGAATTCCCGCGTATCGAGCGAGCGATAGCCTTCGAGGAGCTGGGCCTTCCACGAGCGGAAATCGGCCTGCTCAGGCAGTTCGCCGGCCGCCCTTAGTCGATCGAGGATCTCGCCGTCGGTCGGCTGCGCCTTCAGGAATTCCGGGTCGAGCGACCAGAGCGAGACATAGGCCTGATTGAAGAAATGCAGGCGCTTCATGCGGTCGAAGCTGGCGATGCCGATGGGCAGGTGATTGAGCATGCGCGTATGGGCTTCGCGCTGCATCTCCATGTCGGCCCGGATCGCCTCGACTTCGGTCATGTCGGCGACGATACCGGCGCTGCCACCGGGCGTCGGCGTCTCTACAACGTCGAGCTTGCGGCGCTTGCCGGCGATCACGGTCTGGACCCGCGCCTTGAAGGTCTTGCCCTCATGGCGCAGCCGCGAGGCTTCGAGCCGCGCATCGCGCTCGAGAAGCTCGATCTTGCGAGAGACGGCCTCGTCCGCGTCGCCCGCCTCTACCGCATCCGCATAAGCGGCATTGACCCAGGTCAGATTGCCCTGCGCATCGCGCAGCCACGCTGCCTGCGGCGCAGTGTTGAGCAGCGTCTTCAACGCCATCGCCTCGTCGAGAATGCGGGTGTGGCTTTCTTTCAGACGCAGCAGCGCGAGGCGATCACCGGTGACGTCACGCAGGCGCAGCACTACCCGGCCGGTGATGGCGTGGCCCTCGGCCTCGATATGCTTGCCCGTGGTGGCGCGCAGCGCCATCTTGAAGTGCTCGCCGCGGTCACGCAGCTTGTCCACAGCGTATTCGAGCATCTTCGCCTGGTCCCCAGGCAGCCAGCCGCCGAAGCCGAGCACGCGGCGCGGGATCGGCGCATCGAGCACGATCGAGAGATCGCCGATGATGTCGGGCTCGCCATTGTTCCAGGTGATCAGGATCTGCGGCTCGGCGCTGAGGAACAGTTCGGCGCGGTCCTTCGCCGCCTGCAGATTGCCGATCTCCTCGCGCTGATTGGCGTCCCGCCTCTGCCAGAGCTTTCGGGCGCGCAGATGCATCAGCGCGATCGTCGCCGCGAACACCGTGATGCCAAGAAAGATGATGCCAAAGGGCGCGCCGGAATCGAGCCGCAGGATCGAGCGCGACGGCTCGAGGAGGCTGAGCCTCAGGCCGACATTCTCGGCGATAGCCTCGCCGGCCGGAACGAGCAGCACGGCGCCGGCAAGCAAGGCACCGGTAAACAGAGCACCGGTAAGCATGGCGCGGCCGGCAACACGCTGCCCCGGACGGGCGTCGAGCGATGCGAGGGCGAGTTCGGAACGCTCGGAGGGCACGGATGGCACGCGCGGCTCCACCGACGGCGATGCGCGCCGGGCAGCGGGTCTCGAGCGTGACAAACGGACACGATTCAATGTTGGCCGAACGGCCATCCCAGTCCCCTTACAGCCCCGACCCCCGTGCCCTGCCGCAAGGCTTTCTGCATTCAGAATAGCCGAAGGCTCGAATCACGAATGCATCACCATACAGGCGCAAGGATTCGCGCGTGAAGTGGTTAACAAATAAAAAACGCGCCTGTCGGACAGGCGCGTTTCAATTGAAATCGAGGGCCAGCCGGCCGCGGCCAAAAGGCCCGGCCGGAGTGCTGTCCTAGTACCGGTAGGCATCCGCCTTGAACGGGCCGTTCTGCGTGACACCGATATAGGCGGCCTGCTTGTCGCTGAGCTTGGTGAGCTTGGCGCCGACCTTGGCGAGATGGAGGGCTGCGACCTTCTCGTCGAGCGCCTTTGGCAGGGTGTAGACCTTGTTCTCGTACATCGAGTGGTTCTTCCAGAGCTCGACCTGCGCGAGCGTCTGATTCGAGAACGAGCACGACATCACGAAGCTCGGATGGCCGGTGGCGTTGCCGAGATTGACGAGGCGCCCTTCGGAGAGAAGGATGATGCGCTTGTTGTCGGGGAACTCGATCTCGTCGACCTGCGGCTTCACATTGTGCCAGCGGAAGTTCTTCAACGCCGCCACCTGGATCTCCGAATCGAAGTGGCCGATGTTGCAGACGATGGCGCGGTGCTTCATGGCGCGCATGTGATCGACGGTGATGACATCGACGTTGCCGGTTGCGGTGACGAAGATGTCGCAATGCGGCGCGGCCTCGTCCATGGTCACGACCTCGTAGCCCTCCATCGCCGCCTGCAGCGCACAGATCGGATCGACTTCGGTGACGACGACGCGGCAGCCGGCCTGGCGCAGCGAGGCGGCCGAGCCCTTGCCGACATCGCCGAAGCCGGCGACGAGCGCGACCTTGCCGGCCATCATCACGTCCGTGCCGCGGCGGATCGCGTCGACGAGCGATTCACGGCAGCCATACAGGTTGTCGAACTTCGACTTGGTGACGCTGTCGTTGACGTTGATCGCAGGAAACGGCAGGCGCTTCTGCTTGGCGAGTTCATAAAGACGATGCACGCCGGTGGTCGTCTCCTCGGAGACGCCCTTGATCGCGTCGCGGCACTTCGAAAACCAGCCAGGACGGGTTGCAAGACGCTTCTTGATCGACTTGAAGAACTCGATCTCCTCCTCATTCGACGGGTTGTCGAGGATGGAGGGATCCTTCTCGGCTTCGGCGCCGAGGATGATGAGCATCGTCGCGTCGCCGCCATCGTCGAGGATGAGGTTCGGCGTGCCGCCATCGCCCCACTCGATCGTGCGGTTCACATATTCCCAATATTCCTCCAGCGTCTCGCCCTTGATGGCGAAGACCGGGGTTCCGCCGGCCGCGATTGCAGCGGCGGCATGGTCCTGCGTCGAATAGATGTTGCAGGACGACCAGCGCACGTCTGCGCCGAGATCCTTGAGGGTCTCGATGAGCACGGCGGTCTGGATCGTCATGTGGAGGCATCCTGCGATGCGAGCGCCCTTCAGCGGCGTCGCACCGGCGAACTCCTCGCGGATCGCCATCAGGCCCGGCATCTCCGTCTCGGCCATGTCGAGTTCCTTGCGGCCGAAATCCGCCAGGCCGATGTCTTTGATGATGTAGTCGTGGCTCGCCATTTGATGCTCCAGTTCCTGAATTTCGCGCGGCTGCTATACCAGCCGGTTTCGAGAAGGGCAACACCATATAAAGATATTGTTATGTGTTTATTTTTAGACTTAATGGGCACGAAGTCGATATTTTTGCCGCGGTTTTCCAAGCAATTTAAAACGGAAGCGCAAGAGTTTCTTAGTAATTTGACGGTCGTTAATACGCCATGACCGCACCACCCGCAGAAGGCTGATGGGCGATATTGGCGAAACAGCCGATCGAGTCCGGGCGCGCCCGGGCCGCCAGCGCGAGGTGGAAGGCCGTCATCCATGTCTTTGGGTGTTTTTGCAGGACAGACCTGGGGTTTCCTGGCGCTGTGCTCCGCAGGGTTTGGAGCGGCGGCCTCCGCTTGCGTGGTGGTCATCCGGAAAGCACGCCTCGCCCGCCGGCTGACCGCACTCGAAGCGGAAAACGAGACCTTGCGCGACCGTGTTTTCCACCTCGCCGAACAGGAGGGTCTCTATCGCTCGCTGATCGAGGATCATGGCGACATCATCGTCAGGCGCGATGCGGAAAATCGGATCGTCTACGCCAACCCCGCCTTTCTCGACCTCGTCGCGGAGTTGAAGGAGCGGCCGGCGAGCCTGATCGGCAGCCGCTTCGACCTGCAGGGCGAGACGAGCCGGGTGCGCCCGCCGCGCGAAGGGCTGCCGCTCGGCTATGAGCAGCGGGTCGAGACGTCGGGCGGGACGCGCTGGATCGCCTTCGTCGAAGCGCCCATCAGGGACAGCGAGACCGGCCGCATCCACCACCAGATGGTTGGCCGCGACGTGACAGAGCGCCGCCTCGCCGAGGCCGCCAGCGAGGCGAAGTCTCGCTTCCTTGCGACGGTGAGCCACGAGATCCGCACGCCGCTCAACGGCGTGCTCGGCATGGCGCAGCTTCTGCGCCAGACGCGGATCAATCCCGAGCAGACGACATATGTCGACGCCATCCGCACGTCAGGCGAGGCGCTGCTGTCGCTGATCGAACAGATTCTCGATTTCTCGCGCATCGAGGCCGGCAAGCTCGAACTCGTCAGCGAACCCTTCGACCTCCAGGCGCTCGTCGAAAGCGTGGTGGAACTCCTTGCCCCCAAGGCGCAGGACAAGGGTCTCGAAATCGCGCTCTCGATCGCGCCGAACGTGCCGCGCGCCGTGATCGGCGACGGCAGCCGCCTGCGCCAGGTGCTCACGAACCTTGCCGGCAACGCGGTGAAGTTCACCGAAAGCGGGGGCGTCGGCATCAGCCTTGCGCTGGAGGCCGACGGCTTCGTGGTTTTCAGGGTCGAGGATACCGGCATCGGCATTCCGGCCAATCAGTTGCAGGCGATCTTCGAGGAGTTCGAGCAGGCGGACGGCTCGAACGCCCGCAAGTTCGAGGGCACCGGGCTCGGCCTCGCCATCTCGCGCAAGATCGTGAGCAGCCTTGGTGGTAGCATCGAGGTCGAGAGCCTCGTCGGCCGCGGCTCGAAGTTCTCCGTGCGCCTGATGCTGGAGGCCGATCGCGCCAAGCACGACAGCCTGCAGCGCCATATACCCGATTTTTCCAATCTCCAGGCGCTGATCGTCGCCAAGGGGCCGTTCGAGGCCGATTTCATGGCAGAACGGCTGCGCGAAACCGGAGCCGAGGTCACCGTCGTCGACAGCCTCCACGCAGCGACCGCATTCCTCAGCAAGTATCGCCGCAAGGGCGTCGGACAGCGCTGCGATCTCATGATCGCAGACGCCGCGCTTGGCGACGACAGCAAGAAGCTCGCGAACTTGGCCGAAGCCGCAGGCATCCGCACGCGCATCGTGCTCCTCTCGCCGTTCGAGCGGCACGAGTTCGGCTCACCCGTCGAGAGCGGCTTCAACGGATATCTCACGAAGCCGGTGCGCACGCGCTCGCTGTTCGCAAGGCTCGCAAACGAGCCGGTCGAGACCGGGCGGGACGGCTCTGCCCAGGTGAGCGAGGCGCGCAAGGCGGCAGGCAATCCAGCAGCCAAATGGCGGCCGGAAACGGCGCAGAAGCTCGCCGGCATGCGCATCCTGCTCGCCGAGGACAACGAGATCAACGCGCTTCTGACCGAGCGCCTGCTCAGCCGCGCCGGGGCAGAGACCGTGCTGATGCGTGACGGCCGCACGGCGCTGCAGAGCTTCGAGGATTCGCTGCAGGGCCGCATTCCGCCGTTCGACCTCGTGCTGCTCGACATGCGGATGCCCTGCCTCGACGGGCTCGAAACCGTGCAGCGCATGCGTGAAGCAGAGCGACGGTCCGGCATGGCGCGGCATCGCATCCTTGCGCTGACCGCGAACGCCTTCACCGAAGACCGCGATGCCTGCCTCGGTGCCGGATTCGACGTGTTCCTGACAAAGCCGCTCAATCTCGAAACGCTGGTCGAGACGGTCAGCCGGCCGCCAAGCGACCGGGCCCTCGGCGCAGCCTGAGGCAGCGTCGCGCCGCGGACGGGCCGCGTTTTCACGTTTGTTTCCGCAGTATCGCAAATCAGCGGCGGATATGTCATAAATCTGTCCGCTCCGTGTGATGAAGACGGTAGTGTGAAGAGTTGTGCGCCCCATTGGGGCTGCGCGCCCTCAGGCGGCGCTCAAACGCGAAAGTTGTGGTCAGCAGGGCATGCATCCGCCGGAACCGACTGGGTTGAAGGCATTGGCAGGATCCGCCGCGACGATTGCGGGCATCAAGCCGAAATCGAACATCGTCCGTCTGCTTGAATTCAGCGCGGGCCGGTCGATCGTTCGCGACCTCAATGGCCTTCCGGAAGTGCTCGGCAGGGTCGGCACGCTGGAGGTGCGCCTCGCGCGCACCAAGAAGGACATCAAGCGCGCGCAGAAGCTGCGCTATAAGGTGTTCTACAAGGAGATGTCGGCGATCCCGAACCCCTCCGCCTATCTGTCGCGCCGCGACAAGGACCCGTTCGACCGGGTCTGCGACCATCTCCTCGTCGTCGACCACGGCGTGCCCGCAAAGCCGTTCCGCAAGGCGAAGCCGAAGGTCGTCGGCACCTATCGTCTCCTGAGGCAGGAGGTGGCGGAAGCCAATTTCGGCTTCTACTCGGCCCATGAATTCGATATCGACGCGCTTGTTACCGCGAGCCCGCACAAGCGCTTCCTGGAACTCGGGCGCTCCTGCGTCCTCAAGGAGTATCGCAGCAAGCGCACGGTCGATCTGCTCTGGCAGGGCATCCATGCCTACATGTCGCATCACCGGATCGACGTGATGGTCGGCTGCGCAAGCCTCGAGGGCACGGATGTGAGCCGGCTTACCCTTCCGTTGAGCTTCCTGCACCATTATGCAAAGGCGCCCAGGGACCGCTCGGCAAGCGCCGTGCAGGGTCGCTATGTCGACATGAACCTGATGCCGAAGGACGAGATCGACACGAAGCGCGCGCTGAAAGCCTTGCCGCCGCTGGTCAAAGGCTATCTCAGGCTCGGCGCGACCTTCGGCGACGGTGCCGTGATTGATCGCCAGTTCGGCACGACCGATGTGCTCGTGATTCTCGAAGTCGCCGACATCGACAAGCGCTACATCAGCCATTACGCAGCGGCCGCGAACCGCATCGCGGCCTGAGGCTCATCCGGCAGCTTTCGGCCTATCCTTCTGCCGTCGCGAGGCGGAGCCGTTCCTGCCCTCCCCTGCGGCGAGAAGGCCGGCGAGCCCCTCGCGGTAGGTCGGGTAGCGCAGCGTGACGCCGAGCCTGTCACTGATGGCGCGATTGGCGACGCGCTTGTTCTCCGAATAAAATGCCTTCGCCATTTCGCTCAGCTCGACGCTCTCGAACTCGACGAGAGGCGGCACCGCGACGCCGAGAAGCTCCGCCGCATGCGCGACGACATCCTGCGGGGGAGCCGGCTCGTCATCGGTGACGTTCCAAACGCTGCTGGCGACGTCGGATCGCAGCGCCGCCTCGGCCAAGAGCGCGATATCGTCGACATGGATGCGGTTGAAGACCTGATCCTTCTTGTGGAGACGCCGCGCCGTGCCGTTGGCAAGATCGCAGAGTGCGTTGCGCCCGGGGCCGTAAATGCCGGCCAGCCGCAGAATATGCACCTCGGCGCCCTGCGCCCTGCCGAAATCGAGCCACGCGCTCTCGGCGGCAAGACGCCTGCGCGCCCGATCGGACGCGGCTTTCGGCTCTGTCGCCTCATCGACCCATGAGCCGCCGAAATCGCCATAGACGCCGATCGTCGAGAAATAGAGAACCTTGCGCACCGCCTTCAGATCGCCGCCATGGACCGCGAGCACGGGGTCACGATCCGCGTCCGGCGGTACGGACACGATGAGCGCGTCGGACGTCGCGAGCCGCTCGACAATCGCGGCGTTCCGCGCCCGCCCGTCGAAGACGAGGGCCTCGAGCCCCTGGTCGCTTTCGATCCGGGCGGCCTTTTCGGCCGAGCGCGTGGTGACGGCGCAGCGCTCCAGCATGGGGCGAAGCCGCCTGACACAGGCCTCCGAAGTATAGCCGAAGCCGAACACGAAGAGATTCATACGGGCGCTGCCCTCCCGGTCACCGCAGGCACCAGCCTGCCAAGAAAGGTGGAAAGATCATCCGTTGCGTAATCGATGTAATCTGGTGCGCTCACCACCTTCTCCCAACCGTCGCGATGATCCTGCTGCCCGGTTTTCGGCATGACGAGGACGGTACGCATGCCACTCTCCTTAGCCGGCTTCAAATTGCGTTCGAGATCTTCGAACATCGCAGCTTTTGCCGGCTCGATCGCGTGGCGCTCGAAGAAACGGCGATAGGTCGCCATTTCGGGCTTGGGCAGATAATCACCCGAGACGATGTCAAAGATGTCCTCGAAATGATGGAGAATGCCGAGTTGCGTCGCCGTCGCCTCGGCGTGCCCGCGCGACCCGTTGGTGAGGATGAGCTTGCGGCCGGGCAGCGCGCCGATCGCGCGCGACAGGGCAGGGTCGGCGGCGAGCGCCGAGCGATCGATGTCATGCGCGAAATCGAGGAAATGCGCCGGGTCGACGCCGTTCTCCTCCATGATGCCGCGCAGGGTCGTGCCATAGCGCTGATAATAGTATTTCTGGAGCGCGCGGGCTGACAGCCCGTCCTCGCCGAAGAGCTGCATCACGTAAAGGGTGATGCGCTGGTCGATTTTCGGCCAGAGATCGGAATCGGACGCATAAAGGGTATTGTCGAGATCGAATACCCAGGTGTCGACATGAGAGAAGGCCTCACTCAGATTTGAAGCCGCGCCATCCATTGCTCGTATTTCCGATGGTCGCCCTGCGGGCGGATCGATCGACATCGTCCCTCGTTTCTCAATGGCGGCGATGGCTCACCGCCTGATCATGGTGCCGGCGCCGTGATCGGTCAGCAATTCGAGCAGCACCGAATGCGGCACCTTGCCGTCGAGGATGACGACGGCTTCGACCCCCTGCTCGATGGCATAGATGCAGGTTTCGATCTTCGGAATCATGCCGCCGGTCGCCGTGCCGTCGGCGATGAGGCCGCGCGCCTCATCAACCGTCAGCTCGGGAATGAGCTTCTTGTCCTTGTCGAGCACGCCGGGCACATCGGTGAGCAGCAGCAGGCGTTTCGCGCGCATCGCGCCGGCGATCGCGCCGGCGAAGGTGTCGGCATTGATGTTGTAGGTGTGTCCGTCCTCGCCGCGCGCGACGGGGGCCAGCACGGGGATGAGCTCGGCCTTCAGCACCGAATCGAGCACCGAGCGGTTCACCCGGTGCGGCTCGCCGACGAAGCCGAGATCGATCAGTTGCTCGATGTTGCTGTCGGGGTCGATCATGGTGCGGGTGATCTTGCGGGCGATCACCATGTCGCCATCCTTGCCGCAGAGGCCGACGGCCTTGCCGCCCTCGGCCGAGATGGTCGAGACGATCTGCTTGTTGATGGAACCCGCGAGCACCATCTCCACGATGTCGATCGTCGCCTGATCAGTGACGCGCAACCCCGCCTGAAACTCGGATTTGATGCCGAGCTTCGCGAGCATCGCGCCGATCTGCGGGCCGCCGCCATGGACGACGATCGGAAACACACCTGCCTGTTCGAGCAGCACGATGTCTTCCGCGAAATCCTCGGCCGCCGCCGGGTCGCCCATGGCGTGCCCGCCATATTTCACGACGACGATTTCCTGGTCGTAGCGCTGCATGTGCGGCAGCGCCTTGATCAGGGTTTCCGCCTGGGTGTGGACGTCAGGAAGGGAGATATCGGCCATGGCGGTGTCGTTCTTCTGGATGGGCGCGGGCGGCGGGTGAGGCGCACTTCATAGCCGGGCAGCCAGCCAAACGAAAGCCGTTTTCAAGCGCTTTTCGGCAGAAGCGCTGCGACGGCGAGGCCCGCCCAGCCGGCCATGGTGAAGATGCCGCCGGCAGGGGCGGCATAGGCAAAGAGGCTCTGGCCCTTGAGACCTCGCAAGGCGAGATCGCCCGAAAACAGAACGAGGCCAAGGATCAGGGCGGCGAGCGACAGGGATGCGGCGAGATCATGGACGAGACCAGCCTTGCGCAAGGCAGTCACGGCCATGATGACAGGCGCGTGGAAGAGCAGGAACTGCCCGGCCGTCTGCACACTCGACGCGGCGTTGACATGTGCGCCAGCCGCGAGAAGCGCGACGCCGGAAAGCCCCATCAGGCTCGCGATCAACACATGGATCTGACTGGCGCTCATGGCGTCTCCCCTTTTTCGATCATCAGCCTCGCGACGGCGGCGCGCAGCGTGTCGATGCCAAGGCCTTTTTCGCTCGACGTGGCGATCACCTCGGGAAAGGCCGCAGGGCGCTTCTTCAGCGCATCCAGCGTCTCGGCCGCGCGCCGCTCGGCTTCGCCTGCCTTCAACTGATCGACCTTGGTGAGCACGACCTGATAGGACATCGCGGACTTGTCGAGCAAATCCATGATTGCCGCATCGACCTCCTTGAAGCCATGGCGGCTGTCGACGAGGACGAATACGCGCGCGAGATTGGCGCGCCCGCGCAGATAATCCTGCACGAGGCTGGTCCAGGCGGCGACCTTCTCCTTGCTGACGGCCGCATAGCCGTAGCCCGGCATGTCGACGAGCGTCAGCCGCTCGCCGAGCGTAAAGAAATTGAGCTGCTGGGTGCGGCCAGGCGTGTTGGAGGTGCGGGCCAGCGTCTTGCGGCCGGTGAGCGCATTGACGAGGCTGGATTTCCCGACATTGGAGCGCCCGGCGAAGGCGATCTCCATCGTCTTCATCGGCGGCAACCCGTCGCTCTTGGCGGCGGCCCAAATGAAATCGGAAGGTTTGGCGAACAGGAGCCTGCCTGTCTCGACGAGGTCGGCGTCGATGGTCTCAGCCATTTTTCGTCATCACGCAGCCGCCTTCTTCTTGAAGACGCCGCGCAGATTGTCCCAGAGCTCCACCTTCACGCCGTTCTTCTTCATGATGAAATATTGCTGCGTGACGGAGAGCAGATTGTTCCAGGCCCAGTAGATCACCATGCCGGCCGGGAAGGTGCCGAGCATGAAGGTGAAGATGATCGGCATCCAGCCGAACACCGATTTCTGGATCGGGTCGGTCGGCTCCGGGTTCATCTTCATCTGCAGCCACATGGTGATGCCCATGATGACCGGCCACACGCCGAGATGGAGGTAGGTGATGTTCGGCAACTCGATCGGCAGCAGGCCGAACAGGTTGAAGATGGAGGTGGGGTCCGGCGCAGCAAGGTCCCTGATCCAGCCGAAGAACGGCGCATGCCGCATCTCGATGGTGACGAACAGCACCTTGTAAAGCGCGAAGAAGACGGGGATCTGCAGGATCACGGGCACGCAGCCGGCAACCGGGTTGATCTTCTCGTCCTTGTAGAGCTGCATCATGGCCTGCTGCTGCGCGGCCTTGTCGTCCTTGAGGCGCTCCTGCATCTCCTTGATCTTCGGCTGCACGGCCTTCATCTTCGCCATCGACTCGTATGACTTGCTGGCGAGCGGGAAGAACACGGCTTTGACAAGCACGGTGACGAGCAGGATCGTCACGCCGAAATTGCCGACAAGGTGATGGATGAAGGTCATCAGCTGGAAGAGCGGCTTGGTGATGAAGTAGAACCAGCCCCAATCGATCATCAGATCGAACTGCTTGATGTTGTCGGCGTCGCGATAGGCGTTGATCGTCTTCACTTCCTTCGCGCCGGCAAAGAGCTTGATGGTGCTGGTGGCGCTGGCCCCGGGCGCGATCGTGAGCGGGCTGAGGCTCGCGACGGTGCGATAAGCCGGACGCGTCGTGCCATCCGCGGCGAACAGCCCTGTGAACGGCGCCGATTGATCTGGAATGAGGGCTGCCGCCCAGTATTTATCCGTGAAGCCGAGCCAGCCGCCGGTTACGCGCTCGAATGATTTCAGCTTGGATTTGACGACGTCCGAGTAGGAGATTTCCTCGAGCCCGGTCTCGCCCATCACGCCGAGCAAACCCTCGAACAAGACGGCATAGCCACCGAGAACGGGCGTGCCGATGCGGTTGATCGAGCCGTAGGGCGTCAGCGTGACGGGTGCCTGGCCCTTGTTCTCGACGCTGTCGGCAACCGTGAAAAGGTAGTTCCGATCGACGCTGACGACACGCTTGAATACCTGGCCGGCGCCATTGTCATAGCTGAGCGTTAGCGGCTTTTCGGGCGTCAGCGCCGCGCCATCCGCGCTCCAGACGGTCTGCGGGTCGGGCGTCTTCACGCCGCCGGCCGCAAGCCAGCCGAAATAGGCGTAGTAAGGCTCCTTGGTCGCCTCAGGCGCGAAGAGGACGATCTTCGGGCTCTTGGGGTCGACCGTCTCCTGATAATCGTTGAGGGATAGATCGTCGATCACACCGCCCTTCAAGGACACCGATCCCGTCAGCCTCGGCGTCTCGATCTTGACGCGCGGCGACTGAGCGAGCGCTGCGTCGCGCTCGATGATCTGCGAGGCTGGCTGCACGGCGGCGGGATTGATCGGCGGAGGCGCGCCGACCGGAGTCTGGCCCGGGTTCGTCTGCGCGGTCTGCTGCGATGCGTTGGCCTTGGCCAGTTCCGCCTGCTGCTCCTTCTGCCGCTGCATCTGCGGCCCGGCGTAGAAATACTGCCAGCCGAGAAACACGATCGCCGAGAGGGCGATCGCAAGGATCATGTTCTTGTTGTCGGAGGAAGGCGTCATGGCGTCTGGATCGGTTCTTTATCAAACAAGTGTCAGGCGCGGACGCCCATTCATGCGTGGCGGTGACGAAATGGCCCGTTCAACGGATGCCGTCCCGGTCGGCCGAAACCGGCACTTCCGTTGCGGCTTCGGCGACGTTGAGCCGTGCTTTAGCAGAGGAACGCGGACGATGCACCCCCGCAAACGCAGATGTAAGAGTGGCGACGATATTTGCAAACGGCGCGTCGATCGCGGTGCTTCGCGCGACGAGAACGTAGTCGTGACGAGGCTTGACGAGTCCGCCCTGATCCAGCTGCGGAGTGGCCTCGGCAAGCGCTGCTTTCAGACGCCGCCTGATGCGGTTGCGCTGGACCGAATTGCCGGATTTCTTGGTAACGGTGTAGCCGAGGCGCGGCTCTTGAGATTCGCGCGCAGCATCCGGGCCATCCGGTGCGAGCGCCCGCTCGCGGCGGTCGACAGCCTGCAACGTGAAAAGCGGCGTCGAATAGCGCCGCCCCTTGGCGGCGTTGACGAATTCAGCCCGCGTCCTGAGGCGTTCGATCTTTAGGCGTCCGGTCACTTCGGCGAACGCGAGGTCCTGCTGTCGGGCTCGTCCGAGACGAAAAGCGCCCGAACGGACCAATCCATCAAGCCGAAAGCTTGGCGCGGCCCTTGGCGCGGCGATTAGCGATGACCTTGCGGCCGCCGACCGTCGCCATGCGCGCACGGAAGCCGTGACGACGCTTGCGGACAAGCTTGGAGGGTTGATAGGTACGCTTCATGACGGAATGCTCCAGAACGGCTCGGATCGATCAGCGGCAAACCCCTATGGCAAGCCGAAACGTAAAGGCCCCTGTTGCATCACTGCAACGAGGACCGACCGTCCCGGCGAAAATCCGAAGCTTTTGGCCGATTGAAATTCAAGCTGCGGGCTGTGCCTCAGCCTGCCGCAAAAGTCAATGATCGAAGCACACTTTCTCGCCCCGTGGCTTCACCGAGCCCGCCACACGGCAAACGCAGCGACCCGATCGATCCTGATCCGGTTGTTGCAAAGCCTTGATATGGCGCATGATACTGCGGCATGATAGCACGCGTGCATGGTAGAGATTCAAGGAAACAAGCGTGAGAAGACCCAGCCGTCATCGGTCGGGGTGTCAGAGCGTCTTCTCCTTCTGACCATCGGCTTCGTGATGCTGGCCGAAATTCTCATTTATGTCCCGTCCATTGCGGCCTTCCGCAACAGTTGGCTCAGCGACAGGCTCGCCGCCGCCCGCACCGCGGCGCTGCTCATCGAGGCCGCCCCACCCGATTCCATCCCGGACGCCACGATCCAAGAATTGCTGCGCAACCTGCAGGCGAAGACGGTGACGATCAAGATCAACGGCGCGCGCAGGCTGCTCGCCGTCAGTTCCATGCCCGAGATGATCGACCGGCAATTCGACCTGCGGCAGCCGACCATCCTCATGTCGATCGGCGAATCCTTCGACACCCTGCTGATGGGTGGGCGGCGCACCGTCAACGTGGTCGGGCCGGCGCCGATGGGCGGCGATTTCGTCGACATCGTGATCGACGAAGCGCCGCTGCGCAACGCCATGCTGAGCTATTCGGTCAACATCCTCATCGTCTCGCTGATCGTCTCGGGCATCACGGCGGCGCTGCTCTATTTCACGATGCTGCGCATGATCGTCCGTCCGGTCTCGCGCCTCGTTTCCAGCATCATGGAGTTCGCGGACAGCCCCGAAGACGCCGGCCGCATCATCGCGCTGTCCGGTCGAAGGGACGAGATCGGCCGGGCTGAGGAAGCGCTGCACGGCATGCAAAAGGCGCTTTCAAAGCAGTTGAAACAGAAGAAGCGGCTTGCCCGGCTCGGCCTCGCCGTCTCCAAGATCAATCACGACCTCAGAAACATGCTCGCCTCGGTGCAGCTCTTCTCGGATCGCCTCGCCGTTCTCCCAGACCCGACCGTTCAACGTTTTGCGCCCAAGCTCATCAGCGCGCTCGACCGTGCGATCAGCTTCTGCCAATCGACGCTCGCCTTCGGCAAGGCCGAGGAATCACCGCCGAGCCCCAAACGGCTGCCGCTGGCGCCACTTCTCGAAGAGGTGCGGGAGATGCTCGGAGCGGGCGATGACGGCCTCACCGGCATAGGCTGGCAGAGCGCAGTGCCGCATGGCTTCCACGTCCATGCCGATCCCGACCATCTCTTCCGCATCCTCATCAATCTCGGCCGCAATTCCATTCAGGCCTTGAAGCAACATCGCTCGAACGGAGACTGGATGCCGGCAATCACCATCCGCGCCAGCAATGGCGGCGGCTTTGCCCGCATCGACGTCGCCGACAACGGCCCTGGCGTGCCGCCCGCGCTTCGCAATTCGCTGTTCGAAGCGTTCGCCGGCTCGAGCGGCAAGGGGTCGACCGGGCTCGGCCTCGCCATCGCCGCCGATCTAGCACGGGCGCATGGCGGTTCGATCGAGCTCATCTGCGAGCACGAGCGCCACGCCGCGCAAGGCGCGGTGTTCCGGATCACCCTGCCTCAGCCGCACGGCTGAAACACGCCTCGACCCTGAAAGTCTTCAGCACCGGGGATTTCGCTTGCCTTAAGCTTGATAAGTGATAAAAGTCGAAAATTATCACTCAATAATTCTCACGCCTCGATCGTGAGTACTCAACCCTGGATGCCAGCATGAATATCCGCGTGAAGCTCACGCCCGAAGAAACGCGCAGCCGCATCGTCGATGTCGCTGAAGAGCATTTCCGCCGCATCGGATACGCCAAGACGGCCGTCGCGGACATTGCCGATGCGCTCGGGATGTCGAGCGCCAACATCTATCGTTTTTTCCCATCAAAAAACGCGATCAACAACGCGATCTGTCAGAAGCTGCTGACGGAGGCCGACGCGCTGGTGGACGCCATCGTGGCGAGCGGGGGCAGCGCCGGCGCGCGTCTCAGGAGGCTGATCGAGGATGTCCATCATTTCAACCGCACCCGCCTCACCGATGAGCGCCGCATCCATGACATGGTCGCCATCGCCATGGAGGAGCGTTGGCCGGCGATCGACGAGCATTGCAACCGCATGGGCCGCGTCATCGCCGGGCTACTGGCCGAAGGGCTCGAGGCCGGCGAGTTCGGTCCGATGGACGTCGCGCAGACGGCCGAAGTCATCTTTTCCTGTCTCTGCTCGCTGTTCCACCCGGTCATGATCGCCGAATGCGCACAGGAAGACCGACCGCCCCAGCCGACCGCCGTCGCTCTTTTCATCCTGCGCGCGCTGACCAACGGCGCGCCTCAACCCAACCCGGACATATTCGTCAACAAGGGTCCTTCGACATGACCGTTCCATCGCGCCTCCCCGCATCGCGCCTGCCTGCGCTCGCCGCGCTGGCGGCGGCCCTGCTTCTGTCCGCCTGCAACGAGAAGAAAGCCGTAGAGACGAAAGCCCCTGAGCGACCTGTCGTCGTCCAGACGGTCAAATTCGAGCCGATGCAGCCGGCGCGCAGCTTCGTCGGTACGATCCGTCCGCGCATCGAGGCCGATCTCGGCTTCCGCGTCACGGGCAAGGTCGAGAAGCGGCTCGTCAATGTCGGCGACGTCGTGAAGGCCGGGCAGGTGCTCGCGACGCTCGACAGCATCGATCTCGGGCTGCAGAAGGAGCAGGCCGAGGCCGAGCTTCGCGCGGCCGCCGGCAACCGGGCGCAGGCGAACGCCGAATTCGAGCGCATCACGCAACTCCGCAAGCAAGGCTGGTCCACCGCAGCGGAACTGGACAAACAGAGAGCTGCGCTCGACGAGGCGGAGGGCCGGCTGCTGCGCAGTCGCCACGCCCTGACGCTCGCCGCCAACGCCTTCGCCTACGCCGAATTGAAAGCCGACAGCGATGGCGTCGTCACCGCCACAATGGCCGAGCCCGGCCAGGTGCTCGCCTCCGGCACGCCCGCCTTCAAGGTGGCGAAGTTCGGCGAGAAGGAAGCCGTGATCGCGCTGCCGGAATCGCTGGTCGATAGGGCCCGCACGGCAAGCGCAACCGCGACGCTCTGGAGCAATGCCGCGAAAAGCTATCCGGCGACGCTGCGCGAGCTTTCGCCCTCCGCCGACAGCGCGAGCCGCACCTACCAGGCGCGCTTCAGCCTGCCGGACGCCGGTCCCGAGGTCGATCTTGGCATGACGGTCACCGTGACGCTCAAGGACAAGGCGAGCGACACCGTCGCGCGCCTCCCCCTCTCGGCGCTCTACAATGACGGGCACGGGCCTTCGGTCTGGGTTGCCGACCGGGAGAGCGGCAAGCTCAGCCTGAAGCCTGTCGAGGTCGCGAGCTACGATTCCCGCGAAGTGCTCGTGAAGTCCGGCATCGCCGATGGCGAGGCCGTGGTGACGCTCGGCGTCCAGAAGCTCGATGCTGGCCAGAAGGTCCGCATCTCGACCGCAGCGTTCTAACCCCGTCCTGAAGGCGTCCGAGCCATGAAGCGTTTCAATCTCTCACACTGGGCGGTCACGCATCAGTCGCTGGTGCTCTTCCTCATTCTGACGGTGATCCTCGGCGGGTCGATCTCTTATCTGAAGCTCGGGCGGGCGGAGGACCCCAACTTCACCATCAAGGTCGCCGTCGTCACGACGATATGGCCGGGCGCGACGGCGCAGGAAATGCAGTCGCAGGTGACCGACCGCATCGAGAAGAAGCTGCAGGAGCTGCCTTATTTTCACAAGGCGCAGACCTATACGAAGCCCGCCTTCAGCGCGACGCAGATCGAATTGAAGGATTACACGCCGGCAAAGCAGGTGCCGGAGCTGTTCTATCAGTTGCGCAAGAAGCTCAACGATTTGAAAGGCGATCTGCCCTCCGGCGTGATCGGCCCGAACGTCAATGACGAATTCGGCGACGTCGATTCCATCCTCTACATGATGACGGCAGACGGCGCGGACTATGCGCAGATGAAGCATGTCGCGGAAGACATGAAGCTGCAACTGCTCAAGGTCCCGAATGTCATCAAGGTCAATCTCTACGGCACGCAGGCCGAGCGCATCTTCGTCGAGTTCAGCCACGCAAAACTCGCGACGCTCGGCATCACGCCGCAGCAGATCTTCGACAATCTCTCCCGCCAGAACGCCGTCAATCCGGCGGGCATCGTCGAGACCGGGGCGCAACGCGTCGCGGTTCGGCTCTCGGGCGCGCTCGATGGAGTAAAGGCCGTCGCGGAGACGCCGGTCGAGTCGGGCGGACGCACCTTCCGCCTCGGCGACATCGCAACCGTGACGCATGGCTTCGAAGACCCGCCGAGCTTCCTCATCCGCGAACACGGCAAGGCGGCACTCGGCATCGGCCTCGTGATGCAGAAGGGCGGCAACATCCTGCAGCTCGGCGAGGATGTCGACAAGGCGATGGCCGAGATCAAGGCGAATCTGCCGATTGGCATCGAGCTCGACCGCATCGCCGACCAGCCGAAGGTCGCGTCGGCGGCCGTGGGCGAGTTTCTGAAATCCTTCATCGAGGCGCTGGCGATCGTGCTCTTCGTGAGCTTCCTCTCGCTCGGCTGGCGCACCGGCATCGTCGTCGCGCTTTCCGTGCCGCTCGTCATCTCGATCGTCTTCGTCGTCATGGAGATCATGGGGCTCGACCTCCACCGCATCACGCTCGGCGCGCTCATCATCGCGCTCGGCCTTCTCGTCGATGACGCGATCATCGCGGTCGAGATGATGGTCGTGAAGATGGAGGCCGGCTGGGAGCGGGCGCGCGCTGCAGAATACGCCTGGGAGTCGACCGCCTTCCCGATGCTGACCGGCACGCTCGTCACGGCGGCGGGCTTCCTGCCCGTCGGCTTCGCACAGTCCGGCGTCGGCGAATATGCCGGCGGCATTTTCTGGGTCGTCGCCATCGCGCTGGTGACCTCCTGGTTCGTCGCCGTGATCTTCACGCCCTATCTCGGCATGAAGCTGCTGCCCGATTTCAAGAAGGCGGCTGAGGGCTCTGCCGAGGCCGACAACCACGCCAATCACCACGCCGTCTACAACACCCGGCTCTATCGCGGCTTGAAAAGCGTCATCACCTGGTGCGTCGATCACCGCATCAAGGTCGTCTTCGCGACGGTCGGCATCTTCGCAGCTTCCGTCGTCGGCTTCGGCCATGTGCAGCAGCAGTTCTTTCCCCTTTCGGAACGTCCCGAGCTGTTCTTCGAGATGCGCCTGCCGGAAGGCACCGCCATCGGCGTGACGTCCGAGACGACGCGCAAGGCAGAGGCGCTGCTCGAAGGCGACAAGGACATCATCCACTACACGAGCTATATCGGTCAGGGTTCGCCGCGCTTCTGGCTCGGCCTCAACCTCGTGCTGCCCAACGAAGCCTTTTCGCAGATCGTGATCCTCTCCAAAGACACGGAAGCGCGCGAACGCATCAAGGCGCGGCTCGAAAAGGCCATCGCGGACGGCGCGCTGCCGGAGGCGCGGGTGCGCGTCGACCGTTTCAGCTTCGGACCGCCGGTCGGCTTCCCGGTCCAGTTCCGCGTGATCGGGCCGGACGCGGTGAAAGTGCGCGAATACGCAGGCCAGGTGCGTGACGTCATGCGCCAGAACAAGAACGTGATCGACCCGCACCTCGACTGGAACGAACAGACGCCGTCCGTGCGGATCGTGATCGACCAGGAGCGCGCCCGCACGCTCGGCCTCGATCCGCAGACCGTCGCGCAGACCATGCAGACCCTGCTCTCCGGCTATCCGGTCACCGTCATCCGCGACGGCACCGAGCAGGTGCAGGTGACAGCCCGCGCCATCGAGAAGGAGCGCCTCGATCTCGGCCGCATCGGCGACCTCACCATCGTCTCGCGAAACGGCGTACCGATCCCGCTCTCGCAGGTCGGCCATGTCACCTACGAGCATGAGGAGCCGATCCTGTGGCGGCGGAACCGCGACATGAACATCACCGTGCGCGGCGACGTGGTCGACGGCGTGCAGCCCCCTGACGTGACCGCGCAGATCCTGCCGCAGCTCGACGCGATCAAGAAGAGCCTGCCGGCCGGCTACCGGATCGAGACGGGCGGCGCGGTCGAGGAATCGGCCAAGGGCAACGAATCGCTCGCCGCCGTTTTC
This sequence comes from Beijerinckiaceae bacterium, assembly GCA_019753285.1. Classification (GTDB taxonomy): domain Bacteria; phylum Pseudomonadota; class Alphaproteobacteria; order Rhizobiales; family Beijerinckiaceae; genus JAIELD01. The sequence goes on along the minus strand of JAIELD010000064.1, from coordinate 6,129 downwards.
CCGATTATGCTGATCGTCATGCTGCTCCTGCTGATGGTGCAACTCCAAAGCTTCTCGAAGCTGGCGCTGGTGCTGATGACGGCCCCGCTCGGGCTGATCGGAGCGTCGCTGGCGCTCAACCTCTCAGGCCGGCCGTTCGGCTTCGTTGCGCTCCTCGGGCTCATCGCGCTTGCCGGCATGATCATGCGCAACACCGTCATTCTGGTCGATCAGATCGACCAGGACCTCGCCGACGGCCTCAAGATGCATGAGGCGATCATCGGCTCCACGGTGCGCCGCTCGCGCCCTGTCGTGCTGACGGCGCTCGCGGCGATCCTCGCGATGATCCCGCTGACGGAATCCGCCTTCTGGGGGCCGATGGCCTTCACGATCATGGGCGGTCTCTTCGCCGCGACCTTCCTGACACTGCTGTTCCTGCCGGCGCTCTATGCGCTCTGGTATCGCGGCCGCATCAGGCGTGAGACGAGCGAGGCACCGCCCGTCGAACCGCAGGCGCCGATCTTCCACGAAACGCCCAAGCTGGCTGCGGAGTGACCCACTGTCATCCCGGGCAAGGCGTGACTACTGTCTCGCCGGCCCGGTCGGCAGCACGTCGAGCCTGCGAAGCTGCGGAAACATGCGCATCCACAAGAGCGCGATCAGGATCGTGCCGACGCCGCCGATGATGCCTGCCGGCACCGCGCCGACGAGCCCCGCGACGATGCCGGATTCAAAATCGCCGACCTGATTCGACGTGCCGATGAAGAGCGAGTTCACCGAATTGACCCGGCCGCGCATCTCGTCCGGCGTGGAGAGCAGCACCAGCGAATTGCGGATGACGACGCTGATGTTGTCCGCCCCGCCGAGCGTCACCAGCGCCACGAATGACAAGATGAAATTGCTCGACAGAGAGAAGACGATCGTCGCCGCGCCGAAGGCGATCACTGCAAGGAACATCTTCATGCCGACGCCGCTCTTCAACAGCGAGCGCGTCAGCAGGAGCGACATGGTGAGCGCTCCGAGCGCCGGGGCAGCCCGCAGCAGGCCAAGGCCCCATGGCCCGGTTTGCAGGATGTCTTTCGCGAAGATCGGCAGCAGCGAGGTGATGCCGCCAAGAAGCACGGCGAAGAGATCGAGCGAGATGGTGCCGAGGATGAGCGGCTGCGAACGGATGAAGCGAACGCCTGTGAACACCGAGCCGAGCGAGAACGGCTCGCGCGGCGCGCTGCTCCGCGTCAACCTGAACTGCAGCGTGCAGAGCGTCGCGACGAGAAAGAACACCGAGGCGACGGCGAGTGGCCAGACGACCCCGAAGGCATAGAGCACGCCGCCGATCGACGGGCCGAGGATCATGGCGGTCTGCATCGCGGAAGACGAGATCGAGATCGCGCGCTGGATGAGGCTCGGCGACAGGATGCTCGGCAGGATGGCGGACAGCGTCGGCGCTTCGAAGGCGCGCGCCATGCCGATGCCGAAGATCGCCGCGAAGATGAGCGGCACCTCGAGCCTGTCGAGTGCTGCGCCGAGCGCGAGGCCGGCGAGGATCAGCATCTCGCAGGCCTGGCACAGCGCGACGATGCGGCGGCGGTCGAAGCGATCCGCCACGTGGCCGACCACGAAGGTGAGCAGCAGCATGGGAAGGAACTGACAGAGGCCGACAAGGCCGAGATAATAGGCGCTGCCGGTCTTCTCGTAGACCAGCCAGCCAACCACGACGGCGGTCATCTGGTATCCGAGCGCCGAAAACACCCGCGCGAACCAGAAAAAGAGAAAGGGACGATGGCGGGAGAGGCGGTCGTCGTCTTCTGGCCCGTGCGAGTTCGATGTCATTTGCGATCCTTGGCTCCGCACCTAAGCCAAAGGGGAAGCGCAATCAACTCGCGCGAGGGGCGGCCCTCGCAGGGCCGTCATTGCGAGGAGGCGAAGCCGACGCGGCAATCCAGATAAATTTGTTTCACCGCGCTGCTGACACCAAAGCAAACCGATATCGCAAAAATGACGCTTTCGCGTGGGTCGAGGCGATGTATCCTGACATCATAACAAGACGACTGGGAGAAACACGTAAACCGCCATGAGCGAAGCCTCGGATATGCAATTCGATTACATCGTCGTCGGCGCAGGCTCCGCCGGCTGCGTGCTCGCCAACCGCCTTTCCGCCGATCCCAACAACCGGGTCGCCATTCTGGAAGCCGGCGGCAAGGATAACTGGATCTGGTTCCACATTCCCGTCGGCTACCTCTTCGCCATCGGCAATCCACGCGCCGACTGGATGTTCAAGACCGAGCCCGTGCCGGGGCTCAACGGGCGGGCACTCAACTATCCGCGCGGCAAGGTGATCGGCGGTTCCTCCGCCATCAACGCGATGATCTACATCCGCGGCCAAAGGCAAGATTACGACGGCTGGCGGCAGCTCGGCCTCGAAGGCTGGGGCTGGGACGATGTGAAGCCGCTGATGATGGGCCATCAGGACCATCATCTTGGAAAAAGCGAACATCATGGCGCAGGCGGGGAATGGCGCGTCGACAAGCCGAGGCTCCGCTGGGATATTCTCGACGCCTTCATCGAGGCAGCCGCCGAAAGCGGTATCCCCAAGGTCAGGGATTTCAACACCGGCAGCAATGAAGGCGTCAGCTATTTCGAGGTGAACCAGAAGGGCGGACGCCGCTGGTCCTCGGCGCGTGGCTTCCTGAAGCCGGTGCTCCACCGCAAGAACCTGACCCTGATCACCGGGGCCGAAGCCGAGCGCGTGCTGTTCGAAAACGGCCGCGCCACCGGCGTGCGCTTCCGCCAGAATGGCGAGGCGCGCACGATCACGGCGCGGCGCGAGATCGTCATTTCCTCCGGAGCGGTCGCGACGCCAAAGCTGCTGCAGTTGTCCGGCATTGGCCCCGGCGCGCTGCTGCAGCAAATGGACATCGAGGTGGTACGCGACCTCCCCGGCGTCGGCGAGAACCTGCAGGATCATCTTCAGATCCGGCCCATCTACAAGGTCAGCGGCGTCAAGACGCTCAACACGCAATACCAATCGCTCTTCAACCGCGCGCTGATGGGGCTCGAATATGCTGTGCGCCGCACCGGCCCGCTCACCATGGCGCCGTCGCAGCTTGGCGCGTTCACGCGCTCCAGTCCGCACTACGAAACGCCGAACCTGCAATTCCACATCCAGCCGCTCTCGCTCGACAAGTTCGGCGATTCCATGCACGCGTTCAACGCCTTCACGGCGAGCGTCTGCAATTTGAGGCCTGAAAGCCGCGGCTCGATCCGCATCGCTTCGCCAGACCTTGCCACGCCGCCGGCGATCCAGCCTAATTATCTGTCGGCCGATGCCGACAAGCAGGTGGCGATCGACTCGATCCGGCTCGTCCGCCGCATTCTCGACGCGCCCTCCTTGAAGCGTTACCAGCCGGAGGAGTTCAAGCCGGGCGCGCATTTGAAGAGCGACGACGAATTGGTGACGGCCGCCGGCGATGTCGCGACGACGATCTTCCATCCTGTGGGCACCGCAAAGATGGGCGCGGATGGCGATATGATGGCGGTGACCGATGCGCGGCTGCGCGTCAGGGGTGTCGAGGGACTGCGCGTGGCGGATGCATCGGTGATGCCGCGCATCACGTCGGGCAACACCAACACGCCGACGATCATGATCGCCGAGAAGGCGGCGAAGATGATCCTCGAGGATGGGCGGCGATAGAGCATGCCGCGAAACCGTAGCCACGGTTTTTTGCTCAAGGCATGCTCCAAGCAAAGGATTTAGGCGAACGGCTTGTCATCCCGGACGGAGCGTCAGCGACGAGCCGGGATCCAAGGTCTTTCCAAATAAGAGCTGGATCCCGGGTCTTGGCAGGCCTCGCCCGGGATGACAATCGACGAATTTTTCACGAGACGCATTCGCGAAGCTCGACTATGTTCACGTTTTGGACATGCCCTTCGAGCCGCCCATGCCGCCTTCCCCCGCAACCAAAATCGAGTTCGCCAAAGCTCCCGGCCGCTCCGTGGCGCATGTCACGCGCGGCGTTTCGCGCTTCCTGCGCAGCCTCGACCGATCAAGCCTCACCGAGGTGGTGCTTGCCTCCAATCGTCGGGCCGACATCCTCAGCGTCGGGCCGACGGGTGAGATCTGGATCGTCGAGACGAAATCCTGCGTCGAGGATTTTCGGATCGATCGGAAATGGCCGGACTACCGCCTTTATTGCGACCGGCTGTTCTTTGCCGCCGATGAAACCGTTCCGTTCGAGATTTTTCCCGAGGATGTCGGCTTCATCCTCGCGGACGGTTATGGCGCGGCGATCCTGCGCGAGGCGCCGCCTCATCCTCTGGCAGGGGCGCGGCGGAAAGAGCTTCTGGTGCGCGTCTCGCGCGTGGCGTCAAACCGGCTGCAGGCGCTCGCCGATCCCGGCCTGCACACCTTTTGAAACCTAATCGCGATCCGGCGCGCCGAGCGGGAAATAATGGCGATAGGACCGCGCTTCCTCGACGCAGCGCGCGAAGGACGGATGTGCGAGCAGGCGCTTGCGATAGTCCCGCATCTTGGGGAAAGCCTCGCTGATCGGATGCACCCAATCGGCATAGAACAGGCTCGGAGCGGCGGCGCAATCGGCCATGCTGAAGTCGTCTCCGGCCGCCCATGCCCGCCCGGCGAGACGCCGTTCGAGATAGGCATAGGCGCGGTCGAGCGCGGTTCGCGCACTCTCCATCGCGGCATCCCTGGCGGCCGCATCGCCCCTGATTGCGGCGAAGACCGGCTTCTGCATTTCGCTCATGACATACTGATCGAAGAACCGGTCCAGAAACCGCACTTCGAGCGCGGCTTTGGCGTCCTCCGGCAGGAGCCGGACCGGTCCCGGATGATAGAGTTGCAGATGCTCGATGATGATGCTGGATTCGGCAACCGTCACGCCATCATCGACGAGCACCGGAAAGCGGCCCATCGGCCATAGTGCGGCTCGCTCTTCGCCCGCGCCCGGCTCCTCGAGGTTGCGGTAGCAGAAGGCCACTGCGTTTTCGTAAAGCGCGATCTGCACCTTCTGGCAGTAGGACGAGAAGGGATGCGCGTAGAGCGTCAGCGCCATGAAAGATCTCCGGCGGGTATCATGTCAGGGTGAACTCAGGCGACCGCGATCGCCTCGATCTCGATCTTCCATTTGGTGTCGGCGAGGCCGGCGACGATGAGCGTGCTGGCAGGCCGGCGGGCGCCGAGAACCTCGCCGCGAATGACACGGCTTGCCGCGACATCGGCTGGATCAGGCACGATGGTCACCAGCTTGACAACATTGTCGAGCCCCATGCCTGCGGCGCGAAGCTGCGCTTCGAGATTGGCCCAGACAAGACGGCACTGCGCGTCGAAGTCGGGCGGTGTATTGCCCGCCGCATCGTTCCCCACCTGACCACTGACATAGAGCGTACGCGTCGCGCCGCCGACCTCGACCGCCTGCGTATACTGCCCAGCGGGCGGCGCGGCGTCGGGGGCGTTGATGTGCTTCACATGCATGGAGACGTTTCCATCCGTCATTGCGAGGAGCATCGCGACGAAGCAATCCAGCTATTTCGCCAAACTGACTGGATTGCCGCGTCGGCTCCGCCTCCTCACAATGACGGGAAGATGCGGGATAGTGTCAGCTCTTGCTCAAGCCACGCGCCGGATGATCTTCTCGAGATTTTCGACGATCGTACCGATATCGTTCTCGGTGATGTTGAGCGGCGGCGTGACCACCACCGTGTCGCCCGCATTGCGGACCATCATGCCGATCTCGTGGAAGCCGTAGGAGAGCGCGTCATAGCCGCGCTTGCCGAAGGCGTCTGGAATGGAGGCAAGATCGATCGCCGCGGTCAGCCCGACCATGCGGATGTCGAGGACATTGGGCAGCCCCTTCAGCGTGCTGATGGCGTCATACCATTTGTGCTCGAGCGCCGCGCAATTGGCGAAGATGTTCTCCTCGCGGTAAAGATCGAGCGTCGCAAGGCCCGCGGCGCAGGCGAGCGGATGCGCCGAATAGGTGTAGCCATGGAAGAGTTCGACCACATGGTCGGGCCCCTTCATGAACGCGTCGTGGATGTGCGAGCGCGCGATGACGCCGCCCATCGGCACCGTGCCGGAGGTGACGCCCTTGGCAAAGCAGATCATGTCCGGCACCACGCCATAGCGCTCGGCGG
>JAIELD010000016.1 GCA_019753285.1 Beijerinckiaceae bacterium | reverse complement strand
ATCGCCATGGCTGGGGAGCAACCGGCCGGATGCGATGTCGGCTTCGACGAGCTTCGTGCCCGCCTTGATCCGTTCGCATTCATCCGCATCGATCACGCCCGCGCGCAGGAGTTCGTTCGCGTGGGCGCGCGAGCCGGCAAGATCATGGGGGACGAGACGCATGAAATCGGCGGGAGAGGCGCGCGAAAGACGCATCATCGCGGCGTCCGGCGGCGAGGAAAACCGTCCGCCCCACAGTAGCCCCGCATGCATGTTCGATTGATCGTTCATCGGCCAGCTCGTCCGGACGTGGTCACTTGCCGGTCGTGGTCACTTGCCGGTCGTGCGAAGTATCTGTCGATATCGCCGCGCAATGAAAGCGATAAATCATCGGCATCGCCATTCCATCTTGGAATAGCACGGTTTTTCGATACCATTGGCGAATGTCGACAGGAACGAGACCGGCAACGGCCGGCGAAGTCGCTCAACTGCCCTCGACCGTTTCGTTGAAGGCGTTCGAGGCCGTGGCGCGACATGGCTCGATCTCGGCGGCCGCCAACGAACTCTGCCTCACGCAGAGCGCGGTGAGCAAACAGGTTCAGGCGCTCGAGGCGATGCTGGGCGTGGCGCTGTTCGCGCGCTCCAATCGTGGCCTCTCCCTGACTGCCGAAGGACTGGCGTATCTTCCCTTCGTCCGCGAGGCTTTCGAACGGCTCGTCGCCGGCGCAAGGGCCATGCCGGCAAGGCGGCGGGCGCTGAGGCTGCATGTCGTGCCCGTCGTCGGCGAGCGTTGGCTCATGCCGCGATTTCCGCGTTTCCAGGCGGCCCACCCCAAGATCGATGTGAGGTTTCCGTATTTCGCGACCAACATGGACGCCGGCGACGCTGACGCGATGATCCGGTTCGGCAACGGGCAATGGCCGGACCGTGCCGTCGACTATCTTTTCGGTCGCGAACTGCACCTCGTCGGCGCGCCGGCGCTGGTGCAGCGCGTGCTCGCTGGCGACCTCTCCATGATCACCTTTCTCGAGCATCATCAGGCCGGCTGCGGCTGGGCGGATCTCGAGTGCGTCGAGCTGCTCCCCGCCCGCGCGCAGGTGCTGAGCTTCGGCTTCTATGCCCTCATCATTCGGGCGGCGGTGTCGGGGCAGGGGCTCGCCTTGCTGCCGACATGCCTGATCGAGGAGGAACTCGAGCGCGGAGATTTGCTCCGCTGTGGAGGCATCAGCCGCCTCAGCCCCCATGGCTACTGGCTGACCCACGCGAAGGGGCGCGAGGCGGATGGCGATTTTCTTGCTCTGAAAGACTGGATCGTGCGTGAAGCCGCACAGGCGTCCGAACTGGAGCTGTAAAGCGCACCAGGGCTGGGGAGCGCTCAGAGCAGTTCGATGCGCGTGCTCGTTGCCCCGTTGAGCAGGCGTCGCAAGTGGAAGCCTGCGAGAAGGTCGCCCGGATGAGCGCCGACGACCGCCGCGAAGGCCGGCATCGCGCCGGGGTCTCCGGCATCGAGCTTGCCGAACGCCTCACTGTAGCGCGCTGTCGAAGCAGTGCCGTCGCCCGCGCGCAGGGCTTCGAAGGCGCGGAGCGGCTCTGACCGGCCGCGAAGCACGAGGTCGCCGATCGGCCTGCCTGTGAAGCTTCTTGCGCGCTCGGCGAGATAGGCGCTGACACAGACACGCGTTCCGAGCTGCTTGTTGGCGGCTTCGAGCCGGGCGGCCGTGTTGATGGTGTCGCCATAGGCGGTGTAGTCGAAGAAGCTGCCGCTCCCGAAATTTCCCACGATCGCCGGCCCGGCATGCGCGCCGATCCTTGTCGGGCCAAGTTCTACGCCGCGTTTGGTCCAGCGCGTGCGGATGGCTTGCGCGCAATCGTCGAAATCGAGCGCGCAGGCGACCGCGCGATCGGCGTGATCCGGCTGGTCGCCCGGCGCGCCGAACAGAACGTGGATTGCGTCGCCGACGATCTTCGTCACGGTGCCTTCATGGGCGAAGATGACGGCCGTCATCGAGGCGAGATAATCGTTGAGCAGTTCGGCGAGGATTTTCGGGTCGATGGTTTCGACCAGCATCGTGAAGCCGGCGATGTCCGTGAAGACGGAGGCGACCTCGCGCCGCTGCCCTGCAAGCTCCGGCAGGCCGCTGTCCGAGGCAAGCCTTGCCACGAGGTTTGGCGAGAAATAGCGCGAGAGACTGGCATGGGCGCGCTCCGCCGCGGCGCGTCCGCGTTGCGCCTCGCGAAACGAGGCGACGTGCCCGAGCGTCTTGCGGATCGTGGTCTCGAAATCCTGCAGGTCGATCGGCTTGGTGAGAAAGTCGAAGGCTCCGCGGTTCATCGCAGTCCGGATGTTCGCCATGTCGCCATAGGCGGAGACGATGACCGTCGCGAGCTGCGCTTCCTTCTCCTGAATGCGGGCGAGGAGGGACAGGCCGTCCATCCGCGGCATGTTGATGTCCGAGACGACGAGGTCGATGTCTTGCTGCGCGGCCAGCATGTCGAGAGCTTCCACCCCGTCCCGCGCGAACACGAACTGGATTTCGCCGTCGCGGACCGCGCGCCGGAATTTCTGGATGACCAGATGCTCGAGGTCCGGCTCGTCGTCGACGACGAGGATTTTCGAGGTCATGCCGCGCGATCGATGTCGGCAAGACGCTGGTCGATGGTCTCGCGCAGCAACGCGAAGTCGATCGGCTTGGTGAGCAAGCCGGCTGCACCGCCCTCGAGCGCCAGGCGGCGCGTCTCGGCGTCGCCATAGGCGGTGATCATGATCACCGGCACGTCGGGGCAGGCGGCCTTGACGCGCGGCAGCAACTCCAGCCCCGTCATGCCGGGCATGTTGATGTCCGACAGCATCAGGATGAGGCTCGTCCCTTCAGGCGCGTCGAGGCGCTCCAGTGCCTCCGCGCCGGATGTCGCGAAATCCATGGCAAACCGGCCTGAACGCAGCTCGCGGCGGAACTGCTGCCGGAAAAGATCGGCGATGTCGGTCTCGTCGTCGACGACGAGGATCAGAACGTTCATGCTCGGTCCGTCTGTTGCGATGCCCCGCCGCGTGGCAGGACGATGGTGAATTCGGTGAAGGCGCCGGCTTCGGTCTCGACGTCGAGCGTACCGCCGTGCTGTTTCACCACGATGTCATGGCTGAGGGAAAGGCCGAGGCCGGTGCCCTCGCCGGCAGGCTTGGTCGTGAAGAAGGGGTTGAAGATTTTCGCCTTCACCTCGTCCGGAATGCCGGTGCCATTGTCCCTGATCCTGATCTCCACGCGGTCTCCGAGGCTTCTGGTGACGGCCGAGACCGTCGGCTCGAAGCCTTCGCCTTCGCTCGTCTTGCGTTTGTTGGCGGCGTAGAACCCGTTCGAGATCAGGTTGAGGAGCACGCGTGTCACCTCCTGCGGAAGAAGATCGGCCTCGCCGGCTTGCGGGTCGAAGGTTTTCTCCAGCGTCACGTTGAAGCCTGGCCGCTCCGCCCGCGCGCCATGATAGGCAAGATTCATGCTCTCTTCCACCAGCGCGTTGACGTCAACCATGCGTCGCTCGCCGGAGCCTTCGCGGGAATGCAGCAGCATGTTCTTCACGATGGAGTCGGCGCGTTTTCCGTGCTGCACGACCTTGGCAAGGTTGCTTTTCAGCAGGCCGGCGATCTCGTCCACGTCCGCGCGTGTCTTTTCGTCGAGCGCAGCGGGTTCGAGAATTTCGTTGAGCTCATCGATGAGTTCGGAGGAGAGCGCCGAGAAGTTGTTGACGAAATTGAGCGGGTTCTTGATTTCGTGCGCGATGCCGGCCGTGAGCTGGCCGAGCGAAGCGAGCTTTTCCGACTGCACAAGGCGATCCTGCGTGGCGCGCAGGCTTTCGAGGCTGGCTTGCAATTCCCTCGTGCGGGCCTGAACCTCGTCGAAGAGGCGTGCATTTTCGATGGCGATGACCGCCTGGTCCGCGAATGTCTGCACGAGTTCGATCTGGCGCTGATTGAACGGACCCGGCGTGCGGCGGGTGAACCCGATCGTGCCTTCGACATTCGAGCCGCGAAGCAGGGGCAGCATTAGGACGGCGCGGTACTGGCCGATGCGGTGATAGGCGTTGCCCGCAAACCGCTGGTCTTCGAGGATGTCCTCCACCATGACGAACTGGCCTGTCGCCGCGACGCGGCCGGATATGGTCGCCGAGTCGATATCCGGCGTTATGGGATTGGCCATGCTCTGTTCGATCCACTCCTGCGGATATCCACCCGATGTCGACAGATGAAGTTGGCCACCGCGCTTCAGCCAGATGACGCCCTGTTCGGCGTCACAGAGCTTCATGCCGGTGCCGACGAGAGTGTCGAGCACGGCGTCAAGATCAAATGCCGAGCGGCTGATGACTTTCAACACCTCGGCAGTCGCCGTCTGTTGCTCGAGAGATTCCTTTGTCTCGTTGAACAGCCGGACATTGGCGATGCCGATGACCGCCTGGTTGCAGAAGATTTCGGCGAGGGCGATGTCGTTATCGGTGAACTTATTCGCGGATCCGTCGGTCATCGCGAGCACGCCGAGGCATGCGCCGTCCCGCATCATGGGCAGGATCACGGCGGATCGGACCCCGTATTGCTCATGCACGATGCGCTCTTGCGGTGGCAGATCGATCAACGAGAAATCCGGAATTTGCACCAGTGTCTTTCCGATCGCCGCGCGGGAGGGGAAGTTGGCGGCCGGGTCGAGCGGCATGCCCGTGCTCATCGGCGCGTGTTGCCCGTCCCGTTTGATGGCCGACACCGGGGTCAGCTTTTTGCCGTCACTGAGCATGACATACACTGTGGTGCAACCGATCAGCCGGACAGCCGCGCCTGCGATCGCATCGAAGACTGGCTGCATGTCGGAGGGCGAGCTGGCGATGACGTTGAGAATTTCCGCCGTAGCGGTCTGCTGTTCCAGCGACTGCTGCAGATCGCGGGTCCTCGCCTGCACCTCCTCGAACAGCCGCGTATTGGCGATGGCGATCACGGCCTGGTCGGCGAAGGTCGTCAACAGTTCGATCTGTCGTGGCTTGAACGGGTCGACCTTGGCGCGGTTGAGGGTGATGACGCCGACGGCGACATTGTCCCGCACGAGGGGAACCGAGACGACGGTGCGTGGTGTCTGATCGCGGAACATGCCCTGATCGCGTTCGGGGTCCGCTGAAGTATCGGGCACATGCACGGTGCACAGCTCCCGCGCCGCGCGCGCGGTCGCGGAGCCCGGCATGTCGAGCGTGATGGGTGTTGCCTGCGTGAACGCGTGCCAGGCGTCGTCGGGCGCGTTGAGCGTCGTGGCCGTCTGCCGATAGACGCCGTCGGTCAGCATGTAGATGTGTGCATCCTCGGCATGACAGATGCGCTGCGCCACCCGCGCGATCGCGTCCAGCACAGGCTGCAGGTCGTCGGGAGAGCGGGATATGACGCTGAGCACCTCGCCTGTGGCTGTCTGGATTTCGAGGGACTCGTTGAGATCGCGCGTGCGCGCCTCGACCTTCGCCTCCAGAGTCTCGTAACTGTCCTGGATGCGGGCCGCCATGGCGTTGAACCGGTCGGCCAGCGTCTCGATCTCGTCGCCGGTCCGAATGGTCACGCGCTGCGAGAGATCGCCACTGCCGAGCCGCTCGGTGCCTTCCTGCAGGGCGCGGATCGGCGCAGCCATGCGGCGGGCGAGGAATGCGCCGGCGACGACCGCGAGCAGCAGGCCGAAGCCGAGCAGGGTGAGCGTCTGGTAGAGCGTTGCGAATACAGGGGCCAACGCCTCGGAAACGGGCGATTGCACGAGCACGATCCAGCCGAGCCGCGAGATCGGCGCAGAGGCTGTCAGCACGGACTGGCCGACAAAATCAGCCGAAATTTCGGGTGTCGAGGTCTGGCGCGTCGCGACGTTCGCTCCTGGCAGCGCCCGCGCCACCTGCGGCAGGCCCGAGAGGTCCGTGTCGCGCAGCACGAGGCTGAGATCGGGATGGGCGATCAGCCGCCCGGCCTGCGTCACCACGAAGGCGAAGCCCTTCTCGCCGACCCGCAGGCCGTTGATCACGTCCCAGACGAGCTTCAGATTGACTTCGGCCGAGGTGACGCCGGGATCGCGGCCGGCATGCGCCACGGCGATCGTCATATAGGGTTCGGAGCCGCGCCGGAACGTGACCGGGCCGAACCAGAGTTTCTTTGCGATGGCTTCGGTAAAGCGCGGATCGGCGGAGAAGTCCTTGTTGCTGCCGACGGCATCCGGCTCCAGCCGCGAAACCTTCAGCTTCTCCTTGCCTGTGGGGTCGATATAGGAAACCTCGGTCACGGCGGGCGCCTGCCGCAGCAGCCTGATGAAATCGTAGCGCTGCTGCTCGAGCGGAACGCGCCGCCATTCGGCGCGCGTCGTCCAGCCGATCTGGTTCTCGACATCCGAGATGAAGCCATCGACGCGGTCGGCTGCGGCGCGCGCTTTTTCCTGCTGCACGCCGACCACGGCGCGTTTGGCCTCCTCCTCGTTCAGCCACAGGTTGACGGCGCCGTTGCTGAGAAGCACCAGGGTTACGAGGCCTATGAGCGCCGCGGCGAATTTGAGCGCCAACGGAATGCGCCGCTTGCGGCGGGCGTTCGGGGCGCTCGCCTGCGTGGTCTGCGCCGCATCCGGCGGCAGAACGGCAAGGCTCGTCATTCGATCACCTCGTCGGCACGGGCGAGCAATGAAGCCGGAACTTCGAGCCCAATCTTTTTCGCCGTGCCCAGATTGATGACCAGATTGAATCGGGTTGGCTGCTCCATCGGTAGCTCGGCGGGTGTAGCACCGCGTGCGATACGATCGACATAATCAGCGGCGCGACCATATAACGGCGCGAAATCCGGTCCGTAGGACAGCAATCCGCCGGCTGCGACGTATTCGCGGAAGGCAAAAACGGAAAGCATTCGGTGACGCACGGCAAGCGCGGCAATCCGTTCCCTGTCGGCGAGAAACAACGGCGAGGCTGGCACGATCAGCGCGTCGCCCGGTGCCGGTGTTTCTCGCGACAGCGCCGCTTCGTAGTCATAGGGAATTTCGCGCATCTCCACGCCAACGAGCCGGATGCCGGTGCCGTTCAGCGCTTTCTTCGTCGCGGCCCACTGATCGGCCGAAATGTTATCCCACAGCGCGGTCATGCTTTTCACCGCTGGAAACGCGCTCCTGAAAAGGTCGATGCGTTTTTCGGTGAGATCAAGCTGCTGGAGAAAGAGCCCCGTGACCAGGCCACCTGGCTTTGCGAGGCTCGCGACCTGACCGAGCGCCATTGGATCATAGTCGATGGCAACGATGACGACCGGCGCGTTCGGAAGCGCCGACCGAGCTGCCCTCAAGGAAAATTCGTTGCCGCCGGCAAGGAACATGTTGGCTCCTCTTTCGCCCATCGCACGATAGGCCGCCGGCATTTCTGCGATCGATCTGACCTGGACGAAGTCGAACGTGAAGTTGTCACCTTCTCGATAACCGAGTTCAGCAAGCCGCTTTATGAATGCGACGATGAACGACGTAGTCCTTGGAAGGATGCTCGCACTGCCCAATCGCAATTTTTTTTGCTGAGCAATGCATTGCGGTCCAAGCGAGAGCGAGGCCGCGAGTCCGGTAATCGTGGCACGCCGCGAGATCATTCGATCACCTCGTCGGCGCGCGCGAGGATGGCGGGCGGAATGGTGACGCCAATGGCTCTGGCGGTCTTCGCGTTGAACAACAACTCGAATTTGGCCGGTTGCTGTACCGGAATGTCCGCAGGTCGCGCACCTTTGAGCACGCGTTCGACCTGCCCGGCCGCAATGGCCGCGATATCATCCAACTTTCCGCCATAGGCCAAGAGGCCTCCGTCCTCGGCATAGCCACGAACCGCGGACGCCGTCGGCAGCCGAGCCTTGATGGCAAGCTCTATGACCGGCGCGCGCGGCAGCGTCGGCTGGATGATCGCGGCCTCGATCTTGCGCGCAGCCATCTCTTCGAAGGCGGCGGCAATCTCCCCGGGCCTCGCCACGCGGAAGATGCCGAGGTCGATTTTGACCGTGCGATTGGCCGTCTCGATCTGATCGATCATGCGCAGATGGAACGGATCGGCCGTGTTGACCAGCACTCCGATCCGCGCAGCCGCCGGAACGACCTCCCGCAGCATCCCGAGGAGCGTGCCGCTCAGTTCAGCGATCACGGCGGACACGCCGGTGACGTTGCCGCCCGGACGGGCGAGGCTCGTCACAAGGCCGGAGCCGACCGCATCGGCAACGCCCGCCATGACGATCGGAATTCGGTCCGTCGCGGCTTTCGCCGCGAGCGCGGCCGGCGTCGTGAAAGCGACGATGGCGTCAGCCTGGCGCGCCACGAGGTCCGCCGCCATCTCCTTGAGCTTTGCATCCGAGCCGTTAGCGACGCGAATGTCGATTTGCAGCGTTTCGCCCTCCCGGTAGCCGAGATTGGCCAATGCGGTCCGCAGGAGCGTGAGCGAGGGTTCGGGATTGGAATGGAACAGCAAGCCGATCAGCGTCCTGCGCGCCGGCTGCGCGAACGAAGCCGCAGGCCACATCGCGGCGGCTGCGCCGAGCGCACGGAGCAGGGTCCGGCGGTTCATTCGATCACCTCGTCGGCGCGCGCGATGATCGAAGGCGGAATGGTGAGGCCAAGCGTCGATGCGGCTCGGATGCTGACCGTGAGCCGGAAAACCGTTGGCTGCTCGACAGGAAGATCGGACGGCCGGGTCCCGCCGGCGATCCGCTTCAGATAGAAAGCTGCGCGCCTGACCGTGTCGCGGCGCAGGAAACCGTAGGCAAGCAAGCCGCCGAGTTCCGGCAGTTCGGCAAACGTGCCTATGGTCGGCGCGCCGATCGCGGTGGCGGCCGGTACGATCCGGCCGAGAAGACCCGCGAGCGCGTTGTCCGGAAGCACGAAGACCACGTCGGGTCGTCTGTCATCCATCACGCGCCGAGCCTGCTCGAAGGCGGCCGGATTGGGAATTTCTGCGGTCGCCAGCGACAGGCCGGCTGGCCCCGCGACACCGGCGATGGCCGAGAGCATCCCAACGTTCGATGGATTCTCGGGATTGAGGATGACGAGCATCGAACGGACGCGCGGCAG
Organism: Beijerinckiaceae bacterium; assembly: GCA_019753285.1. Taxonomy (GTDB): domain Bacteria; phylum Pseudomonadota; class Alphaproteobacteria; order Rhizobiales; family Beijerinckiaceae; genus JAIELD01. Next base: position 22,617 of record JAIELD010000016.1, on the reverse strand, counting down.
CGCCTCTTGCATCAAAGCCAACACCTTGAGCTGCAGGTCTTCGTTGAGCGTCGCGAGGCCGGTTATATTGCCGCCCGGAGTTCCAAGGCTCGCGATGAGCCCCGTGCGGACAGGGTCGTTCAGTCCCAGCATGACGATCGGAACGGTTCTGGTCGCCGATTGCGCAGCTCTTGCGGCGGCGATCGTGCCGACCGTGACCGCGCCCGGATCGCGGGAGAGGAGGTCGCGGAGAAGGTCCGGAAATGCGCCGTAATCCCCATTGCCGTACCGGGCGTCCAGAATGAAATCCCGCCCTTCGGACCAGTTTTCCGCAAGCAGCCCTTCCCTCAGCCAGGCGATCTCGTTGATGCTGACCGGATTGGTCTCGGGCAGGCTCGAAAGGATTGCGATACGGAATGGCCGCTCGCGCGCTTGCGCCATGGCGAGGGCCGGCCAGGCGGCGGCAAGGGTGGTGATCGCCGCGCGCCGCGAGATCATTCGATCACCTCGTCTGCGCGGGCGGTAAGGGTCTGCGGCACGTTTAGCATCATCGCTGCCGCCGTTTTCAGGTTGATCGCAACATGAAATTTCGTCGGCTGCTCAACCGGGATTGATGCGGTTGGAACGCCTGCGAATATTTTCAAGATAACAGCAGCCAAACGTTCCCCCTGTTCGCTTACATCGGCGCTGACCGAGGCAAATCCTCCATCAAAAACGCTTTGGCGAAACGAAAACACGGTGGGCATCCTCATAGCAGTCAACAATTCAGGCACTTCTTTGGAAAGAAAAAGGGAGTCAGCGCCAATCAATGCCGCATCGATTGGTGCGATTGCTCGAGCCGCCTCGACCGCGTGCCTGATATCATCGACGCTTGAAACAACGACCGGCTCAAAAGCAACAGCCATTTTAGCAGCAATATCAACAACGTTTTGCCGGATCCGACGAATGTTCGGGTTTTGAACTCGACGCTGGTCCCAAAGCCCGATGATCCGTTGGACGTTCGGCAGAAGATCGCGGATCAGTTCAAGCCTTTTACTCAGGAGAACATCGTTGAAATCGGCGACGCCAGTAATGTTGGCTCCCGGATTATTAAGGCTCTGTACGAAACCAGATCCAACAGGGTCGCTCACATTTGTCATGACGATCGGGATCGTTCGCGTTTGCGAGTGCAGCGCCTGGATTGCGGGCGACCCAAAACCAATAATTGCCGTTGGTCTTGATGCGATCAACTCCGCCGCAAGTGAAGGCAGTAATGTGGGGTCGGCCTCCGCCGCGCGGAAGTCGACTCTCAGATTTTGACCCTCGACAAAACCTGCCTCTTTGAGGGCTGAAAAAAAATGTCGGAACGTCTCCTGTCTTCCCATTGCTTTGGGGTAGAGGACCGCGATGTGAATTGTCTCTTTGGCAAGAGCCTGGCGCGCCAGAAGTTCGCCCGTTGCTGTGATCGCTCCGATCATTAAGCCCCGCCGCGAGATCATTCGATCACCTCGTCGGCGCGGGCGAGGATCGAGAGCGGGATCGGCGCGCCCAAGGCGTCGGCCGCCTTGCGATTGACGAAAAGCAGGAAGCGCGCCGGCAGTTGCACGGGCAGGTCTCCCGCCTTCTCGCCGCGCAGCACGCGATCGACATACGTGGCCGCCCGCCGGAACAGGTCATCGCGATCCGGCGCGAAGGAGATCAGCCCGCCGGCCGTCACCATCGCATCGTCGGCATAGACGGCCGGCACACGGTTGCGCGCCACGGCCGCGACCACTTGCGACCGCCGCGCGAGCAGGCTGAGGTCCGACAGGAAGATGAGGCCTGTGTCCTTCTGCTTGGAGTGGCTATCGACGAGAGCACCGATCTCGTCGGGGTTGCTGACCGGCGCATCGACGAATGCCATGCGCATCTCGGACGCCGACTGCGCGATGGCTTTGAGATTGCCTGCGGCAGACGGATTTTTGGGGTTGTAGACGACGACTGCGCGGCGCGTGCTTGGTACGATCTCGATCAGGAGTTCGAACAGTTTCGACGCCAGCACACCGTCGATCAGCGCGAAGCCGGTGATGTTGCCGCCGGGATGCGAAAGGCTTGTCACGAAGCCGCGGCCGACCGGGTCGGACGTCGCCGTGAAGATGACGGGAACCGTTTCGGTTTCCTCTTTGAGGATACCGACGACGCGCGAGCCGGTCGTCAAGACGGCATCGACTTTCATTTCGACGAAGCGGCGGGCCGCCTCGCGAATCTTGGCGAGATCATCGCCGACCCAGGACTGAACGACGGTGAGATTGACGCCCGAGCGCCAGCCAAGCTTCGATAACTCGCCGATCGCGAGGCCGACGCGCTCCCTCACTTCGGCATCGGTCTCCGGGTATGGCATCAGAATCGCCAGCGTCTTCGTCTCGCGCGGCTGCGCTGCCGCGGGAATGGCCGCGAGGCAGAACAGGCCGAGCACGTCCCGGCGTCTCATTCGATGACCTCGTCGGCCTGGGCGAGAAGAGAAACCGGCACGGTGAGGCCCAGCGCCCGGGCGGCCCGCAGGTTGACGACTGTTTCGAAATCGATGGCCTCCTGCACGGGCAGGGCGTCCGGCCGCGCACCCCGCAGAATTCGGTCGAGATAGGTCGCCGCCTGGGCGTGCAGCTTTTCGATATTGGGGCCGTAGGAAATCAGCCCGCCGGCTTCCGCAAAACTTCTCGACCAGTAGACCGCAGGCAGCTTCATCTGATCTGCCAAGCGGATGATGCGTTCGCGGTGGGTCAATGAATACTGCGATGCGGTTATTACGAGGCCGCCCCCCGGCTGTTCCGCGAGGGTCCGGAGATTGCCGTCGATGTCGCTTGCGGTCGCGCCCGAGGTCTGCAGGGGCTGAACGCCACGCTGGCGCGCAATTGGTTCGAACGCCACCCAGAAGCCCTTGAAGTTGTGGTTTGCGGCCTCGCCGAGAAGAGCGACCCGAGTGATCCCAGGCGCGATTTCCAAGAGCCGTTGCAGCCATTTGCCGGCGATAGGGTACTCGAAGGGCGTAAACCCGGTAATATTCCCGCCGGGCCTCGACAGGCTCTCGACAAATCCGCCGGCGACGGGATCCGTCACATTCGTGAAGACGATCGGAATGGTCTTCGTCGCTCCGCGCATCGCAGCCGTTGCCAGCGTGCCGGAGGTCAGAACGACTTCTGCCTTGCCGGCCACGATCTTTGCGGCGTTGGCGTGCGCCATTTCCGCGCTGCCGTCGGCGTAGAAAATTTCGTACCGCACCGTGCGGCCTTCGAGCCAGCCGAGTTGGGCCATTTGGCGCTGGACTGCGCTCACACGCGATTTGGTGTCCGGATCTGTGGCGGGGATGCTCAGCGCGATGGCGACCTGGCGCTCGCCGTCCGCCGCCTGTGCGCCCCGCATGCCTCCGGCCGCGCCAAACGCCGCCGCGCCTAGAAGCGCCTGGCGGCGGCTGATTGTGAAAGGAGGAGGGTAGATGCTCACAGCGACGCCTTCGTCGCACGCAAGCCAGCGATACGCGAGTTCATTCGATCACCTCGTCGGCCTGGGCAAGCAGGAGCGCCGGGATCGCGGCGCCGATGGCGGCCGCCGTCTTGATGTTGACGACGAGTTCGATCTTGGCGGCCTGCACCACCGGCAGGTCCCCGGCCTTTTCGCCCTTGAGGATGCGGCCGACATAGACGCCGGCCTGCTGCGTCGCCGCAGCAACGCTGCCGCCATAGCTCATCAGCCCTCCGGCGCCTGCAAATTCGCGGTAGGGTGAAACAGCAGGCAGGCGCGCAGCGAAAGCGAGGCTGGCGATTTCGTCGTTTCGGCTGTTGAAGAAGGTATCCGCGCCGATGACGAGGCCCGCCGGCTGGACGTCCGCGATTTCGGCGAAAACCTTTTTCAGACCATCAGTGGCGCTCGCCGAGATGATCCGAAGGTCAAGATTGAGCTTCCGCGCGGCGGCGGGCATGGTCTCGACAAGCGTCTTCGATATGACCGGGTTGGTCGGGTTGACGAGCAGGGCGAGGCGCGATGCGCCGGGCAGAAGCTCGCGCATCAGTTCGAGATGCTTTGCCGCAAGATCGACGCCGAGCGTCGTGACGCCGGTGATGTTGCCGCCCGGCCTGCCGAGATTGGAGACGAGGCCTGCCGCAACCGGATCGACCGCGACGCGCATCACGATCGGGATGGTTGAGGTGGCGGCTTTCGCCGCCATGGTCGACTGCGTGTTGCCCAGCACCGCGATGACATCGACCTTCTTTTGCGCGAGTTCGGCGGCCAGGGCGCGAAGCTTTTCGTTTCTCCCTTCGGCCCAACGATACTCTACCGCAACGTTCCGTCCCTCGACGAAGCCCATCTCTGCGAGGCCCTGGCGGAAGGCCTTGATCCGTTCGGTCCATTCCTGCGGCGTCGCGCTGCCGAGAAAGCCGATCACCGGCACGGTGCCCTGCTGTGCCAGCGCCAGCCGCCCGGCCATCGGCGACCCGGCAAGGCCGACGATCAGCGAACGTCGCGAGATCATTTGCTCACCTTCGTCAGGATCGCCGACAATGTACGCGGCGTGGCGGCTGCTCGACGCGTGACCTGTCTGTTCCGACATGGCTTTCGACGGCAAAATGGATCGCCAGGCGATGGTTGCGCCGTTGCGGCGGTCGACCGCATCGCGAGCATCCCTCCCGCACCGGTGATCAAACCCCGCCGTCGCATCGGACTAACCTTGTTGCCTGGGAAACGCCTTTAAAGACACAAAACTATAGCGTCTTGTGTATCGTAGTCCATGGCGCAAATGGCAGGAAACGCCGATGTCGATCGAAGACCGCCGGGCGCAGGGCCACGCCCGACGATCAGTCAGGCAGACCCATGAATCCAGGTTGCAGCATCAGCGTCGAAGCTCCCCGATCGGCAACAGGCTGCACGACTGCGTTCGACGATGCCGTATCGTGGGGAAACTGGAGCGGGTGAAGGGAATCGAACCCTCGTATTCAGCTTGGAAGGCTGCTGCTCTACCATTGAGCTACACCCGCATGTCGACGAAACGTGTAAAAAATAAAGCGGGCGCTGGCAACCGATATTGAAGCGCCCTCATCGATCTGCCGCTGGCGGCGGGCCGCGCAGGCTGATACGGGAACATTTCACCTTGTCTCGGCCTTTCTGTCGCTGAAGCGCGTTCGTACGACGCCGGTGGTCTGCTCCGGCGGTCGCGCGATCAGGCATAGGCGCTGCAGATCTCGAGGGAGGCCAATTGCTGGAGGCTCGGTTCGATTTGAATGACGTGAAGCTGACGGGCCTCCGGGTGCTGGTCGTCGAGGACGAGCCGATCGTCGCGATGCTGATCGAGGACACGCTCGGCGAACTCGGCTGCATCGTGGCAGATATCGCGGCGCGCTTCGAGGATGCGATGCGGATGGCGGCGAGCCTCGACTTCGACGTCGCTGTCCTTGACGTCAATCTTGGCGGGCAGCAGACCTATCCGGTGGCCGAGCGGCTGTCCGAGCGCAAAATCCCGTTTGCATTCGCGACGGGATATGGAGCGTCAGGCCTGTCCCCTGAGTTCAGGCACGTGCCGATACTGGCCAAACCCTTTCAATTGTCGGATCTCGCCGGCGTTCTTCAGAAACTGCTGTTACGCAGCTCCTGAGCCTATTGGAAGAGCGCTTCGGCCACCTTGACGAGGTCGAGCGGCTTCTCGCACCGCTTCACGCCGCTGTAGCGCGGCGGAATCGCACCTTGATCATACCCTGTCGTGAACACGAAGGGCACGCCGCGCTGGAGCAGCGCATCGGCCACGGGATAGGACATGTCGCCCTGGAGGTTGAGATCGAGCAGCGCGCCGTCGACATGGCCTGCAGCGGCCAAGGTCTCCATCGCCTCGTCTATGGTCGCCACGGGGCCGATCACGTAAGCGCCGTTCGTCTGCAGGTTGATCGCGGTGTCGTAAGCGATGAAGAACTCATCCTCGATGAGGAGAACGCGGCGACCCTGGAAGACGTTCGATCCCGTCACGCTCATTCCGGTCTCCGCTTCTCCTTCGCGATCGGTATCTCGATCTCGCATCGCACGCCGTTCTCGCTCAATTCATACTGCGTCCGGGCATGGAGCGTATAGGGCAGGGCGCGTTCGATCAACTGCCGTCCATAGCCTCCCTGCATCGCATCCCGGCTCGCCTCCGAAAGAGCAGGGCCGTATTCGAGCCAGACGAGCCTGACGTAGGTGTTCTCCTCTGCCGCGTTGACGATGCTCCATGTCACGCTCAGGCTGCCGCCCTCCGCCGCAAGCGCTCCATACTTGCAGGCGTTGGTGGCAAGCTCATGAAGCGCGAGCGCCAGCGTCTGCACGATCGAGTGCCGGATGCGGATCGGCGGCCCGCTGATGTCGGCCCCTTTCGGCACGCCTGCCTGCCCGCCGATCGCCTCCAGTTCGAGGCGCACGAGCGCGTCGATGGTGATCGGCTCCTCCTCCGAGCGCGACAACAGGCTCTGCACGCGGGCGAGCGCCGCGAGCCTGCGGCCGAACTGCTCCTGGAAGGCGGGCGTAGGCCCTGTGATCGTCATGGTCTGCTGGGCTATCGCACGCACGACCGCGATGAGGTTGCGCGTGCGGTGCTGCAGTTCCGCCACGAGCAGCGCCTGGTTTTCCTGCAGCTCCTTCATCTGCTGCACGTCGGTCTTTGTACCAAGCCATTCGATGATGTTGCCGGCCTCGTCCCGCACTGGTGTCGATCGTGTGTGGTGCCAGAGATAGGCACCGTCAGAGGCCCGCCTCACTCGGTACTCGACATCGAGCACGCTGACCTCGGCCGCGCGCGTCCAGGCCTCGCGCGCCGTCGGGCGATCGTCCGGGTGCACTGCCTCGAGCCAGCCGAGCCCCATGGCCTCGGCCACGGACTGACCGGTGAAGGATTGCCATTGCGGGCTCGCCCAGGTCCATTCCCCGTCGTCGCGCGACCGCCAGACCAGTTGTGGAATGCCTTCCATCAGAATCCGCAAGCGATGCTCGCTGTCGCGCACGGCTTCCTCGCCGAGCTTGCGGTCCGTGATGTCGGTATGCGCGCCGACGAGACGCGTCGGGCGGCCGTCAGCACCGCGTTCGATGTCGATCTTCGCATAGATCCAGCGTGTCGCTCCATCGCTCTGGCGAATGATGCGGTATTCGCTCTCGTAGATGGCCGCCGTGCCGGCCATTGCCTCCTGGAAGGTCCGGTCGGCCTGCTCGCGGTCCTCCGGGTGCACCCGGCTCAGCCAGCTGGCATGGGATTCGTAACGAACATGGTCGGGAAGACCGTGGATGCGGCGATATTCCGGCGACCGACGCCCGAGGAAGCCACTCGCCACGTCGACATCGATGCCGCCGACATTGCTGATCTCCTGCACGCGGGCGAGTTCGGCCTCGCGCAGCTTGAGCTTCTGCTCCGCGTGCGCGCGTTCGATTGCCGAGGAGACGCGTTCGGCCACGTCCTCGATCAGCGCCACGTCTTGGCTCGTCCAGCGCCTTGGCCCGTAGCTCGCGACTGAAAGCGCCGCGATCAAGCTTCCGTCCTTGAGGATCGGCACGCAGACGAGAGAGCGTATGCCGTTTTCGAAACAGAGGCGTTTGCCGTCCGGATCGAAACGGGAGAAGCGCGAAACGTCGTTGATCACAATCGTCGCGCCCGTGCGGAGCTCGCCGATGGCGGCCCGGATCGGCGCGATGGCCCTGTCGGGAGACACGGCTACGCCTTCGCCCATCCTGTCATCGACAATGCGGATCGACTCGGTCAGCTCGTCGATCTCCGCAAAATGGGCCTGGTCAGCACGGAGGAAGTCGCGGAGGAGCCGGCTCGCTTCGCGCTGGACCGGCTCGGGGTCGGACAGAGGACGAAGCCCGTCGCCAAGCTTGAGGAGGAATGCGTTGCGGTCCTGCAGCCCGTCGAGCGCGTCGCGGGTGCGCTTCATCTCGGCCAGCATGCCGCGCATGGCCGCGTCCGGTATCAGCGTCGCGGCGGGTTCGTCGCCGAAGAGACGCTGCGCAAACTCTGGCGATTGCTGCAGCAGGGCGGCGATGTCCGGCTCGAAATCGACATCGGGATGGCTCTCGGCCCAGAAATGCTCTGCCTTGACATAGGCAAGCAACGCACGGAGCGCGTCCAGAGACGCGTTGCCAAACACACGAGCCAGCCACTCAGCGTGCTGCCGCCAGCGCGGCGGGTCGATAAACAGCGCCGACAGGACAGCAAAAAGCTCTTTTTCACGCAGGCTGCCCGGTTCCGGAATGCCGAGCGGCGCTTCGATGGCGGCAAGCCGCGCAACTGCTGCCTCGACTGCTTCACCATCGGGCAGCGGTTGTCCCAGCAGCGCCAGAAGCTCCGTGATTGCTTGCGGCTGGGCCGACCGATCGCCTGCGGGATATCCCTTGCCGATCAGATATCCGGAATGGCGCGCCAGACAGTATCGGACCCGCGTGAGCCGCGACAGGTGGATGAACGCGCGCTCCTTGAAGAGCGAAGGCAGCGGATTGTCGAGGTAGGAGCGTTTTGCGAAAGCCCACAAGGCGCCGCGATCATCAAATCGGTCCCGCGAGCCAACCCTTCGATAGACGTGCGGAAGCACCCCGAGCCGCTGGGTAATGACGCGCTCGAAGGTGTCGTCCAACTCGCGAGGGTCGATCACATCCACCTCAACCACCGATCGGCTGAACTGCTGATACACGGTCCAACCCGCGTAACGCAGATCAAGCGCGAAGGTTCCGCGCCGGGTGGCTGCTCGGGACGATCGCGTCCAAGACCGCCGGCCTTGGACGTCAGAGGAGATTCGAGGGTCCGGTCTCGACGATTTTGACGGCGTCGCCGACGGAGATCGCTCCGATCGCGTCCGGAATGACATTCTGCCCGAAGATGGGTTTGCCCGCCGCGCTGCGCCTGTATCGCGAAAGGGTGCGCAACGGTTCCTGGTCGTCGCCCGCAACGCCGGTCATGGCATCGCGCGTCACCACGATGCAGCGGCCGCATGGTTTCACGATGCGAAACGGGATGCCGGCGATTTCGATCACCCGCCATTCATCCTCGGCCCAGGGCAATGTCCCGTCGATGACGATGTTCGGGCGAAACCGATTCATGTCGATCGGATGGGTGAGCTTCGTGTTGAGGTCGTCGAGCGAGGCCGTCGTCGTGATCAGAACCGGGAACCCGTCGGCAAAGCTCGTGCGGTCTTCCGGCGAGCCATAGGTCGGATCGACCGGCCTGCTTTCGACATCGGCCATGTAGACGAGCCGAGCGTTGAAGCCCAGCGCCTTCGACAGGAATGTGCCGGCCTCGGGCGCGGCCTCCACGGCCTCCAGCGTATCGTGCCAAACGCGCACCGTCCGGCGCGGCGCGGCAACGTCCGGCAGCGGCACGAAGACGTGGCCGACCGCCGGATGCGAGAGCGTGATGCCGCCTTGCTCCAGCGCCACGCCGATCTGCGTCATGACCGGGCTTTCACGTATGGTCTGGAACCGTCCATCCGCGTCGACGACCATCCACCGCCGGTCTCCGGCAAGTCCGATGCGCTCGACCTGCGTCTCCTTGAGGGCAGTGCCGCGAAGACTTTTCACAGGGTAACGATAGATCGCCGTGACTTTCATGATGGTGGTCTCCGATGAAGGACGGCACGTATCATCGCGTCGGCACGCCGGCAAATCAGGATCGTGAATGCGCTCTCAAGCGGCGCGTCCGTTTTCTAGGATGGATGCCTCACCAACCTCACTCCGCTTCTTGCTGAGTCATTGAGTCAGAAACGAGCCTCAACATATTGAACTGAAGAATAAAAAACTCCGGCTTTGCCGGAGTTGGAGCTCTCGATTGATCCGTTGAATCTCAAGCGGCGTCGTGGAAGATGATGCCGCATGTATGCCGGAGGCCTGATCGGATACGGCTGACGCCATGCTTGAGATTGACGCGATAGTAGCCTTTGGCGCCCTTGTGCGGGCGATGGCGCACCGCGAAAATCGCTGCCTCACCTTTCCTCAACGGAACGACCTCGGCTTTCGATTGCATGCGCGGACGTTGCTCGACGACGACGAACTCGCCGCCTTCGAAATCGCGCCCTGGCTCGTTGAGGCAGATCACCACCTGCAGCGGAAATACATGCTCGCCATAGACGTCCTGATGCAGGCAGTTGAAGTCCCCGGTCTGATAGCGGAGCAGGAGCGGCGTCGGCCGGGATTGCCCCGCCGCGTGGCACCGGGCCAGCATCTCCTCCAGCTCTTCGGGAAAACGCTCGCCTCGCCCCAACAATTCCAGCCAGCGGTTGGCGACCGGGACGAGATGCGGATAGACCGCCGCGCGCAACTCGCCGATGAGGTCCGGCAGCGGATGGGCGAAATATTTGTATTCGCCCTGGCCGAAGCCGTGCCGCGCCATGACGATGTGGCTGCGGAACGGAGCAGCCTCCGGATAAAGCGAGGCAAGCGCATCGCACTCGTCTGGCTGCAGAAGCGGCCCGGTCTGCGCGAAGCCTCGCGCGCCAAGGTCGGAGCGGATGCGAGCCCAGTCGAGGCCCGCGACCCGCTTAGTGACCGCCATACTCACAGCGCCCCCTCGCGCTCGAGGAGCTCGGCCTTGCGCTTCACGCCCCAGCGATAGCCGCTGAGCGCGCCGTCGGACTTGACGACGCGATGGCAGGGTATGGCGACCGCGATATTGTTGGCCGCGCAAGCGCCTGCGACCGCACGGACCGCCGCCGGCTGGCCGATCGCATCCGCGATCTGCCGATAGCTTGCGGTCTCACCGAGCGGGATCGCCTGCAGCGCCTGCCAGACGCGCTGCTGGAACGCGGTGCCGCGAATGTCGAGCGGCAGGCTGAACCCTGCCTGTGGCCTTTCGATGTACGCGACGGTCCTCGCCACCAGCGCCTCGAACTGCGGCTTGCCGCTGCTGATCTCGGCCTTGGGAAAGCGCTGTTTCAGCGCTGCCATGAGCCCGGCCTCGCTGTCGCCGAACTGGATCGAGCAAATGCCCTTCTCGGTTGCGGCGACGAGCAGAAGCCCCAGCGAGCAGGCCGTGATGCTGACCGAAATCGCTTCGCCCTTGCCCCCCGCCTTGAAGGCTGTCGGCGTCATGCCGAGCATTCCGGTCGATTTTTCATAAAACCGGCTCGATGAGTTGAACCCGCCCTCATAGATGGCCGAGGTGACGGTGGCGTCCTCCGCCAGCTTCGCCGTGACGCGCTTAGCGCGGTGCGCCACCGCATATTGCTTCGGCGTCACGCCCGTCACCGACTTGAACACACGGTGGAAGTGAAACGGGCTCATGGCGGAGGCGGAGGCGAGCGCTTCGAGCGATGGTGTCTCCTCCGCCGCCTCGATCAGACGGCAGGCCTTGGCGATCACCGAGGCCTGGTGCTGCTCGATCGAGTCGCGATCCGGCCGGCAGCGCTTGCAGGGGCGGTAGCCATGCGCTTCGGCGTCGTCTCGCGACGCGTGGAAGGTCACGTTCTCGAACTTCGTCGGTCTCGAAGGGCAATGCGGCCGGCAATAGACGCCGGTCGTTCTCACCCCGTACCAGAAATGCCCGTCTGCGGCCCGATCCTTGGTCTGCACGGCCTGCCAACGCCTGGCCGGGTCAGTGAAGTCGGGTTTTGTTTCAAGATGTGTGTCCATGAGACCGGTGTATCGTCCCGCGCGTCGGGCGAAACTCCGATCCTTGCTGTCTAATTCGGCAGACGCAAGCGCCGAAGCGCCTGCGCGGCCGATCAGGCGGGCGCGCTCCCGCCGCCAGCGCTGCCGAGGCCGCGCGACATGATGCGGGCGAGGCGCTGCGAGAACGCCTTGGCGTCGGTCGGATGCTCACCGTCGAGAATGCGCGCCTCGTCGAACAGGAGATGCGCGGCGTCTTCGCGGAATGTCGCCTCCGCTGCATCGAGCCCTGCGAGCGCAACCACGAGCTCGTGCCGCGGATTGATCTCCAGCACCGGCTTCACGCTTGTGCCAAGCCGCCCTGCGGCCGAGAGCAGCTTCTCGAATTGCCGGTCCGGCCCGTGCTCCGGGGCGACGAGGCAGACGGCGCTTTCGGTGAGCCGATCAGAGGCGCGCACGTCCGAAACGGCGTCGCCGAGCGCCGACTTCACGAAGGCAAGGAAATCGGCGACGGTCTGCGCGGTTTCGGCCGAAGGCGGGGCGGCGTCGTCGACGAGGGGAATGAGCGCGAGATCGGCCGCGCCCTGCGTGACCGACTTGAACGGCTTGCCCTCGAAATCGGGAGCGCTGGACACCCAGAAGCTGTCGACCGGATCGCTGAGCAGCAGAACCTCGATGCCGCGCGCCCTGAAGCCTTCGAGCTGCGGCGATGCCTCAAGCCGGGCATGGTCGTCGCCTGCGATATAGTAGATCGCGGTCTGGTTGTCCTTCAGCGCGGCGACGTAATCCTTGATGCTGCGCCATTCGCCGCCGGATGCTGTCGTCTTGAAGCGCGAGAGGCCTAGCAACTGCTCGCGGCGCTCGAAATCCTCGTAGAGCCCCTCCTTCAAGACGTTACCGAAATTGTCCCAGATGCCGTTGAATGCTGCCGCGTCGCTTTCCGCGAGTTTCCCAAGGTCGCCGAGCACCCGGCTCGTCACGCCCTTCTTGATCGCGCCGAGGATGGGGCTTTCCTGGATCATCTCGCGCGAGACGTTGAGCGGAAGATCGGCGGTGTCGACGATGCCGCGTACAAATCGCAGGTAGCGCGGCAGGATTTCCGCGTCGTCCGTGATGAAGACGCGCTTGACGTAGAGCTTCATCCGGCACTTGCGGTCGGGATCGAAGAGATCGAACGGCTTCGAGCCCGGCACGAAGGCGAGGGTGGTATATTCGTGACGGCCCTCTGCGCGAAAATGCACGGTCATCGCAGGCTCGTCATACTGGCCGGCGACGCTGCGGTAGAACTCGGTATAGTCCTCCTTGCTGATCTCGCTCTTCGGCTTCGTCCAGAGTGCTGCGCCGTCCGAGATCGAGGCTGGTTCTGCGCCCGGCTTCTCGACGATGGAGATCGGCACGGGCACGTGGCCGGACTGTGCGCGCACCACGCGCTCCACGGTGTAGCGCTCGGCGTAGCTTTTCGCGTCATCCAGCAGGTGCAGCGTGACGCGCGTTCCGCGCGCCGGAGCCTCGGCGGTATCGAGCGCGGAAATCTGGAACTCGCCCTTGCCGTCCGACGACCAGAGGACGGCTTCATCGCTGCCCGCCCGCCGGGTTGCGACATCGACGCGCTCCGCCACCATGAAGGCGGAATAGAAACCGACGCCGAACTGGCCGATGAGCTGCGCGCCCTCCTTGCCGTCCTTTGCGCCCTGCGCCGCTTCGATCCGGTCCATGAACGCCTTGGTGCCGGAGCGCGCGATGGTGCCGAGCGCCTCGATCACCTCCTCGCGGCTCATGCCGATGCCGTTATCCTCGATCGAGAGGCGCTTGGCGTCGGCATCGAGCGTGATGGTGATCTTCGGCTGCGGGTCGTCGCCTAGAAGCTCCGGCCGGGCGATCGCCTCGTAGCGCAGCTTTTCGCAGGCGTCGGCAGCGTTCGAGACGAGTTCGCGCAGGAAGACGTCCTTATCGGAATAGACCGAGTGGACCATCATGTGCAGGAGGCGGGAAACATCAGCCTCGAAAGCACGGTTCTCCGTTTTCTGAGCGGCTTCGACAGTCATTGGTGTTAGACCTCTATCGTCTGGAAACTGATGCCGGACAGATGGCGAAAGCACGGAAATTTTTCAAGACATCCAATGGCGGATCGACAACGCTCGATCGTTGACGCACCCGCGGCAACGTCTACAGTCGTCACCAACGATGTTTCACGGATGTGCAGGCGCAGGAAGGGAATTCGGTCATGGTGTCTCGTAGAAGTCTTGCAGGGGTGATCGCGGCGGGGACGGTGCTCGCAGGCGGCCTCGCGACCGGCGCTCTCGCCCAGGCTCCGGCCACCAGCGAAACGACATTCGAGCGCATCCGCCGCACGAAGAAGCTGCGCATCGGCGCAGTGAATGCCGCTGCGCCCTACTACCAGAAGGACCTCGCCTCCGGCGAATGGAAGGGTTTCTACATCGACCTCTCCAAGGCGCTCGCCACCGAACTCGAGGCCGAACTCGACATCGTCGAGACGACCTGGGGCAATTCGGTGCTGGATCTTCAGGCCAACAAGATCGACATCTTCTTCGGCCTCAACCCGACGCCGAAGCGCGCGCTCGTCGTCGATTTTTCAGTCCCAGTGTTCAACAACGCCTTCACGATGATCACGCGCAAGGACTTCAAGGCCACGACCTGGGCGGAGCTCAACGATCCGGCGGTGAAGATCGCGGTCGATGTTGGGTCCTCGCATGATCAGGTGGTAAGCCGGCTCTGCCCCAAGGCTACCATCACGCGCTTCAAGACGACGGACGAGGCGTCGCTCGCGGTCCAGTCGGGCAGGGCGGACGCGCAATGCATCATCCTGATGCTGTCGCTGACCGTGCTGAAGAAGAATCCTTCGCTCGGCAAGCTTCTCGTGCCGACGCCAGTGTTCTCGACCACCTCCAACGCCGGCTTCCATCGTGAGGCTGACAAGACCTGGCGCGACTACGTGAACACCTGGATCGACTTCAACCGCGGCCTCGGCCTGGTGCGCCAGGTCATCATCTCGAACATGGAGCTGGTCGGCATCACGGAAGCCGACATGCCGGCAGGCATTTCGCTCTGACCGCGCGGGTTGGCACGGCCTTCGCCTCGGCGCTTCGAGCCGCCTAGCCGGAACGCGCTTCGATGTATCAATGGGACTTCAGCATCCTCTGGAGCTATCGCTGGCTGTTCGTTTACGGTCTCGAGCTCACGGTTGCGTTTACGCTTGCCATCGTCGCGTTGGGGCTGCTCGCCGGCCTCGTCGCTGGCCTCTTGAAGCTGTCGCGCTTTGCGCCGTTGCGCTGGCTCGCGGCGGCCTATGTCGAAATATTCCGCTGCACGCCTCTGCTGGTCCAACTCGTCTGGTTCTATTACGCGCTGCCCATCCTGACCGGGATAGAGATCTCGGCCGTCGCCGCCTCGATCATGACGCTCTCTCTCTATGGCGGATCGTTCTACGCCGAAATCATCCGGGGCGGTATCGTCTCGATCGACTCCGGCCAATCCGAGGCCGCGGCGGCGCTCGGCATGACCCCGGCGCAGGGTATGCGGCGCATCATCCTGCCGCAGGCCCTGAAGCGTATGCTGCCACCGCTGATGAACCAGTCGATCATCCAGTTCAAGAACACCTCGCTCGTCTCGGTGCTCGCGGTGCCGGACCTTCTCTATCAGGGCCAAGTTGCGGCGCATGACAGCTATCGCCCGCTCGAAATTTACACGGCGATCGCCATCGCTTACTTCATCGTGCTGTTTCCGCTGACCCTGATCGTCAGGCGCGGCGAGAAGCGCCTCGCGGCGAGCGACTGAGCCATGGCGGAGCCAGTCAAAACCGGAACCAGCATCGAGGTCAGGGGCCTGCGCAAGCGGTTCGGTTCGCTCGAGGTGCTGAAGGGCATCGACCTCACTGTGGAGGCCGGCGGCGTTGTCGCGCTGATCGGCCCGTCAGGTTCGGGCAAGTCGACGCTGCTACGCTGCATCAACCTGCTCGTCGTGCCGGATGGCGGCGCAGTTTCGGTCGGCACCGACAGTTTCGCCTTTGGACCAGGCACGAGATTGCCCGGCACGAAAGCGCTGGCGCGTTTCCGGGCCGGGGCAGGCATGGTCTTCCAGCACTTCAATCTCTTTCCTCACATGAGCGTGCTCGCCAATGTGATGGAAGGGCCGCTCACGGTGCAGCGTTTGCCGAAGGCGGAGGCGAGGGCGCTCGCGCAGGCGCTGCTCGACAAGGTCGGCCTTGCGGACAAGGCGGAGCAGTATCCGGCCAAGCTCTCTGGCGGGCAGAAACAGCGCGTCGCCATCGCGCGGGCGCTCGCCATGCGCCCTGCCGTGATGCTGTTCGACGAGGTGACCTCCGCGCTCGACCCCGAACTCGTCGGCGAGGTGCTGGCCGTGATGAAGCAGCTTGCCGCCGAGGGCATGACGATGGTGATCGTCACGCATGAGATCGCCTTCGCGCGCGAGGTGGCGGACAGGGTCGTCTTCATGCGCGACGGCGTTGTCGTGGAGGAGGGGCCTGCGAAAGCGGTGATCGACGCGCCGCGTGAGGCATCGACCAAAGCCTTTCTCAGTCATTTCCACCGCAGGGACGAAGCCTGATGACCGGGCGCGTCGCGCTCGTCACCGGGGCGGCGAGCGGCATCGGCCGCGCAACGGCGCTTGCGCTTGCCGGACCCGGGATGGGCTTCGTGCTTCACACAGGCAGTAATATCGATGGACTGCGCGCGGTTGAGAGCGCCTTGCGCGGCCATGGCGCGGAGGTCGCGACGCTGGCCGGCGACCTTGCCGAGAAGGGCGTCAGCGAGCGTCTCGTCGCCCTCGCCGCCGAAAGATTCGGCAGGCTGGATGTCGTGGTCGCAGCGGCAGGCAAGGCTTGGCGAGGCAGCGCGATCGATTCCAAACCTGCCGATCTTCGCGCGGCTATGGCGGTATCGGTCGAAGCCTTCTTGTCGCTTGTGCAGGCCGCTGCGCCTCTGTTGCGGCGATCGCCCAGCGGACGCATCGTCGCGGTCTCGTCCTTCGTCGCGCATGTCTTTCGCGACGATGTCGGCTTCTTTGCAGCCTCCGCCGCCAGTCGCGCCGCGCTCGAGGCCATCGTCCGGTCGCTGGCGCGCGATCTTGCCGCCGACGGGGTCACGGTGAACGCCGTCGCGCCGGGGCTGACGCGCAAGGACGATCCGAAGGCGGGAGCGCTCACTCAAGAGACGATAGAGCGGGTGGAGGCGCTGATCCCGCTTGGACGCCGCGCCGATCCGCGAGAAATCGCCGCCGTGATCGCTTTTCTCGCCTCTCCAGCCGCGTCCTATGTGACAGGGCAGGTGATCCACGCGGATGGTGGCCTGACATGAGCGCCGGGCATGCGGTCGTCATCGGGGCCGGCATCGTCGGGGCCGCGAGCGCTCTTGCCCTGATCGACGATGGCTGGCGCGTAACGATGGTCGATCCGGGGCCGCCTGGCGGGCCGCAGGCGGCGAGCCATGGCAACGGTGCCTGGATCAACCCTGCCTCCATCATACCGATGTCCATGCCCGGCCTCTGGCGCAAGGTGCCAGGCTTCCTGCTCGACCCTGCCGGACCGCTCACCATCCGGGCCGCGTCTCTCCCCGCGCTGCTGCCCTGGCTCATGCGCTTCATCAGAGCCGGCAGCAGCGTCGAGCGCGTTTCGCGAACGGCGGCGGTGCTGGCGAGGCTGCTCGCAGATGCGCCGGCGCGGCACCGTGCGCTTGCCGGTGCGGCTGGCGTCGGCAATCTTCTGGCGCAGCGCGGGTTGCTCTATGTTTATCCCGATCGCGCCGCCTTCGAAGCCGAGGCGCTCGCCTGGCAACTGCGGCGCGAGAACGGCATCGCATGGACCGAACTCGACGAGGCTGCGCTCCACCAGCAGGAACCGACGCTGGGCCGACAATACGCGTTTGGCATTCTGGTCGAAGCGGGCGCGCATTGTCTCGATCCCGGCGCTTATGTCGCGGCGCTCGTGGCGCATGCCGTCTCACTGGGCGCCGAGATGCGGCGCGCGGCGGCGCAGGGATTCATGATCGAAGCTGGACGGCTTCGCGCCGTCAACACGTCAGATGGTCCGATCTCCTGCGGCCGGGTCGTGATCGCCGCCGGCATCGCGTCGCGGCGGTTGGCGGAGTTGGCGGGAGATCGTGTCAGTCTCGCCAGCGAGCGCGGCTATCACGTGGTTGTCGAAGCACCGGAGGCGCAGCCGCGCCTTTCGTCGATGCCGAGCGACGGGAAAATGGCGAACACGCTGACGACGGCAGGGTTGCGCGCAGCCGGGCAGGTGGAACTCGCTGCTGTCGATGCTCCGCCTGACTGGCGGCGGGCCGACATTCTGCTGGAACATCTGAAGCGCGCGTTTCCTGCGTTGCCGCGCGATATTCCAGAGGTGCGGCTGACGCGCTGGATGGGTCATCGCCCATCGACGCCGGATGGTCTGCCCGTCATCGGACGGGCGGCTGCGAGCGAGGACATCATCCACGCCTTCGGTCATGGGCATGTCGGGCTTGCGGCAGGCCCGATGACGGGACGCCTCGTTGCCGACATCGCCGCAGGCCGCACGCCCTCGATCGCGATCGAGGCTTTTTCGCCACGCCGCTTCTGATAAGCACATCAGCGGGATCAAAGTCGAGGCTCGACCGTTCGCTTCGGACCTGCCGCCATCAGGCCCATAGTCGCGCAAGCCGAGGAGATCGCCCGCATGTCGTTACGAAGCTTGCTGTTCTGGAGCGGACTGATCGCCGGCCTCGCCGGAGCGTCCATGGCTGGCGCGCAAGGCGTACGGCGCATTGCGCCGGAGCAGATCCCGAATTACGGCGCGTCGAGCGTCATCGCCGACGAAAAGCCGGTTTTGCGCCCCGCCACGCGCGAGGAACCCTATGGAAGCTGCAAGCCCGGCGATCGGAACTGGTCGATCTGTCTCGTGCAATTGATGGCAATGATGGACGGGCTGGTGGACGAGACGATTGGCGAGATCGGCAAGGAGTGGGCGCAGCGCCCGGACGTGCCGGACATGAAGCGCGAACTCTGGCTCAAGAATCTGCAGAACTCGCAGGCGAGCTGGCGCTCGCTCAAGGAGGTCGAATGCGGCGTCCTCTCGACTGCCGAGACCGCGCCATTCAAGCAGTATTTCGAGCTGCGCGCCAACTGCAACATCCAGCAATCGCTGCACCGGATCGAGGATCTCCGCCGGCGCTTCAGCTCAAAATGACGAAGCGCCGCACTCGGCGCTCCGCAAGCTTCAAATCCGATACTGAAGAGCCGCCCTATTTGAGGTTCAGCTCCTTGTAGGTGATCTTGCCGCCGTCGACCTTCTTCCACTGGTAGACCGTGTAGTCGAGATTGGTGCGGTCGCCTTTCTTGTCATAGCTCATCGAGCCGAGCACGGTGTCGAACTTGACGCCGGAGTGCATCACCTCGGCGACCTTTTTCGGGTCGAGCGACTTCGCCTTCTCGGCAGCCTGTTTCATGATCTGGACCGCAGCGTAGGAGTAGAGCGTATAGGCTTCGGGATTGAAGCCCTTGGCCTCGAACTTCTTGACGACGCTCGCGGCCTCCGGGCGATTGCGCGGATCCGGCGGGAAGGTCATGTATGTGCCGACCGTGCCTTCGCCGCCGACGATGGCGTATTCATCGGACGCGATGCCGTCAGCGCCCATCACGGACGCCGTGACGCCCTGATCGCGCATCTGGCGGACGATGAGGCCTATCTCCGTATGCAGGCCACCCCAGTAGACGAGGTCCGCCTTCGCCTGCTTGATCTTCGACACGACGCCGGAGAAATCCTTGTCGCCGGTATTCACGCCCTCATAGAGAATTTCCTTGATGCCGAGAGAGTGCAGCCCCTTGCGCGTTTCATCGGCAAGGCCCTGCCCATAGGTCGTCTTGTCGTGCAGGACGACGATGTTCTTGCCCTTGAACGTCTTGGCGATGAAGTTCGATGCCACGAGGCCCTGCTGATCATCGCGCCCGCAGGTGCGGAAGATGTTCCACTTGCCGGTCTCGGTGAGCTTCGGGTTGGTGGCGGCGGGCGTGATGTCCAGCATGCCATTCTCGAAATAGACCTCGGACGCCGGAATGGTCACGCCCGAGTTGAAATGCCCGACGACGAACTTGATGCCGTCACTGGCGAATTTGTTGGCGGCGGATACGCCCTGCTTGGGGTCGCTCGCGTCGTCGCCGACGCTGAGGACGACCTTCTCGCCCATGATGCCGCCTTCGGCATTGATGTCGGCGATCGCCTGTTCGACTCCGTTGCGAAGCTGCGCCCCGAAAACGGCGTTGGGCCCGGTAATCGGTCCGATGACGCCGATCTTCAAATCCGCATGCGCGGCGCCCGACAAGAGAATGAGAGACGCTGCCGCAAGAAGCGAACGGCGTAGAACATTGTGCATTTTGCAAGCCCTCCAACAGATCGGACGGTGATCCGACGGGGGCACGCTATGAAATACAATATAACTTGTAAAGTGCATTTTGACAGTTAAATATGGTTCGTGTCGATGGTCGTGCTGTCGCTGCAAACTGCGCTGCCTGGCCTCGCGCTCCGATCCCTCAACCGTTGAAATTCTCCGCGCTTCCGGGCAACCTTGAGGGACGGACGCTGCCGCCGTCGCAGCGCAGCAGGAAATCGTGACGCCATCATGCAGCCGCACGCCCCGTCTTCAGCCGATCGCTCGCTCGTCGAGTTCTGGTTCGATTTTTCCTCTCCCTACGCCTATTTCGCCTCGCTCGAGATGGACGGGCTCGCAGAGCGCACCTGTGCGGTCGTCATCTGGCGGCCCTTTCTGCTGGGGCCGGCCTTCAAGACGACCGGCACGCAGGCGCTGACGTCCCTGCCGCTGAAGGGCGATTATGCGCGGCATGACTGGCGGCGCATCGCCCGCCTTCATTCATATCCGTTCGAGGTGCCGACGCCGTTTCCGCAGTCGGCGCTGGCCGCGACGCGGATGTATTACTGGATCGAGCAGCAGGACGCGGCGAAGGCCGTTCCGTTTGCCAGAGCCGTGTTCGAGCGCTACTTCACGCGCCCGTTCGATCTTTCTGATGCGTCGACGGTTTCGCAGCTCGCCGCTGAGTTCGGCTTCGAGATGAACGAAGCTTTCTTCGGATCGCAGTCGCCGGAAATCAAGGAACGGGCGAAGGCGCTGGGAGCCGAGGCGATCGCGCGCGGTGCGTTCGGCGCGCCTTTTTTCTTTGCCGATGGCGAGCCGTTCTGGGGCTGGGACCGCATCCCGATGATGGAGCGCTGGCTCACGACCGAAAACGAGAACCGCTCCTTCTGGGGCGGAGGGCGCCAGACGTCGGACGAGGGAGAAACTTAGCCGCTTTCGGCCGTGCCCAATCATCGATAGCCTGATGGCAAATCCGCGTCGATGAGCATGCAAACGAGCGCCAGTGACAGACACTTTTCCCGCTGATCAACCAAGCCTGCAGAAACGCCGGCAGCGCCGCAAGGAGGCGCGGCCAGCAGAACTCATCGAAGCGGGTCTGCATGAATTCGCGGCACGCGGCTTCGCTGGCGCGCGGCTTGTCGACGTCGCGGCGCGGGCGGGCGTGTCCAAGGGTACGATCTATCGGTATTTCGCCGACAAGGAGGCGCTTTTTCTGGCAGCAATCGAAACGCAGGCGCGGCCCTTGCTCGACGAGGTGTCAGGCTTCGTGGACGCGTTCCCTGGCACGACGCGCGAACTGCTCGGCCTGCTGTTCGGCATCGCGCATAGGCGGCTCGTCGACAGTCAATTGCGCACGCTGATCAGAATCATCATCGCGGAGGGTGACAATTTTCCTGTTCTAACCGAGATTTACTATCGCGAGACGGTGTCGAAGGCGCGCGTCATCTTTGATGGAATCGTCCAACGCGGGATCGAGCGCAACGAGGTAAAGCCCGGTGCCGTCGCCGAGCTTCCGATTATCCTGATGGCCCCTGCGATCATGGCTGTGATCTGGCAATTGACGTTCCAGAAACACGAACCCATCGATCCTGACGCCTTTCTCAAGGCGCATGTCTCGCTGGTGTGCGACGGATTTCTGATCGATTGACGCTTCGCAAAGACGGTCTAGCGCTTGCCATCATAGAAGTCGCGGCCGCCGGGACCGACGCCTGCGCCGCCGCGAAACCCGCCGCCATATCCGCCACGATAGCCACCGCCGCGATAATATGCCGGGGCGCGATGGCCGTAGCCGCCATAAACGCCGCGTCCATAGGCCCGGCGACCGTAATAGCCGCCGCCGTAATAGCCACAGTTTCCATAGTAACCGCAGCCGCGGTGCCTGCGGCTCGATGCGATCGCTGCGGCCGTTCCGAGCGCGAGCACCCCAAGCGCGGCAGCCGGCACGCCGCTGCGGCGTGCATATCGCCGGCCGCGATATCGGACGGGTTCGGGTTGGACGACGCCTTCATGAACGCCGGGCTGCACAACGGGAATGGGCGCGGCTTCTCCCGGCGCGATGAGGCCGCAGAGGAGGAGCATGCCGCCGAACAGCGTCCTCAGATATGGTTTTGCGCGTGTTTGCATGTCAATCTCCGTCGCCTGTGTCTGATGATCCGATGAAGTCGCTGCAGCACCAACGCAATTTCAAAGTGTTAGGTTCCACTCAGTGCGGTGGCGGACGGAACCTCGAGCCGATACGGCAAACGATCCGCCAGCCTTCGGACGACCAGACCGAGCGGTTTCGTAAAAAGTCGGAGTGTGGCTCCGCAGCCACAGAACCGCCGAAACAGACGTGTGCGCCGCATTGCCATTTGCAGGCGGAAAGTCAGTTCTCGTAACTAGTTACAGCGATCCAGGACTCGTTTGATCGCCATTCGCGAGGCTCTATCATGCGCGGACGCAAGGCCGGACTGCTTCAATCCGTTTCTATTTTGACATTGGGGCTGGTCGCGGCTACCGCGCCTGCTTTTTCGGAGGGTGGCGTAGGCGGTGGTTTCAACGGAGGTTTGGGCGGCGTCAACAATCTTAGTGGCGGCGCAGGCGGCAGCGGCGGCGACGCCACCAATTTTGTAGGCCCCAGTGGCGGCGGCGGCGGCGGCGGGTCGGGCGCGGTTAACGGTGGCGCCGGCGGTGCCGGCGGCGGCGCTGGTGGCGGCGCTGGCGGTAC
>JAIELD010000050.1 GCA_019753285.1 Beijerinckiaceae bacterium | reverse complement strand
GATCCGCCTCGTCGGACAACTGGCCGATGAAGGGCGGCAGGCGCTGCTCTTCGAGGTAATGCCGGGCGGCGGCTCCTGCCGGCCCGGCATGGTCGCGCTCACAGCACGGCCAGCCGAGGAGCCGCGCTTCGATCGACGGCTGATCGACGAGTGTGGCGGCTTCGAGATCGCCCGGGCCGATCGGTCGATCCTGCTCGTTTCTCCCGCAACGCCTGCCGGCGCGGGATCGCTCTGGCGGTTATCGGCGAAGGATGGCCTCGTGCTCGAGGCGACACTCGCCTTCGCGCCGCAGCCGGGCACGGGCTTCGCCGATCTCAAGACCGGAATCGGCGCGACCGCCATGCTCCGCAATCAGGCGGTCTGGACGGCATTCACGGCGCTGAGCGGCGCCGACCTCAAGCGCGACGCAACCCTTTTCTCGGCCGCGGGACCGGCGGTCGAGGCGCAGCGGCCACTGATTGCCGCGACCGGCTGCGGCGGCGACTGCCGCAATGGAGCAGCGCTGATGCTGGCCGACCCGGACCGACGCGCGCTCTACCTCGCCTTCCGCCTCAAGGGCGAGAAGCCGCGCACCCGGCCCGACCTTGCCCGCTGGCCGGCGGAGGCGAAGGCGGCACTCGTCCGCTGGACGCAGCGCCTCGACTGATCAGGCTATATCAGCCGTCCGAGCTCGGCGACGACCGCGTCGCCCATCTCCGCCGTTCCGACCGTGTTCTGGCCTTTGGCAGCGATGTCGGCCGTGCGGACGCCCGAGGCGAGCACGTTGGCGATCGCCGTGTCCACCATATCCGCCGCCTCGGCGAGGCCGAACGAATAGCGCAGCGCCATGCCGAACGAACTGATCATCGCGATGGGGTTGGCGAGGCCTCGCCCGGCGATGTCAGGGGCGGAGCCGTGCACGGGCTCGTACATCGCCTTGCGCTTGCCGGTCTTGTCATCCGCTGCGCCGAGCGAGGCGGAGGGCAGCATGCCGAGCGAGCCTGTGAGCATGGCCGCGACATCGGAAAGCATGTCGCCGAAGAGATTGTCGCAGACGATGACGTCATACTGCTTGGGCCAGCGCACGAGCTGCATGCCGCACGCATCCGCAAGGTGATGCTCAAGCTCGACATCGGCGTAGTCGCGGGCATGAAGATCGCTGACGACCTGCTTCCACAGCACGCCGGTGCGCATCACATTGTGCTTCTCGCTCGACGTCACCTTGTTGCGGCGAAGCTTCGCCAAGTCGAAGGCGACGCGGGCGATGCGCTCGATCTCATGTGTCGTATAGACCTGCGTGTCGACGCCGCGCTTCTCACCGTTCTCCAGCGTCACGATTTCCTTCGGCTCGCCGAAATAGACGCCGCCGGTGAGTTCGCGCACGATCATGATGTCGAGACCCTCGACGATCTCGCGCTTCAGGGACGATGCGTCGGCGAGCGCCGGATAGCAGATGGCCGGCCGCAGATTTGCGAACAGCGCGAGGTCCTTGCGCAGGCGCAGGAGGCCGGCCTCGGGGCGATGTTCGTAGGGCACGCTTGCCCATTGCGGCCCGCCGACCGCACCGAACAGCACGGCGTCCGCCTCGTCGGCAAGCTTCATGGTGGCGTCAGTGACCGCCTTGCCATGCGCGTCATACGCCGCGCCGCCGACAAGATCCGTCTCGGTCTCGAACTTCGCCAAACCTTTGTTCGTCAGGAAGCGCGTGACCTTCTCGACCTCCTTCGCGACCTCGGGGCCGATGCCGTCGCCCGGCAGCAGCAGGATATTGAAAGAAGCCATGGTCCACCCTTGTTCTGATGATCGTTGCGCCGCCTTGCTAAAGCCGCCGCTCCGGCGATGCAAGATCATAGACCATGCAGGACGTCCGCAACGACGGCAATTCGCAGGCAAGCAGCCGCGCCGCCCATGAAACGGCCACAGAGCCGAGCAAGAACCGGCTCTCCTTCCTCCCCGGAGCCAGGCGGCTGGCTTTTTTCAATTTTGTCGATAGAACGGCCCAGCATGATCGTCTCACACTCTTTGCCCGCAGCCCGATTTTCGCGCATGGGCCGCATCCGCCCGCCGCTCGCCAGCGTCCTCTCGCTTGGCATCCTTTCAATCGGGCTTTGCAGCGGCGCGATGGCGCAGGGCATTCCGCTCCCGCCGGACAGGGCAGCCGCCCCGCGCCCCGCGCCAAAGCCTCCTGTGGCAGGCGCTGCCAAACCCGCCGAGCGCTGCGAGAGCGGCGCGCCGGTGCCGGCCGCCGAGCTCGTGAAGCAGGCGAACGCCTATTTCAACAGCTTCGCCTATCTCAACGCTGATTTCCTGCAGCTCAACGCCGACGGACGCCGCTTCAAGGGCCAGCTCTTCGTGAGCCGTCCCGGCAAGCTGCGCTTCGACTACGATGCGCCGAGCCCGCTCGAGATCGTGTCGGACGGCACCACCGTGGTGCTGCGCAACCGCAAGCTCGCGACGCAGGACGTCTACGGTATCGGCCAGACTCCGCTGAAGTTCCTGCTGAAGGACCGGCTCGACCTGTCGACGGACACCAAGCTCATCGGCGCGCAGCGTGAATGCGATACCGTGACGGTTCTCGTCGAGGACAAGAGCACGGTCGCCGGCACGTCGCGGATCAGGCTGGTGCTCGCCGGCGAACCGCTCAGCCTGAAGCAATGGACGATCAGCGACCCCAACGGGACCGATACGACCGTACAGCTGACCAATCTCGACACGACCCGCCGGCCGGACCCCAAGCTGTTCGCGATCGACACCACCCGGACGCTCGATCCCAAATGATCGGCTCCCCCAAGCTCCCGAAGGCATGACGCGTGGCGTTCAGAATCACCACCTGGAACATCAATTCGGTGCGGCTGCGCATCAACCTCGTGGTCCGGTTCCTGAAAGAACACGCGCCAGACGTGCTCTGCCTGCAGGAGACCAAATGCCCGAACGACCAGTTTCCGCTCGGGGAATTCCGCAAGCTGGGCTATGGCTCGATCGCGATCAAAGGCCAGAAGGGCTATAACGGCGTCGCGATCCTCTCGCGCCTGCCCTTCGCCAGCATGGACGCGGTCAATTATTGCGACAAGGAAGACTGCAGGCACATGTCGGTCGTGATCGGCCAGGACGCCAGGCGTGCGGCCGGCCTGACGATCCACAATTTCTACGTCCCGGCCGGCGGCGACCTGCCGGACCCGGCGCTCAACGTCAAATTCGCGCACAAGCTCGCCTTCCTCGGGCAACTCGAGGCCCTCGCCTCGGCCGGGCGCGAACAGCGGCGGGCGGAGATCATCGTCGGCGACCTCAACGTCGCCCCGCTGGAACACGATGTGTGGAGCCACAAGCAGCTTCTCGATGTCGTCAGCCACACGCCGATCGAAACGGAAACGTTGACGCGCATCCGGCTCGGCGGCGGCTGGAAGGACAGCGTCCGTGACCTCGAGCCAGAGCCCAAGAAAGTCTACACCTGGTGGAGCTACCGCGCGGCGGATTGGGAAGCGAGCAATCGCGGCCGCAGGCTCGACCATGTCTGGCACTCGGACGACCTGTCGCCGGCGCTTCAGTCCTACGAAATCCTGCAGGAGGCGCGCGGCTGGGAGCGCCCCTCGGACCACGTGCCGCTGACGGTGACTTACGACCTTTGAACGGCTTCTTCCGGTGTAATGTTCGCCCGGATCAGAGCATCAGCCGGTTCATGGCGCCCTGCACCTCGTGAAGCGTGGTCGAAAGCTCGGTCTCGATGCGGCCGCGCAGCTTAGCCGCCGTGTCCGAATAGGTATCGAGGACGCGAACCATCAGCGCCCGGGTGATCTTGAGCACTGCGCCCGGCTCGCGCATGACCGCGGTCGCCGGCCGCTGGGTCGGCGCGATCAGGGCGTGCTGACCCAGTAGGCAGCCGCGCCCGAACACCGCTTCCGAAGGGCTGCCGTCATCGGCAACGTCGAGTGCGACTGTGCCGGACAGCATGAGGAAGGCAGAGTCGGCGGCATCCCCACGCCGGAACAGCACGTCGCCGGCGCGCACGATCCGCGTATCGGCGGAAAAGGCGATCAGCTTCAACGCTTCCTTTTCAAAATCGGCGAAGAAGGGCAGCGCTCCCAACAGCGCGATTTCGTCATTGAGAACCGCTGCATCCATCTTCATCGCGCACCTTACAGGTCAGGGAACCAGCTTATAGCCGCCTGCTTCCGTCACCAGCAACCGGGCGACTGAGGGATCACGCTCGATTTTCTGCCGCAGGCGGTAGATATGCGTCTCCAGCGTGTGCGTGGTCACGTGAGAATTATAGCCCCAGACCTCCTGAAGGAGCACGTCGCGGGTCACGACCTTCTCGCCGGCGCGATAGAGATAGCGCAGGATCGCCGTCTCCTTTTCGGTGAGGCGAAGCTTCTGGCCCTTTTCGGTGACGAGAAGCTTGGCGCTCGGCCGGAACGAATAGGGGCCGAGGGTGAAGACGGCATCCTCGCTGCCTTCGTGCTGGCGCAGATGCGCACGGATGCGGGCAAGGAGGACTGCGAAGCGGAACGGCTTGGTGACATAGTCATTGGCGCCGGATTCGAGGCCCAGCACGGCATCGGCGTCGGTATCGTTGCCGGTCAGCATGATGATCGGCCCCTTGAAGCCGGTCTTCCGCATGAACTTAACGCCTTCGCGGCCATCCATGTCCGGCAAACCCACATCCATGATGACGAGGTCGAACGCATCGGCCTTGACGAGCGCGATGCCTTTTGCCGAAGTGTCGGCGGATGAGACGAGGAATTCCTCATAAAGACCGAGTTGCTCCGCCAGCGCCTCGCGCAGGTCGTTGTCGTCATCCACCAACAGAATTTTCCGTGTGCTCGCCATGAAAAGTGTCCCCCTTACGGACATGCTAGACTTGTCTCACCGCTCATCTCAAGACCTGCGGCATCAAATCGCCGGCAGAATGACGATAAGCCCTTGCAAAAGCTATGTTTCATCGATCACCGCCCTGCAAAACCGCGTGACGAAGACACGCGGTCGCGTGATCGCCGGGCCGATAATCTTTGCCTGCGCGCTCGGGCGGGGCGGCGTTACCTGTCTGAAGCGCGAAGGCGACGGGGCAACGCCGCGAGGGCGCTTCAGGCTCCATCGCCTGTGGTGGCGGGACGATCGCATGATGCGTCCAAGGACAGGATTGCCGACGGCGCGGATCAGGCCCCATCACGGCTGGTGCGACGATGTCGGATCACCCCTCTACAACCGATTGATCCGGCTACCTTTTTCGCCATCGCACGAAATCATGCGACGCGAGGATCATCTCTATGACTGCGTGATCGAGATCGGCTGGAACATGAAGCCAGTGAAACGGGGCGCCGGCAGCGCCATTTTTTTGCACGTGGCGACGTCGGATTATTCCCCTACGGCAGGCTGTATCGCCATTTCACGCGCAAGGATGAGACATTTTTTAAGTCTTCTCGGACCGAAAACGACGATCAATATCATGTGACCGTTTTCGTGATCGGTCCGCGCGCCGGCCCTGGTCAACGATGGCCGAAAATCGCGCTGCCGACCCGCACATGCGTCGCGCCAAGCCGTATCGCCTGCTCGAAATCGCTGCTCATGCCCATGGAAAGGCCGGTAAGCCCGTTACGCAGGGCGATCTTGCGCAGCAGCGCGAAGTGCGGCGACGGATTGTCGTCGACCGGCGGAATGCACATCAGACCGGCGACCGAAAGCCCGTACCCGGTGCGGCACGCTGCGATGAAGGCGTCGGCCTCTTCCGGCAGCACGCCCGCCTTCTGCGGCTCCGCGCCGGTGTTGACCTGGACAAACAATTTGGGAGCGCGGCCCTGTCGGGCCATTTCATCGGCCAGCGCGCGGGCGATCTTCGGGCGATCGACCGTATGGATGCAATCGAACAAGGCAACCGCCTCCGCCGCCTTGTTGGACTGGAGCGGTCCGATCAGATGCAGTTCGATGTCGCCGAACGCCTCGCGCAGGCCCGGCCATTTCTCCTTCGCCTCCTGCACCCTGTTCTCGCCGAACACGCGCTGGCCTGCCGCAAGCACGGGGCGGATATGCGCTGCGTCGAACGTCTTCGAGACGGCGATCAGCGACACGGTCTCATCAGGCCGATTCGCGTCACGCTCGGCGCGCCGCACCTGATGCAGCACCGATTGAAGGTTGGCGACCGCGTTATCCATCATCCGCTCACTCGGGTTTCAAAATGTCGATCGTCGCCGCCGCGCCGCGGTTGACGTCGTGGGGTGATTCGCGTCTAGATCATTTTGCATTGCAACGAAATCGTCAAAACGACAGCAAAGCGACTGATATCACGCGTCGAAGGCCGGCCTCGTGGAAAAATCGTTCCGATCTCTGTCGCGGCGGACTTTCGTTCGCTCGGCCTAGCCTGTAGGCATCAGCCCCAGCCATAATTGCCAAGAGACCGAAGACCGCCATGCGCGACTATCGCTACAATGCCCGCGAGACCGAATCCAGATGGCAGACAATCTGGGCCGAGCGCGAGCTGTTCCGCACGAAGAATGACGACCCCCGGCCGAAATACTACGTGCTCGAGATGTTTCCCTACCCATCCGGCCGCCTCCACATGGGTCATGTGCGCAATTATGCGATGGGCGACGTCGTAGCGCGCTACAAGCGCGCGCGAGGCTTCAACGTGCTGCACCCGATGGGCTGGGATGCGTTCGGGATGCCGGCCGAGAACGCCGCCATCGAAAAGAAGAGCCATCCCGCCGCGATCACCTATGGCAACATCGCCGCCATGAAGGCGCAGCTTCAATCGATGGGCCTCTCGCTCGACTGGAGCCGTGAAATCGCGACCTGCGATCCGGCGTATTACAAGCATCAGCAGCGTCTCTTCATCGATATGCTCGAGGTCGGTCTCGTCGAGCGCAAGAGCTCCAAGGTCAACTGGGACCCGGTCGACAACACGGTGCTCGCCAACGAGCAGGTGATCGATGGACGGGGCTGGCGCTCCGGCGCGCTCGTCGAGCAGCGCGAGCTGGTCCAGTGGTTCTTCAAGATCTCGACCTTCGCGCAGGATCTGCTCGATTCGCTCGAGGGGCTCGACAAATGGCCGGAGAAGGTTCGGCTGATGCAGGCGAACTGGATCGGCCGCTCGAACGGTCTCTCGTTCGACTTCGGTCTCGTCGGCGCGCCCGAAGGTTTCGACCGGCTGCCCGTCTTTACGACGCGCCCCGACACGATGTTCGGGCCGACCTTCGCCGCGATATCGATCGACCATCCGCTCGCAAAAGCGCTCGCCGCGAACCGGCCCGACATCGCGAGCTTCATCGAGGATTGCCGGCGCATCGGCACCTCACAGGAGGCGATCGACAAGGCCGAGAAACTCGGCATCGATACCGGCATCAAGGTGGCGCATCCCGCCGATGCGAACTGGACGCTGCCGCTCTACATCGCCAATTTCGTGCTGATGGATTACGGCACCGGCGCCGTGATCGGCTGCCCGGCGCATGACCAGCGCGACCTCGACTTCGCGCTCAAATACGGGCTTCCGGTGATCGATGTGTTCGTGCCAGCCGACACGCAGACGCGCGTTTCGACCGAGGCCTTCGTGCCGCCGAAGACCGAGACCGTACGCTACGTGCAATGGGCTGGCGAGCCGACGACGCAGACCTGCCAGCAGGCGATCGACCATACGCTCGAGCTGTTCGAGAAAAACGGCTGGGGCAAGCGGCAGGTTCAGTTCCGCCTGCGCGATTGGGGCATCTCGCGCCAACGCTACTGGGGCTGCCCGATACCGGTCATCCATTGCGCGGATTGCGGCGTCGTGCCGGTGCCGAGGGCCGACCTCCCGGTCATCCTGCCGCAGGACGTGACCTTCGACCAGCCGGGCAACCCGCTCGACCGCCATCCGACCTGGAAACACTGCGCCTGCCCGCGCTGCGACAAAGACGCCAGACGCGAAACCGACACGATGGACACATTCGTCGATTCTTCGTGGTATTTCTCGCGCTTTACCGATCCATTCAATCAGGAGCAGCCCACGACGCTTGCCGCGATCGATCACTGGCTGCCGGTCGATCAGTATATCGGCGGCATCGAGCACGCGATCCTGCACCTGCTCTATTCGCGCTTCTTCGCCCGCGCCATGAAGCTCACCGGCCATGGCGGTGTCGCCGAACCCTTCGCCGGCCTCTTCACGCAAGGCATGGTGGTGCATGAGACCTATCGCGCGCCGGATGGAAGCTGGATCGAGCCGGCGCTCGTCAAGATCGAGACGACGGAAACCGGCCGCCGCGCCTCGCGGCTGTCGGACGGTGCCGAGATCGCCATCGGCTCGATCGAGAAGATGTCGAAATCGAAGAAGAACGTGGTCGATCCCGACGACATCATCGGCACCTATGGCGCGGATACGGCGCGTTGGTTCATGCTCTCCGACAGCCCGCCCGAGCGGGACGTCATCTGGACGGAGGAGGGCGTGCAGGGAGCAGGCCGCTTCGTGCAGCGCATCTGGCGTCTGGTCGGCGACGTCGCCGACATTGAGGGCGATCGCCAGGCGACGCCGGCCGACAGCGAGGCGACGCTTGCCATCCGCCGCGCCGCGCACAAGGCGCTCGCGGCCGTTGAGCAGGATGTCGAGAAGCTGCGCTTCAACCGCTGCGTCGCGCATATCTACGAGCTCGCCAACGTGCTGGTCGCCTCTGTGCAGGCGCAGGGCGGACAGCGCAGGGCCGATGCAGCCCATGCCGAGGCCTTGAAGGAGGCGACCGGCATCCTGCTGCAGCTCATCGCGCCGATGATGCCGCATCTCGCCGAGGAATGCTGGAGCGTGCTTGGCCATGAGACGCTGATCGCGCAAGCGCCCTGGCCCGCCGTCGACCGCGAGCTTCTGGTCGAGGACAGCGTGACCCTGCCGGTGCAGGTCAACGGCCGCAAGCGCGCCGACATCACCGTCGAGCGCAACGCCGACAATGCGAGCATCGAGCAGGCCGTGCTGTCGCTTGACGCCGTGCAGAAGGCACTCGAAAACAGAGCGCCGAAGAAAATCATCATCGTGCCGCAGAGGATCGTCAATGTCGTCGGCTGATTTCAGCGCTGCAACCTCCCGCCTGCGGGGCACGATCCGAATCGTGCGGTCCGCGACGATGGCCGTCATTCTGTCTTTCCCGTTGATGGGATGTTTCCAGCCGCTCTACGCGCCGAACGTGCTCGGCGACGGGGCAGGCTCGAGCCAGCTCGCCAACATCGCAGTCGCCGACATTCCCGACCGGCTGGGTCATTTCCTGCATGCAGAGCTTCAATTCCAGCTCGGCGGCGGCTCGATCCCGACGGCGCCGCTCTACCAACTCGAGATCCGCACGCGTCAGCAAACGCAGGTCGCGATCGTCGACCGCAACACCGACAGGGCGGATTCGGCCTCGCAGACGGTCTATGCGGACTACATCATGCGCGACCGCAACGGAAAGATCGTCACCAACGGCACCGTGACGGCCATCGCCTCCTATGACCGCTCCAGCCAGCAATTCGCCAATCTGCGCGCCTCACGGAACGCCGAGGAGCGCGCCGCCAAATTGCTCGCCGAGCAGATCAGGATCCGGATCAGCGCCGCTCTGGTGCAGAAGACCTGATGGCGGCAACATGAGTCTGCCGTGATCATCAAGGACTTCAACGTCTGGATACAACGTGACCAGGCGCGTTTTCCAGTCATACTGCTCCATGGTTCGGATGCAGGCCTGATCCACGAACGCGCCGCAACGATCGCCGGCAAGGCGGTCGACGATCCGGGCGACCCGTTCCGGCTGGTGCGCCTCGCCGGCGACGATCTTTCCTCCGATCCGCTTCGCCTCGCCGATGAGGCCAATACGATCGGCATGTTCGGTGGCTCGCGCGTGATCTGGGTGACGGCAGGCGCAAGGCCGATCATCACTGCCGTGACGCCAATCGTCGCGACGCCGCCGCAGGATGCTGTGGTGGTGATAGAGGCCGGCGATCTGAAAAAGACCGCGCCGCTGCGCACACTTTGCGAAAAGTCACCTCACGTCGCCTCGATCGCTTGTTACGCCGACGAATCGAAGACGCTGCAGGACCTTGCTGCAGATATCATCCGCCGCGCCGGGCTGACGATCGACGCCTCTGCGATGCGCGCGCTCACCGCGACGCTCGGCGCAGACCGCGCCGCATCGCGGGCCGAAATCGAAAAGCTGGTGCTCTACTGTCATGGCCGCACGGCGATCACAGAGGCCGATATCGGCGCCGTGCTCTCCGATGTCGCCGCGCTGGATAGCGCGATCTTGGTCGATGCTGCATATCTCGGCGATTTTTCCGGGATCGAGCAGCAAACGGCGCGCCTCTTCAGCGAGGGCCTCGACCCGGGCGTTCTGCTCGGCGCACTGCTGCGTCACGCAATCATTTTGAAGAAAATGCTCCAAACGGAGCTTCGTGGAGACATCAGCCAGGCCGCCACGATGCAGGGCGTCTATTTCAAACGACACGGAGCCTTGGAGCGGCAACTCAAATCCTGGCGAACGGATCTTGCCGATCGGGCTATCCAGCAAACAGGCGACGCTGCCGCGCTGGTGCGCAAGACGCCGACGCTCGGTGAAGCGATTGCCGTGCGCACTCTCTGGATGATCGCGCTCGCCGCCAAACGGCGCTGACACTTAGGGGCGCAGGCGGCGGCACAAGCCGTCGAGTTGCTCCAGTGTCGCGTATTTGATCGAAACCGTGCCGCCCTTGGCCTTATGGTCGATCGAGACGGACAGACCGATCACGTCGGACAACGCTTTTTCAAGCGCCTTCGTGTCGAGGTCCTTGTCGGGTTTCGGCTTGGACGAGGCCTGTTTCGTTTCGGGTGCGGTCTGGGCTAGCCGCTCGACATCGCGCACCGTCAGGCCTTCGTTGACGATGCGCTCGGCGACGCTATCTGCATCGTCCATCATCAGCAGGGCGCGCGCATGGCCGGCGCTGAGCGCGCCCTTGTGCAACTTGTCCTTGATCGAGTCACTGAGATTGAGCAGCCGTAGCGTGTTGGCCACATGGCTGCGGCTCTTCCCCACGACCTTGGCGACATCGGCCTGAACGTAATTGAAGCTGGCGATCAGCCGTTCATAACCGAAGGCCTCCTCCAGCGCATTGAGATCGGCACGCTGGACGTTCTCGATGATTGCAAACTCGAGCGATTGACGGTCATCTGCCTCGACCACGAGCACGGGAACCTCGTGCAGGCCAGCCTTTTGCGCCGCCCGCCAGCGCCGCTCGCCGGCGATGATCTCATAGGCATCCGCATCAGCGCCGAGTTGACGCGCGATGATAGGCTGCAGCACACCGCGCTCCTTGATGGAGGCAGCGAGCTCGTCGAGGCCCTCATCGCCAAAATTGATGCGCGGGTTTTGCGGGTTCGGCCGAAGCAGTTCGATCGGAACCCGCCGCGCGCCGCGCGCCCGGTCGAGCGCGGCTTTCTCGTCGCCGGCTTCACCGATCAGGGCCGCAAGGCCACGCCCGAGGCGCAAACGCGGATTTTGGACGTCCTCAACCATGGTCGACAGTTCTTTCGCCCGGTCGCTTCGTGTCGATGATCATCGTCGGTTCACGCAGCCTGCAGGGTTTTTTCACGCTGGATCACTTCGGACGCGAGGCGAAGGTAAGCCTGCGAACCGGAGCATTTGAGATCGTAAAGCAAGACCGGCTTTCCGTAGGACGGCGCTTCCGAAACGCGGACATTGCGCGGAATGACGGTGTCATAGACCTTTTCGCCCATGAATTGCCGGACATCCGAGACGACCTGGTTCGCCAAATTGTTGCGGGGGTCGAACATGGTGAGCACGATCCCCTGAATGATCAGCCTCGAATTGAGGTTGGCGCGAACCTGCTCGACTGTCTTGAGAAGCTGGCTCAATCCCTCGAGCGCGAAAAACTCACATTGCAGCGGAACGAGAACCGCATCCGCCGCGACCATGGCGTTGATCGTCAGAAGGTTGAGGGAAGGCGGGCAATCGATCAGGATATAACTGTAGGCAGCTTTGTCGGCGTCGACTTCAAGCTCGGCAATTGCCGCCTTCAGTCGTCCGATCCGATTTTTCTCGGCGGACAGTTCCGTTTCGGCTCCGAGAAGATCGAGCGTCGACGGCGCGATATCGAGCCTTGGAACGTTCGTCGTCTGGGAAGCCTGATGCAGCGTCGCCTCGCCGAGCATCACGTCATAGGTCGAAATTGTGCGTTCGCGCCGGTCGACGCCAAGGCCGGTCGAAGCGTTACCCTGCGGATCGAGATCAATCAGCAACACATGCTCGCCGATTGCAGCAAGCGCGGTGCCGAGATTGATCGCCGTTGTCGTCTTACCCACGCCGCCTTTTTGATTGGCGACCACAAGAACGCGCGGATGCGACCGTTTCGTTGACATGAAATACAAACCTCTGCGCGTCGCCGCTTGATGTCATGGGTCCCGTCGTACTGCGTTCGTGATTTCCACGATCCGCGCATCCGGGTCCGTCTCGCTGCGGTGCAACTGATAGTCAAGATTCCAACATTTAGTCGAATCCGTCAATTCCTGCTCTACATCTTGACCCTTGAGAAAGAGACCGCGTGCACCGGTTTTCAACACCTGTTCCGAATAGCCGAGCAGTATCGTCAATGGTGCCAGTGCGCGTGCGGTTACCACATCGACACAACGAGCGCTGAATGCCGGCATTGCTTGTTCGATGCGACTATCGACGATAGTCGCCCTCGCGCCGGTTTCGCGCACGACCTCACGCAGGAAAGCGCATTTCTTGCCGTTGCTTTCGATGAGATGAACATGCGCAGCAGGATCATCTGCAAGATCGATCGCGACGACGAGGCCAGGGAATCCAGCGCCGGAGCCCATGTCGATCCACCGGAGCGCATCCGGCACAATCCGCCGAAGCTGAAGCGAATCGGCAAAATGACGGCGCCATATCGATGTTGCGGTCGTTTCGGCAATGAGATTGATACGCGCCTGCCATTTCACCAGGAGCGTCGCATAAATCTCGAGGCGTTCCGATGTTTCACGTGAAACATGGCGATCGATCGCCGCCGCCTGCGCTCCGGTCGTGGTCATACAGCAGATTGTCGAGTTGAACGGCGCTGGGCAACCGCAGCGAGGATCGTCAAGGCGGCCGGCGTCATACCTTCAATCTGCCGAGCCTGCCGAATGGTTCGGGGGCGAATCGAATCAATTTTTTGTTTCAGCTCATTGGACAGGCCTGGGATATCCAGTGTGGCGATCTCATGCAGAGCGAGATCGTCATGCTGATTAAGGCTGTCAATATCATCCTTCTGCCGCTCCAGATACACCGCGTATTTCGCTTCCGATTCGATCAGGCGCCGCGTTATGACCGGTGCGTCATGAAGTGTCGGCCAAATTCCTGCCAACAGGTCCCATGTAACAGTCGGGTAGGCCAAAAGATCGAAAGCCGAGCGGCGAATGCCGTCCTGATTGAGCATCACACCATGCCGCCTGGCCTCGGTCGGTGTCAGACTTTGGTTTTTGACGAAGTTCAATGCGCGCGTTAACGATTCCTGCTTGACACGAAACGCCGAGGCGCGCGTTTCACCGACACATCCGATCTCGATGCCAAACGGTGTCAATCGCTGATCGGCGTTATCGACACGCAGGGACAAACGGTACTCGGAGCGCGACGTGAACATCCGATAGGGCTCACTGACACCATGCGTCACGAGATCGTCGATCATCACACCGATATAGGATTGCGTCCGATCGAACACGACGCCCTCGGCGCCCGATGCAAGCCGGGCTGCGTTGATACCTGCGACCAGTCCCTGAGCGCCAGCCTCTTCATAGCCCGTCGTACCATTGATTTGACCCGCGAGAAACAGGCCGCTTAACCGCCGCGTCTCGAGCATTGCCGTCAACTCGCGTGGATCCACGAAATCATATTCGATCGCATAACCAGGCTGAATGATCCGTGCGCATTCCAACCCCGGTATCAGAGCGATCATTGCATGCTGGACATCCTCGGGTAGCGACGTCGAGATGCCATTCGGATAGACGGTATCGACATCGAGCCCCTCGGGCTCGAGAAAAATCTGGTGCCCGTCGCGATCACCGAATCGGACAACCTTGTCCTCGATCGAAGGGCAGTATCGGGGCCCTCGGCTTTCTATGTCGCCGGAATACATGGGGGCGCGATGCAGATTCGCGCGGATGACGTCATGCATCACCTGTGTAGTGCGTGTAATACCGCAGGTGACCTGAGGATTCCCGATGCTCTCCGTCAAGGTCGAGAACGGCTCCGGAGGATCGTCGCCAGTCTGCGCATCGAGCGAATTCCAATCAATCGTCTTGCCGTCGAGCCTCGCCGGTGTGCCGGTTTTTAGCCGTCCGAGCGAAAACCCGAGGCGATCGAAGGTTTCCGCAAGGCGAATGGACGGCCCTTCGCCAACACGCCCGGCCGGCCGCTTCACCTCGCCGATATGGATCAGCCCGCGCAGAAATGTGCCTGTGGTGATGACTACGGCAGCGCAGCGCAGCTCTTCGCCGCTCATCAACGTAACGCCAGCGACTCGATTCTGGTCGATGATCAGATTGCCGGCTTCACCTTCGAGAATGAAAAGGTTCGGTTCCGCTGATAGCAGCGCCTGGACCGCTTTCGCGTAAAGCTTGCGATCAGCCTGGGCGCGCGGTCCATGGACCGCCGGCCCCTTGCGTCTGTTGAGAACACGAAACTGGATGCCACCCTGATCAGCCGCGCGGCCCATGATACCATCCAGCGCGTCGATCTCGCGAACCAGATGCCCCTTGCCAAGCCCCCCAATCGCAGGATTACAGGACATCGCGCCGATGGTCTGGAACTGGTGAGTAACAAGCGCTGTTCTTGCGCCAAGACGCGCCGAGGCAGCCGCAGCTTCCGTTCCCGCATGGCCACCGCCGACGACAACGACATCGAACCGCCGCATGTTGCCTTCCTCGTAGAATGATCACCGCGCTCTACGCCATCGATCGCCATTTGTCCATGTCACCGAATTGTTTCACGTGAAACACTACTTGCCGATGCAAAATCGACCGAAGATTTCGCCGAGAACCTCCTCCGGCATGATATCGCCGATCAAACGACCTAGACTATCCGACGCGATCCGAAGATTTTCGGCGATCAGTTCGGCCTCGGTCATCGCAGCTGGTTGAAGACGCGTCAAAGCTTCAAGTGCTCGATTGAGGCACAATCGCTGCCGCTCACGAAACACAACGGGCTGATCGATCAGCGCACGCTCCTTCGGCAGGCGGTGTTCGATAGCAGAAAGAAGACGGCCAATACCGTCGCCCGTCAGCGCAGAAATCCGAATTGCATCGCCTCCACTATGTGACGGATACGAATCGATCTGACTGCGAACAACAAGAACGGGTTTATCCTCCGCAGCGGTAAGGATCGGCCAATGATCGCTTCGACTGAGATGCAGCACGACATCGGCCGAAGCCAAAGCGCGTTCCGCGCGTTTGATCCCTTCCTGCTCGACCTCGTCATCAGTCGATCGGATACCCGCTGTGTCGACGAGAACGACTGGCCAACCGCCGAGATCGAGCGACACCTCAATCGTATCGCGCGTCGTTCCGGGCTTTGACGACACGATCGCCGCGTCGCGGCCAACCAGCGCATTCAGTAGCGTCGACTTGCCGGCATTGACATCCCCTGCAAGCACGACCCTGAAGCCAGTCCGAATGCGTTCGAAATCCTTTGCTGCCACCAGCATCGCCCGCAGCCGGTCTTCAACCCGCAGTACGGATGCCTCGACCGCAGCCAATAATGCGTCCGGAACATCGCCTTCGTCGCTGAAGTCGATATCGGCCTCGACCAACGCGCGTGCTTCGAGAAGCGATCGCCGCAAGGTCTTGAGTTCGGATTGCAGCCGGCCTGATTGGCCATCAATGGCAAGACGTCGCTGCTGTTCCGTATCCGAATCGATCAGGTCGGCGAGTGCTTCCGCGCCGACGAGGTCGATCTTTCCGGCTATCAAGGCCCGCCTCGTGAACTCACCTGGCTCGGCGAGCCGCACGCCTTTAACATCATTGAGGGCGCGAAAAAGCCTCGCGACGACAGCGGGACTGCCGTGAACTTGAAACTCGACGAGGTCCTCGCCCGTGAAACTGTTCGGCGTCCCGAAGAACAGCACCAGCCCTTCATCGATCACCTCGCCCGCGTGCCGCAGCTTGGCCAATCGGGCAAGTCGAGGACGCGGGACGTCGCCGACGATACTTCGCAAGATATGCCTCACCAGCGGCCCTGACACACGCACAACAGCGATGCCGGCCCGCCCTGAAGCGCTTGAAAGGGCATAAATCGTCTCGGCGCGATGAAATCGGGCGCCGTCCATGCTCAGCCCCTCAGATTCGTTGCGCAGACGAATCGATCAGGTGTTCATCTGATCGAAGAAATCCGCATTGCTCTTCGTCTTGGAGAATTTATCGAGCAGGAACTCGATGCCGTCGACCGTGCCCATCGGATTGAGAATGCGGCGCAATACGTAGGTCTTCTTGAGATCCTGCGGCGGCACGAGCAATTCTTCCTTACGGGTTCCGGAGCGCGCGATATCAATGGCGGGGAAGGTGCGCTTGTCGGCGACCTTCCGATCGAGGATAAGTTCGGAATTACCCGTGCCCTTGAATTCCTCGAAGATCACCTCGTCCATGCGACTTCCGGTATCGATCAGCGCCGTCGCGATGATGGTGAGCGACCCGCCCTCTTCGATATTTCGGGCGGCACCGAAAAAGCGCTTCGGTCGCTGCAACGCATTGGCGTCGACGCCGCCGGTCAACACCTTGCCGGAGGATGGCACCACGGTGTTGTAGGCGCGCCCAAGCCGCGTCACCGAATCAAGCAAGATGACCACGTCACGTCCATGCTCGACGAGGCGCTTGGCTTTTTCGATCACCATTTCTGCGACCTGCACGTGGCGGGTCGCCGGTTCGTCGAAGGTCGAGGAGATCACCTCGCCTTTGACCGAGCGCTGCATGTCCGTCACTTCTTCAGGTCGTTCGTCGATCAGAAGAACGATCAGGAAGCATTCTGGATGGTTGGCGGTGATCGACTTGGCGATGTTCTGCAGCAGTACCGTCTTGCCGGTGCGCGGCGGCGCGACGATGAGCGCGCGCTGGCCCTTGCCGATCGGCGCGACGATATCGATCACCCGTGGGCTGAAGTCCTTGCGTGTCGGGTCCTCGATTTCCATCTTGAGCCGCGATTCAGGGTACAGCGGTGTCAGATTATCGAAATGGACCTTGTGGCGTGTCTTTTCCGGATCTTCGAAATTGATCGTGTTGACCTTAAGCAGAGCGAAATAGCGCTCGCCATCCTTCGGGCTCCTTATCTGGCCTTCGACCGTATCGCCGGTCCGCAGCGAAAAACGGCGGATCTGCGAAGGAGAGACATAAATATCGTCAGGTCCTGCAAGATAATTGGCGTCAGGCGAACGTAGAAAGCCGAAGCCATCCTGCAGCACTTCGATCACGCCCTCGCCGATGATCTCGATCTCGCGGGCGGCGAGCTGCTTCAGAATCGCGAACATCAGCTCCTGCTTGCGCATCGTCGACGCGCCATCCACCTCCTGTTCGTCGGCGAACGCCAAAAGCTCGGTGGGTGATTTCGCCTTGAGCTCCTGGAGCTTTATTTCCCGCATGGGGTCTTCAACCTTATCGTGGACCGGGCATCTCGCCCGCTGTCTGCTGGGGAGGGAGAATGTTTGAGCGATAGACGTCAGCGCGTCGCTGGCTGCTCAATTGGCGTCCGCTTTTGAAAAGCGAACAAACGAACATTCACCTTGTGGTGGGATGATCGTGAAATACCGCGATTCCAACGTCGCTGCAAGCCATCCCGCCGCGAAAACCGCGGATGAAACGACATGTTCCTCGACCAACGCCCAACTTCTCAGAACGGCTTCACGATAACCAGAATGACGATGATGATCATCAGCAGCGTCGGCACTTCGTTCATCATGCGATAAAAACGCGCCGAACGCGTATTGCGATCCTGGCCAAATTCACGCGTCCATTTGGACAGCGCCCCGTGAAAGCCACTCATCAGTATAACCAGCGCCAGCTTGCCATGCAGCCAACCGGCCTTGAAAAACTGCGCCTCATAAGCCAGCCAGAGCCCGATCACCCAGGTTACGATCATCGCCGGCGTCATAATGTATCTGAGCAGCCGCCGCTCCATCACCTTGAACGTCTCGCTCGTCGGCGAGCCGACGACCGCATCGGCGTGATAGACAAAAAGACGCGGAAGATAGAGCAGCGCTGCCATCCAGGCGATAACCGCGATGACATGAAGGGCCTTCAGCCACAGATAGAGCACGCCAAAACCTTCTCAAGCGGGGAACACCGCACCCGTCTATGCCGTCAGGATCGCACGAGTTCAACCAGTTTCTCGACATGCGCCACCGGCGTATGCTGCTGGATGCCGTGGCCGAGGTTGAAGATCGCAGGTCGCCCTGCCGTCGCAGCCTTGATCTCAGCCACGCCGCGGGTGAGCGCTTCGCCGCCGGCAATCAAGGCCAACGGATCGAGGTTGCCCTGCACGGCAACGCTTGAGGGCACCGCCGAGGACGCCCATCGCATATCGACGGCCGTATCGAGCGAAACCGCACATACCCCAAGCGAGGCCGTGGAGAGGATCGCCGGTGCGGAGGCAGTGCGTGGAAAACCCATGATCCGCACATCCGGCTTGAAGGCGCGCAACCCTGCGATGATCCGCCGCGTCGGCTCGAGCGACCACCGTTCGAACTCGGGGCCAGGAAGGACCGAGGCCCAGCTTTCGAAGATCTGCACCGCATCAACGCCAGCCTTGATCTGCTCGATGAGGTAGGCGGTCGACCCCTCGACAAGCCGGTCGATGATGGATGCGAAGAGCTCGGGATCGCCATAGGCCATGCTGCGGGCCGGCGCCTGATCGCTCGTGCCCCTGCCCGCCACCATGTAGGTCGCGACAGTCCAGGGCGCACCGCAGAAGCCGAGCAGCGGCACGTCGGCAGGCAGCTCCCGTTTCAGGATGCGGATGGTCTCGAAC
Source organism: Beijerinckiaceae bacterium (assembly GCA_019753285.1). Taxonomy (GTDB): domain Bacteria; phylum Pseudomonadota; class Alphaproteobacteria; order Rhizobiales; family Beijerinckiaceae; genus JAIELD01. Next base: position 13,007 of record JAIELD010000050.1, on the reverse strand, counting down.
ACGGGTGCGAGATGATCGAGATCGATCGTCGCGGCGATGCGCTTCAGCCCGTCCCGGTCGCTGATCGGTTCGAGTTGCGGTCCTTCGCCGGTCGCAAAGCCGACCTTCTGGCCGAACGCATCCGGCACGACCAGGATGTCGGAGAACATGATGGCCGCATCGAAATGAAACCGCCGGATCGGCTGCAAGGTCACCTCGACGGCAAGCTCCGGCGTATAGCAGAATTCGAGAAAGCTCGGCACCTTGGCGCGCAGTTCGCGATATTCGGAGAGATACCGGCCCGCCTGGCGCATCAGCCACAAAGGCATCTGATCGGGGGTTTCGCCGTCAAGTGCCTGCAGCATGCGTGGTTTCATCGAAAAGTCTCTCCCTGCCCTTAAATAATAGATAGGGTTTATCTATCTTTTTATTCTTCTGCTTGACCAGTGCTTAATGGTCGAGTCGCCCCTTGCACAGATTATCCCCAGGCCTTGCGGACTTACCATCATTTCACCTCCGATTCATTCACAGAGGATCATTGACTAAGACCTTGTTCATAAAAACTTATTTCAAATTCCGCGTGAATGCCTGTCTCTGATTCACACTCCGGTCTGGAGCGGCCCGTCAAAGCCATTCCCGTGCGATGAGTGTTAACAAAGCGTTAACAAAGGCGAGCCGTTTGCAGAGTTGTCCGCAGAGAGCCGACATGTCGCTCATCCGCTGCGAGACAACTGCCGACTTATCCACTATCCATACAAGCCGCCCGAGGTCGCAACCGGGCAGAAAGACGTCGAACCCCGCCCGTGTCGAACCGCAGCTATTTCCATCTTCATCTTGTTTCGGATTCGACCGGCGAAACGCTGATCGCCGTCAGTCGCGCGGCCACGGCCCAGTATGAGGGCATCTCGGCGATCGAGCACGTGTATCCTCTCGTGCGCACGACGGCGCAGCTCGAACGGGCGATTTCGGAGATCGAGGTCGAACCGGGGATCATCCTCTATACGCTGGTCGACCCCGAGCTGATCGCCCGGCTGGAGGAGGCCTGCCGCACCTTTGCCTGCCCGTGCCTTTCGGTGCTCGACCCGGTCCTCAACCTTTTCCAGAGCTATCTTGGCGTTGCCTCCGCGCCCAAGCCCGGCGCGCAACATACGCTCAACGCAGAATATTTCCGCCGCATCGACGCGCTCAACTTCACCATGATGCATGATGACGGTGTGCTGCCCGGCAACCTAAACGACGCCGATGTGATCCTTGTCGGCGTCAGCCGCACCTCGAAAACGCCGACGGCGATCTATCTCGCCAATCGTGGCATCAAGACCGCGAACGTGCCGCTGGTGCCGGGCATCCCGATGCCGCCTCAGCTCGAGGCCAGCAGCGGCGGCCCGCTCATCGTTGGCTTGGTGGCGACGCCCGAGCGCATCGTGCAGATCCGGCAGAACCGCTTGCTGTCGCTGAATGCAAGCGACGAGACGACCTATGTCGATCGCAATTCGGTTGCGGAGGAAATCGCCAATTCCCGGCGCGTCTTTTCGCGCAATAACTGGCCGGTCATCGACGTGACACGCCGTTCGATCGAGGAAACCGCCGCCGCGATCATCGATCTCCACAAGAGCCACAGGTTGAGCCGTGTCGCCCAATAAGAGCGAAGGCGAACCGGGATCCGCCTCCCAACTTTGGCTCGCCTCCGCGCCCATCATTCTTGCCTCCGGCAGCGCGACGCGGCGGTTGATCCTCCAATCAGCGGGCATGGAGCCTGAAGTCTGGCCGGCGACCGTCGACGAACGGGCGCTGGAGGCGAGCTTTGCCGATGAAGGACTTGGTCCTGATGCGATCGCGCGGCGTCTTGCCGAGGCGAAGGCGATCGCGGTGAGCGCGACGCGGCCAGGACGGATCGTGCTCGGAGCCGATCAGACGCTCGCGGTCGGGTCGGCGCAGCTTCACAAGCCCGGAGACGCGGAGGGTGTAGAACGAACGCTGCGGACGTTGTCAGGCCGGGCGCACGCGCTCCACTCTGGCGTTGCTCTCGCGGTCGATGGCGCTCTTATCTGGTCGCATGTCGAAACGGCGCGTCTTCACGTTCGCGCCCTCTCGGATGCCTTTATCGATCGGTATGTGATGCTCGGCGGCAAGGCGTTGTTCTCAAGCGTCGGCGGCTATCAATATGAGGGCCTCGGCGTGCATCTCTTCGACCGGATCGAAGGTGACCAGTCGACGATCCTCGGCCTGCCGCTGTTGCCGCTGCTCGACGAGCTTCGCCGTCGCGGGCATCTTCTCGCATGAGACCGGGCATGGCCGATGGGAGGAGCGCGGCATGCTGATCATCGGCCTCACGGGTTCGATCGGCATGGGAAAATCGACCTGTGCCGCGATGTTCCGCGCCGAGGGCGTGCCGGTGCATGATTCGGACGCAGCGGTGCATGACCTTTATCGTGGCGCCGCAGCACCGCTGATCGAAGCCGCCTTTCCAGGGACGGTTCGCGACGAAGTCGTTGACCGCGCGCGCCTGTCCCAGCGCGTGCTCGGCGACAGCGATGCATTGAAAACGCTGGAGCGCATCGTCCACCCTCTCGTCGCGGCGGATCGCGATGCATTTCTGAGCGCCTCCGCCGCGAAGGGCGAGCGCATCGTCGTGTTCGACATTCCACTCCTGTTCGAGACCGGCGGCGAGACAGCCTGCGATGTCGTCTGCGTCGTGAGCGCATCGTTTGATGTGCAAAAGCAGCGCGTGCTCGGGCGGCCCGGTATGACTGAGGACAAGTTTCTGGCAATCATCGCCAAGCAGATGCCCGATGAGGAAAAACGCCGCCGTGCGCATTTCGTCATCTGGTCAGATCGCGGTTTCGCGTCGGCCCGTCGACAGATCGAAGACCTGCTTCGCTGCGTCGAGGCGATGCCGGGCTCTGCGGCGCGGCGGCCTGGGTCAAGATAAGCAACGCTAAGGGTATGCGGCGCGATGCGCGAAATCGTTCTCGATACGGAAACGACAGGCTTCGAGCCAAGCGAAGGTCATCGTCTCGTCGAAATTGGCTGCGTCGAGCTCGTCGATCGCTTTCCGACCGGCAACACCTTCCACGTCTATATCAATCCAGAGCGTGACATGCCGGCCGACGCCTTCAAGGTGCATGGCATTTCCGGTGAGTTCCTGAGCGACAAACCGTTATTTGCCGATGTGCACCGGGATTTCGTCGCCTTCATCGGCGACGCGCGTCTCGTTATCCACAACGCGGCGTTTGACGCCAAATTCCTGAATTTCGAGCTCGGCCGGGTGGGCCAGCCGCCGTTGTCGCCGGATCGCATCGTCGATACGCTGCAGCTGGCCCGCCGCAAACATCCGAACGTCTCCAACAGCCTCGATGCGCTGTGCGACCGCTACGGGCTCGATCGGTCGCGGCGGGTCAAGCACGGCGCACTGCTCGATGCCGAGATCCTCGCGGAGGTTTATTCGGAATTGCTCGGCGGCAAGCAGAGCAAACTTGATCTGGGCGCGCGGGCGGCGAGCCTCGCCATCGATGGTGCGGCCGGCGTTCGACGACGGCGTGCGGAGCTGCCGTCCAGACTGAGCGACGATGAGCGTGCCGCACACACCGCCTTCATCGCGACGCTCGGCGATGATTGCATCTGGAAGCTTTACGTCAGGCCTTGAAGCGGCGTCTCAGCTCAGCGTCTGTCCGGCACCGGACGCTGCGGCCTCGGCGGCCTTTTGCTGGTAGAGCGCCATGAAATCGATCGGATCGATGTAGAGCGGCGGGAAGCCGCCGCCCCGCACCGCGTCGGCGACGATCTGGCGCGCGAAGGGGAACAGCATGCGCGGGCATTCGATCATCACGAAGGGATGCATCTGCTCCATCGGCACGTTGAGGATGCGGAACAGGCCGCCATAGGCGAGCTCGAAGCTGAAGAGCAGGTCGGCGCCCTCGCCAGCCTTGCCTTCCATCACCAGCGTCACATCGAATTCGGTTTCGGCGAGCTGGTTCACGTTGACATTCACCTCGATCGAGATCGAGGGAGCCGTCGATTGCGGGGCGAGCGAGCGCGGCGCATTGGGATTCTCGAAGGAGAGATCGCGCGTGTATTGCGCGACGACGTGCATCTGCGGCAATGCCGCGGTGCCGTTGCTGCCGGTGTCCGCCATCGGTTGAATTCCTTGTCAAACTGGTTGGATCGGGTATCGGCGGGCGGGTGCGCCACCAGACACGTTCGGTCTTGCGCGAGGCGCTACCATGATTGGCGCGGTGAGCACAAGCAGCGCGCCGCTCGAAATGATCAGGAACCGATCTCGCGGTAATCCTCGCGCGAAAGATCGACATAACCGGGCTTGGAACGCCGACGGAAGCGCCCGAGCAGCCAATGGCGCACCGATGGTGCGAACAGCGACAGGCCGATCAGCGTCGCGACGAAGCCTGGCAGGCAGATGAGGATGGCGCCGAACACCGCGAGCAGCGGCTCTGCGATGCTGAAAGTGCCGCCGCCCGTATTGACGAGGTCGCGGAAGTTCATCTGCATCCGTTTCAGCACGAAACCCAGCAGGATGAGCCCGAAGCCGCCCTTGAAGATCGAGAGCACGATCGTCGGAAACCAGCCGATCTGCCCTGCGATGAGGCCGAACAGGAACCATTCCACGACAAACCACAACGCCGTGACGCCGATGAGGAACGTGGCGATGGGTCGTCCGCTGATGACGCCGATACGTGCATAATCCGATTGGCGCGCGCTTCTGGGCATGGCCGGGCGTATTCTTTCTCTCAAATGGCGTCAAAGCGCGCTATGGCTTGTGACGCCTCTTTGCGAATGATAACAGCAATACCATATAAGAACGGCGTTGTTCGAAAAGAAGTGCGGCCGGCCGGTGCAGTATCGGGCCGCCAGTTTGAAACGAGACCGGAGCAGATGCAATTTGATATCTATACGCTGATCTTTGCCGGCCTGGCGATCTTCGTCGTCGTCAAGCTCCGTTCGGTGCTCGGCACCAGGACAGGCGAGGAGAAGCCCCCGGTCGATCCGTTCGCGCCGCGCGACGCATCGGTCGGCGCCGCCAAGGACAATGTCATCCCGCTGCCGCGCGGAGCGGACCGGCCCTATGAGGCGCCCGGCGAGCCGCCAGCCTATCGCTGGGCTGGCTTTGCCGCCGAGGGCACGCCGCTGGCGGCAGGGCTCGACGACATTGCGCGCAACGAGCCGGACTTCGATGCGCCGACCTTCCAGAGCGGCGCGAAAGCCGCCTATGAGTGGATTGTTTCCGCCTTTGCCAAGGGCGATCGCAAGGCGTTGCGCGACCTCCTGTCGAAAGAGGTTTTCGACAGCTTCTCCGGCGTCATCGCAGGGCGCGAGCAACGCGGCGAGACCGCCGAGACGACCTTCGTTTCGATCGACAAGGCCGATATCACCCATGCCGAGGTCAAGGGTCTCAGCATGCTGATCACGGTCCGGTTCGTCTCCAAGATCATCACGGCAACGCGCGACAGGGCCGGCACGGTCGTCGACGGCAATCCCGAGCAGGTAACGGATGTGACCGATGTCTGGACCTTCGCGCGTGAGGCGAGAAGCCGAGACCCCAATTGGAAGCTCGTCGCGACGCAGGCGGAGCAGTAGGCCGCTCGGCCGCGCAGGAGCTGTTCTGATGGCGCTTCTCGCGGGCTCCTCTTCAGCGGCGTCGAACGACCTTCCTGTCCTGCCCGACGGGGCGCGCCTCGAAGCAACGCGCTTCGATCTTTTGCCGGGCTGGGCGGCGGACGATCTCAGACCGGCCTTCGACGCGTTCCTGAAGTCCTGCCGGGCGCTCGTGGCGGAAGAGCTCCCTCAACGCGTCGGCACGCCATCTTCCGCCGCATTGAAATCGGTCTGCGAGCAAGCGCTGTTACGGGTCCCGCCGCAAGGCGCGGCGGAGATCAGGACGTTTTTCGAAAGCGCCTTCGTTCCATATCGTGTCGTGCCGGAAAGCGGATCAGGCTTCCTCACCGCCTATTACGAGCCGGAGGTCGAAGGCTCGCTCAGCCCGAGCCGGGCCTTCCCCGTGCCCCTGCTCGCGCGCCCGGTCGATCTCGTTACCTTCGCGCCCGGCGAGCCGCGCCCGCCCGGCATCGACCAGGGTCTTGCCGCCGCACGCCGCCTGCCGGATGGCCGCTTCGTTTCCTTCCCCGATCGCGCGGCGATCGAGGATGGCGCGCTGGAGGCGGAGCGGCTCGAACTCGTCTGGCTGAAGGACGCTGTCGATCTCTTCATGGTTCATGTCCAGGGCTCGACGCGCGTGCGGTTGCCCGACGGGCAGGTCCTGCGCTTCACCTATGCGGGTCGCAATGGCCATCCCTACACGTCGATCGGCAAGGTGATCGTCAGCGAGGGGCATATGGACCTCGAGACGATGACGCTCGCGAAGCTGACGGGCTGGCTGCGGGAGAACAGGCTCGCCGCCCGCCGCATCATGCGGCTCAACCGATCCTACATCTTCTTCGCCCGAAACGACGCTTTGCCTTCCTCGTCCGGCCCCATCGGCGGGAGCGGCGTTCCCTTGACACCGCATCGGTCGATCGCCGTCGATCGCACGATCTGGAGCTATGGGCTGCCGTTCTTCCTCGATGCGAAGCTGCCGCTGCCCGGTGGCGGCGATGAGGCCGTCCGCCGCCTGATGATCGCGCAGGATACCGGCACGGCCATCGTCGGCCCGGCCCGGGCGGACTACTTCATGGGGAGCGGCGACGAAGCCGGCATTCGCGCTGGCCTCGTCCGTCATCCGATGGACTTCGTCGTGCTATGGCCGGTGGCGCGATGAAGCGCGTTCGAGCGCTGACCGAGCGTGAGCGGGCGCTTTGGGCGCATGTGGCGAAGAGCGTGCTGCCGATCAAGCGCGGCTCTCCTCCGGCTACCGTGCCGATGGAGGCCTTGCTGGAAGAGTTGGTTGAGAGGCCGGGCGCGATTGGCCCCGCGCCCTCGCCGGCGGCTCCGCCGTCGCTGCCGCTGGACCCGAAACCACAGGCCAAGCCGAAATCTCCGCCGCTTGCGCCTATCGAGCGCCGGCTCCGCCAGCGCCTCGCGCGCGGGCAGCGTGCGGTCGACGCCAAGATCGACCTTCACGGCTTGCGCCAGGACGAGGCCCATGCCGCGCTCATGCGCTTCGTCGAACGGGCGCATCATGATGGCGCGAGCCTGGTGCTCGTCGTCACGGGCAAGGGCGGGCGTAAGGCGCGCGATCCAGATGAGCGGGCCAGCAGCGCGTTCGGCGGCGATCTGGGGAGCTCACGCGGCGTTCTTCATCGGCTCGCGCCGCTCTGGCTCGCAGATCCGGCGGCTCGCCGCTTCGTGATCGGTTTCGAGACGGCCGCCGCCAATCACGGCGGTTCCGGCGCGCTCTATGTGCGCATCCGAAAATCGCGCGGCTGAAGCTCTTAGAGAAATGAGGCTCCGCGCGGCAGGCGCGCGAGGCCAAGATGCGCCGCGACCGACTGTCCTATATCGGCAAGGCTCGCCCGCAGCCCGATGGAGCCGGCGGCCGCGCCCTTGCGATAGGCGAGCACCGGAACCTGCTCGCGTGTATGGTCGGTGCCGGAGAAGGAGGGGTCGTTGCCGTGGTCGGCCGTAATGACGAGCAGATCGTCGCGCTCCAGCAGCGGCAACAGTTCGGCAAGACGCGCGTCGAACGCCTCGAGGCAGGCCGCATAACCCGGAAGATCGCGGCGATGGCCAAACTCGGTGTCGAAATCGACGAAATTCGCGAAGAGAAGCCCGCCGGCCGGGAGAACGGGCCAGCGCGCCAGCAGCGCGTCGAACAGGTTCATATTCCCGGCGGCTTTCACCTCTTCGCCCGTATGGCGATGGGCGAAGATGTCACCGATCTTGCCGAGCGTGACGATGGCGCGGCCGGCATGTGCGGCGCGCTCGAGCAGCCCGCCTTCCGGCGGCGGCATCGCGAAATCCTTGCGGTTGGGCGTGCGGGCGAAGCCCGATGCCTCGTCGCCGAGGAATGGTCTGGCGATGACGCGCCCGATCATCAGCGGATCGACCAGCCGCCGCACGGTTTCACACAGGGCATAGAGCCGTTCGAGCCCGAAGCGCTCCTCATGCGCGGCGATCTGGAGCACGCTGTCGACGGAGGTGTAGGCGATCGGCTTGCCGCTGCGCAGGTGCTCAGCCCCGAAGCGTTCGATGATCTCGACCCCGGATGCGTGACAATTGCCGAGAAGGCCGGGAATGCCGCCCTCGCTGATGATGGCATCGACGAGCGCCCGCGGGAATGCGGGATCGGTCACGGGAAAATAGCCGAAGGGGGCGGGGGCTGGCGTGCCGGCAATCTCCCAATGGCCGGATGGCGTGTCCTTGCCGGGCGACGTTTCGATGGCCGAGCCATGAAGCGCAATGGGCCGGTCGCACTCCAGACCGGGGGGAACCGCACCGCCGGCAGCTTCGCAGGCATGGCCGAGCCCCAGCCGCACGAGATTCGGCAGGTTCAAGCGGCCATGCCGCAAGCCCGGCCTGTCGCCAAGCCCGATCGCGCAGCCCTCCGCGATATGGCCGAGCGTGTCGGCTCCATCATCGCCGAAAGTCTTGGCGTCCGGCGCGAAGCCGCAGCCGACCGAATCGAGCACGATGAGCGCGGCGCGGCTCATTGGTTGACGGCGCCGGCGAGCGCTGGCGCGGCGTCTATGCGAAAGGCCGCGGCGAGCAGGGCTTGCGTGTAGGGCGTCTGTGGCGCGGCGAAGATTTGCGCAGCCGGCCCCTGTTCGACGACCTTGCCGGACTTCATGACGACGAGTTCGTCGGCCAGCGCGCGCACGACCTTGAGATCGTGGCTTATGAAGAGATAGGCGAGGCCGCGCTCGCGCTGCAGCTTGCGCAGCAGTTCCACGATCTGCACCTGTACCGTCATGTCGAGCGCCGAGGTCGGTTCGTCGAGCACCACGAATTTCGGATCGAGCGCCATGGCCCTAGCGATCGCGATGCGCTGGCGCTGCCCGCCGGAGAATTCGTGCGGGTAGCGATCCATTGCCGATGGGTCGAGCCCGACATCGGTGAGCGCCTTTGCGACGATGTCGCGGCGCTCGGCCCGCGACAGGCTGCTGTTCTGGACCGCGAGACCTTCCTGCACGATCTCGACGACCGACATGCGCGGTGAGAGCGAGCCGTAAGGGTCCTGGAAGACGATCTGCATGTCGCGCCGCAACGGGCGCAGTGATTTCGAATTCTGGCCGTCGATGCGGCGGCCGAGTACGGTGATCGGCCCTTGCGACGAGATCAGCCGCAGGATCGCCTGGCCGAGCGTTGTCTTGCCCGATCCTGATTCGCCGACGACGCCGATCGTCTGGCCTGCCTTCAGCGTGATCGAGACGCCATCGACCGCCTTTACATGGCCGACCGTGCGCCGCAGGAAGCCGCGCTTGATCGGAAACCAGACCTTGAGGTCGTCCGTCGCCGCGACGACCGGCGCATCGGCGTCCGCCTTTGGCGGCGTGCCCTTCGGCTCCGCCGCGAGCAGTGCCTTGGTATAGGCGTGCTGCGGATGGGCGAAGACGTCCGCCGTCGCGCCCGCCTCGACGATGTGGCCCTGCTTCATGACGCAGACACGGTTCGACAGCCGCCGCACGATGGTGAGATCATGCGTGATGAACAGGATCGCCATGCCGGTTTCAGCCTGCAATTCACGCAGCAGGGTCAATATCTGCGCCTGAACTGTCACGTCGAGCGCCGTCGTCGGCTCGTCGGCGATCAGCAGGTCCGGCTCGTTGGCGAGCGCCATGGCGATCATGATGCGCTGGCGCTGCCCGCCCGAAAGCTGATGCGGGAAGGATTTCAGGCGCGTCTCCGGCTCGGGAATGCCGACCTTGGTCAAAAGATCGAGCGTACGCACTCTTGCGGCCTCGGCGCCCATGCCGCGATGCACTTTCAGGATTTCGCCAATCTGCCGCTCCACCGTATGCAGCGGGTTGAGCGAGGTCATCGGCTCCTGGAACACCATGGTGATGTCGTTGCCGCGCACTTTGCGCATGGCGTCCTCATCCGCCTGCAGCAGGTCCTGGCCCTTGAACAGGATTTGCCCTGACGGATGCGAGGCAGCCCCGTAATTGAGAAGCCTGACGACCGACAGCGCCGAGATCGACTTGCCCGAGCCTGATTCGCCGACGATCGCGACGGTTTCGCCCTTGTCGACGGTGAATGAAATGCGGTCCACGGCCGTCATGACGCGGTCGCCCTGCCGGAACGCGACGGAAAGGTCTTTCACCTCGAGAAGCGGTTTGCCGCTCATGCGAAGGCTTTCCTCGGATCGAACGCGTCGCGCACCGCCTCGCCTATGAAGATGAGCAGCGAAAGCATCAGCGCGATCACCACGAAGGCCGAGATGGCGAGCCATGGCGCCTGCAGGTTGTTGCGCGCCTGAAGCAGCAATTCGCCGAGCGAGGGCGAGCCGACAGGCATGCCGAGACCGAGGAAATCCAGCGCCGTCAGCGTCGAGATCGAGGCGTTGATGAGGAAGGGCATGAAGGTCAGCGTCGCCACCATGGCGTTGGGCAGGATGTGCCGCCACATGATGGTGATGTTGTCGAGCCCGAGCGAGCGGGCGGCCTTCACATATTCGAAGTTGCGCGCGCGCAGGAATTCGGCGCGCACGACATGGACGAGCGATGTCCAGCTGAACAGCAGCAATATGCCGAACAGCGTCCAGAAGCCGGGCTGGAAGAAGTTCGACATGATGAGCAGCACGTAGAGTGTCGGGATCGCCGACCAGATCTCGATGCCGCGCTGCAGGAGAAGATCGGTCCAGCCGCCGAAATAGCCCTGCACAGCGCCGGCGGCGATGCCGATGATCGAGGCAAAGAAGGTGAGCGTCAGGCCGAACAGCACTGAGATGCGAAAGCCGTAGATCAGCCGCGCCGCGACGTCCCGCGCATTGCCGTCGGTGCCGAGCCAGTTCCAGGCGATGTTGCTGCAGCCGACGCCGCCCTTCTTGGCCGCGACCGCCGCGCAATCGGCATCGCTCAAGGCCCAGGTCGGTGGCAGCGGATGCGAGCGTGGTCTATCTTTCGGCAGGAGGCCGACGAGCTCCTTGATCTGCGTATTGTCGGCGTAGCGGATCGGCGGATGGATCATCCAGCCATGTGCGTTGATTTCCTTGACGATGTAGGGGTCGGTGTAATCCACATAGGCGAGATCGTCGCCGAACTTCTCCGATGGATAGGTGACGAAGACCGGAAACAGCCACTCGCCCTTGTAGCTTGCGATGAGCGGCTTGTCGTTGGCGATGAGCTCGGCCGAGAGCGACAAGCCGAACAGCATGAGAAAGATCCAGAACGACCAGTAGCCGCGGCGGTTGGCCTTGAATTTGGCGAGCCGGCGCTGGTTCATCGGCGAAAGGCGTGCAGCGAGCCGGCGGCGCGGTTCCGGTTCGTCCTTCAGCCGCATGGCCTCGACGCCAAGATCCTGGTTGGGCGCGACGCTGTCCAAGACGGCTCAGACCTCCCGCGATTCAAAATCGATCCTGGGATCGATCATGGTGAAGATGAGGTCCGACACGAGGTTCACGAACAGGCCGATCAGCGAGAAGATGTAGAGCGAGCCGAACACGATCGTGTAATCGCGCCCGATGATGGAGTTGTAGCTGAGCAGCCCCAGCCCATCGAGGTTGAACGTCACCTCAATGAGGAGCGAGCCGGTGAAGAAAGCATGGATGAAGGCGGCCGGAAAGCCCGCGATCACAAGCAGCATCGCATTCCGGAAGACATGCCCGTAGAGCACCTGTCGCTCGGTGAGGCCTTTCATGCGCGCCGTGAGCACGTATTGCTTGCCGATCTCCTCGAGGAAGGAATTCTTGGTGAGCAGCGTCAGATTGGCGAAGGCGGCGAGCACCATCGCGGTGATCGGCAGGGCGAGGTGCCAGAAATAATCGCCGATCTTGCCGATGAGCGACAACTCGTTCCAGTTCTCCGACCAGAGGCCCTGCGGCGGGAAAATCTGATAGAAGGAGCCGCCGGCAAAGACGATGAGCAGCACCACCGCGACCAGAAACCCGGGCAAGGCGTAGCCGATGGTAATGACCATGCTGGTCCAGATGTCGAAGCGCGAGCCGTCCTTCACCGCTTTTCGGATGCCGAGCGGGATGGAGATGGCGTAGGAAAGCAGCAGGATCCACAGACCGAGCGACATCGAAACCGGCAGCTTCTGCCTGATCAGCGCGATCACGCTCTCATCGCCGAACAGCGACTTGCCGAAATCGAAGCGGGCGTAATCGGCGATCATCTTGATGAAGCGCTCATGGGCCGGCCTGTCGAAACCGTATTGCTTCTTCAGCTTCTCGATCAGTTGTGCGTCCATGCCCTGCGAGCCGCGATAGGCGTCACCCGCGCCTTGCGCCGCGCCAAGATCGCCGGAGCCGCCCAGCCGGCCTGAAATGCCGACATCCGTACCGCTCAAGCGCGCAAGCATCGTCTCGACAGGCCCGCCCGGCGCCAGTTGTACGATCGCGAACGAGATCAGCATGATGCCGAAGATCGTGACGACCATGAGAACGAGGCGGCGGGCGATGTAGGCGATCATGATGTTCGATCACTAACGGCGAGCATTGCCAATGTCATTCCCAACGCCCGCAGTGCGCGCGGAAATCCAGAATCTTGCGCTTCCTCATGCCGTGGATTCCCCTTGAAGCTGCGCTTCTTCAGGGACGACAGAGCTGGACGAGGTTCGAGCATCACCCTTCGAGCGTCTTCGCGGCCTTCGCCTCGTCCCACCACCAGGTGCCTGGCGCGCCGGAGCCGAATTTCGGCGTTCTTTCCGGCCGCGAGAACAAATCCCAATAGGCGAGCCAGACCTTGTCGTTGAACCACATCGGGATCCAGTAGCGTTCGGAACGCAGCACCCTGTCGAGCGCCTTGCAGGCGTTGACGAGATCGGGCCTCGTCTCAGCCCTGGCGATCTTGTCGATCAGCGCATCGACGGCAGGATTGGTGATGCCGCCGAGATTGCGCGAGCCCGGTGTCGCAGCGGCCTTCGAGCCGAAGACCGTCTTCAGCGAATCGCCCGGCGTCAGCGAATTGCCGAGCGCCATGGTG
>JAIELD010000072.1 GCA_019753285.1 Beijerinckiaceae bacterium | reverse complement strand
GTTCGGCGCGGAAATACGAATTGTCTAGTATCTTCAGTTACATATCGCATTGTAGCGTGCCCTGTCGTGCATTTAGGATAGGCAGGCTAAATTGCTCCGAAGGCAAAGGTCGCACGTTCGAATCGTGCTGGGTGCGCCACATCACCCGTCAGATGTCACCCTCGCGGACGTTTGCAAGCCGCAGCGATGGGCCTATCCGCCGAGATAGGCCTCGACGATGCGCGGATCGCCGGCGAGCGTCGCCGCCGAACCTGAAAGCGTGATCCGGCCTGCCTCCAGAACCAGCGCGCGGCTCGAGATTTCAAGTGCCATGGCGGAGTTCTGCTCGACCAGAAGGATGGCGAGGCCTGTCGAGCGATTGAGCTCGAGGATGCGGTCGAACATCTGTTCGATGATGATGGGTGCGAGGCCCAGCGACGGCTCGTCGAGCATCAGCAGCTTCGGCCGGCTCATCAGGGCGCGGCCGATCGCCAGCATCTGCTGCTCGCCGCCGGACAAAGACCAGCCGCGCTGGCCGATCCGCTCCTTGAGGCGCGGAAAGAGATCGAAGATGCGGTCGAGATCCTGCGCGACCTCCGCCTTGTCGTGCCGCCGCGCGGACGCGCCGCTGATGAGGTTCTCGCGCACCGTCAGCCCGGGGAAAATCCGCCGTCCCTCGGGGCAATGGGCAAGCCCGCGCCGCACGATCGTCTCGACCGGGAGGGTCGATATCTCCTCGCCCATCCATGCGATCCTGCCGGAACGCGGCCGCACGAGGCCGGAGATGGCGGCGAGCGTCGTCGTCTTGCCCGCGCCGTTCGCGCCGATCACGGCGACGATCTCGCCGGGGTTTACCGCGAACGAGATGCCTCTCACCGCCTCGATGCGGCCATAGGACGCCACGAGGTTTTCGACAACGAGGAGGCTTTCCGCGTCAGCCATGCGCGCGCTTTCGTCCGAGATAGGCCTCGATCACGGCCGGGTTCTTCTGGATGTCGGCCGGCGCGCCATCCGCGATCACGCGGCCGAAGTCGAGCACCGTCACATGGTCGCTCACCCCCATGACGAGGCGCACATTGTGCTCGACGAGGATGATCGTCAGCCCCGTTTCGCTGAGCGCGCGGATCGTGCCGAGCAACCCTTTCGTCTCGCTGTCGTTCATGCCGGCCGCCGGCTCGTCGAGCAGCATGATCGTCGGCCGCGCCGCCATCGCGCGGGCGATCTCGAGCAGCCTCTGCTGCGCATAGGGCAGGTCGGTCGCCTTGTCCCCCGCGCGCCCTTCGAGTCCGACGCTCCGAAGTGCTTCATGCGCCAGGCGGTCCATCTCGGCTTCCGCCGCGCGCTGCCCGGCGGTCCTGGCGATCTTGGCGAACAACGAGGTCGGCGCATGCCGGGCGGCGGCCACCTTGACGTTCTCCAGCACCGTAAGGCCGGCGAAGAGCCGAATGTTCTGGAACGTGCGGGAGAGGCCGTATCGCGCGATCTTGTGCGGCCTGAGACCCGCAAGCTCGTGGTCCGAAAGGCGGATCGATCCGGCATCGGGCACATAAGCGCCGCTCAGCGAATTGAGCAACGTCGTCTTTCCCGAGCCATTCGGCCCGATGACCGAATGAATGGAGCCTCGTCTCACGTCAAGGTCGACGCCATCGAGCGCGACAAGCCCGCCGAAGCGCTTCACGAGGCCCGATGCCTTGAGCAGGACCTCGTCACCGGTCGTCACGCTCTCCAGGGACGGGCTCACGAGCCGCGCTCCGCGCGAAGGGCGCGGTCGCGCAGCGAGGCGATGATCGTCGCCATGCCTCCGGGCGCAAACACGATCATGGCGATGACACCGAGACCGTAGAGAACGAGATACCACTGGCCGAGAAAGCGCAGCAGCTCCGGCAGGATGGTGAGGCTCACCGCGCCGAGGATCGAGCCCGCTATCGAGCCCATGCCGCCCATGATGAGCATCGTCATCAGCAGGACGGCCTGCGTGCCCGTGAAGCTGTCCGGGCTGATGAAATGGATGCTGGAGGCGTAGAGACACCCTGCGACCCCCGCATAGACCGCGCCGATCATGAAGGCTGTGAGCTTGGTCCGCACGGTATCGATGCCGCTGAGCTCGGCGGCGATCTCGCTGTCCCGCGTGGCGATCATGGCGCGGCCGATTGCGGAATGACGCAGCCGGTGGGCGGCGAGCGCCGCCAGCGACAGGGTCGCGACCAACAGGAAATAATGCTGGATCGCGCCCGAAAGCTCGAAGCCGGCGATGCCGACGCCCGGAATGTTGCGCAGGCCGGATGTGCCGCCCGTGACCGGCTCCCAATGCACGATCACGAGCCGGACGATCTCGCCGAAGCCGATCGTCGTCATGGCGAGATAATAGCTGCGCAGCCGCAGCGTCGGTACGCCGAGCACGAGACCGGCCAGCATGACGGCGGCGGCGGCGAGGATGGGCGTCGCCAGCCACGGCACGCCGAATTTGAGCGCGATGGCGGTCGTATAGGCTCCGAGGCCATAGAACGCCGCCTGGCCGAAATTGACCTGTCCGGTCCAGCCGGTGATGAAGTTCAGTCCCAGCACGACAATGGCGTTGAGGAGGGCGATGTTGGCGACCTGCAGCGCGTATCCGCCGCCGACGAGCAGGGGGAGGGCGCATGCGGCGGCGATGACGAGCCAGACGGTGAGGCGCGATCGTTCGAACGGCAGCATCATACGCGTTCGCTGCTCTTTTCGCCCATGATCCCGCGCGGCCAGACCGTGAGCACGCCGATCATGATGATGAACGCGTACGCGTCACGGAAATTGGACGAGATGTAGCGCGCCCCGAAGGTCTCGATGAGGCCGAGGATGAGCGCGCCGATCACCGCGCCGGGCAGGCTGCCGAAGCCGCCGATGACGCTGACGACGAAACCCTTGAGGCCAAGGCTGCCGCCCATGGTCGGCTCGGCGAGAAAGATGGGGGCGACGAGCAGCCCGGCGATGCCCGACAGGATTGCGCCAAGCGCGAAGGCGACGCAGACGGTGCGGTTGACGCGGATGCCGACAAGCCGCGCCATGTTCATGTCCTGCGCGGTGGCCTGCATCATGATGCCGAAGCGGGTCCGTGTCAGAAACAGATACTGGGCGACGAGGATGACGGCCAGCGTCCCGAAGATGAAGAGCTGGTGCATCGAGACGATGAGGCCCGCCGCGCGGAGCGGCGGCCCGCGCACGGGAGAGGGCAGCGAAACGGGCAGCGGCCCCCAGATGATGAGCGCAAGGTTCTCGAGTACGATGCCCATCGCTATCGTTGTCAGGATGACGAGGAAGGGTGCCTTGCCGCGCAGCGGCAGATAGACGATCGCCATGAACACGAGGCCGAGCAGGCCCATGGCGAGGATGGTCGCGAGCCAGGCGGCTTCGATCGGCAGGTCATGCTGCAGGCTGGCGCTGATGCCGATGAACGCGCCGATCATCAGCAACTGGCCTTGCGCGAAATTGACGATCTGCACCGTGTTGAAGATGAGCATCAGGCCGAGCGCCACGAGCGCGTAGATGCTGCCGAGCGCGAGCCCGTTGACGATGAGCTGTCCCATGCAAGCGGCCTAGTAGCCGGTTTCCTTGATCGTGCTGACGAGAACCGGAGTCTTGCCCTTGTTCTGGTAGATGCCGAGCGTATGGGTGAGATCGCCAACCTTGTCGGTCGAGTAGGTGATCAGCAGTCCCTGCCAGTCCTTGGTGGCGGCGAAGGCGTCCTTGATCGCGGCCTTGTCACAGCCGACCTTGTCGACGATGCTCTTCAACAGATATGTCGCGTCGTAATAGGCGACGGTGAAATTGTCCGCCGGCACCTTGTAGCGCTCCTGCACGCGCTTCGACCAATCGACGATCTTCGGATCGGTCGAGGTCTGCGGGATCATGCCGCCGAGGCCGTAAATGCCGTCTGCTTCAGCGGCCGAGAGATTGTTCAGCGTCGTCTGCGCGACCATGCTGGCGTTGCCGATCGTCGGAACCTTGAAGCCGAGATCGCTCGACTGCTTCAGAACGAGCGCGACGTCCGCCGGGCGACCGAAGACGATCAGGCTGTCCGCACCCTTGTCCTTGATCTCGAGCAGTTGCGCCGTCATGTCCTTGTCGGAGGGCGCGTAGGAGGCGACGGCGGCAGGCTTGACGTCGAGTTTCAGCAGCGTCGCTTCGATGCCCTTGGATGCGCCGAGCCCGTAATCGTCCGCGACGGCGATGATGCCGGGTTTCTTCTTGCCGAGGGTGGAGACGAGATAGCGCGGCACGAGGTCGGCAAGCTGACCGTCATGAGCATGGATGCGGAACAGCCAGGGGCTGCCCTGCAACGTCACCTTGGCGTTGGTTGCGCCGACGATGAACGGCGTCTCGGATTTGGTGACGGCCTCGGTCTGCGTGAAGACGTGGGGGCTGATCATCGAGCCGAAGATCGCGAGCGGCTTGCCCTCGATCACGCGGTTCATCGCGTTGAGAGCATCCGTGCTCGATGCGCCCGTATCCTGCGCATCGAGGACGATCTGCTGGCCGGCCATGCCGCCAGCCTTGTTGATTTCGTCGATCGCGAATTCGACGCCGTTTTTCGCCTGCACGCCGAGCAGCGCGAGATTGCCCGTCTGGGCCGTCGTCAGGCCGATCTTGATCGGACCGGTGCAGGCAGCCGGCGCCGCCATGCTCGATTGCGTCGCGACGCTCAAAGCCGCGCACATCGTCGTGCTCAATATGAATCGTTTCCAGATCGATGATGCCATGGGCGTCGCTCTCATAAAATTGCTGTTGTTTCGATGTTTATACCTGCAATAAAAATGCCACCGGGATGCCGTGCGGCATCGACGCCAGCCTGAACAAGGCGGCTTCCGCCGCGCTGCGCGGTCGCCGATCCGTGCGAGCAGCGCTAGATGACAATTTCGTCGCCCTGCCGCGCGAAGACGCTGCCCGGCATGATCGCCTTCAGTCGCGCCTCGCGCTCGCGCAGCGTCGCGTCGGAGGATTCCGGCGCGTGATGCATGCAGGCAAGCCGCCGCGCCTTGGCCGCGCTGGCGAGCGCCACGCCAGCCTGCCAGGTGGAGTGGCCCCAGCCCTTGTGCCGGTCGTAATCGTCGGTCTCGTCCCACATCGCGTCATAGACGATGAGGTCGGCGTCCTTTGCGAAATCCACAAGCGCCGCGTCCGGTTCGGCACTCTGGTGTTCGTGATCGGTCAGGATGGCGATACTCTTGCCGCAATGGTCGAAACGATAGCCGATCGACCCGATCCCGTGATTGAGCGCGCAGGTCCTCACCACATGGCCGTCGATCTCGATGCTCCGCCCAGCCTCGAAGCTCGAGAACTTTGGCCGCGAGATCAGCGCGTTCAGCGTCACCGGAAAGAGAGGCTCGTTGAAGATCCGCTCCAATGCATCGATCAGCGGATAGTCGGGATTGGACTGGGCATGGAGCGAAATGTCGAAATCGGGCGTGAAGAACGGAGCGAAGGCGGTGAGGCCGATCACATGGTCGAGATGCATGTGGGACAGCAGGATGTTCGCGCGGCTCGACCGTTCTTCGACGAGCTGGAGCCCGAGCCGCCTGATGCCGGAGCCCGCGTCGACGATGATCCTCGTGTCGCCGAGAAGGATTTCATGACACGTCGTCGCGCCGCCGAATTCTGCCGTCGCCGGACCGGATACGGGGATGGAGCCGCGGACGCCCCAGAACTTGATGCCGAGTGATGTTGGATCATTGCTTGCCATCGCTCAGGCCTGCTTCTGCTCGGCTTCGTGTTTGCGGATCGTCTTGACGTTGTCCTGAAGCCGCTTCACGACGAGTCGCGTGACCGACATCGCCATGACGGGGAACTCCGCCAGCAGAGCCGTGAAGACGTCTTTTCTGATGCTGAGCGCCGTGATCTCGCTCTTCGCCACGATGGTGGCCGAGCGCGGCTCGCCTGTGATGATGCCCATCTCGCCGATGATCTGGTTCTCGCCGACCGACGAGATGACGACCGGGCCATCCGCCGTTTCGATCAAAACGTCGGCCTGCCCGCTGATGATCGTGTAGGCGACATCGGATTCCTGCCCCTGGCTGAACAGCGTGTCACCCTGCTTGAACACGACCTTCTCGCTGGTGAAGGCGAGCAGTTTCAGGTTGGCGAGGTCGAGCCCGTTGAAGATCGGCACGGCCCGCAGCGCCCGCAGCTCGACGTTTTCGTTGGCATCCAGCGCCGCGCTCCGATCGTCGCGCGTTTCGTCCCGCTCGTCGGAGGCCTTTCTCTCGACCTGCGCCATCCTGGCGCCGTCGAACGACAGCCTCATGTCGAACGGCCATTGCGCGTCGATCTTGCGACCGATGACCAGCAGCGTCCTGCCGATCATGTCCATCCGCACACGCCGCAGGATGGCGCTCGCGTCGCTTTCGCCGAACGCGCCGAACGCATCGTTGAGGATGAAGATGGCGGGCTTCTTGATGATATTGCGCGCCAGCGCGACGGCCATGCGCGTCGCAGGATAGAGGAGACGCCCGCCATAGCCTGTCGGCTGATCGAGGCCGACGCGGTAAACCTGAGCGAGAAGCCCCTCATCCGCGATGACTTGATAGATCGCGGCCGTCGCCTGGTCTGCGCCGCCCGGCGCACCATAAGCCACCAGCCCGAAAAGAAGGTTGTCCCTCAGCGACGCCGAGGCGCAATAGCTGTCGGGGTCGTATCGATCGATGAGGATTTGATTGTCGGCGCGGCTCGCATAGGCGGCGCGCAGCGTCAGGAGTTTGGCGCGCAATTCATCATTGAGAAGCCCCAGCCTGTGACGCGGCTCGATGTAGAGGAAGGCGAGCGCGATCAGCAGCGTCTGGTCTTCCGGGACGATGGTGCCGGCGAGGCGGCGGTTGAGGATGTCGCCATAGGCGGACAGCTTCGATGATGGAATGAAGGCGAACTGTTCGAAGAGGATGTTGTCCTGATCGATGTCCTTGAAAATCTCGATCATCATCGCTGCGATCCGCTCGCCGATCTGGACGAGAGCCTCGCTCAGGCCATGCTCGTCGAGCAGCCTGCGCATCGTCTCCTGCCGGGCGAAGTCCTGCTCCGTGGTCGAGGGATCGTGCGGAACGCCGAAGATGATGTTGTCGATGATGGAGGCGTTGGCCGTATATCTTGACGGGTCGAACGGCTCGATGATCGTCAGCGCGTCGTCATGCGCGATCCGGGCGCGGAGCTTCTTGCGCATGACGACGATGCTGTCGGCAAAACGCGCATTGGCTGCCGGGTCGAGACGACGCGCGAGGCCGAAGGCGAAGACCGGTCCATCGAGGCCGACGATCCCGAGCACGGCAAGCAGGCGCTCCTGAAACGCGGCCTCGGTATCGCATCCCGCTGCGTGGTAGTCGATGCTCGCCGACCCCGGCTCCAGACCAGCGCGGCTGCGATGCAGCGAGTAGATGATGTTGTCGTAAATGGTGCCGTCGAAGATGGTCGGCTCGTTGTTGGCGTAACCGATCAGCTTGCCGAGCCGCTCGGGCTTGATCTGATCGAACGGAACGCCGCCGATGAGAAGATTGCCGCCTGACAGCGACAGCCTCCCGCCAAGAGCCTGACCGAGATTGCGCGCGCCATCGCCGCCGAGATCGAGGATCGCGACATGGCTGCCGAACGGGATCTCGAACGAGCACCGGCTGAGAAGCGGATCGCCCGCCGCGCTCTGGATGCTGATCTGCTCCGAAACGATGCTCGGATGATCGAGGCCGTCATCGATCTCGCGCTCCTTGATGGACGCGGTCGGCTCCTGCGACATCATCATCGGAAATTGCTGCGAAACGAGCTGGAATTTCGTCTCCACGTCGAGCCGCTGCTGGTCCCAGTCGATCAGCTCCTTCAATGGCGGCGGCAGGTCCCGATAGGCGCCGATCACGGCGACGAGCTGACCGATGTCGATGTCGCCTTTCAGGGCGTAGAAACCGCCGATCGTGTAGAAGAGGAACGGTGTGAGCTGCGCAAGCAGGTTGTTGAGGAATTTGACCGCGAATTTGCGTTCGTAGAGGCGGAAGCGCACATTGTAGAGATCGTCGAGCCGCTCGGCGACGCGCCGTCTCTCAAGTGCCGCGCCGCCCTGGTTACCGATCTCCGGCAGGCATTCGACGACCTCGCCGACCTTTCCCGCAAAGGCGCGCTGCTTCTTCTGGCGCTCCGCGCCGAGCCTCAATTGCTCACGCCGGAGCTTGGGGATCACGGCGAGCTGAACGAAGAGGATGAGGACCGCGATGAGCCCGAGCTGAGGGCTCTGAAGGATGATGAAGAGCAAGGCGGTCAACGCCTGGCCGCCGAGGAAAAGCGGCTGGACGAACGCATCGCCGACGAAGCCGCCGATGGGCTCGACCTCGTCCTTCAATATGGTCGCCGCCTCGCTCGGCTTCAGGTTTCTCAGCGCTTCGGGCGTGAAGGTCAGGAGCCGCGTGAACAGGGTCAGACGCAGGTTCTGGATGAAGCGTTCGCCGAGCGCGCCTTTCTTGATGTTGATCTTGTATTTGAAGAAACCGTTGATCAGCACGAGCGCCAGGAACAGCCCGCTGAGATAGAACAGATAGGCGAACTGCTCCATGTCGATCCCGTCGAAGATATCGATGCGGCGATCTGAAATGAAGCTCGGGAAGCTCAGCGAAATCTTCAGGACTTTGACCGTGCTGTGAACGGTCGGAAACTGTTTGCCCTGGATGGCGTTGCTGATGATCTGCTTCGGCAGATCGAGGGAAACGAAATAAAAAGGGAACGACAGCAGGACGATCAGCAGGATCTTGAGCTGGTCGAGTTTCGTTTCCTTGACGATGTAGGGAAACAGCTTCTCCATGAAAAGGTCGGCGCCAACTCCGTGCGATCAGAGAACTGTCAAAGGAAACTATCCGTTTTTTGCCTCAGTTGCGCGGGTCAATCAAGGCATAATCACTTCAGGAGCTTGGTAAATATCTGGTTTTATTTACGTCTGTCCGTTGCAACGATCCAACACGAGGCAAAATTAAGACAAAATTAAGATTGCGGCATTGACTCGTTTTAATGCCGCATGGAATTAGTTTTGCATGGGTTTGCACAAGTATTTGACCAGTTTTACTGGTTTTTGGACTGTCGGTGGCGTCAGATGGGTGTGTTTCAAGGAGTAGCCGGCAGGAACGTTTGTTTTTCGGCGATGAGACTGTTCCGTTGTGGGTCGGCGCGCGCCCGGTGTCTGATTTCGGCGGCGTTTGCTGCAGGCGTGCTCGTCTCTACGTCTGTCACCGCTCAGGCCGAGCCCTCGAAAGAGGAGCTGAAAAGCCAGGAGCGGGCGTTGTTCAAGCAAACGCTCATCCAGCCCAACAATCTCGACATCGCCTTCAAATATTCAGAGGTCGCCACCAAGCTCGGCGACTTCGAGGCGGCGATCGGCGCGCTCGAGCGGATGCTTTTCTACAACCAGGATCTCCCGCGTGTGAAGCTCGAGCTCGGCCTGCTCTACTTCCGTCTCGGCTCCTACGAGCAGGCAAAAAGCTACTTCAACGCGGCCGTCACCGGCCCCAACGTGCCCCCCGAGGTCCGGGAGCGTGTTGCGGTCTTCGTCCGCGAGACGGAGAGACGGGTCAGCCCCAACCAGTTTTCCTTCTACGCGCAAACCGGCTTCCGCTTCCAGACCAACGCCAATGCCGGCCCCGGCAATGCGTTCATCAGGGCGCTTGGGCAGGATGCGGTGCTGGACAGCCGCTTTGTCCGTCGTTCGGACACGAACTGGTTTGCCTTGAGCTCGTTCCGCCATGTCTATGATTTCGAAAATCAGCGCGGCGATACGTTCGAGACCAATGTTTCGACCTACTATGCGCGCCAGTTCAAGCTGTCGGCGCTCAATCTCGGCTTTGTCGAGATCGATGCCGGCCCTCGGCTCGCGATCGGCGAAAATGCCGGCCTGTCCATCCGGCCCTACGTGCTCGGCAACGAGGTCGGGCTCGGTGACCGGCAATATGCGCTGTCGGGCGGCGGCGGCGTTTCACTGGCCTGGACCACGCCCTACCTCGAAATCGCGCCCGGGATCGAGTTCAGGAAACGCGAATACAGCAACACGCCGGATTATCCCACGGCGCGCGAGCAGCTCGGCCAACAGATCATCGGCTACGTGTCCGCCGCCGGTCCGACTGTCATGATCGACAATTTGCGCTGGCAGGCCCGCGTCTCGGCGGTCGATAGCACGGCGAAGCAGGCCTACTACTCCTACCAGCAGGTCGCCTTCGATTTTTCTCTTCCCTATGAGGTCCAAGGTTTCGCGATCCAGAAGGGACGCAAGCTGACGATCGCGCCGTTCGCCGGGTTCTCGCTGACGGATTATGCGCGCCCCAACGCCCTGATCGAGCCTACCGTGACGCGGTCGGACACCGAATATCGCTTCGGCGGCGCTCTCGACATGCAACTCTACGAAGCGGTCGGCTTCGGTGTGCAAGTTCAGTATGGCCGCATCTATTCGAACATCAAAAACTACAGAACCAGCAATTTTCTGGTGTCCGGCGGCCCCAACGTCCGCTTTTGACGAGGATCTTCGATCATGGTGCACTTCCGAAGCCCGAACGTCGCTGCTGCCGGATTGCTGCTGGCGCTCCAGTTGGTCCTGCCCGACGCTACGCACGCGCAGCAGGTGGGCACCGCCGCCGCCGCCAACACCGTGTCGACCGGAACGCCGCCCGGCGGCAAGAACCGCGTGATCGAACTCGGCACGCAGGTGGTGCGCCGCGAGAAGATCGACACCTCTGCCTCCGGCACCGTGCAGTTGCTGTTCGTGGACAAGACGACGTTCAACATTGGTCCGAACAGCTCCATCATCATCGATGATTTCGTATTTAACCCGGATACCGACACCGGCAAGATGGCCGCGACCCTCACCAAGGGTGTGCTGCGGGTCGTCGGCGGTCAGGCCTCGCACACCGGCGGCACGACCATCCGCACACCATCCGCCACCATCGGCATTCGCGGCGGCGTGGCGACGATCTCTCATTGCGCCGGCGCGGCATGTGCGACGCAGGGAACGCGGGTCATCAATCACTTCGGCACGTTGACGGTAGCCTCGCAGGCTGGCGTGGAGACGATCCGCAGGCCCGGCTTCGCCGTCACGGTCGCGTCCGCGCCGGGCGCTGGCGGGCAAGCGAGCGCATCAGCCGGCCCGACAGCTCCCGTGCGCGTGCAGCAATCGGAGGTCGACAACAGCAATGTGGCGCTGACCAGCAAACCGGGGCAAGTGGGCGGGGCGACGGCCATCCCGACCGATCAGGTGGCCGTGAATGCCGGTGTCGGCACCGTCAACACGTCGGTGAGCCCGACCTATCGGAGCGCACAGACGCAGACCCAGTCCGACGGTCAGGCGCGCACCGGCGATGTCGCGGCCAACACAACAAACTCGAACCAGACGACCTCCGTCGTCGCGCAGGCCACGAAACAGCAGGTGGACACCGTGGCTCCGACGACGGTGCCGCCAGTCACGCCGCCCGTGGTGCTGCCGAAACCCGCCGCCTTTGCGCTGATCACGACGGTTGACCCCGCGCTTGGCTCTCGCGCGCCGTATCTTCTCGGCACGTTCGCTGCGAGCGGGACTTATCAGGTCTCAAGAGTTCTCGGCTACCGCGTCGGCGGCGCCAATGCTGACGGCACGCCCAATACGACGGCGCGCACGCTGCAGGCGAGCCTCTCGATTAACGGCAGCGGCGCCTCGCAGACGTCGACTTTCGCGGTGGCCACAGGTGTGATCACCAATGATGACGTGTTCGGCTACATCAGCACGGGGGGCTTCAATGCATCCTCTCGCACGTCGTCGGTCGCGTCTCAGACGCGGGCGCAGGGCGCCATATCATCGACCGGCGCCGTCCCGGTTGACGCAAACGGAATACCGACGACGTTCACGACCGACCAGAATACGCTTTCATCCGACAACCCGAACAACTTCCACCAACGCACGGCCACCACGGCGTTCACGAATACAGGCGCTGGCTCCAACTACGGCTTTCAGCAAAATGTGACGCAGACAACGACGCCCTCGGGGCTCGGCGCCGACCGGCCCGACGACAATCTGACAGGCTATGTCGGTGGTCTTGCCCGTACCGCGCGGTCCACGCCGTCGACCGCCTCGACCGCAACCTCGCTAGCCCCGAGCTTCCAGGTCGTCAACGCAACCGACTCTCCCGGCGATATCTCCATCACCCTGCTGAACAACTCGTCGCGGGTATCGGCCGTGTTCAACATCCGCAATGCGAGCCCCTCGACGGCGGACAGTCTCAACACGGCGGAATTGCGCTTTGGTAGCGCCGCGGGTTTCAACGGCTCACGCGGGGCTTATATCGACTCGAAGAATTTCGGCGCGCGTTCGGAAACGGTGTTCAGCGCTGGAAACAACACCGAAACATCCAAAATCAACGGCAAAGACTTCCTGCCCAATACGGCGAATTTCACTCAGAGAACCGGGGCGTTTTTCGTCACGTCCGATACCGTGAATGCCGCGTCGTTCTTCCCGGCGGTCACGTTCTGCAATTGTGACTTCACGCGCTGGGGCTTTTGGTCGATCGATGTCGCTCGTCTCAACGATCCGGCAGGGGCGAGCGCCGACTTTGACCGGGGCAACCTGCTGACCTGGGTGGCGGGGCGCGCCGCGCGCGCTGCCGATGTGCCGACAACCGGCGTCGCAACCTACACGGGCCATGCGATCGCCTCGATCAGGAATGGCGCGTCGGAATATGTCGCCGCCAGCAACTTCACCAACACGGTCAATTTCGGCACGCGAGTCGGTGCGGTGAGCATTCCAAACCTCGACAGCACGGCCTATTCCGGCAATGTCACGATCAACCCAAGCAACGTGACCCAGTTCGGCGGTACGATCGCCAGCACCAACGTGGCCGGGCGATCGGCCGTCCTCAACGGTTCGTTCTTTCAGGGAAGCGCCAGTCCGATCGGTGAAATGGGCGGAACGATCCGGCTGGGTGGCGGCCCCGGCGCTTATCTCGGAGCGGGCACTTTCGCCGCGAGGCGGTGATGGCGAAGGCCGGGGATATCGCACGACCTGAGCGAGGCGAGCAGGCGGATGCGTGCTGCAAAAGCGGTTCGCCTCTTGGGATGGTCGACGGTTCGAACGCCT
The DNA here is from genome assembly GCA_019753285.1 of Beijerinckiaceae bacterium. Lineage (GTDB taxonomy): Bacteria > Pseudomonadota > Alphaproteobacteria > Rhizobiales > Beijerinckiaceae > JAIELD01. The sequence goes on along the minus strand of JAIELD010000072.1, from coordinate 19,712 downwards.
CGCGCCGCCGCCAGAAGCGCCGCATCAGGCGGCCGCCGGCTTTGCCTCACGCGCATCGATCGTCTTCAGCAATTCCTCATGGATTTCGGGCCGCTGGCCGATGAGATCGTTCAACGTCGCCTTGTCGAGCGCCAGCAATCGCGTCGTTTCCAGCGCGGTGATCGTGCTGTTGCGCGGCTCTACCTTGATCAGCGCACGCTCGCCGAAATAGGCGTCTTTTCGCAGGGTGAGCACGCCGTTCTGCGTCTGGACACCGACCGCTCCGTCCACGATGAAGTACATCTCGTCGCCAATCTCGCCCTTTTTCAAGATGGTGCTGCCCGCCGGATAGCGTTTCGATCTGAGGGCCGTCGCGATGGAAACGATCTCCTGCGGCCGGAAGTTTGAGAACAGCGGCACGCGTGACACCATCTTCGCCGAAATCGTGAAGTCTTTCTGGCGAAAGGAACTTTCGAAGGAAGCGCCGACGATGCCGACCGGCAGGGCGAGCATCAGAAAGCCGAAGATCGTCAGCAGGGCCGCCATCAGCCGGCCGACCGGTGTCTCGGGAGAGAGTTCGTCCGTCGAAGAGCCCACGATTGATTCGATCGCCCACCAGACCGAGGAGAGGATCGAGTCGAACTCTTCCGGCTGCCCCGGCGACTCCAATGCGTAGACGATCCCTCCCGCCATTATGGCCGTGCCGGCGATGACGAGGAGAGCAGCCAGCACGGCCCCGCGTTCTTTCAGGAGAGTTTCCAGCAGCGCCTGGAGACTCGTCGAATAGCGCAAGGTCTTGGCGCAGCGCAGAAGCTCGATCGCCGCAACCCAGGGCGACCCCTCGGGTTGCGCCACGAGGAGCGTGATCGGCAGGACGGCGATGAGATCGATCACGCCGTAGGTCGAGACGAGATAGGCCCGGCGCGCGGCGGCAGGCGTCTTCTCGCGGTGCCGGATGTCCTCCGGGCAGGTCCATATCCGGAGCAGATATTCGATCAGAAACACGGCGAGCACGAACCGGTCGACGGCGATAAGCATGGCGGAGAGACGCTCGCCATTGGACTTGTCGGTCGACTGGATGACGCACCAGATACCGATCAGGATCAGCATCACCATGAACCGGCGGATCCAGGCATTGCCGCGGCTGGCGAGAGAGCCGTCGTCGAGCAGGTCGGAGATTTGTGCACGCATGCTCATGACGAAAGCCTGTCTTTGTCGTTGCGGGTGATGTCGAAGCGCTCCAGCCAGAGGTCGTAGAGTTTCCGGTAGCGGGCACCGTGTAGGTCGTCGGCCAAAGCGAGGATCGAGGCTTTTGCCGCCACGTCGCCGGCGTTGAGCGCAGCAAGAGCGGCTTCGTGGCGCCCGGTGAACCGGTCGAACGTGGTGTCAGGCGTTGCGGGGCGCGGCCCGTGCAGCGCAAACGCCTGCACCGGCTCGGACTTGCCCTTGAGCGCGATGCCGTCCAGCTTCACAAACAGATGATCGGGGGCTTCGCGCGCCGTTTCGGCCGAGACGATGATGTCGACCCCGTATTCCTTGGTGGCGCTCTCGAAGCGCGCCGCGACGTTGACCGCATCGCCCACGACCGAATAATCGAAGCGCTGGTCGGAGCCCATATTGCCGACGAAGCTCGGGCCGGAGTTGATGCCGATGCCAATGCCGAGCGGAATGTGCGGACGTCCTTCGGCTGCCGCCTCCTCGGCGAGCTGACGGTCGATCTGCGGCACCTTCGCCATCATGGCGAGCGCTGCGGCGCAAGCTTTGGAAGCGTGGTCGGGAACGTCGTGCGGCGCATTCCAGAAGGCCATCAGCCCGTCACCGATGTATTTGTCGATCGTGCCGGCGCTGTCGAGCACGCAGGCCGTCAGCGGCGTATGCAGGCTGTTGAGGAAATGCACGACGCCGGCCGCATCGAGCGTTTCCGAGCGGCGCGTGAAATTCCGCGCGTCGCAGAACATGATCGAGACGGTGCGCGTCTCTCCGCCAAGTTGAAGCTGCGCAGGATTTTTCTCGAGACTTGCCACGACGCCGGGCGCGACATAGCGCGAAAACGCGCCGCGAATCTGCTTTCGCTCCCGCACGGATCGGCGATATTGCGATACGGTTGAAACGCCGAAAACAGCGATCATCGTCGATGACGGCACCAGCGCGTCGACGAGAAGGGCCGCGTCGCGGAACAGAAAGAAGCTGCCGACCCACAAGGCCGCCGCCAGGACGAGAACGCCGCCTGCGGAATAGGCAGGGCTCATCCGGCGCGAAAACAGCAGGGCAGCCAGACAGGCGCAGACCAGCACCACTGCCTCCAGCCCGCCGACGTAGTCGGGTCTTGAAAGCTGAACGCCCTCCAGGATGTTCTCGATGAGCTCGGCATGGATGTCGATGCCGGGAACGACCGTCTCCAGCGGCGTCGAGCGCACGTCGGCAAGCGCGGTGGCGCTCGATCCGATCAGGATGATCTTGCCTTCGAACGTTTTGCGTTCGAACAGTTTCTCGGCCTCGTCATCCGCCAGCAGCATCCAGGCTGGCGTCCGCCGCCCCGGGTCGTTCCGGGCGAAGCGGATGCGGACCGCGCCGGTGCGGTCGGTCGGGATCGACAGCGCCCCGATCCGCACGTCGGTCACGCCCGACTGCACGCCGAACGCCTGCTGACCTGACGCATTGGACGATTTGACGATCAGCGTCGAAGCGCCTTGTGCGTCGCGCAGCAGCGCCGCGTCGAGCGATGGCAGGATCGTCCCGCTCGCGGGATCCGGTCCGACATTGACCAGCAGATTGACCTTCCGCACGATGAGATCGCGGTCCGGTATGAACACGATGCTGCCGATCGCCGCGCCGGATGTCGCCAGCTCCGGGATGGGAAGGACTGCGCCGATGAAATGCGGCAGCCAGACACGCGGATCATCTCCACCGAATGCCACGCCGACCCTGTCCGGCGTCCCCCCGGCCTTGGCGGTCGTCACGAAGCCGAGCACGCTCGGCAACCGTGCGAGGGATCTGGCGAACAAAGCGTCGTTTTTCAGCCCGGCTAGGCTCAGCAACTCGGCAATTTCGGTGCGTTGTGGAGATGGCGGAAGCTGCTCGACGAGCCGTTCCGGCGAAAGGCGGTCGGGTTCGGAAAAAAGGATGTCATATCCGGCGGCGACCGCGCCGCCCTGGGCCAGCCGGTCCGAGAGCTTGGCAAGGGTCGATCGCGGCCATGGCCATTGCCCGATCTTCTGCAGCGACTCATCGTCGATATCGATGATGGCGACCGGATTTTCGGCCCCACGCTCACGCGGCGAAAGCCTTTGATACGTGTCGAAGACGAGGTTGCGCAGCGCTTCGACGATCGAAATCTGGGTAACGCAGACCGAGCAGCCTGCAAGAATGAGGACCACCGGAAGCGCCATTTTCCACAATGCTGCTCCAGACACTCTCATCTTCGCTCGAACTCATGCAACGCGACGGCGCAAGACAGTTAATACGATGATGTGTCTGGGAAAAAGCGGTTTCCTCGCTTTCATGTGAGACTCGACAGAATTTATGGGCCTGTTGGCCAGATTGACTGCGCTGCCGAAATCTTCGCCCCTCGGCCATCGGCAATCTTGAAGTGCGCATGGATTCCGACAGCGGTCTCGTCGAGCGTCAAGGCACGCGGAACAACACAGTCTAACGCTGGGCGAGATCGAAAGCCGGGCTTGCCATCGACGCCTTGGTCCGGGCGATACGTTCCGAGCGCGGCGGATGGCCGAACCGCCGGTTGTAGGCGCGGGAGAAATGGCTGGCGCTCGCAAAGCCGCAGGCGAGCGCCGTCTCCAGCACTGACAGGCTCGTCTGCCGCAGCAGGAGCCGCGCGCGGTCGAGCCGCAGCCGCTGATACCGTTCGCCGATCGTGCAGCCGAGATGCAGGCGGAACAGCCTTTCGAGCTGCCGGACGGAGAGATTGGCCTCCCGGGCAAGCTCCGCGCGCGGCAGCGGATGTTCGAGCGCAGCCTCCATGCGCTCCAGCACGCTCAGCAGCGGGCCATGCGCGATATTGAGCCGCTCGCGCAGCGGCATGCGCTGCGGAACGCCGCCTTCGCGCACATGGGTCTGCAGGAACCACTCGCTGACCGAGAGGGCGAGTTCGCTGCCGTGCTCGCGCGCGATCATCGCGTGCATCATGTCGAGCGGCGCGGTGCCGCCGCCGCAGGTCATCCTGTCGCGATCGATCTCGAACAGCGAGCGTCGGAGGTCGAGGCCCGGATAATCCTCCCGGAAGCCGGGCGCGTGCTCCCAGTGCAGCGTGACACGGTAGCCCGTGAGCACGTTCGCGCGTGCAAGGACATATGCGCCGCCCGAGACGCCGCCGAGTCTGACGCCGCGCCGCGCGAGCTGCCGCAGCCAGGCGAAGGTCGGTGCATGATGGAAGGCCGCCGGATCGCCGCCGGCGCAGACGATCACGTAATCGAACGGCGCGTCCGTTCCCACGCGATGATCGGCCGCGATGTCGATGCCGCTGGATGCGCGGGACGACGACCCCTCGATTGCGATATGGCTCCAGCGATAGAGCTCCCGCCCTGACAGGCGGTTCGCGGCGCGAAGCGGCTCCGCCGTCGAGGCATAGGCCATCAACGCGAAATCCGGGATCAGCAGAAAGCCGACATGCACGGCATGCCTGTCGCTCAAAGGCAAGCTGACGTCGTTTAAAGGCATATGGGCGAGGCTAGGTCAGTCATTGTCACATGGCAAGCCGGCAATGCGCCGGGCCTCTCCCAAGGGCGGATATGCGCTACTCGATCTTCTCCCTGCTGCGGCAATCATGGGCCGGCCACACCGGCTGGACGCCTGCCTGGCGGGATGCCGCGCCGAAGTCCGACTATGACGTCATCATTATCGGAGGCGGGGGGCACGGCCTCGCCACGGCCCATTATCTGGCGAGCCAGCATGGCATCACCAACGTCGCTGTGATCGAGAAGGGTCATGTCGGCTCCGGCAATATCGGACGCAACACGACGATCATCCGCTCGAACTATCTTCTGCCCGGCAACACGCCGTTCTACGAGCTTTCGCTAAAGCTCTGGGAGGGGCTGGAGCAGGACATCAACTACAATGCGATGGTGAGCCAGCGCGGCGTGATCAACCTCTACCATTCCGATGCGCAGCGCGACGCCTATGCCCGTCGCGGCAACGCGATGCGCATCGCCGGAGTCGATGCTGAGCTGCTGGGCAAGGAGGAGGTGCGCGCCATGCTGCCCTTCTTCAATTACGACGATGCGCGCTTTCCCATCCAGGGCGGCCTGCTGCAGCGGCGTGGCGGCTCGGTCCGCCATGATGCGGTCGCCTGGGGCTATGCCCGCGCCGCCGATCGGGGCGGCGTCGACATCGTTCAGAACTGCGAAGTCACGGGCCTTGCGATCGAGGCCGGGCGGGTCGTCGGCGTGGAGACGACGCGCGGCCCGATCCGGGCGCGCAAGGTGGCTCTGGCGGTCGCCGGCAACTCCTCGCGTCTCGCCGCCATGGCTGGCCTCAGGCTGCCCATCGAGAGCCACGTGCTGCAGGCCTTCGTATCCGAGGGTGTGAAGCCGCTGATCGACACGGTCGTCACCTTCGGCGCGGGACATTTCTACGTGAGCCAATCCGACAAGGGCGGGCTCGTCTTCGGCGGCGACATAGACGGATACAACTCCTACGCCCAGCGCGGCAATCTGCCCGTCATCGAGGACGTGATGGAGTCCGCCATGGCACTCTGGCCCGGCCTCGGGCGGATCCGGCTGCTGCGGCATTGGGGCGGCATCATGGACATGTCGATGGATGGATCGCCGATCATCGATCATACACCCATAGAGGGGCTCTATCTCAACGCGGGCTGGTGCTATGGCGGCTTCAAGGCGACGCCGGGCTCCGGTTGGTGCTTTGCCCATCTCATCGCGACGGACAAACCGCATCCCGTCGCCGCCGCCTACCGGCTCGATCGGTTCGCGACGGGTCGGCTCATCGACGAAAAGGGTGTCGGCGCGCAGCCGAACCTGCAGTGAGGGACTAGCCATGCGGATCGACTGCCCCCATTGCGGCTCACGCGACGTGCAGGAGTTCATCTATCTGCGAGATGCGGGGCCGCGACGCCCCGACGGCATGGCTGCGACCCTCGCCGAAATGCATGTCTATCTTCACGAGCGCGACAACCCTGCCGGTCGCCACCGCGAACTCTGGTATCACGGCTCCGGATGCCGCGCCTGGCTTGTCGTGACGCGCGATACGCGCACGCATGCGGTTTTCGCAGTGGAGGCCTTGCCTGCGTCCGTCGAGAGCGCGTCGACATGAGCCCGCAGCCATTTCGCACTCCCGCCGGCGGGCTGATCGATCGAGCCAAGCCGTTCGGTTTCAGCTTCGACGGTCGTCGGCTCGAAGGGTACGAGGGTGATACGCTCGCCTCGGCGCTGCTCGCCAACGGTGTGCGCCTCGTCGGCCGCTCGTTCAAATACCATCGCCCGCGCGGCATCCTGTCTGCCGGCTCCGAGGAGCCGAACGCGCTGGTGGAACTTCGCAGCGGCGCACGGCGCGAACCCAACACGCGGGCCACGACTGCGGAGCTGTTCGACGGTCTTGAGGCCGCAAGCCAGAACCGCTGGCCGTCGCTCGATTTCGATCTCCTGTCGGTCAACTCGCTGTTCGGCTCTGCGCTGGCGGCCGGCTTCTATTACAAGACCTTCATGTGGCCGGCTGCCTTCTGGGAGCGTGTCTACGAGCCGCTCATCCGCCGCGCCGCCGGTCTGGGCCGCGCTGCCGTAGCCGCTGACCCTGACCATTACGAGAAAGCCTTCGCCTTCTGCGATGTTCTGGTGATCGGGGGCGGTCCCGCCGGACTGTCGGCTGCGCTCTCCGCCGGACGGGCGGGAGCGCGCGTCATCCTGTGCGACGAGGATTTCGCTCTCGGCGGGCGGCTGTTGTCGGATCGGCGCATGATCGGCGGCAGGCCGGCGGCTGACTGGCTCGCAGCGACGCTGGCGGAGCTCGAAAGCATGCCGGATATGCGTCTCATGCGGCGCAGCACCGTATTCGGCGTCTACGATCATGGCGTTTATGGCGTTGTCGAGCGCGTGTCGGATCATCTACCGACCCCGCCGCCGTTCCAGCCTCGCCAGCGCTCATGGCGCATCACCGCGAAGCGGGCCATCCTCGCTGCCGGCGCCATCGAGCGCCCGGTCGTCTTCGCCGGCAACGACACGCCCGGCGTGATGCTGGCCGGCGCTGTCAGGAGCTATGTCAACCGGTTCGGCGTGCTGCCGGGGCGCGAGGCCGTGCTCTTCACGACCGGCGATGATGGCTGGACGACGGCGCGTGACCTTGCCGATGCCGGCGCGAGGGTGGTCGCGATCGTGGATGCGCGGGCCGAGATCGATGCCGGCCTGCGGGCGCTGGCGGAGCGGATCGGCGCGCGGCTCGTCACGGGCGCGGTCGTCGAGAGCGCGCATGGCGGCAAGGCGTTGCGCGGGATCAGCGTGCGGAACGCCGCAGGACATCACGTGGAGATGGCCTGCGATCTTCTTGCCGTCTCGAATGGCTGGAACCCGACGCTCCATCTGACCTCGCACCAGAACACCCGGCCGGTCTGGGACGCGACGATCGCGGCCTTCGTGCCCGGCGCAATGCCTCCGGGTCTCGTCGCGGCGGGCAGCGCGGCCGGCCGCTTCCGGCTGGAGCAGGCGCTCGACGGCGGTGCGCGGCTCGGCGCCGAGGCCGCCGCCGAATGCGGCCACGGGCGCGGTGCCGGGACGACGGATCGGACTGCGGATGATGAAGGACTGCCGGCGACGCCCGTCTGGCGCGTGAGCGGCGGCAGCGGCCGGAAACGGGGCAAGGCCTTCGTCGATTTCCAGAACGACGTCACCGATTTCGACATCGAGCTCTCCGCGCGTGAGGGCTTTCGCGCGGTCGAGCACCTGAAGCGCTACACGACGCTCGGCATGGCGACCGATCAGGGCAAGACTTCCAACGTCTCCGGTCTGGCGCTGATGGCCGAGCAGACCGGGAAGCTCATACCCGACACTGGAACGACGATCTTCCGCCCGCCCTATACGCCGGTGGCGATCGGCGCGCTCGGCGGCCATCATCGCGGCCGCGACTTCCGGCCGACGCGCATCAGCCCCACCCATGCCTGGTCCGAACGGCAGGGAGCGGTCTTCATCGAAAGCGGGGCCTGGATACGGGCGCAGTACTATCCGCAGCCCGGCGAGCGCGACTGGCTGGAAACGGTCAATCGCGAGGTACTGGCGGTGCGGGCGGGCGTCGGCGTCTGCGACGTCTCCACGCTCGGCAAGATCGATCTTCAGGGCCGCGATGTCGGCGTGTTCCTGGACCGTGTCTATTGCAACACTTGGTCGACGCTGCCGATCGGCAAGGCGCGCTACGGCTTGATGCTGCGGGAGGACGGCTTCGTCATGGATGACGGCACGACCTCGCGTCTCGCCGATGATCATTATCTGATGACGACCACCACGGCCAATGCGGGCAAGGTGATGCAGCATCTCGAGTTCTGCCATCAGGTGCTGTGGCCGGAGCTCGATGTGCGGATGGTCTCCGTTTCGGAGCGCTGGGCGCAGGCGGCGATTGCCGGGCCGCGATCTCGCGACGTGCTGCGCGGCGTCGTCGACGGCCAGCACGACATTTCCGATGACGCGTTTCCCTATCTTGCTGCAAGAGAGGTGACGGTCGGCGGCGGCATTCCCGCCCGGCTGTTCCGCATTTCGTTTTCCGGCGAGCGCGCCTTCGAACTTGCCGTGCCCTCCGGCTTTGGCGACGCCATGATGCAGGCGATCATGGCGAGCGGGCGGGATTACGGCATCACACCCTACGGGCTCGAGGCACTCGGCGTTCTCAGGATTGAAAAAGGCCATGTCGCAGGAAGCGAGCTCAACGGGCAGACGACGGCGCGCGATCTCGGTCTTGGAAAGATGATGTCGAGCAAGAAGGACTATATCGGCCGCCTGATGGCGACGCGCCCCGCCCTCGTCGAGGCGGAGAGGCCGACCCTCGCCGGCTTCCGGCCGGTGGATGCCAGCCAGCGCCTGCGTGCCGGCGCGCATTTTCTCGGCCTCGGCCAGCCCGCTTCGATCGAGAATGACGAGGGTCACATGACGTCGACCGCCTACTCTCCTCATCTCAGGAGCTGGATCGGGCTCGGACGGATCAGGAACGGCGCGACCCGCATCGGCGAGCGCGTCCGCGCCTATGATCCTGTCCGCAATGGTGATGTCGTGGTGGAAATCTGCAACCCCGTCTTCTTCGATCCGGAAGGAGCGCGCCTCCATGGCTGAGCCTTCGTCGAGCGCAGCAGGCTGGCGCAGCCAAAGCGCCTGGGCCGGCGTCGCCGTTTCAGGCCATCTTGGGGCGGATGGCGGCGCAGGTGTTACCGTGTGCTGTCTTCGCGATGTGGGCATGGCGACCCTGATCGCGCCGAAGCGCCGCGAGGCGGCGCTGATCGCCGCCGTCGAGGCAAGATACGGAATGCGACTTCCCGAGGACCCGCGCACCGTCGAGAACGGCGGCGTCCGCGCGGTCTGGGCGGGCCCGGACCAATGGCTGCTGGTGACGGCGGACGTCTCCGGCGTCGAGACGCTGCGCGAGGTTATCGCGGACCTTGGCGCGGTTTCCGATCAGACAGGATCGAGGGCCGTGCTGCGCGTCTCGGGCAGGGCGATCCGAGCGGCACTCGCCAAGGGCTGCATGATCGATCTGCATGACGGGAGCTTTCCCGTTGGTGCAGCCGCGCTCAGCAGCATCGCGCATATCGGCGTGCATCTCTGGCGGCTGGCGGACGGGCCGGACGGCGCGGTGTTCGAAATCGCTGCGCCGCGCAGCATCGCGGGCAGCTTCTGGTCGTGGTTCGCTGCTTCGGCGGCGGAGTTCGGCTGCGCCGTCGTCGTCGAAAGCTGATGCAGCGTCAGCCGCCGGCCGCCATCTCCGGCAGGCGCACGGTCTCGGCCGCTTGCCGGATCGCCCGCCAGGCCTCGGCGATGTCCGCCGCCTCCGTCGAGAGCGCGCCGATCGAAACGCGGACCATCCAGCGCCCGTCGAGCGTCGCGGGCGTGAGATAGGCCGCGCCGGATCGGTTGACCGCCTCGGCCCAGGCTTTCGTATGCGCGTCGAGTGCTTCGCCCACCAGGCCGGGCGGTTCGTGCCTGATGCAGACGGTCTGCAGCACGACCGGCGCGACCACCCGCCAATGCAGCGTGCCAGACACCTGAGCCGCGAAGGCGGCGGCGTTCGCCATGTCGCGTCTCAGCCGCGCCTGAAGTCCCTCGACGCCGCGTTCGCGGATCATGAACCACAGCTTCAGCGCGCGGAACCGTCTGCCGAGCGGGATGCCCCAATCGCGCAGGTTCTTCACGGTTCCGTCGACCGAGGATTGCAGGAAGCTCGGATTGGTCGACATGACGCGGATCAGGTGCTGCGCGTCTCGCACATAGTAGAGCGAGCAGTCGAACGGCGCGCCGAGCCATTTGTGGGCGTTGATGACGAGGCTGTCGGCATCCTCGATGCCATCCCACATCCCGCGGCATTCGGGAAGGATCATCGCGCTGCCGGCCATCGCCGCATCGACATGCAGCCAGATGTCGTGGCGTCGGGCGATCCTCGCGATCTCGTCCACGGGGTCGATCGCCGTCGTGGCGGTGGTTCCGGTTGTCGCGACGATCGCGCATGGCAGGAGGCCTGCGGCGATGTCTGCCTCGATCATCTCAGCCAACGCGTCCGCGCGCATGGCGTAGGCGCTGTCGAAGGGTACGAGCCTGATGTTGTCGCGCCCGAAGCCCGCCAGAAGCGCCGCCTTGTCGACCGAGGAATGGCTTTGCGCGCAGACATAGACGATGAGGCTGCGCCCGCCCGCCTGCAGTCCGCCGCGCGTCTGCGCGTGGCCGCTCGCCCGTTCGCGCGCGCTGATAAGCGCGACCAGCGTCGAGGTCGAGGCCGTATCCTGGATCACGCCGCTCCAGGCTTCGGAGAGGCCGACCATCTGGCGCACCCAGTCGGTCACCACCTCCTCGAGCTCTGTGAGCGCCGGGCTCGACTGCCAGGAGAGCCCGAGCACGCCAAGCCCCGTGCTGACGAGGTCGCCAAGGATGCCAGCGGGCTCCGCATTGGCCGGAAAATAGCCGAAGAACCGAGGATGCTGCCAGAGCGACAGGCCAGGAACGATGATGCGGTCGAGATCGGCGATCACCGCCTCGAACGGCTGCGCCTCCAGAGGCGGCGAGGCCGGCAGCATCGCCCGCACCTCGCCAGGCGCGGTGACGGCCTCGACGGGGCGCGAGGGAAGGCTTTCATGATAGTCGGCCAGCCAGTCGATGAGCTGGTGGCCGTAGCGGCGGAAGTCTTTTGCATCCATGCGCGGAGAGTGGAGCGTGGAGGCGGCTTGTCAAGCCGGGCGCTACTTCGTGCCGTAGATGCGGTCGCCTGCATCGCCGAGGCCGGGGCGGATATAGCCGTGATCATCGAGCTGGCGATCGACCGCGCAGGCATAGATCATGACGTCCGGATGGTGGTCCTGCATCGCCTGCAGCCCTTCCGGCACGGTGAGCATGCAGACGAAGCGGATTTGCGTCGCGCCGGCCTCCTTCAGCCGTGTCACGGCGGCTGCGGCGGAATGTCCCGTCGCGAGCATCGGATCGACGATGATGACGGTGCGGCTCGCGACATCGTCCGGAAGCTTCAGATAGTATTCGATCGGGACCAGAGTTTCAGGGTCGCGATAGAGCCCGATATGCCCGACGCGCGCCGAGGGAACGAGGTCGAGCATGCCTTCGAGCAGGCCGTTGCCGGCCCGCAAGATGGAGACGAGGCACAGCTTCTTGCCGGAGAGGATCGGCGCCTCCATCGTTTCGAGCGGCGTTTCGATCGTCATGCTTTCGAGCGGCAAGTCGCGTGTCACCTCGTAAAGCATCAACAGGCTGATTTCGCGCGTGAGCTGGCGGAACTCCGCCGTCGAGACCTGCTTGCGGCGCAGCAGCGTCAATTTGTGCTGGACGAGCGGGTGATCGACGACGCTGACATTTGGAAATCCGTTCACCGCTCTTCTCCCTTTATCGATCTCTTCGCCGATCCGATCTATTGGCCGCTCCTCGTCCGAACTTGGCCTAGAAAACCGTTCCGTCGCTGGCGATGCGGATTGGCGGGCCACCATCGGCTCGCTTCTCCCGTGCAATTTTCCGGCCGGCCGACCAAGTGCCGCCTTCGAGGATGCGGGCGAGCGGCAGTTCGGTTTTGGATTTGCCGAGCGCCGCCCGAACCGGATCGGCGAGCGCATCGAGCAAGGCCACGGTGAGCGCCCGCCATTCGACGATGATCTCGTCGCCGGGCGCATGAGCCTGCTCCGCCAGCGCAGAGTCGCGAAGGGCGATGACGCCAAGATCGAGGAACAGCCCGCCATTGCGGTATTCGGGCAGGCCGGTGAGCGCGTCGAGGCCACTCACCGAAAGGCCTGCATCCTCGAAGATCTCGATCAGCGAATAGGTCAGCCATTGAGAGAGCTTGTGAAACGGCACGAGACCGCTGGTGAGGTCCGGCGTGACGATGCCCGCATGCCGCCAGACATCGCCAAGGCTGTGGCCGGCGAGCGAGAGGCGGGACGGCCAGATCGGGCCGAGGCCGTCGAGCACCGCCGCGAGGATCGCGGAGGCCGGCAGGCTTCCATTGGCGGCTTGCCCGGCGAGATGGTCGTAGAGCCGGCCGATCCGGGCCTCGCCGCCGAAGAGGTCGCTTCGTGCCGCGAGCGCCTGGCCGAGGCTCGTCATCAGCGTCGTACGGCCAGCGACGCCGATGAGCGGGTTGTCGGGGCCCGCCTGAAAGGCGTCGGCGAGCGCCGCTTCGCTCACTGCGGCAAGACCCTGCGCATCGGCCCGCAACGGGTGCCCGGGATCGCTTGAAAACACTCCGGCCCTGAAGGCTGAAAGGCTAGCGAGCGCCAGCCCTTCCGAGCGGCCGACGCGCAGGCCGGTATCGCGTTCGAAAAAGCGCCATTGATCGCCTGCGCCGGCGTCGAGCAGGACGCTGGTGACGCAGAGGTCGAAACGGATGCGCGCAATCTCGTCGCGATCGACCCCGGCAAGCTCGCGGGCGAGCGCGCCCCAGCGATCATGGCCGCCGACCGTAAAATGCCGCCACCGCGCATGGTAGGGAATGACGAGATCGGGATAGTTCTCACGCATCACGCCGGCCACATAGGCGGCGGCGTCGGAAAGCCGTTCCATTTGGATCCTGAAGTGCGCGAGTTCGTTGCGCAGGCCGAGGTCGAGGATCGCCCCGCTCCGGGCGCGGATCGCCTCCGTCGTCAGAAGCCAGCGCGCCGCCGCGTCGGGATTGCCGAGATCGGCCCGTTCGACAGCGCTCATTCGAGCAGGCCGCGGCCCTTGGCCTTGCTGAGCTCGGCCTGATCGGGCACGCGGTCGGTGAAGTAGCCGGCGGCCTTCTTGGCGTCCATCTCGACGCGCGCATCGGCCGGGATCAGCGCATCGGGGATCGGCACGCGTTCGATCACCGCGATGCCGCTCTTCACGATCGGATCGTATTTCATGTTGCTCATCGAGATGAGCCGGTCGATGCGGGTGACGCCGAGCCAGTGGAGGATATCCGGCATCATCTCCTGGAAGCGCATGTCCTGCACGCCGGCGACGCATTCGGTTCGCTCGAAATAGGCCTCCGCCCGGTCGCCGCCCTCCTGCCGCTTGCGGGCATTGTAGACGAGGAACTTCGTCACCTCGCCGAGCGCGCGGCCTTCCTTGCGGTTGTAGGCGACGATGCCGACCCCGCCCTGCTGCGCCTGCTCGATGCAGGCTTCAATGCCATGGACGAGATAGGGCCGGCAGGTGCAGATGTCCGAGCCGAACACATCCGAGCCGTTGCACTCGTCATGGATGCGACAGGTGATCCTGGTCGCCGGCTTGCCGAGGGCGGAGACCTCGCCGAACAGGTAGCAGGTGAGGCCGCCGATCGGCGGCAGGAACACCTTGATGTCAGGCCGGGTCACGAGTTCGGGGAACATGCCGCCGGTCTGCTCGAACAGCGCGCGGCGCAATTCGGTTTCGCTGATCTCGAAGCGTCTGGCAACGCCGGGCAGCCACCAGACGGGCTCGACAGCCACTTTCGTGACCTTGACGTCGCCGTTTTCGGCGAGGATGCGTCCATCGGGCGTGATGCGGCCAGCCTCCACTGCGTCCTGCAACTCCGGCATGTTGATATGGGCCTTGGTGACGGCGATGGTCGGCCGGATGTCCCAGCCGGCTGCGATCTCCGCCGCGAAGACCCGGCTCGTCATGTGTCCCCACGGGTCCATCGAGACGATCTTGTGAGGATCGGCCCATTGCACGAACGGGCCGATATCCTCTGCAGGCGCCGTGTTGGTCAGGTCCGGCCGGTGCTCGGCCTTGAGCTGTCCCGCCGCCACTGCCAGCGCACGGTAAACCGAATACGCGCCCGAATGCGTGCCGATTGCATTGCGGCCGCCGGGGTTCTTCAGCGTCGCAACGATCGGGCCGCGCTTCTCGGGGCTCGGCGCGCCCCAATCGACAGGAAGCGGCACGGAGCCGAGCGAGGTGCTCGGATGCGATGTCAGGACGATCGACTTTGGAAGCGGCTTTTTCTCGTTGGGTAGTTGGTGCGGCAGCAGCGAGGAGCCGGGCGTTTCGACGATGCTCATGCGATGTTCAAAACCTGACGCGGGACCGATGCAAAACTGCGAGCGAGAACAGTATGCTGTCAACATTGAATATTCATGAAGCCGCCGTGCGGCCCCTCAGGCCCGGCCTTCGAAATGCCGGAGCAGCAGGCCGAGATTGCGGCGGTTGGCGCGCCATACGATATCGAACGCGTCGCCCGCGATCGGAATGGCTCCGACGACGCCTTCGATCGCGACATTGGCGACCATCCGCAGCAGCACGTTCGTGGGCGCGCCGAGCCGGAACGCCTCCATGATGAGCAGGCTCGAAAGCGCCACTCCGGCGATGTCGCCCACCACCGGCACGAGCCCAAGGACGCCGTCCACGCCGAACCGGATCGACGTGCCGGGAATGACGAAAGCGATGTCGAGCAGGCGCGACAGCTTGTCGAGCCGCGCGATGCGCCTCGAAAGCTCGGCATCGCCGATGCGTTTGCCGGCCCTCGACCGTTGCAAGCCGTCAATGGTGGGGTTGAATGCGTAGGGCAATGAACGGTCCTTCCGAGCAAGAGGTGGGATCGAGGCAACCGGCGTGCAAGGTGGCGGTTCCACCGCGCAAAACAACGGCACAGTGACGAACGCGGCAGCCGCGGCGAAAGCAGCATGCCGCCCTGATCGCAATCCTCTGCTATGGAGAAGCGATGGACAGACAAAAGAAACGGCCGCGCGCGGTTCTCGTCGGCGTGCAGATGGACGGCGTGGACGACGAAACCTTCGCGGCGAGCCTCCGGGAACTTGCCCGGCTCGTGCACACGCTCGGCTTCGAGGTCGTTGGCGAGGTATCGCAGAAGCGGAACTCGATCGGCAGCGTCGTGCTCGGCTCCGGCAAGCTTGCCGAACTCGCCGCCATGACCGGCGGCTCGGGCATCGTAGAATCACTTGCCCGCAACGCGGTGTCGAAGGCGCGCCGGCGCTTTGAAGCCGACGACGCCGATCACGGGCCCGACGATGGGGATGCCGACGAGCCCAATGGGCATGACACTGCGGCGGGAACCGCCACGAAGACGACCGTCGACTATGTGATCGTCGATCACGAGATATCGCCGCGCCAGGCCCGTAATCTCGAACGCGCGACCTCGGCTCAGGTGCTCGATCGCACCGGCGTCATCGTCGAAATCTTTCACCGCCACGCCAACAGCCGCGAGGCGCGGCTGCAGGTCGAGATGGCGAGGCTCAAATACGTCGCGCCACGGCTGCGCGAGAGCAAGGGGGGTGGCGGTCGCCAGCAGGGCGTCGGCGCCGGCGAAAGCGACATTGAGCTCGATCGCCGCAAGATTCGCGACCGGCTCGCCGAATTGCGCAGGACGCTGGAGACGGTTCAGCGCGATCAGGAGCAGCGTAGAACCGTGCGGCGCGAGGAATTGCGTGTCGCGCTCGTCGGCTACACCAATGCCGGCAAATCGTCGCTCATGCGGGCATTGACCGGCAGCGAGATTCTGGTCGCCGACAAGCTGTTCGCGACGCTCGACACCACGGTGCGCGCGCTTCAGCCGGAGACGCGGCCGCGCATCCTCGTCTGCGATACGGTCGGCTTCATCAAGCAGTTGCCGCACGACCTCGTCGCCTCGTTCCGCTCGACTCTGGCCGAGGCGCTGGAGGCCTCGCTCCTCCTCTATGTGGTCGATGCCTCGGACCCGACCCATGAGGCGCAACTCGAGGTGACCCGCACGGTGCTGCGCGAGATCGGGGCGGATGCAGTGCCCTCGCGGCTGATCCTCAACAAGATCGACGCCGTGGCCGAAGACGAGCGCGAGAAGCTGCGCGCCCGCAACCCGGACGCGATCATGATGTCCTCGCAGTCGCCGGAAGACGTGTCGGCGCTGCGCGAGACGATCATCGCGGTGTTCGAGACGGCCATGATCGACGATGCCTTCTTCGTTCCCTACGCCAGGGATGCGCTGCTCGGCAGCGTTTATGAGAGCGTGCGCGTCGTCTCGCAGGACTATGACGCGACCGGGCGCACCCTGCATGTGCGCGGGCTGCCGGCCTCGATCGCAAAGCTGCGCAAGAGCCTTGCCGGCGCGGGCTGAAGAGACCGCGGCTCGGCTCCGCCCGACCGCCATTGCGGAACCCGTCGATCCTGCCTAGAAGCGATGCCGGCGGTCGTGCCTGCCGAGACGCTTCCGCGGTTTTTGATTGCGGCAGGGCTCATTCCAAAGAACAATATCGCCCGGCCGACCGGGCCCATATGCAAAAGACAACGGCCGAAGCGCCGATCAGGGGGAGAGACAGATGAACGTGAAACTGGCGCTCGCGGGCGCAGTGTTGTCGGCGGTTTTTTCGAGCACCGCCATGGCCGGCCAGATTCTGCTGGCGGATGTCGCCGAGCTTTCGGGCGGCGGCGCGACGGTCGGCACCAACTGGAAGAACGGCATCGACCTTGCGGTCGAGGAAATCAACGCCGCAGGCGGCATCCTCGGCAACACCATCGTCGTCACGCACGCCGATTCCCAGTCGAGCCCGAGCGTCGCCAAACAGCAGGTGCAAAAGGCGCTGGACAGCGAGCCCTACGCGCTGCTGGGGCCGGGCTATTCCGGTTCGGTCAAGGTGGCGGCACCGTTGGCGGCCGAGGCCGGCATCGCGAACATCATGGGTGGCGAGGCGGCCGAACTCACCAAGGCCGGCAACAAGTTTCTGTTCCGAACCTCTTTCGGACAGCAATCGAGCATGCCGAAGGTAGCGCGCTTCATCGCCAAGGATCTGAAGGCGAAGTCCGTGGCGCTCGTCTGGGTCAACAATGATTTCGGCAAGGGCGGACGCGATACGGTGAAAGCCGAACTCGAGCAGCTTGGCGTCAAGATCGTCGCAGACCTGTCGACAGAAGCGGGCCAGGCCGATTTCGCGGCCGATGTCGGCAAGGTGAAGGCCTCGGGCGCGGATGCCGCCTTCGTCTATCTCAACGAGGAAGAGAGCGCCCGCATCCTGAAAGAGTTGAAGCGCCAGGGCGTCACCCTGCCGCTCGTCGGCGAGACGACGCTGACCGGCCAGAAGGTGATCGAGCTCGCCGGGGCCGACGCCAATGGCGCGATGGCGCATGTGGGCCTGACGACCGACGCGCCGGTGCCGGAGATCAAGGCCTTTCGCGAGCGCTTCGTCAAGAAATACAACTACGTACCCGACCATAACGGATTGAAGGGCTATCTCGCGGTCCAGATGATCAAGGCGGGCACCGAGAAGATGGGCAAGCTTGACCCGAAGGGCCTTGCCGCAGCCCTGCACGGACTGACGATATCGGCGGCGAAGCAGCCGGGCATTCTGATGGACGTCACGATCAGCGATACAGGCGACCTTGACCGGCAAAGCTTCCTCGTCGAGGCGGTGAACGGCAAGCAGGTCGTCAAAGCCGTCCTCGAGAAGCTCAACAAGTAGCCCGGGCGAACGGCAAGCGTCGCGCGAAGCTACGGCTCTTCGCAAAAAAGGTGTCATGAACGCTCTGTTCGATCTCATTCTGTCAGGCCTCGCGACGGGCGCGATCTACGCCCTCGTCGCGATCGGCTTCACGCTGCTCTGGCAGACCTCGCAGACGATCAATTTCGCGCAGGGCGAATTCGTGATGCTTCCAGCCTTCTTCGTGCTGGCCATCCTCAACGCCGGCGCGCCGTTCTGGCTGTCCGCCATCATCGGTGTCCTGCTCTCCGCTGTCGTGCTCGGCGTCCTGTTCAAGCTGATCGTCGTCGATCCGATGCTGCGGCACGGCGTTCTGCCGCTCGCCATCGCGACGATGGCGCTCTCCGTCGGCATCAAGGAATCGGTGAAGCAGTTCTATAGCGCCGAGGCCTCGCCCTTCCCATCGCTCCTGCCGAACACGCAGCTCACCATCTGGGGCTCGCCGGTCTCGCTGCAGAATATCGGCGTGCTCGTCTTTGGCCTCGCGGCCGTGCTGTCGCTCAACCTGTTTCTGGAGCGCACATCCACCGGCCGGCAAATGCAGGCGACCGCGCAGAACCCGGCCGTCGCTCGCATCGTCGGCATACCGGTCGAGCGCATGATCATGCTGACCTTTCTCATCAATGCGGTGCTGGTGGCGCTCGCCTCGCTGCTGGTGACGCCGGTCTACCTCGCCAAATTTTCGTCCGGCGAGGTCTTGGGCCAGGCGGCGTTCGTCGCCGCGATCGTCGGCGGCTTCAACCAGGTGCGCGGCGCCATCGCGGGTGGTCTCGTCATCGGCGTCGTCGACAATCTGGCGGCGGCCTATATCTCGACGCAATACCGCGCGGCGGTGCCGCTGGCGATGCTCATCGCCATCATCCTGTTCAGGCCGCAGGGGCTCGTCGGGCGCGCCGAGGAACGCACGGTATGAGCCGGCTGCAGAAGCTTCTCGTCGCTGCCGCCTGTCTGGCCGTGGCGCTCACGCTCCTCGTCATGCCGTTCTGGCTGAAGCGCTCCAGCCTCGATCTGATGAGCACCTGGGTCGTGATGAGCATCGCCGCCATGGGCCTCAACCTCACTCTCGGTTATGCCGGGCAGATTTCGCTGGCGCAGGGTGCGTTCGTCGGCATCGGGGCCTATGTCACGGCGCTGATGACGGTGGCCGGCGCGCCGCTCATCGCCGCCATGCTCGCCTCCGGGGCGCTGTGCTTTGCCGTCGGTTGGCTGCTCGGCTACCCGGCGCTGCGCGTCCAGCACCACTATCTCGCCTTCGTCACGCTCGCCTTCTCGACACTTGCCTTCCTCGTGTTCCGCAACGAAGGCTGGCTCACCAACGGCATCGCCGGCATCAACGATATCGCGCGACCGACCGTGTTCGGCTATTCGACGCGGGCAAACCTCCCGTTCTATTTTCTCTGCCTCGGCGTTCTGGTGCTGGTGACGCTCGCCTTTTACGGTCTCGTCCGCTCGCCCTGGGGCCGCGCCTTTCTGGCGCTTCGCGAAAACCCGATGCGCGCGCTGTCGCTTGGCGTCGACACGCGGCGCTACACGCTGATGGCTTTTGCGATCGGCTCGGCGCTCGGCGGCGTGGCGGGATCGCTCTACGCGCCGCTCGTCGGCTTCGTCGATCCCTCGCCGTTCACGCTCGCACTCTCGCTCAATCTGCTGATGATGGTCATCGTCGGCGGTTCGGGCT
>JAIELD010000084.1 GCA_019753285.1 Beijerinckiaceae bacterium | reverse complement strand
ACGCTTGATCCCATGGTTCCGAGCACCCGACCGCCGGCGGTGACCTCGCTGCCGCGCCTGGGAGCCAGCCCTGCCGAGGTCGCGCGAATGATGCGGGTGCGCGCCGTGCCGCGATGCTGCATGCGCGAGACCACCTCCTGCCCGACATAGCAGCCCTTGTCGAAATCGACACCGTGAAGGTCGTCCATCATCATCTCATGCGGGAAGACGTCGCCGAAGCCGAAATCCTCCGCCACGTCTGGCACGCCGAGCGCCAGACGATGCGCAAGATAGGCGCTCTGGCCGCGCTGAGCGCCTGCCGTCAGCGGCGCGATGGTGCGGAAGCCGAGGTCGGGCAGCCTCGGATCGACGAAGGTCACGCCCGTCGGGCGGCTATGCGCGCTGGAACTGGCGATCACGCCATGCGTGTCGCTGAGGTTCTCGATCATCACCTTGGCGCGCAGCCTGTAGAACGAGAGGCGCTTGGCGAAATCGGCGGCGATGTCGTTCGCGCAATCGAAATAATAGCCGGCGGCCTCGCCCTCCGGCGTACCGACGACAAGGAAATCGAACAGGATCTTGCCTTGCGGGCTGAGCAGGGCCCCGAGCCGGGCCGTCTGCGCGCTGACGCGGTCGAGGTCACAGGTGAGAATGCCGTCGAGCAGGGTCTTGGCGTCATCGCCCGTCACCCGCAGCACGCCGCGCCCGGCTAGCACTTCCCGATCGAACGCCGATTGCATTTCGCCTCCCGGGCTCGATTGCCCCATCAAAAAACGCTGGTGTTCCGCTTGGCTCATGCCTTACCTAAGCGGCGCATCGATACTTCTCAAGCGAAAGCGCGCTCCTATCATGACACCTGCATTCGACGTGATCTTCCGCGCGGCCACCGTCGTCAATCATGATGGCGCAGGCGTACGCGATATCGGCGTCAGGGATGGCCGCATCGCGGCGCTCGGCGATCTTGCGCACGCCGGCGCAGGCGAGACGATCGACTGCGCCGGCCTTCATATCCTGCCGGGCGTGATCGACACGCAGGTACATTTCCGCGAGCCCGGCCTCACGCACAAGGAAGACCTCGAAACCGGGTCGCGGGCCGCCGTGCTCGGCGGCGTCACCAGCGTCTTCGAGATGCCGAACACCAACCCGCTGACGACGGACGCCGAGACGCTGGCCGCGAAAGTGAAGGCCGGCCATCACCGCATGCATTGCGATTTCGCCTTCTGGGTCGGCGGCACGCACGATAATGTCAGACACATTCCCGAGCTCGAACGGCTGCCCGGCGCGGCTGGCATCAAGGTGTTCATGGGCTCCTCCACCGGCTCGCTTCTCGTGGAGGACGATGCCGGCGTCACCGCCATTGTCGAGCAGACCCGCCGCCGCTCGGCCTTCCACTCGGAGGACGAGGCGATGCTGCGCGAGCGCATGGGTTTGCGCGTGCCGGTCGATCCATCATCCCACCCGGTCTGGCGCTCGGCTGAGGTGGCGCTGAACTGCACGCGCCGCCTCGTCGCCATCGCCCACAGAACCGGCGCGAAAATCCACGTTCTCCACATCTCGACAGCCGAGGAGATCGACTACCTCAAGGATCACAAGCACCTTGTGAGCTGCGAGGTGACGCCGCACCACCTGACGCTCGTCGCGCCCGATTGTTACGAGCGGCTCGGCACCTACGCGCAGATGAACCCGCCCGTGCGGGACGAGGCGCACCGCGCCGGCATCTGGCGCGGCGTCACGCAGGGCATTGCCGATGTGCTCGGCTCAGACCATGCGCCCCATACACATGAGGAAAAGCGCCACGCCTATCCAGCGTCCCATTCCGGCATGACCGGCGTGCAGACGCTGGTGCCGACCATGCTCAATCATGTGAACGCCGGCCGGCTGTCGCTCGCCCGCTTCGTCGACATGACCAGCCACGGGCCGGCGCGCCTGTTCTCGATCGCCGGCAAGGGCAGGCTGGCCGTTGGCTACGATGCGGACCTCACCATCGTCGATCTGAAACGCACCGAGACGATCACCAATGGCTGGATCGCCTCGCGCTGTGGCTGGACGCCCTATGATGGCGTCAGCGTCACTGGCTGGCCGGTCGGCACCATCGTGCGCGGCCGCCGCGTGATGTGGGAGGGCGAACTCGTCACGCCGTCAAATGGCGAGACGGTCAAGTTCAGCGACACCCATGTGCCGATGTGAACGCCTCCCGCGTTGCTGCAGCGACGGTCTTTCAGCAGGTCCGCGCTCGTGAGCCATGATATGCCGGCCTGGCTGAGGGGCGCTGTCGAAACCCTCATCGATGGCGAGGCGGGGAGCGCTCTCGCCGAGGCGAGCAGCCGCCTCACGGCCTCCTACCGCGATGGCAAGGCGAGCGCGCTGGCGGTCGCAGCCCCGATCGACGCGAAGGCGTATCTCGCCGCGCGCATGCCCGCGACCTTCGCGGCGGTTTCCGCGGCGCTCGATGAAGCACTCCGATGCTGTCCCGGCTTCCAGCCGCGCTCGCTGCTCGATGTCGGTGCGGGACCGGGCACGGCGAGCTTCGCGGCGGCCGAGCTGTTGCCGGGGATCGAGAGCGTTACGATGCTCGACCACAATGCGGCTTTCCTCGCTCTGTCCCGCAGGATCGGCGGCGAGAGCCCGAGCGAGGCGATCCGCGCCGCGGCGATCGAGCGAGCGGATATCGCGATGCTTGGCGACGGCCGGCACGCCGATCTTGTGATCGCCGCCTATGCGATGGTCGAATTGCGCCAAGACGCGGCCGCGCGCTTCGCCTTGTCTCTCTGGCAGGCCTGCGACGGGCTGCTGCTTATCGTCGAGCCCGGCACACCTGGCGGACATCGCAATCTCCTTGAGGCGCGCCGCGCGCTTCTGGCGGCAGGCGCGTTCATCGCCGCGCCGTGTCCGGGCGAGGGCGAATGTCCGCTGGAGCCGCCGGACTGGTGCCATTTCTCGCAGCGTCTTGCGCGCTCAAGGCTGCATATCCGGGCAAAGGGCGCATCGGCGCCGTTCGAGGATGAAAAGTTCAGCTATCTCGCCGTGTCGCGCCGCTCTCCCGATCGCGCCGGCCAGCGCATTCTCGCGCCGCCGCTGGAGACGAAGGCCGGGCTGACGCTGAAGCTGTGCACGGCGGCGGGCGTGAGGTTGGAGATGCTGCCGCGCCGCGACAAGCCGCGCTTCAAGGCGGCGCGCAAGCTCAAATGGGGCGAGCGCCTGGACGCCTGAAGACGGACGGTGAGGTCGCTTTACTGCGTCGTCAGGCGGACAGAAAATTCGAACTCGCGGATGCGTGTCGGCAGGCGTTCAGCAAATTCCGCCACTGCCTCCTCGCCATAGGTCTCGACCATGGCCTTGAAAGCGGCGAACAGCGCCGCCTGGGTCAGAAAGTCTGGCTCGATGCCATCGAGCCGCCCTTCTTCGAAAGCATCGCTGACGTAGCTCAGTGCCGCGCGGCGCTGGGCTGCAAACTTGTACTCGTCTGCGATCTGTTCGGTGTTGTCGGTCATCGCGTTCTGGTCCGTCATTCCGTTCTTCAACCAAAAGGATTAGTGCCGCTTTCGGCCCAAGGCGAGCCTGCTCTTAAAAAAAGGTTAATGGAAGAGCCGGCCTTTGTCCAAAAACACTCGGCTAAATCAAAAATCATGACTGCATGAAATATTAACTGCCGAAACGGCTGGCAATCTCGCGGGTGAGTTTTGCACCGTCATCCATCAGCCGCTCTACGGAGAGCCGGGCATTGTCGGTGCATTTGCGGTAGACGAGGCGATAGCTCTGGAAGCCGCGGTTGTAGGCGCCGGCGAAGCGCTCCCGCCGCGCTTGCGACATAGGCTCGACGCTCATGAATTCCTGCGCCTTCTTGCGCCAGACATCCTTGTCGTTGAGGCCGTCCGGCGGTCCACAAAGCTCCGTCAGGAAGGCGAGCGAGCCGAGCAACTCGGCGAGCTTCAGCGTCTGCGGCTCGTAGGGCGGTGGCTGCTCTGGCGGCGGCTCGGGTTCCGCCTCCTTCTTCTGCTGCGCCGGCGGCGCGCGTCCCTTCTGTTCGGTCGCCGGTCTTTGCTGCGCACCGGCGGGCGTTGGGCCGGCGGTCAACGGAAACAGGACGACAAGGGCTCCGAGGATCGCGATCCGCAGCATGTCAGACGCTCACGCCCCTTCGACGATGGCGGCGGCTTTCGCCACCACCTCCGCCAGGCGATGGGTCGTCGGCAGCGCGGCGATCGTCGCCTCATCGGCCCAGACGACCTCGCCGGCTTCGGGGCCTGTCTGCGGTTCGCCGCTCAGCCAGCGGGCGGCGAATACGCAGACAAAACCATGGAACCTCAGATGGCCCGCCTCATCGACATCGCGGATCTCCACATGGTCGGTGAAGCCGACGATGCGCGCCTTCACCTTGACCTCCTCGTCAAGTTCCCGCAGCGCCGCCTCTTCAAGCGTCTCGCCATATTCGACCCGTCCGCCGGGCAGCGAGAACAGCCCGAGCGAGGGCGCGGCCATGCGCGATGCGAGCAGTACCTTCCCATCCCGGAACACGGCGGTGGAAACGGCGATCTGCGGCCTGCGGGGCGGCACTTCCGTCAAACGTGCTGCCCGCCATTGATGTGAAGCTCTGCTCCGGTGACATAGCTCGATGCTTCGGTGACGAGGAAGTAGATCGCTTTCGCCACTTCGTCCGGCGTGCCGAGCCGCTTCATCGGCAGCGTCTCGACGATCTTTTCCGTGCCGGGCGACAGGATCGATGTGTTGATCTCGCCGGGCGAGATCGAGTTTACCCTGACGCCGACAGGCCCGAAATCCGACGCAAGCTCGCGCGTCAACGCCGCCAGCGCGGCCTTGGAGGTCGAATAGGCCGCTCCGGCAAAGGGATGCACGCGCGATCCGGCGATCGAGGTGACGTTGACGATCGAGCCGCGCACCTTGCGCAAGGGCTCGATCAGGCCGCGCGCCAGCAGGATCGGGGCAAAGAAATTGACCTGGAACACCTTTTGCCAGACGTCAAATTCGGTCGCCGTCGCGTTGAGACGCGCGCCTCCTTCGCCCTTGGGCGAGATCGCGGCGTTGTTGACGAGCGCGTCGAGCTTGCCGTCCTCCAGACGAGCGCGGATGTCCTCGATCGCGCGCAGCGTGTCGGCCGCATCGGAGAGATCGACCTGGACATGATCCTCCCGCCCGCCCCAGGGGCAATTCTCTGGAACCGGCTCGCGGGAGCAGGCGATGATGCGCCAACCCGCCGAGGCGAAGCGCTTCACGGTCGCATGACCGATGCCACGCGAAGCGCCGGTCAGCAGCATGACCTTGCGGCGCTGGTTTTCGCTCTTGACCGCATCCTGGTTGGTCTGGTCTGGCATGAAGGCTCCGTTTCGGGGTCAGGGATAAAGCCGCTGCCGGTCCCAGGCACCGCCGGGAGCGCCATCATCGGTCGCGCTTCTGCGAAACACAATGCGGTCATGCAGCCGGAACGGCCGGTCATGCCAGAATTCGATGCTGAGGGGCACGATCCGGAAGCCGCTCCAGTGCGGCGGGCGTGGGATCGGGCCGTCGCCGAACTTCGCCTCCAGATCGGCGACAGCCTGTTCGAACGCGGCCCGCGAGGAAAGCGGTCGCGATTGCTGGCTCGCCCATGCGCCGATGCGTGAAATCTTGGGGCGCGACTGGTAATACTCGTCGGCCTCGGCGTCGCTCACGGATTGCACGAGGCCGCGCACCCGCACCTGCCGCTGCAGGCTCTTCCAGTGAAAATTGATCGCGGCCTTGGGGTTCGCCTTCAGCTCCTCGCCCTTGGCGCTCTCCGTGTTGGTGTAGAAGACGAAGCCGCGCTCGTCGAAGCCTTTCAGCAGCACGGTCCGCACGTCCGGCAGGCCGCCTGCATCGACGGTGGCGAGCGACATGGCGTTCGGGTCGTTGGGCTCGCTCTTGGCGGCCTCCTCGAACCACTGCCGGAACAGAGAAAATGGTTCGTTTGCTTCGGTAAAGTCACTGAACATTAACCGATTGCTCCGCTTAATTAAGGTTAAGGCTGCAAGTGTGGAGTAGGTCGTGCGTAGCGGTTTTGCGTCCGGCGCAGCGTTTGGTTGCGCAACAGATAAAGGCATTCGCTCGAAGCGCAACCTTGGAGGGCGCTTTGCGCGCGCTTGTGCCGGAATTTTCCTGATCGCGGCGTCGAGCGCGCTCGGCGGCTGCAGCATCACGGACCCCATCGCCTCTTTCGCCGGCGACGACGAGATCAACACAGGCTCGCTCCGGCCGGTAAAAGCGCCACTGTCCGACAAGCTGACCGGCGAGGATTGGCGGCGTGCCAAGGCGGCGCTCGCCGTCGCGCTCGATCCACAGGGCAATGGAAGTCCCGTACGCTGGGACAATCCCGAAACCAAGGCGAGTGGCAGCTTCGCCGCAACGGGGGCCTTCACCGTGCGCAGCAACCTCGTCTGCCGGCCATTCCAGGCGGCGCTCAACCTCGGCGGCGTCACCACGAATCCGCAAGGGATCGCCTGCCGGCAGGGCCCAGGCGAATGGGCCATAGAGGACAACGCCGCGCCGGCGGCTCCCTCAAGGACGACATCGCGCAAAATCCCGCATGCCGGCAGCCTTTTTTAGCGCCCCGGACGGCGCTGCACGCTCCGATGCGGATTGCGCAAGCGCCTGCAATTACACATATAGAACTTGAGACGACGGCCTCCGAGGGAGGTCAGGCCCGCACCGTTCGGTGAGGAGGCGGCATCAACCTGACAGGCTGAACCAGGCGACCATGCGCAATCCATACGAGGTTTTGGGTGTTCCCAAATCCGCCAGCGAAGACGAGATCAAGAAGGCGTTCCGCAAGCTTGCCAAGCGCTATCACCCGGACCGCAACAAGAGCGACCCGTCCGCGAAGGAGAAGTTTGCCGAAGCCACCAACGCCAACGACATCCTTGGCGATGCGGCAAAGCGCGCCCAGTTCGATCGCGGCGAGATCGATAATGAGGGCAAGCCGCGCGCCGCCGGTTTCGAAGGGTTTTCCGCCGGTGGCCCCGGCGGGTTCGGCCAGCAGGGGTTTTCGGCCGGCTTCGGCGGTCCGCGCGGCCGGCAGCACGACATCTTTTCCGAAATCTTTAAGGGGTTCGCCGGCCGGTCACCGGATTTCGCCGGGCAAGAGTTCGGTGCGGAGATGGGCGGGCGCGGCCGCGAGCAGGCGCCGAACCTCGACATCGAGGCCGATCTCTCCGTGACGCTCGAGGATGTCGCCAATGGCGGCAGCCGCCGCGTGGTTCTGCCGGGCGGTCGCGAACTCGAGGTAACGATCCCGGTCGGCGTCAAGGAAGGCAAGGTGATCCGGCTGCGCGGCCAGGGGCGGCCTGGCCCCGGCGGGCGCGGCGCGGGCGACACGCTGCTGAAAATTCGCTACGCGGCGCATCCACTGTTCAAGGTGGAGGGCCGCGACCTTGTCCACAGGCTCGACGTGCCGCTGGCTGATGCCTATCTCGGAGGTACGGTCCGCGTTCCGACGTTGACCGGCGCGATCGAGATGACGATTCCGAAGCAGACCGATGGCGGCCGCACATTCCGCCTGCGGGGCAAGGGGTTGCCTGCTTCCCAGGGCGAGACGGGGCAGCCCGCTGGCGATCTTCTCGTCACGGTCAATATCATCCTGCCGCGCGGCGACGCAGACCTCGAGGCGATGCTGAAGAAACGCCGCGATTTTACCGTTTGATATAAATCGTGATTGTTCATATACGAACGCTCTCCTTAGACCGGCGAGGCGTTCCGGCATGATTGCCGCCCGGCGATCAGCAAGAATCCGCCGGTCGGGAGCATTCCGGGCGCGACTGGTCGCTCGTTTGTCCGGATGGGCCGGATGAGGGACTTTCCCGTAGGCCGATCATTCGATAGCACGGTGCGGTGCGAAACCCGACGCGGTCATCGGGTGCTGGAGATGTGTTCATGGTGGCGACGAATGGGCTGATGGCTGGCAAACGCGGCCTGATCATGGGGCTTGCGAACAACCGGTCCATCGCCTGGGGCATCGCCAAATCCTGCCGGGCACAGGGGGCGGAACTCGCGTTCAGCTTTCAGGGAGAGGCGCTGGAGAAGCGCGTGCGCCCGCTTGCCAGCGAACTGGACGGCCATGTCGTCGGCCATTGCGACGTGACGGATGCGGCTTCGCTCGACGCGGTCTTCGCCAATGTGAAGGCGCTGTGGGGTGGCCTCGATTTCGTGGTCCATTGCATCGCGTTTTCCGACAAGGACGAGCTTACCGGCCGCTATGTCGAGACGACTGAGGGCAATTTCACGAAATCTCTGCTCGTCTCCTGCTATTCCTTCACCGCCGTGGCGCAACGCGCCGAACCGCTGATGACGAAGGGCGGCTCGCTGCTGACCCTCACCTATTACGGTGCCGAGAAATGGATGCCGCACTACAACGTGATGGGTGTCGCCAAAGCCGCGCTCGAGGCGAGCGTGCGCTATCTGGCGGCCGATCTCGGGCCGAAGAACATCCGCGTCAACGCCATTTCTGCAGGCCCCATCAAGACGCTCGCCGCCAGCGGCATCGGCGATTTTCGCTACATTCTCAAATGGAACGAATATAACTCGCCGCTCCGCCGCACCGTGACGACGGATGAGGTCGGCGATTCCGGCATGTATCTCCTCTCGGATTTGTCTCGCGGCGTGACGGGCGAGGTCCATCATGTCGATTCCGGCTACCATGTGGTCGGCATGAAAAACCCCGAGGCGCCGGATTTGTCGCTCGATAAGGATTAGCAGCGGACCGACCTTGGCCGGACGTTGCGCCCGATGCGTTTGCCGGAGAGGCCCATGCCCTTTCGACTGCGATTTCCGCGCCTCAGACTGCCAGCACTGATCGGCGTGATCCTGGCGCTTTCGGGATTGGCTCTCCTCGTCATGCCGTCGCCCTCGAGAGCGCAGGCGCAAGGCAAAAGCATCCAAACGACAAACACTCAAGGCACCTACGCCAACGTCTATGAGTGCGTGTTCAGAGGGCATTTCTCCAAAAAGACCTGCATCGACGCGTTCGATGACGCCTGGGACGTCTATCGCGAGCGCGCGCCGCGCTTCAAGACAAGGCCGGAGTGCAATGCGCGCTACAAGGTCTGCGTCGTGTTCAACCCGCCCTCCTATGGCGGGCGACCGCCCCCGCCGATTACGCCTGCGCAGGTCACATATGCGCCCCCACTGCTCTCGGTCGTGCTGTCCGCGAGCGGCGATGCGCTTCAGGTGCTGATCGACACCAGCCGCAAGCCGCTCGTCGGCGGCGTGCCGCAGCGCAACGCCGCCAAGCCCGCGATCGGCAAGCCAGGCTTCTCGGGCACCAATTTCGCGCCGCCGCCTGGCACGTTCGTGCCGCGCCAGCGCAACATCGAGGGCCGGTACGCCGATACGCCCGACGAGGCAGGGCTGTCGGCCGGCGCTCCGCAGATCGACGCTCCGGGCGAGATATCGCTCGATGGCGTGTCCTCCTATCCGGTGCCGGAAAGCCGGAGACGCAAGCGAACCACGCCCTGATCATCCGAGGCGATCGGTTTACCATCGTGGCGCAAGGCGGCCTGCGTGACACCCGCGCCGCTTGTCAGGCAACCCCTTATTTGCCATGCGAGGCGGATGAGCGCTCAGCCGACCCTGTTTTTTGTTCGACACGGCGAAACCGACTGGAACGCAGTCGCCCGCCTGCAGGGCCAGCAGGACATTCCGCTCAATCGGACCGGCGAGAAGCAGGCCGTGCGCTGCGGCGAGATCCTGAAAAGCTTGATCGGCGCGAGGCTCGACATGCCGTTCATTTCGAGCCCGATGCTGCGCACCATCGCGACCATGCGCCTGATGCGCGAGGCGGCGGGCCTGCCTGCCGATGGCTATGCGATCGACGATCGCCTGAAGGAAATCTCCTTCGGCCGCTGGGAGGGGCTCACCTGGAAGGAGGTGCGCCGCTCCGATCCGGGCGAGGCCGCCGGGCGCGAAGCCGATAAATGGGGTTTCGTTCCGCCGGGCGGCGAGAGCTACCAGATGCTCACCGACCGCATCGCGATCTGGCTCGAAACGGTGAGTGAGGACAGCGTGATCGTCGCCCATGGCGGCGTCGCGCGAGCGTTGCTCGTGCTGATCGGGGGCGAGTCGACCGTTGATGCGCCGAAAGCGGAGATCCGGCAGGGGCGCATCCTCCTGTTCGAGAATGGCGGCCATCGCTGGGTCGGTTGAGAATGGATTCAGCGGCCATTCATGCGGCTTGCTGCATCAGACCAAGGCTCATTCATGCCGAAGCCGCGCCGGCTGGCGCATGGCGATCATGTCTTTAAAAAAGCTCTCGTAAACCACGACGCTCGATTAATCAGCCGCTCGGCGGGCCGCAGCCTTAACGAATGGTGAATTATCGCGTAAGAAAGCGCTCTAAAATCGTGCCAGTCAAAGGCCGTGGTCGTCGCGCAGCGCCGTCAGGGGCTTTGTGCCGCCGAAGCGGGAAGGAACCGTCGTCGCTCATGGGTCAGCCGGTATGAACGAGATCAAGATCGATACGCCCGCGATCGAGGCGGCGCTCGACGTTCTGCCGGTCTTCAACCCGTCAATGCTGAAGGGCGCGATCCGGCCGGATCTGATCCGCGACGAACTGCTGTCGGAAATCTTCAGCGAAACCGCGCGGCGCTTCCCGCAAAAGGCGGTCTACGCGACGCGTGAGCGCGTGTTCAGCTATGCCGAGATCGATGCGCGTTCGGACCTTGTGGCGCGCGGGCTTGCCGCAGCCGGCATCGGGCCGGGGTCCGTCGTCGGGCTCTGGATGGCGCGCGGGCCTGAACTCCTCACCGCGCAGATCGCGATCACCAAGACAGGCGCCGCCTGGCTGCCCTTCGACGCGGATGCTCCGATCGGCCGCATTGCCACCTGCCTCGAGGATGCCGAGGCAAAAGGGCTGCTCACCTCCGAGGCGCTGGCGGAGACGGCGCGCAACGCGCATGTTCCCATCTTCACCTCGAACGCGCTCGCCGCGAGCGACGCCAAGGTGACGCTCGATCCGCGCAAAGCGGGCGCGAGCCCGGCAAGCCCCGCCTACATGATCTACACCTCGGGCTCGACCGGCGTGCCCAAGGGCATCGTCATCACGCAGGCCAACATCTGCCACTATCTGCGCTCGGCCAATGTCGATCTCGACATGCGCTCGACCGACATCGTGTTCCAGGGCGCGTCGGTCGCCTTCGACCTTTCGATGGAGGAAATCTGGATCCCCTATCTGGTCGGCGCGACGCTGTTCGTGGCGACACCCGACATCATGGCGGAAGCCGACCGTCTGCCGGACGTGCTGATCGCGGCCGGCGTCACGGTGATGGATACGGTGCCGACGCTGCTCGGCATCATGGGCAAGGACGTGCCTTCGCTGCGCACGATCATCCTTGGCGGCGAGGCCTGCCCGCCGGCGCTGGTCAACCGCTGGGCCCGTCCCGGCCGCCGCATCTTCAACACCTATGGCCCGACCGAGGCCACGGTGGTCGCGACGCTCTGCGAGGTGAAGCCGGGCGAAGCCGTGACCATCGGCACGCCGATCGCCAATTACAGCGTCTATGTCGCGGATGTCGACACGCTGTCGCTTCTCGAGGTCGGCCAGCAGGGCGAGTTGCTCATCGGCGGGCCCGGCGTCGCGCGAGGATACCTCAAACGCGATGCGCTGACGGCTGAGAAGTTCATCGCCAATCCGTTCGCCCATGATGGTTCGGACCCGGTCCTCTATCGCTCGGGCGATGCGGTCGCGATCGACGTCAACGGCAACGTCTCTTTCTTCGGCCGCATCGACGATCAGGTGAAGATCCGCGGCTTCCGCGTCGAACTTGGCGAGATCGAGACGAAGCTCACCGACGAGGCCGAGATCCTGCAGGCGGCGGTGCTGCTGCGGCGCGACGGAGACGTGGAAAATCTCGTCGCCTTCCTCGTGGCCGCTCCGGACGCATCGATCGACGCCATGGCGCTCCGCTCGCGGCTTCGCGGCGTGCTGCCGCCCTATATGGTGCCGAACCGCTACGAGGTGGTCGACTCCCTGCCGCGCCTCTCATCCGGCAAGGTTGACCGCAAGGCGTTGAAGGCGCGGGAGCTTTCCTCCGCAGGTCCGGGGGATGCGCAGGAGGAGCCGCGCACGGAGACCGAGGCGATCATCCTCGCGGCTGCGCAGAAGGCTTTTCCCGGCCAGACGCTACCGTTCGATGCGGATTTCTTCACCGAGCTTGGCGGGCATTCGCTGATCGCGGCGCAATTCGTCTCCGCCGTCCGGCAGACGCCGGCCCATGCGACGCTGACGATGCAGGAGATCTACAAGTTCCGCACGCTGCGCAGCATCGCCGCCAATCTCGACGAGCTGCAGGTCGCCAATGGCAACGCCGGCCCGCGTGACCTTTCCTTTGAGCCCGTGCCGTTTCGCCGGCGCTTTCTGTGCGGTCTTGCCCAGGCGGCGGCCATGCCCTTCATCCTCGGGCTTGTCACGATCCAGTGGCTCGGCCTGTTCCTGTCGTCGATCATCCTCCATACGGAAGATTCGGTCTGGTATTACGAGATGCTCATCCTGATGGGCGTCTATGTCGGCATCAACATTGCCACGAAGCTGCTGGTCATCGTCCTGAAATGGCTGATCCTCGGCCGCACGAAGCCCGGCCGCTATCCGCTCTGGGGCGTTTATTATTTCCGCGTCTGGCTGGTGCAGCGCCTGATCCAGACCGTCTCCATCCGCTTCCTGCAATCCTCGCCGATGATGCGCTGGTACCTAAGGGCTCTCGGCGCCAAGGTCGGCAAGGAGGCGATGATCGCCGAGTTCGAGGCCGGCGCGATCGACCTCATGACGATCGGCGACCGCACCAGCCTCGGGCAGGACAACCACTTCGCCAACATCGAGGTCATCGGCAACGAGATGATCATCGGCACGATCGAGATCGGTGATCACGCGGTCACGGGCAATTCCTGCGTGATGGGCGTGAATTCGAAGCTCGAGGCCGGCACCGAAATCGGTGACCTCTCAAGCGTCGCGCCCGGCATGACCGTGCCCGCCTGGGAGCATTGGGACGGTTCGCCGGCGCGCAAGGTCGGGCCGGTCGACAGGGACTCTATTCCGGAGCACCCGACGGCGTCCGCGCTCGTCCGCCTCGCGCAGACCTTCGTTTACATGGGTGGCTACATCCTTACGCAGATGCTGGGGCTGCTGCCGATCTTCCCTGCCTTCTACGTGCTCTACAATCTCGATGCGCTGCTCGACACGGCGCAGGACAACACCGTCGCCTGGTCGACGCTGCCGCTGCTGACCTGGCCCACCGCGATGGTTCTCGTCGTATTGTCGATGCTCGTCATCGTGATGGTGCGCTGGATCCTGCTGCCGCGCGTGCGGGAGGGCTCGTTCTCGATCTACTCCAATTTCTATCTTCGCAAATGGGTCATGGCTCTCGCCATGGAGGTGATGCTGGAGACGCTGTCCTCGCTCTACGCAACCGTGTTCATGCGCTCCTGGTATCGCATGATGGGCGCGAAGATCGGCAAGGGCTCGGAGATCTCGACCAACCTTGCCGGGCGCTACGATCTCGTCGAGATCGGCAAGAACAACTTCGTCGGCGATGAAGTGATCATGGGTGACGAGGAAATCCGCAATGGCTGGATGACGCTGAAGCCCGTGAAGACGGGCGACCGCGTCTTCATCGGCAACAGCGCCGTCATCAGCGGCGGGGCGGTGATCGAGGATGGCGCGCTGATCGGCGTGAAGTCGAAGCTGCCGCCGGACCTCAAGGTCGGCAAGGACGAGATCTGGTTCGGCAGCCCCGGCATCAAGTTCCCGACCCGCCAGCGCGTCGGCGCGGCGGAGGGCATGACCTACGACCCGCCGCCCTACATGATCTATGTGCGCACGATCTTCGAGATCTTCCACACCTCGCTTCCCATCGCGATGATGATCACCTGCGGCTACATCGCCGCCGACGTCATCCAGACCCCGCTGGAAGACGGCAATTACGGGCTCGCCGCCCTGCTGTTCTTTTCAGCCGGCGTCGTGATCGCGACGACCCTGATCGTTGCGGTCGCCGCCATCAAGTGGATGTTCATGGGCCGCTACAAGCCGACCATGTATCCGATGTGGTCGTTCTGGGCCATGAAGACGGAGATGGTGGCCGTGCTCTATGGTGGGCTCGTCGGCAAGGCCTATATCGAGTTCCTGCGCGGAACGCCGTTCCTGCCCTGGGTGCTGCGCCTTTATGGCTGCAAGGTCGGCAAGGGCTGCTGGATCGACCTCACGGACATCACCGAGTTCGACTGCATCAAGATCGGCGACCATTGCACGCTCAACATGTCGAGCTGCCTTCAGACCCATCTTTATGAAGACCGCGTGATGAAGATCGGCCGTGTCGAGATTGGCAACGGCGTCAACATCGGCTGGTACACGACGGTGCTTTACGATTCGAAAGTGGGTGATTACGCGCAGCTCGGCTCGCTGACCCTCGTCATGAAGGGCGAGCACATCCCGCCGCATACCAGATGGGCCGGCGCTCCGGCGCAACCCGTCGGCGCGCTAGTCACGGATGGCGTCGAGCCTCGCCAGGCGCAAGCCGCCTGAGGCGTCGCCGTCTGGTCCGGCAATCGGTCGACGGCACCGCCAAGACGGAAAAACGACCTAATCCGTCAATACGTCGACGGCCGATTGCGCATCCGCCGTCACTGCCGTGAACCAGCGCTGTGCTGCGGCGTTGCCGGCAAAACACCGCTTGAATTCGGCATCCGCTGCCTCCTGCCGGCGCGTGTAGTCATCGAACAGCTTCTGGTCTTTCGAACCGCCCGCGCCATAGCGCTTCAGCACGACATCCGCCTGCGAATCGAGCTTGCGTTTGAGGGTG
The DNA here is from genome assembly GCA_019753285.1 of Beijerinckiaceae bacterium. Lineage (GTDB taxonomy): Bacteria > Pseudomonadota > Alphaproteobacteria > Rhizobiales > Beijerinckiaceae > JAIELD01. The sequence continues at coordinate 18,664 of JAIELD010000084.1, read as the reverse complement.
TCGCAGAGGGCGATGGGCTCAACCGCCGCAGTGAGTTTCAACTGCGAGGCGAAAACGCGATCGTCCTTTTTCATGATCACGATGACGCCGTCCGGCTTGGGCGGGCTCCCGTCCTGCGACTGCGCGAACAGGTTCGCCTGGACGAAGCCCGAGCGGCTCGTCACCGGCACCGCGCCGTAAAGCACGAAGGCGGCTCCCGACCCGAGCGCCTGCGTGTGGAATTCCTCGGTTTTCGCCGCATCCTCCAACGTCTCCGGCAAAGGCCGATCCGTGTTCCAGTTCCTGTGCGCCTTGAGCCAGGCCGTCGTCAGCGCGGCGGTGGTGACGACGACCCTCCGGCTCTGGTCGCCGCTCTCGAATGCGAGGCCGTCCAGCAGCCCGAGGCCGACGCCATCGCTCAGCGTTTCGAGCGTGATCTTTCCGGTTTGCGGCAGACCCTTCAGCCGTATCGGACCGATGATCGTTGCGAGCTTCTTCTCGAGATCAGCCAGAGTCCGGCTTTCGAGCTTGGCGCTCGCATCACCGCTGAGCGCCTTGATCCGCGCGGCAGCCTTGTCGCGCGCGGCAAGATAGGCGTCCTCCGGCCCCGCGGCCTTCGAGGTGGCTGTCGGGAGCATGACGCAGAGAACCAAGAGGGCGAGGCGCGACGGGTTTTTCATGGGCCTTGCGTAGCGCATCTGCACTGTCGCAGCCAGCGGGCAGGCTCCTCGTTCGTTTGACCTTTTCCGCTCGCGACGATAACGAGCGCTCATGTCGCACAACAGCTTCGGCCATCTCTTCCGCGTCACCACCTTCGGCGAGAGCCATGGGACGGCCATAGGCTGCGTCGTCGATGGCTGCCCCTCGCGCATCGCGCTCAGCGAAGCCGACATCCAGCGCGACCTCGATCGCCGCAAGCCGGGGCAGTCGCGCTTCACCACGCAGCGCCAGGAGGCGGACCGCATCAAGATCCTGTCCGGCCTGTTCGCCGATGATGACGGCGTCGAGGTGACGACCGGCACCTCCATCGGTCTCCTCATCGAGAACACCGATCAGCGCTCCAAGGATTATGGGGAGATCAAGGACACCTTCCGGCCGGGCCACGCCGATTTCACCTATGAGGCGAAATACGGCATCCGCGATTATCGCGGCGGCGGGCGCTCATCGGCGCGGGAGACGGCGATGCGGGTCGCGGCCGGCGCGATCGCGCGCAAGGTCGTGCCCTTTGTGTCGATCCGTGGCGCGCTTGTGCAGATGGGCCCGCACAGGATCGATCGCTCGCACTGGGACTGGGCCGAGGTCGAGCGCAACCCGTTCTTCTGCCCTGACGCCGAGGCCGCGCGCTTCTTCGAGGGCTATCTCGACGGCGTCCGCAAGGAAGGCTCCTCGGTCGGTGCGGTGATCGAGATCGTCGCCGAAGGCGTGCCTGCGGGATGGGGTGCGCCCATCTACGGCAAGCTCGACGCCGATATCGCGGCAGCCATGATGAGCATCAACGCGGTCAAGGGCGTCGAGATCGGCGCAGGCTTCGAGGCGGCGGCGCTCACCGGCATCGAGAATGCCGATGAAATCCGCATCGGCAATGACGGGTTGCCGATCTTCTCCTCCAACCATGCCGGCGGCATCCTCGGCGGCATTTCGACCGGGCAGGCCATCGTTGCGCGCTTTGCCGTCAAGCCGACCTCATCGATCCTGACGCCGCGCGCCACGATCGATCGCTTCGGCCATGAGAAAGAAATCATGACCAAAGGCCGCCATGATCCGTGCGTCGGCATCCGCGCCGTCCCTGTCGGCGAGGCAATGATGGCCTGCGTGCTCGCTGATCACCTGCTGCGACACCGCGCCCAGCAGGGATAATTCATCAACACTGAAATCACCAAGAATTTCATTGTAGATGAAACTGAGCCGCCATATGTTGTGTCGATGAAACTTGCCCGCTGGCTGCAGGAAACGAAGACGAAGCGCATCGATTTTGCCGCCAGCGTCGGTCTTTCGCCAGCCAGCATCACCGCCCTTTGCAACGACGACAGCGCCTGGATTTCACGCGAGAGCGCGGAACGGATCGCCCAGGCGACGGGCGGCGCGGTCACGCCAAACGACTTTCTGGGCCTCGTCGGCCCAGCCACGGAGAGAACCATGTCCGGCAACGAAACCCATATCCGCGCCATCATCGACAGCTTCGCCAAGGGCGAGATGGTGATCGTCACCGATGATGACGACCGTGAGAACGAGGGCGACCTCATCATCGCGGCCGCCCATTGCACGACGGAAAAGATGGCCTTCATCATCCGCAACACCTGCGGCATCGTCTGTGCGCCGCTGACCTCGGCCGAGGCGCGCCGTCTCCAGTTGAACCCGATGGTCGCAAGCAACGATGCGCCTCTCGGGACTGCGTTCACCGTTACGGTCGACGTGAAGCATGGCCTCACCACCGGCATCTCGGCTGAGCAGCGCACCAACACCGTCCGCGCGCTCGCAAACGGCAACATGGGCGCATCCGATTTCGTGCGGCCGGGCCATGTCTTTCCGCTCATCGCCAAGGATGGCGGCGTGCTGATGCGTTCGGGCCATACCGAGGCGGCGGTCGATCTCTGCAAGCTCGCCGGCCTGCCGCCGGTCGGGGTGATCTGCGAGCTCGCCAATGATGACGGCACGGTGATGAAGGGCGAGCAGATCGTCGCCTTCGCCGAGAAGCACGGGCTGAAGCGGCTCTCGGTCGCCGATCTCATCGCCTATCGCCAGGCGCGAGAGAAGCTCGTCGACCGCATCGCGAGTTTCCCTGTCGACACGGCGATCGGCCAGCTCACCGGCTATGCGTTCGTCACGCCCTATGACGAGGTGCAGCATTTCGCCTTCGTCTATGGCGACCTCGGCGCGGGCAAGGCCATCCCGGCCCGGCTGCATCGCGCCGACGTGCTTGGCGACGTGCTCGGCGGCGGCAAGACGATCGCCGCGGCTCTCCAGCATTTCAAGCGCGAGGGCAAGGGCGTCCTCGTCTATCTGCGTGACGGCGCCGCCGGCGTGCCGTCCAACCCCGTCGGTGCCGATACGGCGTCGGAGGGTGCCCGGCAGCGCCAGTGGCGCGAGGTCGGCCTAGGCGCGCAGATCCTGCGCGACCTTGGCGTATTGTCGATCCGCAATCTCACGTCCACCCCGCGCAACTTCGTGGGGCTGACGGGCTTTGGCATCGAGATCGTGGCGAGCGAGCCGGCGGAGTGAGCGCTACTTGATCAAGGGCGGCAGCACCGCCTTCTCGCCCTTCGCGCCAGCCGTCCGCGCCGTGTTCATCGACATGGCGAGCAGCGTGTAATAGCCGTTGGTTCCCGCCATGTCGGTCACGCCCTGCTCGCCGAATTTCGCCAGCGCCTTGGCGTAGGTGGCGTCGCTGACCGACTTGTTGCGGTGCAGCTCCGTCGAGAAGTCGTAAGCGATCTGCTCTTCCTCCGGCATGTTCTCCGGCCGCCTGCCTTCGGCGATCGCGTCCGCGAATTCCTTCGCGAGCCCGGCCTTGATGGCGATCGGGTAATGGATTTCCCACTCGACCTGCTGGCTCCATTCCCGCGAGGTGATGAGGATGACGAACTCGTTGATCTTCAGGGGGAGCGAGGTTTTGTAGCGCAGGTAGAGCCCCATATTGCTGGCGGCCAGCATGAATTCCGGGCTGCGCAGCAACGGTACGAACGGGCCGAAGACGGGCACCTTGCGCGCGGCCTCGAATTCGGCCGAGGCCTTCTTCTGCGCCTCGGTAAGCTTGTCGGCCGGGATCGGCGGCATCCGGTCCTGCGAGTACGATGTCATGGCTGGTCCTCCGCAAAAGGCGGCGATCAGGGCGAGTTTCAAGAGTGGTCTAGCAGCGAACATCGTATCCTCCAAAAACGGCGACCGCGTTTTGCGGTTCGTGGATATAGTAAAGCGAACTTTTGCCGTTGGAGATATGTGAATTATCGACCTTTGCGATCGCGCCCGACGGTCACGCCATCAGCGCCGCTACATGCGCGCAGGCCGAAAGGCTCAGCCCCTTCAGATCGTATCCGCCTTCGAGGATCGAGACGATGCGGTCGCCGCAATGCTTGCGGGCAAGTGCCATCAGCGCGGAGGTGGCCCACGAAAAATCCTCTTCGCCAAGGAGAAGACCGCCGAGCGGATCGCGGTTATGCGCGTCGAAGCCCGCAGATATGATGATGAGGTCCGGCGCGAAGGCGTCGATCCGAGGCAGGATCGTCCGCTCGAAGGCCTGACGGAACGCTTCGCTTCCCGCCCCTTCGCGCAAGGGCACGTTGACGATCGTCCCATGCGCGCCGGTGTCCGTCGCCGCTCCGGTGCCGGGGTAGAGGGGTGACTGATGCGTCGAACAATAGAGCACGCTTGGATCCGACCAGAAGATTTCCTCGGTGCCGTTGCCGTGATGCACGTCCCAATCGACAATCGTCACGCGCCGCGCGCCATGCAGCGCCTGCGCACACCGCGCTGCGATCGCCGCGAAGTTGAAGAAGCAGAAGCCCATCGCCGTCGCCGTCTCGGCATGGTGTCCGGGGGGGCGCGAGGCGACGAAAGCGTTCCGGCATTGGCCCGTCATCACGGCGTCGACGGCACGAACCGCCGCGCCGGTGGCCCGGTAGATCGCTTCCAGCGTGCCTGGCGACATCATCGTGTCGGCGTCGAGATGGGCGAGACCCGTTTGCGGCGCGGAGGCCTCCAGCCTGTCGATATAGGCTTGTGGGTGAACGCGCAGCACATCGGCATCGACGCCCAACGGCGCTGATTCGCGCAACAGCCCGGAAAACACCCCCGACCGAAAAGCGACATCGAGCGCTCGCAGGCGATCCGGGCGTTCTGGATGGCCGGCCGAAGTTTCATGCTCGAGAAAGACAGGATCGGCGATAAAAAGCGTTGTCAATGCGTTAAAACCCTTATTATTCAGAATCTTATTGGTCGCGATAGCTGGTCGCAGCGCAGCGTTCCAGCCTCACGCGCCACGGCGCGACCTTTCCGCACATCCGCAAGGCAGATGTATTAAAAATACCACTGTGTTTTTTTCACACTCGTTTAAACCGCCGAACCGGACTATACGATCATCATCATTTTCCAACTTCGTGAAGCCCCAATGCGTTTTCGCTCTTTCCTCTTTGTTTTGCCTGTGCTGGCTGTCACGCTGACGGCTTGTAACAAGTATGAAGCCTTCGCCGATCCCTCGGTGAACCCGCGCGATGCGCAGCTTCTCGCTCTTGCGCCGCAGCCCTCCTCTTCGGGCAACGATCCCTATCGCGGACGCTTTCGCCTGAAGAACCCGACCAAGGAGCCGCCGGGCACCGTCGTGGTCGATACCGACACCCGCTTCCTCTACCTCGTCGAGGAAGGTGGCACGGCGCTTCGCTATCCGATTTCGCCGGGCGCAGACGCCTATCAATGGAAGGGCACCGCCACGATCGGCCGCAAGGCCGAATGGCCGGGCTGGACTCCCGGCCCCGAGGCGCGCCGCCTCAGCCCAGGTCTGCCGGCGACCGTGCCGGGCGGCCCGCTCAGCCCGCTCGGATCCCGCGGCCTTTATCTCTACGAGGGTAACAAGGACACGCAGTACCGCATCCACGGCACAAACGAGCCGGAGATGATCGGCGAGGCGGTTTCGCTCGGCTGCATCCGCATGCAGAACATCGACGCGATCGACCTCTACAACCGCGTCAAGGTCGGCACGCCCGTCGTGGTGCGCTGAACACTTCGCGTTGAAATCGCGCGTCATCAAAGGCCGGGCCGATGCCCGGCTTTTTTTTGTTTTGACCCGTGTTCAGTTCGATTGATCGAATCCATTTCGGATAAACGTTTGCCCGACGCCTGTTTGATTTATACACTTTGAATGCCCAATCGATAGGTTGCCCCATGCTGACCACGCCATCGTCGCCCGATTTCGACGCTTCTCTCGATGTTCCCGGCTTCGCCGATGTCGAGGCTGCCCGCAAACGCCTCTCCGGCATCGCCTACCGCACCCCGGTGATGACGTCGAAGACGGCCGACAAGCTCGCTGGGGCGAAGCTCTATTTCAAGTGCGAGAATTTCCAGCGCGGCGGCTCGTTCAAGTTCCGCGGGGCTTACAACGCCATCGCCAGCCTCAACGACAACGAGCGCGCAAGGGGCGTTCTGGCCTATTCCTCGGGCAATCACGGCCAGTGCCTCGCGCTCTCGGGCCAGATGCAGGGCGTCAAGGTGACGATCGTCATGCCGTCCGACGCGCCGCAGATGAAGATCGACGCGACGGCGGGCTACGGGGCCGAGGTCATCACATTCGATCGCTACAAGGATGACCGCGACGGCCTCGTCAGGGATCTCGCCGACCGGCGTGGGCTGACGGTGGTGCCGCCCTTCGATCATGCGGCGGTCATCGCGGGGCAGGGGACGCTTGCCGCCGAACTCATCGAGGAGACCGGCCCGCTCGACATGCTGTTCGTATGCCTCGGCGGCGGCGGCCTCATCTCCGGCTGCGCGCTCTCGGCAGCGGCGCTCTCGCCCGGCTGCACGGTGATCGGCGTCGAGCCCGAAGCCGGCAACGACGTGCAGCAATCGTTTCGCAGCGGCAGGATCGTCAGCATCCCGACGCCGACCTCGATCGCCGATGGCGCGCTCAGCACGAGCCCCGGCAAGCGCAATTTCGCGATCATCCGCTCGCTCGTCTCGGATGTGGTGACTGTGACGGACGCCGCGCTCGTCGAGAGCATGCGCTTCTTCGCCGAACGCATGAAGATGATCGTGGAGCCGACCGGCTGCCTCGCCGCGACGGCGGCCTTCAAGGGCGTCGTCGATTGCCGCGACAAGCGCGTCGGTGTCGTGATCAGTGGCGGCAATGTCGATCTCGCCCGCTTTTCGAGCCTCGTTGGCAACGCATGAGCGATGTCGTGATCCGCAGGGTCGAGCCCGGCGATTTCGAGCGCTGGCGACCACTCTGGGAAGGCTATAATGCGTTTTACGAGCGCGTCATCCCTGAGGAGGTGACGCGGACGACATGGTCGCGCTTCTTCGACGCGTATGAGCCGCTGCACGCCCATGTCGCCGAAAGCGAGGGTGAACTCGTCGGCCTCGTCCATTACCTTTATCATCGCAATACCGCGATGATCGCGCCGGTCTGCTATCTGCAGGATTTGTTCACCGGGCAGGCCTTGCGTGGCAAGGGTGTCGGCCGCAAGCTCATTCTCTCCGTCTATGACGAGGCGAGGAAGGCGGGCTCGCCGCGCGTCTACTGGCAGACGCACGAGACGAACGCCGTGGCGCAGGCGCTCTACGATCAGCTTGCTGAAAAGTCCGGCTTCATCGTCTATCGTCAGGGGATGTAGGCTCAGCCGAGTTCGGCGAGCACGATCTCCGGCGGAACGCCGAGCCGCACCGGAACCTGGCTGGTGCCGAGCCCGCCTGAGACGATCAGATTGCGGCCGCCTTCGACGACATGGCCGTAGGCGAAGCGGTTTCCGTAGATCGATGGCGTGACAGGCGACCAGCCGAACAACCTGATCTGGCCTCCATGCGTATGGCCGGACAGCGTGAGCGCGACGCGCGACGGCACGTCCACGAAGATGTCGGGCTCATGCGCCAGCAGCACGACAGGCGCGTCGTCCGTCACCCTGGCGAGGGTCGCCGGCAGGTCGTCGACCCCGCCATAGCCGTGCCGCTGCATCTGGAATGAGAGCTGGTCGCCGAGTCCGAGCAGCCAGAACGGCCTGCCATCCTTGGCGAGCCTTACAGCGTCGTTCTCCATCACCGGGATGCCAACGGCTTCCAGAGCCGTGCGCGCGGCAAGCGCTCCGGCGCGCGGATCCTTGCGGTCCTCCCACCATTCGTGATTGCCGAGAATCGCATGGACGCCGAGCGGCGCCCGCAGCCGGGCGAACTCGGCCGCCCATTCGGCGTTGGCGATCTTGCGGAGCTGAAGTTTGTGACCGAACACGTAATCGCCGAGCAGGACGATGAGGTCCGGCTGCAGCGCGTTGGTTGCATCCACGATTTCGCGAATGCGCGGCAGCGGCATGAAAGGCTCGTTTGCGTGGATGTCGCTCAGCGCCGCGATGCGCAGCTTGAGGCCCGGCGTCCAGCCAGGCGGCGTCAAGGCATAGCGTTGAACCCGCAGACGGTAGACCGGCTCGATGCCGAAGGCGTAGCCGCCAAGCACCATGCTGCCGACGACGAAGCTCGAAAGCGAGGTCAGGAATGTTCGCCTGCTGATCATTGCGATGCAATATACGTTCGCGGTTAAGAAATCCATGCGGGATAGGCAAGGCTCTGTTGCCGCATGATGATGGCGAGAGCAGGGTGACGACAGGAGTTCGGCCGGTGCCGATTGCCGGCTGGACGCTGGCCGCGCCCGCCTCTATTGTCGCGGCGGGTTGGCGTTTTTGCTGGAGTTCGGGTGAATGTCCACGGGTCTCATCATCGTCTTGATCGTGGTGGGGCTGGCCGCCCTCTGGCTCGTCTTTTCCTATAATGGCCTCGTAACCCTGCGCCAGCGCTGCAGGCAGGCCTTTTCCGACATCGACGTCCAGTTGAAGCTGAGACACGACCTCGTCCCCAATCTCGTCGAGACCGTGAAAGGCTACGCCTCACATGAGCGAGGCACGCTGGAAGACGTGGTGAAGGCCCGCAATCAGGCCGTCTCCGCGCAGGGCGTCTCCGCGCAGGCAGCCGCGGAAACGGCTTTGAGCGGCGCGCTCGGCCGGCTGATCGCGCTCAGTGAGGCATATCCCGACTTGAAGGCGAGCCAGAATTTCACGCAGCTCCAAGGCGAGCTCTCCGATATCGAGAACAAGATCGCGGCGGCGCGGCGCTTCTTCAACAATGCGGCGGCAGAATACAATGGCGCGCGGGAAAGTATCCCAGCCGCCTTCTATTCCGGGTCGATGGGCTTCCAGCCGCAGGAATTCTTCACGCTCGGCGAGGCCGATCGCTCGGCCGTGCAGCAGGCTCCGACGGTGAAGTTCTAGCGGCAGGCGAGCGACCGGGCGACGCCCATGTTCCAGGCTTACGGTCTTTACACGCATATCCGAAAAAACGAGATCTGCAGCGTCCTGCTACTCTCGGGCTTCGTCGTGCTGTTGCACGTCCTCTTCTTTTCCTTCGCGCTGCTCTACGAGGCGGCAGGCGCGCCGCGCGCCGCCGGCGTGCTGATCGCGGCGGCGCTCAACGACGTCGTCCGCTTCTGGCCGCTGCTGATGATGGGAGCCGCAGTCTGGTTCGCCATCGCCTATGTCTTCAACCAGGCGATGATCGATCTTGCCACCGGCGCGCAGGCCGTGAGCCGCGAGGATGCGCCGGCGCTCTACAACGCGCTCGAAAACTTGTGCATATCGCGCGGATTGCCGATGCCGTCGCTGCGCATCATCGAGGACGAGGCGCTGAATGCTTATGCTTCCGGATTGAAGCCGGGCAGTTACTCCGTCACCGTCACGCGTGGGCTGTTGAATGCGCTGACGCCGGCCGAGCTCGAAGCGGTTCTTGGCCATGAACTCACCCATATCCGCAATCTCGACGTGCGGCTGCTGGTGATATCGACGATTTTCGTCGGTTTCTTCGGTCTTGTCGGCGAGTTGCTGATGCGCAATGGCAATATGCTGAGTTTTCCCTCCAGCCGCTCCAGCTCGCGTGGCAACGACAAAAAGGGCGGGGCGTTCATCGTCGTGCTGCTGGCGATCGGCCTCATTCTCTTGAGCTGGGGCGCATCCGTGCTGCTCAAATTCGCGATTTCCCGTTCGCGTGAATTTCTCGCCGACGCAGGCGCGGTCGAACTCACGAAAAATCCTGATGCGATGATCTCGGCGCTGCGCAAAATCGAGATGCATGCGGCAATGCCGTCAATGCCCTCTCAGATGAGCGGCTTCTTCATCGAGACGCCTTTGGCGACGGCGCGCATGAGCGGCCTCTTCGCGACGCATCCGAGCATCGATGACCGCATCGGCGCTTTGATCCGGTTTGCGGGCGGGCGCGACCCTGGCCCGATGCCGGATTTGCCTGTTATCGACGCTCCGCTTTCAGAAAACGCGGTCGGCGTGCCGAATGTCGGCTCGGGAACGGGAGAGGGCCACGCCGCAGAAGCGTCGTTCCTGCCGGCCCATCTGCGCTGATCGCCGGTCAAGACCGGACATGCGTCTGAAGTCGCCGGTTGCGTTCTATGCGAACAGGGCCTGACCGCAGATAGGCTCAGTGATCCTGAAGCAGCACCGGCGGCGTGACGCGCTGCGTCTTCGACTTGTCCTCGCGCGGCTTGATGGCGTGCGCGGCGGCGACGGCGGCAATGCCGATTTTCTTGTATGATCGGGTTGGCTCGACACGTGCGTCAGAGCGCTCAACTGTAGCTGGCTTCTTCACGTCGTTTCCTCCGGGAACTCTTGCTGAGTTCCTCTTCATCGGCCGCATGACGGCATGCGGCTTAGACAAATTAAGTAGACGGCTATTATATTGAACAAATGCTGAATATCATCAGAAATATGACAATCCCGCCAAAAAAGCCGTAAAAAATCGGAAAATCCGGCGTCGCGCTGACGAAAATTGCGATTGGAGAGTGATTTTTTCAAAAAATCGATGAAACGCCCGATAATCGAATCAAGCGATCGGCGGTGCGATGAAGCAGCATCCGAGCGTTTCCAGCATGCATGCGACGGCGATCACCGTGCGGTCTTCATATTCCGGGCCGATGATTTGAACCCCGCATGGCAGGCCGCGCGGGTCCCGCATGACCGGTGCCACCGCCGCCGGCAGGTGGGAAATTGTCGCGAGCGACGACCACATCAGAAAGTCGAAATAGGGACGCGTCTCGCCGTTCACCTCGATCGTCCGCACGTGAAAGCGCGGGTTGTGATCATGACGAATGGCCGCGACCGGCGCGGGTGCGCAGAGCAGCACGTCGAACCGCTCGAAGAACTGCGCCCAGCGCCGCTTCAGCGCCTGCCTGCGCTTCAAAATGTCCTGGTAGGTCTCGGCTGAAAGCCGCGCGCCGCGCGCCTGCAAGGCCCGATGCGACAGATCGCCCGCGGCAAATTGCGAAGCCGAGGCAGCAAGCTTGTCCCGCACGGCATCCGGCAGTCCAGCCGCGACGATCGCATGATTCAAAAGGGCGTAGACCTCGAACGATTCTTCAAAGGTGAAATCCGGACGCGCCGTGTAGTCGATCCGCGCGCCAGCATCGCCGAGGCGCGTCGCCGCCGTCAGCACCGCGTCGCGCACTGCGTCGTCGACCGGTGCGAAGGGCTCGTCGAGCCAGACGGCCACTCTGAGCTTAGAGGGCTCGCTGGCGCGCGGCGGAGCGAGTTCCGTAGCGGGGGCGAGCGGGTCGCGCGGGCCAGCGAGAGTGGACAGCAGCACCTCGAGATCGGCAGCCGAGCGCGCGATCGGCCCGGCGACGGAGAGGTCGACATCGCGCGGCAGACGCCGCTCCGGCGCGGGCGGAACGTGGCCAAAAGTCGAGGTGAGGCCCCAGGTCGGTTTAAGGCCGAAGACGCCGGTGGCGTGCGCCGGCCAGCGGATCGAGCCGCCGAGATCGGAGCCGAGTTCGAACACGCTCATGCCAGTTGCGACGGCCGCCGCGGCGCCGCCTGAAGAGCCGCCCGGCGAACGGCTGCGGTCGAACGGGTTGTTCGTCACGCCATAAACGGCGTTGTAGGCCTGGAAGTCGCCGGAAAACAGCGGCACGTTGCTCTTGCCGATAACGATCGCGCCGGCATTGCGCAGTCTTGCGACGGCGCTCGCATCGGTCGTCGGCACACGGTCACCATAGCTGGGAGAGCCTGCGGTCGACACCAATCCGGCCACGTCGAACGCATCCTTGATGGTGACGGGGATGCCCTCGAGCGGTCTTTGGCGCCCCTCGTCGAACCGTCGGTCGGCTTCGTGTGCCGCAGCCAGTGCCATGTCCCGGTCGAGGGCGACCACCGCATTGATGTCCGGATTCACCGCATCGATGCGCGAGAGAACGGCTTTCATGAGTTCGACCGCCGTGATGCCGCCCGAGCGCAGCAGCGCTTGAAGTTCGGTGAGCGTTGCGAGCGCGATCGTCATGGCTTAGCCGAGCGCAAGCTCGACGCTCGCAAGCGGCAGGCCGTCGAACGCCACGCTCCAGCGCTCGCCGGGATGGACCGGCAAAGCCCTTGTGAGCGTCCCCGTCGTGATGATTTCGCCAGCCGAAAGGGCAGGGCTCTCCGGATCCGCCGCCAGCACGTCGATGAGGTGCTTCAAGGCGACGAGCGGCCCGCCGCCGAGCACAAGCCCGGCATGGCCGTTATCGGCCGGCACGCCGTCCCGCAGCAGCGTTATGCGGAACGAAGAGAGCCGCTCGGCGATCTCGGCGGCGTTTCCGTCCTCGATCATGAGCGGAGGGCCCAGGAACAATGCGCCATGCAGGCCGAACGCCGCGACCGTGTCCGGCGCCTTGAAGCGCCAGCCCGGATAGAGCGATTGCACGATCTCGAAGCCATGGAATATTCGATCGATGCAGCGCAGGAGTTCAAATGCGTCCATGTCTGCCGTCGGCGCTCTTTTGAGGTGCAGCGCGACCTCGGGTTCGATGCGCGGCTCGACCAGCGCGGCAAGATCGAACGGACGGTCAGGGCGGGGGTCGAAATGGAGCGTCGATCGATAGACATAGCTCCAGATCGGCGCATGGACGTCGTATTCGTCCCAGATCGATGTATTGGTGAAGCCGATCTTCCGACCGGCCACCTGTTCGCCGCGCTGCTCCCGCATCGCGCGCACCGCGCCATTGACGCGGTAGGCTGCGGCAAGATCGAAATCTGATGCGGCGTCGCTGAATGGCGCGATCTGCCGGCGCTCGCGCTGGGCGTCGAGCACTTCGCGGGCGATGGTCGCCGTTTCGAATGCGGCGAATGCGGTTGCTGCGTGATTCATCAGGGCTGACCTGTTCTTTCCGCCGCGCGCTTGGCGACGCTGCGCCTGCCGTCGATGTAACCGATGGTGGTCTTAGCCCGCGGCCTTTTCAAGCGACTTGTTCGGCAGGTTGCGGACGACGTCCCGCCAGAGGATGGTCAGCCGGTCCATTTCGGAAAGATCGCAATCGCCGATCGTGCCGAGCGTCTCCTCGATGAAGGCGTTCTGGATGGCGATGCCCTTGAGCGCGGCGGCGCGACCTTTTTCGGTGAGGAAGACGCCGTGGGAGCGCCGGTCGCCCGGCGTGTCGCGGCGCTCGACGAGTTCAGCCTGCTCCAGCCGGTCGACGAGGCCGGAGACGTTGCCCTTCGTGACGTAGAGGCGCTCCGCAAGCGCGCGCTGTGACAGGCCTTCCTGCTCGGTCAGCGTCGAAAGCACGTCGAATTGCGGGATCGAAAGCCCGATATATTTGAGCCGCATGCCGATTTCAAACTGGGCGCGGGCCATGAGCCGGAGGGTCCGGAACCAGACCCGGGCAGGTTTCACATTTTCGGACATCGCATTCCAAACGTCGTAAGCCTTCCGCACTTAACGGAGAAGCGCAGCGCCTTCAAGTCTGGCCGAAGGCGAGAATTAACGCTTGCAACTGGCAGGCCAGCCGATTTTGATGCGGGCGATGCAAAGACGATTTTCGCCGCCCGTTTCGGGCCTTGCGCTCTGGAGCCAGCGGCTCGCCTTCCTCGCGCTGCTGATGGCGGCCTTTGGTCTTTATGTCGGCCGCACCGGCGCGGTTCCGCTCTTGCCATCGATGGCGGTCATCGGCTCGGCGCTCTTCCTGTCGAGCCTTGCCGCCGTTCTCGCCGTCGCCGCCTTCGTCGTCATCTGGCGGGTCGGCGCTAAAGGGCTGGGCTCCGCCTATGCCGGGCTCGTACTCGCCCTCCTGCTGCTCGCCTATCCTGCTTATCTTGCCGCGCTGTCGCTCACGCTGCCGGTCCTCGCCGACGTCTCGACCGATTTTTCCGCACCGCCTGGCTTCTCGCCGAGCCGGCAGGCCGTCGCGCGGCGAGGGAACTACACGCCGCCCGCCTATGACGCGTCTTTTGCCGCCGCGCAGCGCGCGGCCTATCCGGGCGTGCAGCCGGTGCTGCTCGAACTCGGCGTCGATGAGAGCTTCCGCCTCGTGCAGCAGGCCCTGCAGCAGCGCCGCTGGACGATCGTCGAAGCCGTCGGGCCGCAGCGGGCGCGAGACGAAGCTTATGTCGAGGCGATCGATCGCTCCCCGCTGCTGCGCATTCCCGAAGACATCGTTATCCGCCTGCGCGCCGTCGGCGACGAGACGCGGATCGACATGCGTTCAACCTCGAGGATCGGCCGGCATGATTTCGGCGCGAATGCGCGGCGGATTGAAAGCCTCGTCGGCGATCTCGTCGCGCTTGCAAAGGATCGATAGGCGTCTCAGCCGGGACGGTATTCCGAGGTCAGGGTCGGATGGCTGTCTGAGATGACCAGCCCGCGGGCGGCAAGGTCTTCCAGATGCGCGAACACCGAAAGCGCCGCTGCGGCATGCAGGCGCGGGGCAAGCCCGTCGTAGATTTTGGGCACGATCTGCGAAATCAGCCGGTCGCCTTCGGCAAGCCGCGCGAGGATCGCGGTCTCGCGCTGCCGGCGATGGGTGAGCAATCCGCGCACGAAGCGCTGCGGCTGCTCGACAGGACCGCCATGGCCAGGCCAGAACACGCTCTCCTCGCGGCTTTTGAGCTTGTCGAGCGAGGCCATGTAGGCGGCCATGTCCCCGTCCGGCGGCGCGACTATGCTCGTCGACCAGGCCATGACGTGATCGCCGGAAAACAGCGTGTTCTCCTGTGCGAAGGCGAAGGCGAGGTGGTTCATCGTATGGCCCGGTGTCGCGATCGCTGTCAGCGTTGCGCCGTCGCCGTCGACCAGATCGCCCTCCTCCAGCACGCGGTCCGGCGCGTGGAGTTGGTCCGCGCTGGCGTCAAGCAGATTGACCTCGCCCTCGAACAACGGCCGTGCGGGAAAATGCGGCGCGCAGCCCCAGATCGGCGCGCCTGTCGCGGCCTTCAGGCGACGCGCCAGCGGCGAGTGGTCACGGTGCGTATGGGTGACGACGATGTGCGAAACAGGGCGGCCGGCGATGGCGGCGACGAGGCCGTCATAATGCACCTCGCTCTCCGGGCCGGGGTCGAGCACGATGAGGCTTTGCGCGCCGATGAGGTAGGTGCAGGTGCCCGTATAGGTGAACGGGCCGCCGTTCGGCGCGATCAGCCTGCCGACAAGCGGCGTGAGCTGAACAAACCTCTCGGCGCGAAGGGTTTCGTCGATGGTCGTATTCAATATCGCTCCCCGCGCGGCTCTGATCCTGCCGCGCTTGTTATCTCCGGCAAAAGATGGATGCGCAACCGGCAAGTGCCCCTTTGGCAATACTTGAGCGCGGGACCAATGCCGCATATAGGTTGGTTATCACGTCGATCAGCCTGATGGCTTTTTTTAGAAGGAGACGCGCATGCGCGAGACAAAGCAGGGACAAGCCCGCATCGAGCCCGCCACGTTGAGCGCCAGCTTCTGGCCGGTGGAAGCCAATGTCAGCTTGATCCGCGGCGTCATACTCGCGCTGGTTGGCACCGTGCTGCTCGCCATCTCCGCCAAGGTGCAGGTGCCGTTCTATCCAGTGCCGCTCACGATGCAGACCTTCGTCGTGCTCGTGCTTGGCGCGGCCTATGGTCCTGCGCTCGGTGCGGCGACGATCGCGCTCTACCTTGCCGAAGGGTTGTTCCTGAACGCGCCGGTCTTCGCCGGGTCGACGGCAGGGCTTGCCTATCTCGCGAGCCCGACGATCGGCTATCTGCTCGCCTATCTGCCGGCCGCAACCTTCGTCGGCTTTCTTGCCCGCCGCGGCTGGGACCGGTCGCCGGTGTCTGCGATCCTGATGATGGCCGGGGGCGCGGCCATCATTCTCGTCACGGGCTTTGTCTGGCTCGGCCATGTCATCGGGGCGGAAAGGGCTCTCGTCGTCGGCGTTTATCCCTTCCTGCCGGGTGATCTGTTGAAGCTCCTGCTCGCCGCCGCGACCTTGCCGCTGGCATGGAAGCTCGTGCGCCGCTAAGCTTCGTCCTTGGAATTTCAGAAAGACATGGGCGCGGCCGTCGCGGCCGACCCATTTTGGTGGATGAAGGCTTGGCGCATACTGGCTCAACGGACGTTTCCGGCGGCTGCGCACCGCGTGGCGCGCTGGTGCTTGTCGGCGCCGGTCCTGGCGATCCCGACCTCCTCACACTGAAGGCGGTGAAGGCGCTGGCGAGCGCCGACGTCGTTCTCTACGACGATCTCGTGAGCGACGGGGTGCTTGCCTTCGTGTCGGCCGAAGCCGAGCGCATCCATGTCGGCAAGCGCGGCGGCCGTCCTTCGGCGCGTCAATCCGAAATCTGTGACCTCGCCATCGCCCATGCTTTGCAAGGCAAGCGCGTCGTGCGGCTGAAGGGCGGCGATCCCATGGTGTTCGGCCGCGCCGACGAGGAGCTTCAGGCGGCGGAAGCGGCCGGCGTCCCGGTTGAGGTGGTGAGCGGCATCACGGCGGCTTTCGGCGCGGCGGCCAGCCTCCAGCTCTCCTTGACGAAGCGCGGCGTCTCACGGCGGCTGCAATTCGTGACCGCGCATGCAAGAGACGGCGCGCTGCCGGACGATCTCGATTTCCGCGCCCTGGCCGATTCCTCGGCCACAACCTGCGTCTATATGGGCGTGAAGACGCTGCCGCCGCTGGTGCAGGCGCTGCGCGAGCACGGCCTTGCAAGCCAAACGCCGGTGGTGATCGTGGAGAATGCGACCTGCGCCGACGAGCGCATCGTTCGCGGCACGCTCGGCGAGATCGTGGCGCAGGCGGCATCGATCCGTTTCGACGGGCCGTGCCTCATCATCATCGGCGAGGCGATGCGCGTGCGCGCGGCAAGCGCCGTCGCCTCAGGACTGGCCGCCGGGCTGCTCGCTGCCGAATAAGTCCTATTCAATTCAAAAGAGCTCTAGCGCACATACGTCTTGAGGCTCTCCGCGATCTTCTCGGCGGAGCTGTTGTGCGGAAAGAGCGAGACGAACGCGCCGTCCGGCCCCATAAGGAACATGAGGGAGCCGTGATCGATGAAATAGGGGTGGCCGTTGGTCGCCTGATGCAGGATCTTGTGGCGCTGGACACGATAGGCCTTCGCAGCGGCGCTGATCTCGGCGAGTGAGCCGGTGAGGCCGACAAGGCGCGGATGAAAATTCACCACATAGTCCGCCAGCACCTTCGGCGTATCGACCTCCGGGTCGACGCTGATGAAGATCGGCTGGATCCGGTCGGCGACTGCTGGACCAACCGTGTCGAGCGCCTGGCCCATCAGGGCGAGATCGATCGGGCAGGTATCGCCGCAATGGGTGAAGCCGAAATAGACGAGCATGTAACGACCGCGGAAGTCCGCGTCGCTGACGCGCGTTCCGGTATGGTCGATCAGGCTGAACGGGCCGCCGAAGCGGTTTGCCAGCGGATCGAGGGATGGTATCGCGGCGGGCTTCACGTGCGACGTGTCGTGCGCGGCGGCCTCATGGCCCATGAGGGTCGCCGCGCTCGCCAGAACGACCCAGGCGAGACGGCGGACGCCAGCCGCCAACGCGATCATTGCGGTTTGGGCGCCAGGCCCTTGATACCGAGCACGCCCTTGTCGCCGATCGCGTCCTTGACGATCGGATCATCACGATACCACTCGTTCGACTTGCCGTTTTTCTGCGCCCAGGCAACCTCGAAGCCCTCGTCATCCTTCCAGGCCGCGCTGCTGTCCGGCCGATAGCGCTGCACGTAGTAGATGCGCATCTTCGGGTTTTCGATCATCAGCCCGTCGACCTCGATCGGCTTACCGCAGAAGGGCAGTACGGAGAGCGTGGCGTTTGCGAAGATCGGCGCGCCCTTGGCGACGGGCACGAGATCGCCGGATTTGAGCTTGATGCCGAGCAGCCGCTTGCCGTCGCCGCAATTCTTCGGGCAGCTCCCGCCGAGCTCGCAGAGCACGTCGACGACGGTGCCCTGCAGCTCCATCGGATTTTCATACTGCGCGCCGACGCTTTCGGCCGCGCGAGCCGGCGCGAGGTTGAAAAGCGCCAAGGCGGTGAGGATGGTGAAGCGGGCTGGCATCTGTTTCATCTCAGGTCAGTTCCCCAGCGGCACGACGCCGTTTTCGTCATGGGTCAGATTGACGATACCCTTGTCGTCCGCGACTTTCGAGACGAGCAGATAATTGACCCCGTTACGCTTGATGAGGTCGCCATCGACCGTCGCCTTGTGCGCCTGGATCTTCAGTAGCTTTGGATTGACGACATTCTCCTCGTCATCCTCGATCCTGAGCACCATGTAGAATTCGCCGTCCTCAGCCTTGATGCTGACGGGTACCCCGCCGACCGCGCACCAGACCGCGCATTGATAATGTGCCGTTCCGTAGGCGAACATGATCTCGGAGACGGAACAGAAAGTGTCGACCAGCTCTCCGGTGATCTTGACGCGTGTCGAGCCGGCGGGCGGGGTCGCGGCGTTTGCGAGCAGGAACGGGCCTGAAAGGAGCGCGGCCAGGAGGCCTGCTGCTGCGATGCGTTTGACCATGAAACCCCCTCGTGAGCCGAACGTCTTGACGAGGCGGATGTTGCCCGCCGAGCGCCGCCTTGCACAACAGGAAACACTACACGTTTGCGTGAGCGCGCCCGCCCTCGCCGGCTTGCGGGCCAAGGGCGTCAACGCGGTGGTGGCCTCCAGCCAGACGGCGGCCTCGACGCAGCAGCGCAAGCTGTCGGTCTCCATCAA
>JAIELD010000053.1 GCA_019753285.1 Beijerinckiaceae bacterium | reverse complement strand
TCGTCGAGCGCTGATCGTTGCCGGCGACATGACAGACCGAGCGAACATCGAGCATCTCTTCGAGGCTGCCATGCAGGCCTTTGGGCGGATCGACATCGTCATTAATACCGCTGGCATCGTCATCAAGAAGCCGTTCGCCGCCATCACCGAGGAAGATTTCGACCGTTCCTTCGGCATCAATGCCAAGGCCGCCTTCTTCATCATGCAGGAAGCCGCCAACCGGATCTCGGATAATGGCCGCATCATCAACTTGGGAACGACGCTGCTTGGAGCGACTACCGGCTATTACAGCGTCTATGCCGGCTCCAAGGCGCCGCTCGAGGATTTTACGCGCGCGCTCGCCAAGGAGATCGGCGGTCGCGGCGTAACGGTGAACACGGTGGCGCCCGGGCCGGTCGACACGAGCTTCTTCCATCCGGCGGAAACGCCTGAGTCGACCGAGTTCCTGAAGCACATGAGCGTGCAGAGCCGGCTCGGCCGCATCGAGGACATCGTGCCGATGATCACCTTCCTCGCCTCCCCGGAGGCTGGCTGGGTCACCGCGCAGACCCTGTTCGTCAACGGCGGCTTTCTCGCTCGCTGATGCTGAGATCTGCGCTGACGCAAGCGGCGCGGGTCACACTCACCACCGGAACGAAGCCATGATGAAGCCTATCAACCTTATCTGGTCCTCGGCTGCAAACGTCGAAAGGGCAACGCTCGCTGCGGTCGTTGCAACTGCAATCACGCTGCCATTCGGCCAGGCGGTCACGGGCGTGCAACTCGGAGCCATTGCAGCCGGGCTAGGCAACTCGCTGAGCGAGGTCGAATGGGTCGCAAACGGCTATAACCTGACGTTTTCCGCCTTCCTGCTTATCGCGGGTGCGTTGGGCGACCGCTACGGCCGCCGGCGCGTTTTCATCGCGGGTACGTTGACATTCCTCGCTGGCAGCCTTGCAAGCGCTTTCGCTCCGAACCTGACGGCATTGGTTCTATGCCGTTTGCTGGCGGGAACAGGAGCGGCCGTGCAGCTCGCCAGCGCCCCGGCGCTGCTTGCGGCGGTCTTTCCGGAGCCGGGTCCGTCCCGCGCCCGCGCCTTCGGGCTGCTGGGCACGGGATTTGGAATTGGCCTTGCTATCGGCCCTTTGGTTGGCGGCTGGCTCGTCGCCAGTCTCGGCTGGCGTGCGGCTTTCGCGATCGTCGTACCCTTCGCGTTGGCGGGACTGATTGCTGCCCTCGCGATCCCGGATTCGCGTGCCGAAACGGCGAAGCCATTCGATGTCGTAGGGAGCGTCGTCTTCGCTCTGACGTTGCTGGGTTTCATGCTGGCGCTGGCGCTCGGGCCGGAACGTGGCTGGACGGACGGCATGACGCTTGGCCTCGTCGCAGCAAGCATTTTCGGCCTCGTCGTCTGGACTTATATCGAGCGGTTCAGCAGCGCTCCGATGATCGACCTAACGATGTTTAGCGACCATGCCTTTCTCGGCGCGTCGGTCGCCTGGTGGGCCGCAGCATTCGGCTTTGTGTCGCTGCTCATTTACGTTCCGGTCTACCTCGACCATGTTCGACACGCCTCCGCCTTCGCCGCAGGGCTGGCGCTGCTGCCGATGACGCTGCCTTTGCTGGCCGTGCCGTCCTTGGCGCCTTGGCTCGTGGCGCGCTTCGGCCTTGTGCGCGTGGTGGGCTGCGGCGTGCTGCTGATCGCTGTCGGCGATGTGGTGCTTCCGCTTTCCTTGTTGGCCGGCCTGGGCCTGGTCGGTATCGGTGCCGGCGCCATCAACGGGCTGCTCGACAACATCGCCATGTCGACCATTCCATCCGACCGCGCGGGGATGGCCGCCGGCGGCTTCCAGACGATGCGCGTCGCCGGCGACGCCATGGCGATTGCCGTGGCGGGTTCGCTGCTGGCTGCCCTTTCAGGCAACGCATCGACGGCCGACGCGAACGCCTTCCAGAACCTCTTCGCGATACTCGCCGCAATCACCGCAGTCGGCGCCGTAATAGCGATTTGGCTGCTCCGCTCGTCAACCTCTGACGCTAATCAAGAAAGGACCCGGACATGAGCATAACCATCGACAGTATCAGCGAGCGTCTTCAATCCCTGCTGGACCGCGAGGCCATTGGCCAGGCGATCGTCAGCTACGGCCTCAGCTTCGACCGACGCGATTGGGCGCTGCAGCGCGCCTTGTTTCTCGACGAGATCGAGATGGATTTCTCAGCCTCGATTGGCGCCGGTCTGACGACCATGAAGGCGGATGACTGGGTGGCAGGCGTTCGGCCATTCTTCGAGGCGCTCCCCGCAACGCAGCATATTGCCTATCCGTTGAAGATGGAGATCACCGGAGACGAGGCCTACGTCGTCTCGCTTCTTCATGCGCAGCACTATCTGCCGAACAAGATGGGTGAGCCGGTTCAACGCATGGTCGGCTGGTATGAGAACTGGCTGGTGCGGTCAGTCGAGAGTTGGAAGTTCCGCAAGATGGTCCAGCATATCGACTGGAACGAGGGCAATTGGTGGATCTTCGAAAAAGCAGCGGGGACAGCCAAATGATGCGCTCGACGATGCTCGCAGCCTGTGTCTATGCGGCGCTTTCGATGTCGCCGGCCTGGCCGCAAACAGCACCGGTTTCACCGCCGCGCGAGCCGCCGCCCAACAAGACGGCGCTCATGTTCAGGCCCAACCATGTCTGTCTGCGCGTCAAGGATCTCGACGCGGAGATCAACTGGTGGAGCGACGTCTTCGGCGCGCAGCTCGTGCGCCGCTCCAAGGTGCCGACGATCGATCCCGGAGCAGAAATCGCCTTCATGGTGATCGCCGATAATTTCCACATCGAGCTGGTCGGCGGAGGAGCGCCGCAACAAGCCGCGCCGCCGCCAAAGGACATCACCGCGGATTATGGGATCGAAGGCTGGAAGCACATCGGCTTCGAGGTCGACGATATGGACCGCGCGGTTGCCTATCTGCGCAGCAAGGGGGTTGAGGTCGCCTACGAAACCGACCGACCCGATTACGGCGTCAGGATCGCGCTGTTCAAGGAACCGAACGGGTATTTCATCGAACTCTATGCACCAAGAGGCTGATCGAATGTGCGACATCTGTCTTGATCGCCGCCGCCTGTTGCTGGGCGCGGCCACCGTCGGCGCCGGGCTTGTGGCAAATACTCAGGCGGCCTCTTCTCAAGCGAAGGCAATCCCTCCGGAGCCTCAATGGGCGAGCGTCGTCGGCGAGGGTTGGCAGACATTCCGCTTCGGACCGGACGACGAGGTCGGTGCGCCCAACCTGATCACGCCGACGGTTACCCTGGCCGCTCTCCAACTGGTGAAGACGGGGCGGGTGCTTCGCCTTGGTCTCGATCTCAACGGCAAATCGCCCGGCACGCCGCCGCGGAAGTTCGAACACTATCTGGTGCAGAACATCGGCAGTCGCTTCAACAACAATGACGACTTCATTCATGCTTCGCTGAACACAGGGACGCAGATCGACGGACTCGGCCATATGGGCGTCGATGGCGTTTTTTATAACGGCCATCGGTGGCAGGACATCGCCGCTATGGAGGGGCTATCGAAGCTTGGCGCAGAGCATATCCCGCTCATGGTGACCCGCGGCGTGCTTCTCGACATGGTCAAGCTGAAGGGACGCCGCTTTCGCGGCGGGGAAGTCATCACCATTGCCGAGACGCAGGCAGCGCTCGCCCAAATCGGCGTCGAGGTACGCGCCGGCGACATTGTGCTCTTCCACACGGGCTGGCTCGATCTTTGGCGTGCAGGCGATGATGCCTTCTGGAAGTCGCAGCCGGGACCGGGCATCGAGGTCGCCAATTTTCTGTGCGCCGCCGGTGTCGCGGGGATCGGGGCGGATAATTCGCGGCTGGAGGCCGATCCGCATGAGCGACCCGATGTCTTCTTCCCAGTCCACCAGATCCTGCTCGCGAAACACGGCGCACATGTGCTCGAAAACTGGAACACGCAGGTTCTCGTCGATGCCGGTGCAACGGAATTTTGCCTGGTCGTCGCGCCGCTCCCGATCTCGGGCGCGTCGCAAACTTGGGTAAATCCTCTCGTTATCCTTTAAATGAAGGCCGGTGATAGGCGGATCCAGCATCATTTTTCAATCACGACCGACAGCTTCGCGGCGTTCCCTGATTGCCGTTTCGAATTGAGATGACTATTTCCACGGCTATGGCAAGCAACCAGAAACAGGCGTTGGACGTCGATCCGGCAGACCCATATTCACGCGAGGCGCAGATTTTTCCGCGTCTCGGCCAAGACATGGCCGAGCGGATTAGGAGCTATGGCACCGTCGAAGATCTGCCGGCTGGCACACTCGTATTCGAACGCGGCCAACGATCGGTCGATTTCTTCTTCGTGCTTCAGGGCAACATCGAGATTTTCGACCTCGACAAGGACGGCGCGCCGCAGGTCTTTACGGTGCACGGGGACCATCAGTTTACGGGCGAGCTCGATCTCTTCAACGACCGGATGATCCTGGTGTCAGGACGCACGGGCGTGGACAGCAAGGTCGTTCGCGTGCCGCGTTCCGACTTCCGGCGCCTGGTTACCGGCGAGCCCGACATCGGAGAGGTGCTTATGCGCGCCTTCATCCTGCGCCGAACCGGGTTCATCGTTCACGGTCAGGGTGGTGTCATCCTCATCGGGCCCGGTCACGGTGGAGACACTTTAAGGCTGCAGCGGTTCCTGACGCGCAACGGCTATCCGCATCGGCTGCTCGACACAGAGATCGATCCCGATGCCGGAGGCTTCCTTGCCGGGTTCAACGTCACGCCGGACCAGCTTCCCGTCGTGATCCTGCCTGGCGAAGAGGTGCTTAGAAATCCGCAGACGACGATCCTCGCCGATCGCCTCGGGCTGACGGAAACCATTGACGCCGAGGCAGTCTACGATGTCGCGATCGTTGGGGCGGGTCCGGCGGGCCTCGCCGCCGCAGTCTATGCGGCATCGGAAGGCCTGGAGACCCTCGTCATCGAAGGGGTCGCGCCGGGCGGCCAGGCGGGGACAAGCTCCAAGATTGAAAACTATCTGGGCTTTCCGACGGGCATTTCAGGGCAGGCGCTTGCGGGCCGCGCGCAGATCCAGGCGCAGAAGTTCGGCGCGCATCTTGCCATCTCGCGCAATGTCGCAAGCCTCAACTGCGACGAACGACCCTATCGGCTCGCGCTCGACGATGGGCAGGTCATCAAGGCATGCGCGGTCGTAATCGCGACCGGTGCGCGGTACCGTAAGCTCGATGTGCCCGGGCAGGAGAAATTCGAGGGACAAGGCATCCACTACGCCGCGACCGCAATGGAGCAAAAACTCTGCGGCGGTGAGGAAGTCATTGTGGTCGGCGGCGGCAACTCCGCAGGACAAGCTGCGGTGTTTCTCGCGCGCACGACGGCGCATGTCCATATTCTGGTGCGCGCCGAAGGGCTTGCCGCGACGATGTCCGATTATCTCGTTCAGCGCATTGAACAGAATCCAAAGATTACCTTGCATGCGCGGACCGAAATCACGGCGCTTCAAGGAGACGAGAGGCTGCGAAAAGTGACCTGGAAAAATAACGCTACGGGCGCCAGCGAAACACGGACGATCGGCAATATCTTCCTTATGATTGGGGCCGAGCCCAACACCGAGTGGCTGGGCGGTTGTCTAAAGCTTGACGCCAAGCGTTTCATCAAGACCGGGGCTGACGACGATGGAATGGCGCTGAATTCTCCCTATGCCACGGCGAGGCCCGGTATCTTCGCGATTGGCGATGTGCGCTCGGGGTCGGTCAAGCGCGTCGCATCAGGTGTTGGCGAAGGCTCTGTGGTTATTCAGGCCGTGCATCAGTTCCTCGCCCCAGGGGTTGCCTGAGGTTGGCCCGTTATCGACGGCAGCGCCAAAACTGCCGTCGAAAACATACGTTCCGCTCAATTTCTTCCGCGATCGAAAAGGCCGATTGCCAGAACCAGTCCTATCGTCGCCAAGATGATCCCGAAAGTTTGGGCACCGTTGGGCCATTCGCCGAGCACCGGGATGCCGAGAAGCACGGCGAGCATAGGCACCAGTGAGGGGAACAAGCCTGCCTTGCTTGGACCCAGATGCTTGACTGCGTTGTTGAAGGCGATGACGGCTATGACCGCAGCCAGGATACCTTGCATAAACGCTTGAATCGCTACGGCGCCGGGGGCGGCCACCAGCTTCGCAACATTCGCAGTTGCTGCATAGGCCGGCAGCATGACCAGCATCGAGATCACTGCGACGGCGGCCGTCGCACCAAGCGGATCGAGCTTCCAGCGTCGCAGGTTGATCGTGTAGCTTGCCCAGAGCAGCCCTGAAACGACGAAGACGAGGTCGAGCACGGAAAGCTGGCCGATTCCGGCGCCGTCACTGCGACTGCCAGCGACCAGAACCAGACCGGTGATGACGATCAACACGCCCAGGATGCGGACCATCGAAGGCCGCTCACCAAGAAGAACGGCAGCCAAGCCAATCGTACCGATTGTGACGACCGAGGGGCTGATTACCGGCCCATGGGCGAAGGGTGTGACAGACAGCCCATATGTATAGAGCAGACTGAAGAGCGGACCCGCGCCAATTGCCAGCACTGCGCCGCGACCCCACCCTATGCCACCAAGGTCATAAACTCCCCGACGGATCATGACGGGGAGCAGAACAAACCCTGCCACGATAAAGCGGATCGCGGTCAAGTCCCACGCGTTAAGGCCTGAATCGATTCCCACACGCGCAGCAACGGAGAAGGCTGCCCAGGTTCCGGCAGCAATGATGCCATAGGCAACGCCTTTGGTCATTGACGTCAGATTCTCTGTCGTAGGGCGTTGCGATACAGAATTGGGTCCAAGAGCCAATATCATGGCTGCCTCCAATGAGAGTGTTATCATGAGCGGTGCCCTGCCGATCCGGTTACAAGTGCAGCCGGATCGGATGATGGGGATCAGCCGCATTGCGATCACGACAGAACGTGAGGATCGGCCTCCCGCTGTCTCGGCGATTTACGAAATGCTCCACCCGCTATCGACGGCGAGGTTGGCGCCGTTGACGAACGAGGCCTTATCGGAGGCCAAGAACAGAACGGCCTCGGCTTGTTCGTTAGGTTTCGAAATGCGGCCCATAGGATGGAGGTTGGTGAAAAACTGGCGACCAGCCGAGTTATCTTCCGGCAAGCCGGCTGCGCGCTGGAACATCTCGGTTTCGACGCCACCCGGGCTCACCGCGTTGATGCGAATACCCTGCTTGGCGTATTCGATCGCTGCCGCCCGTGTGAGGCCGAGGACGGCGTGCTTGGCGCCGGTGTAGAGCGCCATGCCAGGCATGCCGATCTGGCTGAAGATGGAGGCAGTGTTGACGATCGCCCCGCCGCCCGTCTTCAACATTGCGGCGATCTCATGCTTCATTGCGAACAGGACGCCGCCGACATTGATATCGAACTGCTCGCGATAGTCGTCCCAGGTCTGCTCGCCCGTGGGAGCGCCCATCCGACCCTCGATGCCGGCATTGTTGAATGCTACATCGAGACGACCGTAGGTGGCGACGGATGTGTCGACGAGGGCCTTGATCTCGGCTTCGCGGGTAACGTCGGTGCGCACGAAAATCGCCTCGCCGCCTTGGCTGTTGATCTCGGCAACAAGCGCCTTCCCTTCGGTCTCTCGCCTCCCTGACGCAACGACCTTCGCGCCTTCGCGGGCAAACGCCAGCGCAGCAGCCCTGCCGATGCCGGACGTGGCGCCAGTGATGAGAACGACCTTGTTTTGAAAGCTGTTCATTGAACACTCCTGCTGTTGTGCCTCGATCGAATTGACCGGCTTGCCGCAGAAATGCCCTCTATTGGCTTGTGCCTGTAGACATAGAATGTAGATTACGGTCATTCATTTGATGGATGACCATCGCCGTGACGAAGACGCTCGATCGCATCGACCTCATGCGCCTTTACGTGCGGATCGCTGAAACCGGCTCGCTGTCGGCAGCGGGGCGTTCTCTGAACCTGTCGCAACCGTCCGTCAGTCGCCAGCTGCGCGAGCTGGAGAGCGAGCTGGGCGCCGAACTCATCATTCGCACGACGCACGAACTGAGCCTGACGGAGACCGGGCGCACGTTTCTCGAGGATGCGCGGCGCTTGATCGGCGGCTGGGAGACGGTTGCAGAGCGAATAAGGCTCGGTAGCGGCGGGCTCGAAGGCGGCTTGCGGATCGCCGCACCGATAGGCCTCGGCCAGACCATACTTGCCGACCTCGCCGGCTCGTTCGTGCGCTTGCATCCGAAGGTGCATATCGATTGGCTGGTCGTCGATTTGCCCGGGGATCTCGTGGCTCGAGGCGTCGACGTTTGGATCAGGGTCGGTCCGATAGAGGACCAGTCGCTGATCGTGCGCGGTCTCTGGCATATCGAGCGCGCGATTGTCGTCTCGACGCGCCTTGGATGGACGGCGCGTCGGCCGAGTGATCTCTCTTCGCTGCCCGCTGTGACTCTCGGTCCCTATGTGGGGCAGAAAATCGCTCTCTCGGGGCCGAGGGGAACCGCATACTCTCTGGAGCCGATCGTTGCGATCTCCTCCGACAATATCTTCGCTATCGAGCGCTTGACCCTCGCAGGTCACGGATATTCGATCTTGCCGCTTTGGCTTACCCAGAATGCCATCGATACGGGACGATTGTCCCATCTGTGCCCAGACTGGCATCCACCGCCACTGACATTGTCGGTTGCTTATCCGCAAAGCCGCTACCGGCCAGCACGAGTGACGGCATTCGTCGAGCATTTGCGGTCAGAAATTCCCAAAACTGGTGCCGGGATCAAAGCGTCGTAAATTTCTTTCTCAAAGCGCTCTGGCAGTCTCAGTTACCGTTGATGGTTCTGACATAATTTGGATAGCAAAGGTTGAGAAGATCAGCTTTGCACCCAGTCTCCATTTCGCCTGCGGCATATAGCGGTTCTGTCCTAGTCCGACATCAAGCGGACAGCGAGATGAAAAGTCTTGAATAGATTACGCTGACGCGGTTCGCTTACTTCGATGTCGGCTTGCGGCCCAGTTTCATCGGAATCCAGCAAGTCCGCTTTCGGTCCCGTGGATGACAGCGTCGCTCCCCATTCCCGTCATTGAAGCATGTGTCATCGCAGTCCAAAGCCGAAATGTGTTTAAAATTGGCGGCCCTTTGAGAGGCGGTCATCAAACGATGTATCCGCGTTCAATTTCCATCTATGCCGTTGGCCATCCGCAAGACGTTTATTGGTATCGACCAGTCATATCTTACTACGTCGAGTGAAAGAAAGGCGGCTTTCGGAAAAATCATTTGGGCAATCGAACTTGGCAATTGGGGGCGCAGAGCGGTCTTTCATTTAAAAACGCGTTGCTATCCTTCAACTGATGCCGGGAGGACAACGTTTCCAAATCTCCGGCGCATTTGGCCCTATCAGCACCCTCACCTGCGTTTCGCCCTGCAGCACCATCTCGACGGCGGCGCCGGCATCATTTTCTGCGTCCGGCATCGTGAACGAGAAGGTGTGCCGTGTGTAGTTTCCCTGCAACTTGACGCCTTTCGGTGTCGTGGCTGACGGCCCGGCAATCGAGATACGACGACCATGATCCGAGCACCAATCGCCGTCAATGGCATCGGCATGAGCTGGATCAGGCATGAATGATAGTGCGGTGAAGGCTGCAAGAACAATGATGGCTCGATTGCTGCGGAATCTCGGCATGGCGTTCCTCCTGAGGGCCCACAAAGCTTTTACCATGACGCGATCCGCGTCGCAGCGGCCGGCATGTCATTTCTTCACGGCGATCAGCGACAAAAACTCGCTTCTGAGGCTTGGGTTTTCGAGGAAGGAGCCACGCATCACGCTGTTTATCATCTTAGTGTCGCTCTCCTTGACGCCGCGCCAATGCATGCAGAAATGATCCGCCTCCATCACGACCGCGAGGCCGTCTGGCGCCACCTTCTTCATCAGAATATCTGCCATCTGCTTGATGGCTTCTTCCTGGATTTGCGGACGGCTCATCACCCAGTCTGCAAGGCGCGCATATTTCGATAGACCGATCAGGTTGGTGTGCTCGTTGGGGAGTACGCCAATCCAGAGGCGTCCGAGGATCGGGCACAGATGATGGCTGCACGCGCTGCGGATGCTGATGGGCCCGACGATCATCAACTCGTTGAGGCGCTCGGCATTGGGAAATTCCGTGATCGCCGGGCCCGACGCATATCGGCCTCGAAAAACCTCGGTGACATACATTTTCGCAACGCGTCGAGCCGTATCCATGCTGTTGTGATCGTTCTCAAGATCGATGACGAGGCTTTCAAGCACCCCTTGCATCTTTGCCGCCACCTCGTCGATGAGACAGTCGAGTTCGCCGCTCTCGATAAATTCGGAGATGTTGTCATTGGCGTGAAAACGACGTCGAGCCGCTTGAAGTCTGGCCCGGATGCGCGAGGAAACTGGCTCGGTCACTACATCACTCCTGGATGGGCAACGTTGATAAACGTTGCGCCGATACAATGCTTTGTACAGCGCCTCTTATTGCGAGCGGTGCACACAGTTGGGTTTACCACATCCAAAGCCCATCTTTCAGCGCTGAGCCAATCTAAAGGGCTTCAGGTTGCGATCTGGGATTGGACGAAGGTGCAAAAAACCTCGTCATATCCGCGTCGAAGCTTCAATAGGGTCTCGACCTCGGCAGCGTGCGGCTTCAAAACGTCCATCTGTCCGCGCATCAGCCTGGTGGCCAAACCGGCGTTGATGAGGCCAGATTGCTGCGCCTCATAAATCTCGTGTAGCGCGTTCAAAATATAAAAGAGCAGATTTCGATGGATATCGCGGTCTTCTCCGGAAATGGCTAAGGGCGCGTCGAGCACTCGCTGCAGATGCGGCGAGGCGATGAACGCGAGGTTCAGTTTTTGCCATTGATCACTATTGCGACGAAGGATCTCCAGTTCGCCGCTTCGCACCGAATGTCGGTAGATGGTCACGGTCAGAAGACTTATGACCACAAAATTCAGAAAACCGATGACCGCGCTGAATGCGATGCTGATAGCCGATATCCATGCGGTGGGGTCCATTGTGTCAACCTGTCCTCGCTCTGAAAATGAGAGGCAATATTGACTTGCCTATGATTTGCAATCCAGCGCCTAATTGCAGGTGCCATCCGAAGACGACACCGGGTTTCGATGTCGCTTGGAGAGGCGATCGCTCGGAGGGCCGGGCTGATCAAGAGCGTCTTCTCTAACGTGTTTTCCAAAGGATGCGATTGCATCGCTCGACGGCGTTGTGAGAGCTCTGGCATTGCTGATTCAAACGCGCTGTTCTTCCGTCACCGGCCATTTTGCCAGTTCTCGGCGCTGGCGCTCGGCGAGGATCGCGCCCGCCCGACCGAAGTAGCCGTCGGCCGGGGTAAGATTGTCGAGGCTCTCGTGGTAGCGGGTGTGGTTGTAATGCTCGACGAAGTCGCTGATCTGCCGTTCAAGATCGCCGGGCAGGTAATAGTTTTTGAGCAGGATGCGGTTCTTCAGGGTTTGGTGCCAGCGCTCGATGGACCAGCCATAATACATCGAGGCAGCAATCCCCTCACGCCGGCAAAGCTCAGAGATGCTCTCCTCGCCCCGCAGACCTTCCAGCACGATGCGGATCTTCTCTTCAGCTTAATACTGTCGACGTGTCCGACGCCGGATGTCCTTCAGCAATTGTTCTGCCGGTGCTTTGTCCGGCCCGGACTTCTGTCTCATCTTCGCTCCTTGCGGCTACGATGAACCAGAAATCCTCCTTTCGTGAAGACCTCAATCTGTCTCATGGATGCTGACGGGAAACAGTCACTCATAACTAGGGGCCGTGTGCACCCAAAACCTGCCAGGCCGGGTTCGGCCCCGAGACCGTCAGGAACGCGCCCCAATTGCGAAATTCGTGCAAGCCACTGTCGTTCCAGCAAGCGATGATTCGAAGCGGGAGAGACCATGCACTTGCCCTTAGACACGGTTTACAGCACCGCCGTTCGCCAGCCAGGCGCGGGGTGACACGCCGATGACGCGCGTGAATGTCCGGCTCAAGGCTGCCGGGCTGTCATACCCGACCATTGAAGCGATTTTCTTGATGGGCAGGTCGTCCCTCAATAGGGTTTGCGCAACGGTCATCCGCCAACGCGTCAGATAATCGATTGGTGTCACGCCAACCGCGTCGCGAAAGGTTCGGGCGAAATTCGTCCGGGACATGCCGGCAAGATCGGCCAGATCATCAAGCGTCCAGCCATGACTGGGTTCGGCATGCATCGCCGAGATAGCCCGCGCCAGCGCAGGGTTCGTAAGCGCGGCCAGCATCCCGGTCGAGACGTGCGAGGACCCCACGATATGACGGATCACCTGCACCAGCAGATACTCGAACAGCCGATCGAGCGCGACCTGACGGCCGTCGCGCTCTGCAAATCCCTCGTCGAGCAGCAGATCGATGGTTGGCCCCAGCGTCGTCATCTTGTCCAGCGGGAGGGCGAGGATGTCGGGCAAGGCCAACGCGATCGGGTTTCCCGCATTGCCGCCCATGTCGATCGTCGCGCAGACGAGGTCAGCGCCTGCAGCATCCGGCGTGAACCCGTGCGAGGCACGGCGCGGCATCAGGATAATGGTCGGCTGGTCGAGATCGAGATCGTCATGGCCGTCCCGCGAGACGCGGAGCCGGCCCTGTCTCAAGACGTGCAGATAGCCCCGGCCAGCGTCGTTGTCGAACCCGGTCGCATCGCAGAGCCTGCCGGCGAAGAACGCCTGAGCCCGCGGCGCGAAGCGATCGAACAAAGCCTGAAAATGATCCATTTATACGATCTGCAACGTTTTGCGCACCAATTGCAACTGCGGGGTCTTTAATAAGGTGATGTGCACCAACGCACGCAACGCTGAAAGGCACATCGACATGCCCCGCATCAACCCTGTCACAACCACCGATTCCGCTACTCAGGCGACGCTCGACGCCGTCAAGGCCAAGATCGGTATGGTCCCCAATCTCTATGCAACCTTCGCCCAGTCGCCCGCCGTGCTGAACGGCTTTCTCGCCCTCTCCGACCATCTCTCGAAGGGCGCCTTGACCCCTCGCCAGCGTGAGATCGTTGCGCTTGCAACGGCGCAGGTGAATGGCTGCCATTACTGCCTGTCCGCGCATACGCTGCTCGGCAAGGGTGCAGGTCTGTCACCCGAAGGCATTCAGGCCGCGCGTCGCGGCACGGCTGCCGATCCGGTCGATAATGCGGTTGCAGTCTTTGCCAGCCGTGTGGTCGAAGCACGGGGCTCGGTTGCCGATGCCGACATCGCAGCCGCCCGTTCTGCCGGGCTCGATGATGCCCGCATCATCGAGGTCATCGGCCAGGTCGCGCTCAACATCCTCACCAACTTCACCAATAATGTTGCTCAGACAACGATCGACTTCCCGGTCGTCGACGTCGCGCTCGCTGCCTGATCGAAAGCTCCCGCGGGCGTCGATCGACGGCGCCCGCAGGCGCCTCAACCAAAAACAGTAACGCCTCACTCTCACGCTTCCAATCGATGGAGACTGTCATGAATATCCGTTTTGTCACCAGAGCCGTCCACGCCTATATCGATTACCCTGTCGCCCTCAGCCTCACCGTGCTGCCCTTCGTGCTCGGTCTCGGCAGTTCCAATCCGCTTGCCCTATGGCTCTCGGTCGCGACCGGGGTCGCCGCGTTCATTCTCACGTTGCTCACCGACCATGAGACGGGCGTCATCCGCGTGCTTCCCTATTGGTTTCACGTCGCGGTCGACCGGCTCGTCGGCGTCACTTTCGTGATCGCCCCGTTTGCTCTCGGATTTACCGGCCTTGATGCAGCCTATTACTGGGTCAACGGCGGGACCGTGCTGATCGTGACCTTCCTGCTGAACGCATCCGAGCAACAGATGGAACGGCCCGTCGCAGCATGA
The DNA here is from genome assembly GCA_019753285.1 of Beijerinckiaceae bacterium. GTDB lineage: Bacteria > Pseudomonadota > Alphaproteobacteria > Rhizobiales > Beijerinckiaceae > JAIELD01. The sequence continues at coordinate 19,936 of JAIELD010000053.1, read as the reverse complement.
GCCATCGAAGCCTCGCCAAATGCAGCGGCGCATCACGCCGCTGCATTTTTTTGCGATCGTCTGATGGTAAAATACGGCCCAAGTGCCGTTGCTGAAGGCCGCCCCGGGTAGGCGAAGCTGCAGGGATAAGGGGTCACCGCGACGATGATCGTCATAGCGCCCGCAACACTATCTGCGGCAATCGAGCGTTCCCCTCAAATATCAAACTGTAGGGAAGCCCTAAGCGATCGCCGCGGCCCAATCGATCGATGGCATGAGAGCGGCTACTTTGCTGCGGTTTTCCAGTCAGCCCATTGCCTGAACAAAGGGCTGATACGCAGGACAACCAAGATCAGAGCAAACATGACGACATAGGCCGCAACCGCATGAGGACTGCCACTCGGCAACCCGTAAATGAGCAGAACGTCATTACCGCCGGGGATGAGATTGGCGCCAGCCGCCATCAAGCCACCACCTGTTGCCTCTCGAATAACAAGTCGTGGGTCAGGCTTCACGAGGTGAAAATGGCCTTTGAACACCGCGGTCATCATTGCGCCGGCTAGAAGCGCGACGATGCAGGCGATGACCGCAAAGTTAACGGACATGCCAGAGCGGACCTCTTCTATCAGGCTGAGCCAGGTCCAGTCGCCTTGCAGATTGTTAATCAGGGCGCCGGTGACGCCAAGCGTTGCGTAGGCAGATAGGCGTGACAACTGCAGACGCTTGTAAGTGAACACCACGATCACAAGGGTAAAAGCCAAAACAATCAGCAGCCAGTACAGCCCGTTGAGATGGGGAAGTTCGGCCGCTTGGTGTGATGGTCGCACTGGCGCGAGAACGAGGCCGACAAGGCCGCCACCCACCAGCGTTGCCAAATAGCTGACATCGCCGCGCGCCAGCCTCCCCATCGTACCGAGGGCGCATGCGCCGTTGACCAGCGCGCCGAACGCAAAAACTGCCGCTCCTGCCAGAGTCAGAAACGTCGGATAGAACCATGGCGCGGCGCGCCTCTGGAGATCGAATTCCGTATCGAAATAAAAGACAAGCGACGCGCAGGCTACGGCAACCAGCACGCTGATGGCAATCGCGGGCTTGCCTATCGCGAGATCTCCCGCCGCACGGACGACGCAGATGGTGCCCGTGTCGATCGCGCTGCCGGCGAACAGACAAAGAAAAACGGACACCAGGAGATAATCCAACTGAAAGTCTCTCCTTAAAAAAGGGAAGCAGAGGCATCGCAGTTTTGCTCGGAGCAGGCAGCCCTATCACTCATGCCACCGCTGCTTCGACCTCACGTGACTTCGCCCGTTGGCAGCCGTCGACAGCGAAAAGCCGCCAGGGCAAATGCCTTGGCGGCCGCTTCTTCAGCTTGCGAGCGTCGTCTGCGTTAGCGCTGGTAATAGCTTTCGGCGATGATCTTGTCGCCGCGCCATTTGCGGACGAGCACCTCGTTCCAGACGATCGGTTCGTTGTTTCCGCCCCTCATCTTGAACGTCCACTCGCTCATCGAAACATCATCGCCCACAGCCTGACCATGCAGGGTCGCGCCGTCAAAGCCCTTGAGGCTGGCGAAGAAGCCTTCGAGATGGGCGCGCTGGTCTTTCTTGGACGAGCGCTTCGAGCCGTCCGGCTCGGTGAAGACGCAGTCATCGGCATAGAACTGATCGATGGAATCGAGGATCTTTCCCTGCTTGGTGAGTGCGTTCGATGCGGTCTCGTTGGCTGCGATGTGATTGTCCATAGGTCGTCTCCATGGTGTCGATACCCCCAATTAGGAGCGGTGCTGCGGATGGCAAAGAGCAGGTCTGGCGCGGCTGTCAGTCGCGCACGACGATCACGCCCTTCATTTGCGGATGGTATTTGCAGTGATAAGCGAAGGATCCGGCGGTCTTGAACACGATGCTGTCGGAGGCTCCATTCTTGAGCTCCGAACTCGACCAGCCCTCATCGTCCGCGGTTGCGGTATGCGGCGCAAAGTCCTTATTGGTCCATTGCACGCTGTCGCCGGCCTTTATCTCCACGCGCACTGGCCCGAACGCGAAGCTCTGGATTGCGACCGCGTGATTGGCCGGGGATGGCGTCTGGGCCTGAAGCCACGGCGCAAATGATGCCCCGACCGCAACAGCCATCACCAATATCGAAAGGCTTTTCTGAAACATGGGCCTCTCCAGAATTGCGTTGGCCTTACTTCAGCGCCGAGACCATGTGGCCGGCATGATCTTCATGCACCTTGAAGGTCACCAGCGCCTGTTCCAGGAAGGCCTTGACCTCTGGGTTCTTGACGTTCGGGATCCAGGTCTGGCCGACGATCTTGTTGACCGTCTGGTGATAGGCGAGCTCGTTCGCGGCATAGGCCTTGTCGAAAGCCTCGCCGGTCAGCCCATTCAGCTCCGCATTCTTCTTGGTGGCGCCTGCCTGGAGAGCTTTGCTGAAATCGTTCTCCTGTGGCTTCACCTTCAGCTTCGCGAGCAGCGCACCGGCGCCCTCGTTGACGGCGGTATGGTCGCGGATCATCAATTCGGCGAAAGCCTTTACTTCCGGGTTCTTCGTCTTCGCCAGGGCAATCTTGGCGTATTCGATGTCGATGAGATCCGCCGTATAAGCCGAATGCGCGACTTCTAGATCGTTAAGGCCGGCCTGGGCGCGGGCAAAGCCGCTCGCGGAGAGCAGAAGCGTAGTGGCGAGTGCAATCGTCTTGAACGTGTTCATTAGGGTATCCTCGTCGGGTTGATTGAGTTCGGGTCGAATGCTTCGACTGACCGGGTGTGGGGTGCCTGGAACCTAGGGTTGGCCAACTGGCGTATGCCGCACGATCTGCCGTTGAGGCAAACGCCGCCCCAGTGGAACGTCGGCCTGAGCCAGATCAGCGGCATATCGGTACCGGAGTTCGATCCCGGCAAACCCACATTATAAAGTTATCGCCCTGGCACGCGATGACGCCGCGTCCGGCATATGATACCCTTCGTCCGGCAATGCCCCCCGGCAATAAAAGAACAGTGTCAGGGCCTTGTTCGACGCCATTGACCCGGTGCCGTGCCGAAGCTTCGTTTGAATGCACGGGTGAAAGCAGCCTGCGAGCGATAGCCCACGGCCTCGGCAATTTCGACAAGCGGATCCTGGCTCGCAATCATGCGCTGCCTCGCATCACGCATTCGCCATTCCGTCAAATAATGAAGCGGCCCCATTCCAACGAGCTCAGTGAACCGTTGTGCGAAGACGGTGCGCGAGAGGCCCGCCTCCCTCGCCATTGTCTCCACGGTCCAGCCGCGAGCGGGCGCGGTATGGATTGCAGAAAAGACCCGGCTGAGTTGCGGGTCCAGCAAGGCGGCAAGGCAGCCGGCGGCATCCCCCGCGCGAGTGACGAACGAGCGAATTACCTGAATGAAGATGATTTCGGTCAGACGGAACATGATGGCGTCAGAACCCGGCTGGGAAAGCGCTTTTTCATTGGCGAAAAACTCGAACATCAGCTCGAGCCAGTTTGAGCTTCGCGTCTCCTCACTTGCCAGATGGATATAGCTCGGAAGCGCATCGAGCATAGGGTGGAGGGCATCTTCGGAAAATTCGAAATGGCCACAAAAAACCTGGCAGCCTTCCCCTCGTTCAGGCCCGCCATAAATGAGCGCACCGGAGCCTTGATAGCCGGTTTCCTTCAAAACCAAGTCGAGTTCCGTCGGCTCGCGATCGACACTGTCGCTCAGGATATGCGCACACCCGTGCGGGATGACGATGAGATCGCCCTCTTCGAGAAGGATAGGCTCCTCCTCACCGCTGACCCTCAACCAGCACGAACCACGCATGGCCATGTGAAAGCGCGCCACGTTCTTGTATGGCGGAACCTGGATGCCCCAGGGCGGCGAAAAACGGGCGTGGAAATAGACCGTGCCGCGCATTTTGACGGCGGCAAAAATCTGACTAAGGACATCATTTGTCATAGTCGCTCCGAAGGTCACATGGTCGAACAGCATTTTGGTTCAGCTGTACGCATTTCATCTTTCTGATTAAACTTTTTGACGATTGGCAAATATTTAGGCTGGGAGCTCCGGCTAGAATCCGGGGAACTTGCCTTGAGCTCCATCAGAGCTCGACAATTTCGTCGCGGGCGGCGGCCGAGCGAACAGGAAGCGCCGCGTCGCCGCCCATGATCGATGGGCGTTATGCTCGCTCCGTTCAGTTCGTCTTCGCCAGCGGGCAGTTGCCGTCGGCGAGCGGACGGAAGGCTTCCTCGGTCGGAATGGTCGCCACCACCTTGTACATGTCCCACTCACCCTTCGCCGCGGTAAGGCGCGAAGCTCCGGCCCCGCCGAAACGCTATCTTCAGCCCTCACTTCTTCACGAGCGGACAGCGGCTGTCTGCGAGCGACTGAAATGCGCTGTCGCCGGGAATGGTCTGCAGGACGTCATAATAATCCCAGGGCTGCTTGACCTCGCCGGGTTTTTTCACCTTTGCCAGGATGAGATCGTGCACCAGCAAGCCATCCTCGCGGATGCGGCCGCCACCTGCGAAGAAATCGTTGACCTCACCCTTTTTCATCTCGGCGACGACAGATGCGCCGTCGGCCCAGCCGACCTTGCCAGCCGCTTTCAGATACTGGCCGACAGCGGAATAATCCGCCGCCTGATAGACGGTCGGCATGCGATTGAACATCTTGAAAAAGGGTTCGGCGAAAGCTCGGCTGCCTTCGTTCCGGTTCCAGTAGAAGCCTTCGGTGAGGATCATGCCCTGCGCCTTGTCCAGTCCCATGGCGTTGACATCGGTGATGAAGAGCACAAGTGCCGCGAGCGATTGCGGGCCGCTCGTCAGGCCAAATTCGTTGGCCTGTTTCATGGTATTCACAAGGTCACTACCGCCATTCGCCATGGCGATGACGTCGGCGCCGGTGGCTTGCGCCTGGAGAAGATAGGACGAAAAATCGGTCGAATTGAGCGGATGGTAGACGACGCCCTTCACCGTCCCGCCGGCTTTCTTGATAAACGCCTCGCTATCCTTCACGAGCGCTTTGCCGAAAGCATAATCGGCTGCAATGAAGAACCAGCTCTTCTTGCCTTGCCCCACCAGGGCGCGGACGGTGCCGTTCGCCAGAGCATAGGTGTCGAGCCCATAATGGACGCTGTTGGCGCTGCAGGCCTCGTTGGAGAGCTGGGCGCTGAGCGCGCCGGTGACGAGCACCGCCTTGTTGTAGCTCCTGGCGAGCGGAACCATCGAAAGCGCCACGGCGGACCCAGCCGCGTTGACGATGACGTCGACCCCGTCCTGTTCGAACCACTTGCGCGCGATGCCGCTCGCTATATCCGTCTTGTTCTGGTGATCGGCGAAGATCACCTCGACATCCTTGCCGTTAATCTTGCCGCCCATCTCGCTGACCGCGCGCTCCGCTGCGAAGACCGAGCCGGCCCCGGAGAGATCGGCATAGAGGCCCGACATGTCGGTCAGCACGCCGATCTTCAGCTTGTCGGGACTGGCTTGAGCGGGAAGCCAGCCGACATTTGCCAGAACCACGCACGCCAAAAGCATTCTGAATTTCATCGTTTCCTCCCGAATAGCTGCATTTTTGCAGGCCTTGACATGGACTAAAACAATGTTTCAGTTAGGAGTCAACATTGCTCAAAAGTGGGGCGCAGCGGAGACATGCAAATCATGGCGTTGGAAGCGACGGGAGACGATCGCGTGCTGTGGCGTCTACTGGAGCACCACGCGTTGAAGACGCCCGAGCACCCGTTCCTCATCTCGGACCTGGGCGAGACGAGCTTTGCGAGGGCCTGGAGCGATGCTGCCGCCATAGCGCGCGGCCTCATCGCGGCAGGCGTCGAGCCGGGTGACCGCGTCGCCATGCTGACGCCGCCGGAGGAAGTATTTGCGCTCACCTATCTTGCCTGCGGCATGATCGGGGCGATCTGGCTCGGCATCAACACGCGCTATACGGAAGCCGAGATCCGCTATTTGCTGGAGGATTGCCAGCCGCGCATCCTGATCACGCGCGATAGCATCGGCGAGCGTGACCTCCGCTCGCTATTCGTAAGGCTTGCCGCCGATCATCCATCTGTATCGGGTTGCTATGTGGTCGGTGAAGCAGGACCCCATAGGCTCAACAACTTCGACGAGCTGCGCCTCCACGACGATGGCTTGGAGGGGATCCGGGCCGCGCGCGCGGCGGCGGTGCGGCCGCAGGATGCCGTACTAATCGTCTATACCTCCGGCTCGACGGGGCGTCCGAAGGGCGCCGTCCTCAGCCACGGCGCGATCATCGACAACATCGCCGTGCAGGACCGGCATTTCGGCCTCACGCACGAAGATCGCTTCCTGCTGCATCTTTCGCCCAATCATGTCGCCGGCGCTATTGAGATGCTCATCGGCGGCCTTTACGTCGGCTGCACCATGGTGCTGCTGGATCAGTTCGACACGCTGCGCCTGCTGTTCGCAATCGAGCGCTTTAACGTTACGGCCCTGCTGCAGATCCCGACACTCTACGTGATGATGTTCAATCATCCTTCGATCGACCAGGCGAACCTCTCCTCCATCAGGAAGCTCTACTGGGCGGGCTCGGCAGCACCGCGCGAGATGGTGGAGGCCATGCGCCGCCGCTTTCCGGGCGCGCGGCTCGTCACTGGATACGGTATGACCGAGGTCTGCGGGTTCGTCACCTATACGGGCCCAGACGATGCCGACGAGGATCTGATGGACACCGTCGGCGCCATCGACCCTTCCTTCGAGCTACGTATAGTCGATGAAGGCAGGCAGCCCGTGTCGCATGGCTCGACCGGAGAGGTCGCGATCCGCGGCCCCATGCTCATGACTGGTTACTGGGGAAAGCCGGACGCGACGAGCGAGGCGGTCGACGCGGAAGGCTGGTATTATTCGGGGGATCTCGGAATCGCGGACGGACGAGGCTATGTTACCCTGGTCGGACGCAAAAAGGACATGTACATCTCAGGCGGCTTCAACGTCTATCCACGCGAAATCGAGATCGTGCTCGAAGCGCATGAAGATGTGGCGATGGCCTGCGTCGTTGCCGAGCCTGATCCGGTGTTCCAGGAGGTCGGCATAGCGTTTCTGGTGCCAAAGCTCGGGCATGCTCTTGAGGTCAACACGCTCACGGCCTATTGCCGGGAGTGGCTCGCCAACTACAAATGTCCAAAACGCTTCGTGATCCGCGATCACCTGCCCATGCTCGGTATCGGCAAGATCGACCGGATGGCGCTGCGCGCGGAACTGGCGGGAACACCATGAGCCTTATCGAAATCGAGCGCGATGGGGCCGTGGCAACGCTCTGGCTGAACCGGCCCGACGTGCTGAATGCGCTGTCGGCTGCGTTGCAGGACGAACTCATTGCCACGATTGAGAGGCTCGACGCAGACGAGCACATCGCGGTGCTCGTGCTTGCCGGGCGCGGCCGCGCGTTCTCCGCAGGCTCCGATCGGACCGAGATCGGCGTGCAAGGGCCAGCGCCATCCGGCTTTGAGCGCGGCGAACGACTGACGCGGACCATCGTCACAGCACGCGTCATAATTATCGTCGCTGTGCATGGATTTTGCGTCGGCGGGGCGCTCTCGATCCTGCTCGCTGCGGACATGGCCCTTGCCGCCGAAGGCACGCAGTTCTTCATTCCGGAACTCGACCTCGGCATGCCCTATCTGTGGCGCAGCACGCCTCTGCTCGTGGCTACGGCCGGCCTCCATCGGGCGAAGGCGCTGATCCTTACCTGCGAGCGCTTTGACGCGGCGGCGGCTGAGCGGTACGGCATCGTGCATCGCGTCATCGCAGAGAACGACTTGCACAAAGAAGCCGCCACGCTCGCGCAACTCCTTGCCGCTAAGCCGAGAAAGGCGCTAGAGGATCAGAAGCGGCTTGCCAATCGCATGGCACTGGCGATGATGGCGCAGAGCGATGACGAGATCGGGCTTCTTGTTGCGAGATAAGGTGCGGTTTGACGGATACCCTTGAAGACCGGCCGTATCATGCTATCCAGACGCTGCCTGCCGCCGTGATCAATAGGCTCTATCCAGCTGCCATAAAAGCCTTTGCCGAGAGCGATTTTCAGCATGTGGGCATGCGGGATATCTCTGCAGCCTCCGGTGTAAGCACGGCGACGATATACAAGTATTTTGCTTCCAAGGAAGCGCTGCTGTTTGCCATATTAAGGCAGGAACTCGATGCCATCGATCGCGACATAGCGCGGGTTATCGAGCTGGAAGCGGACCACCCCCACAAATGGCGAGCCTGCTTTTGTGAACTGATGCGCCATTACGAAGAGCGGCCGGACCTCGCGATCGTCTATTTCATCACCGTTCCCACCAAGACCTGGATTGCGGAAGGGTCGTGGGAATCGTTCGGCTCGGGGGATCGGCTGAGGGCGCTCGCGCAGGAGGGGCAGGCGGCTGGATTGCTCGATGCTACCATCAGCCCTTCCATGTGCATCTCGCTCGTTTTCATGCACTGCGCGCGGGAGATCCAGCTCTGGTATCATCATGGTCGGCGCTGGCGACTGAGCGAGCGCGCCGACCATATATTTCAGGTCTTCTGGAAGACGATCGCCCGAACGCCAGTCTGACCTCTCGAATAGGCCGCAAAGAACTACATATTCCCTGTGATTGCCACTCGCTGGGACTAGACATGTCTACCGGACGTTAGCATAGGCGCGGTTCCTTTGACGACGGGATTACATCCGCTTCGCGACCTGCTTGCTCGACTGCCGTCGCCTGACGGTAGCTACGTCAACGGCAGCAGTATCGCACCGGTGCTCGAAATCTACCATGCCGCTCCTACTCCTTTCTATTCGGGATCTGGAAGACAGCAACGCGCCTCGGTGTCGGCGTTCGGCAGCGGTTCGTTGCGAGCGAGGGTGCAAAACGGGTCTTCGCCGGCCGCCTCGCGCGGAAGCATATGATGATCGAACGATGCTCGGGCCCAAAAGCTTGTGATGAGGGCGAAGCGAAAAGGGCCCGTGCATGGGGTCGACTTTCATGACTGGGGGTTCGCCGGATCGGCGAGGTGGCCCCATCGCCGATCCAGCGGCCGATCTTTTTCGGCTGCTGTCCGCATGGCCCGCATTTCGGGTGTCGGCATATGGTTGGCCGCGGCGAGTTTCAAGCCGACCAATCGGCTCGCAACGCGCACGACGTTAGCACCATGATGGAAAAACGCGCGCTGGAACGTCTCGTCCATCGCGTCCGGGTCGATTGGCGCCATGGCGTCGGTCGTGGTTTTTATGGTCGGCCCCCACTGGATGCCGCCATGTTCCGAACCCGGCGTGTCTTTGGGCAAACTGACGAGAACCATCCCGCAGGCGGCAAGGTTGGTCAGCATGTCGACCTGGGCCGCTTCCGCACCGCCCCCAGCGCCACCGGCACCGCCGCCGGCCGTGAACACCGCCCCGACGCGCCCGACGAGATCATCATAAAACCATGCGGGCTCGCAGACTTCGTCGACGAACCGCTTCATCTTCCAGGTCATGCCTCGCTGATGGACGGCAGAACCCATGATCACCGCGTCAGCCGCTCGCAGATCGGCGCGCGTGGCTTCGTCTGCCGATCTTACCGTGACCTTCGCCCCTTCGGAGCGCGCGCCGTCCGCGACGCGTTCGCCAACTTTGGCGGTGTGTCCCTGCCAGCTATCGACAACGATCAGGACTTGAACGCTGGACGAATTCGTCTCGGGTTCGACTAGTGAGGGCATCGGGCAGTTCCTTTGGCTTGTAGAGAGTGTGGGCTGCGTCCTTGATAAAAATGAGTGACGCAGGGTGAATGTTCCGGCGGGTGAATTCCATGCAAGATCAGACAGGACATAATTCGAGAAAAAACCGACGATTGAAAGAAAAATACAGACAATTATCGCATATATTATTATCTGAGGAACTTTTTTCATTATTGCCAGTTAGGTCTTGCAATAACTCTGATCGGTCATCGGCTTAATTGTCAGACGTATCTAGAGCCAATATCTAAAAATATTCAAGTTGATTATAACAGAAAACAATGTTTTAATTTGTTGTCTTGAAGAGAATGTTCTTTTGATATCGTTGACGAGCATTTCGGGATGCTTGGTGACAAGCGCAGCGTTGGTACTGATCCTGCGTTGTTATCGCATAAGAGTAGCCCGACCTGGCCGATTGACTTCTTTTCAGACGATGGGAGTGCCGGTTGGCTGACCTACTAGCTGGGCATTTCTCCGTTCAATGCTCCATTGCAGTAATTCGTATCGTCTAGTCGAACAAGAATGAGGATCAATGACATGCCGAAGCCCTTCCGCCCCGAAACCTCCGCGCTGGTGCTGATCGACCATCAGGTCGGCACCATGCAGCTGATCAAGACGCTCGACGTCGCCATGGTGAAGCGCCTGACGCTGGCGCTCGCGAAAGCCGCGAAAATTCTCGATCTCCCGGTTGTGCTGACCTCCAGCCAGGAGAACCGAATCCAGCAGCCGCTGATGCCGGAGCTCGCCGAAATCCTGCCCGAGGCCTACGCCGCCCGCGTCAAGCGCGAAGGGATCGTCAATGCCTGGGAGGACTCGAATTTCAAGGCCGCGATCGAGAAGACGGGGCGCAAGCAGCTCATCATGGGCGGCGTCACCACCGATGTCTGCCTGATCTACCCGACCATCAGCGCGGTGGAAGCCGGCTACGAGGTGCAGGCGGTGCTCGATATCTCCGGCTCGCCCTTCGCGCTCTCCGAGGAAACGGCTCGCAAACGCATGGAGCTCGCCGGTGTCCAGTTCACCGCCACCAACACCATCATCGCCGAACTCGCGCAGGACTGGGCGAGCCCGCATGGCAGCCAGCTGATCCAGCTGCTCTTCACCGACGTGCTGCCGGCGGTTCACCCGGTCGAGAACGCCAAGGCCGCCTGAGGAGGAGGATGCGATGAACGCTCAACCCGCCGCCGCGCATGAGACGGCTGCACCCGTCGGCCCCTATGTCCTGCCGCCGTTGAAGTTCGCCTATGATGCGCTGGAGCCCGTCATCGACGCGGAAACGATGCGCCTCCATCACGACAAGCACCATCAGGGCTATGTCGACAAGGTCAACGAGGCGCTGGAAAAGCATTCCGAATGGCTCGGCCTCACCATCGAGGAGATTTTGCGGCGTCTGAAGGAGCTTCCTGAAGATATCCGCCAGACCGTGCGCAATCAGGGCGGCGGGCATGCCAACCATCAGTTCTTCTGGAAGATTATGACGCCGGGCGGCGCGCCCGCCGGGCCGACCGGGGACCTGAAAGCCGCGATCGAAACGGAATGGGGCTCGTTCGAGGCCTTCAAGGCAGCCTTCGAGACGGCAGGGGCCGGCCATTTCGGCTCCGGCTGGGTCTTCCTCGTCTGCCGCCCGAAGCGATCCTTCAAGCTCGAAATTCTGACCTTGCCGAACCAGGATAGCGTGCTGCTGCAGGAGGAGCCCGCGCCGGGGCTGCTCGCCTGCGATCTCTGGGAGCACGCCTATTATCTGAAGCACCGCAACGCCCGCGCCGCGTGGCTGAAGGCGTGGTGGGACGTCGTCAACTGGCCCTATATCGGCGAACGCCTCGCAGGCGTCAAAGCCGGCAAGAAGCAGCTTTGAGACTGCATACCATGAAGCCGGATCTGGAGAGGCGCATGCGCTGTGTGGAGGATGAGCTCGCCATCAGAGCCTTGGCCGCACGCTTCAGCGATTGTGCCAATGAACGCGATTTCTGCGGTTTCGCCGATCTCTGGTCGGCCAAGGCGATCTGGGAGATCGGCCCTCCACTCCCGGCAAAGGCACAGGGGGTCGATGCCATCGTCGACATGCTCCGGCGGCTGCTGACGCCCCAGAAGATGTTCATGCAGATGACCCATTCCGGGGTCGTGACAATCGCGGGGGACCGGGCAACGGCGCGCTTCGTCGAACGGGAGCGGGGCAAGGGAGAGGATGGGTCCGGCGCCCCGACCTTCTACGAGAACCTCGCAGTCTACAATGACGAACTGATCCGTGAAGCGGATGGCAAATGGCGCTTTGGCCACCGGATCTATGTCTACCGCTTTCTCGACGACAGCGCTTATTCGGGACGCGTATTCCCGGTGACGGGCGGTATGACGGGAACGAGCAACGACGCGGCACGAAAGATCGGGGTGGAGACATGACCGCGATGGAGGTGTCGCTTATCGTCAATGGCGAGCCACAGAGACTCAGCCTCGACCCGCGCGTGACGCTGCTCGACGCGCTGCGCGACCATCTCCATTTGCATGGCACGAAGAAAGGCTGCGATCACGGCCTTTGCGGCGCCTGCACCGTGCATGTCGATGGCGAGCGGCGCGTCTCCTGCCTGATGTTGGCCGCAACCGCCGAAGGCAGGGTGATCACCACCATCGAGGGCATCGCCGCAGCGGACGGCGGTCTCCATCCGCTTCAGCAGGCTTTCATCGATCACGACGCCTTCCAGTGCGGCTACTGCACGCCCGGCCAGATCATGTCGATCCTCGGCGCGGTCTCGTCGGGCGACCTCAAGACGGTACACGACATCCCGCATGCGATCGAGAATATCTGCCGTTGCGGCGCCTACGACAACATCAAGGCCGCGATCGTCAGCGTGCTCGGCGAGATGATCGCCGACACAAAAGCCGCGCCGGTCCTCGAAAAGAGCGCGGCATGACGCCCTTCATCTATCAGCGCCCGACCTCGATCGAGGCCGCCCTCGCGGCGCTTGCAGCGACGCCAAACGCGCGGCTGCTCGGCGGCGGCACCTGCCTGATCGATTTGATGAAGCAAGGAGTGGAGCAGCCTGAAACCATCATCGATCTCAACTTCGCGCCCGATCTTGCCGGCCTTGCGGTGCTGCCTTCGGGCGCGCTCAGGATCGGCGCGACGACGACGCTGAGCCACGTAGCTCGCGATCCTCGCGTGGAGCACGGCTGGCCACTCCTGCACGACATCATTGTCGCCGGGCTGACGCCGCAACTGCGCAACGCGGCCTCCTTCGGCGGAAACATCATGCAGCGGCCCCGCTGCATCTTTTTCCTCGAACCGGATTTCGCCTGCAACAAGAAACGACCGGGCTCCGGCTGCGCTGCGCGGGCGGGCGTCCACTACCAGCATGCGATTTTTGGCGGCGACGCGACGAAGGCCTGCATCGCGGTGCACCCCTCCGACCTCTGCGTGGCGCTGACCATCCTCGATGCGATGATCGTCACCGCGAGCCCGGCGGGCGGGCGGCGTTTTCCGATCGACGAGCTCCATCGCCTGCCGGGCGACGATCCGTCCCGCGAAACGACCCTCCGCACCGATGAGATCATCGTTGCGGTCGAAGTCCCGCCGCAGGCAGCCAATACCGCCGCCTATGTCAAGGGCACGGAAGGGTTCACGCTCGCCTCCTGCGCGGCGATGCTGATGATCCATTCAGGCGTCATCACGAACGCCGCCATCGTGCTCGGCGGCGTTGCTCACAAGCCCTGGCGCTCGGATGCCGCGGAACGAACGCTTGCTGGACAGCCGGCGGACGAGCCGAGTTTTGCCGCCGCCGCCGATGCCGCGACGGGCGAGGCCGTGACCGACTTCCAGACCGCCTTTCGCGTGCCGTTGCTGAAAGGCGTCATCGTCGAGGCGCTGGAACTCGCCTTGCGCGCGGAGGGCGGCGCATGAACAACACCGCTTCATCCGGCCCCTACGTCGGCCGCAGCCAAGCGCGGATCGAAGGTCCGCTCAAGGTCACGGGACAGGCCCGCTACGTAGCGGAACACGTCAGCGATCTATACCCGGATCTCCATCAGGCCGTGGTCGTCGGCGCGACGATCGCCTCCGGGCGCGTAGCCTTGATTGATACCGCCGCCGCCGAAGCGATGCCCGGCGTCGTCAAGGTCTACACGCATCTTAATGCGCCGAAGCTGACGCCGGTGCCGATCTTTCCGCTCGGACCTGCCGGAGAAGGGCGTCCGCCGCTGCAGGACGACAGGGTCGATTATGGCGGACAGGCGGTGGCGCTCGTCGTCGCCCGTACGCCCGAGGAGGCGCAGGCAGCCGCCGACGCGATCAAAGTCACTTACGACGCGACGCCTGCGCATACGACCTGGGAGCTTCTTTCAGGCGAGGTGCAAGGCGCGCCCCTGCCTCCGCCGCTTGCCGCCCGCTTCGATCTCAACCGCGGCGATGTCGGTGTGGCGCTGAAATCGGCGGCCATCGTGATCGAGACGACAGCCGATACGCCCGGCCACAGCCAGAGCGCGATGGAGCTCGCCGCGACTATCGCCGCCCCGGATGGCGCTGGCGGGCTGATCGTGCATGATTCGACGCAGTGGATCTTGGGCTGCCGCAACATGCTTTCGCGCCAGCTAGGCCTGCCGCTCGATCATATCCGCGTCGTCGCGCCATTTGTCGGCGGCGGTTTTGGCTCCAAATGCTTCACCTGGCCCCACGCCGTGATGGCGGCCTTTGCGGCGCTCGACCTCAAGGTACCTGTGCGCCTCGTTCTCTCCCGCGCACAGATGCATCTGTCGACAGGGTGCCGGCCGGCGGCGCACCAGACAATCACGCTCGGCGCGGCACTTGACGGAAGGCTCACCGCTGTTCGCCAGCATGCCATCAGCCAGACCTCGATTGGCGATATCTTCGTCCGCGCCGTCGGCGAGGTTTCCGAAGTTCTTTACGCGCTGCCGAACCTCGAGACGCGCAACACCGTGCTGCGCGTCAATACGACGACTCCGACCAACATGCGGGCACCCGGTGAGAGCTACGGCTCCTTCGCACTCGAAACCGCAATGGACATGCTGGCGGAGAAGGCCGGCATCGATCCCGTCGAGCTGAGGCTTCGCAACCTGCCCGAGAAACATCCTGAGAATGGCGCGCCCTTTTCGACCAACGCGCTGAAGCAGTGTCTCGAAGAGGGGGCAGAGGCCTTCGGTTGGGCAAAGCGCCCGTTTGCGCCCGGACTCATGAAAGACGGCAAGGAACTCGTTGGCTGGGGCATGGCTGCGGCCTGCTACGGCGCCTATCGCAGTCAGGCGGCGGTGCGCGCCACCGCCTTTCATGATGGCACGGTCGAAGTGGCGTCTGCGACGCATGAGATCGGTTCCGGCACCACCACGCTGATGGCGCAGGTGGCTGCCGACGTGCTGGGCATTGATATCACCCGTATCCGCGTCACGCTCGGCGACACGGATTTGCCGGCGGCGCCGGTGCATGGCGCATCCCGCAATGCCGGCACCATCGGCCCTGCCGTCGAGGTGGCGGCATTGGCGCTGAAGGCCGAGCTCGATGCGCTCGGCGCGGATTGGGCAGCCGCGCTTGCTACGAGCGACCGTGACAGCCTCACGGTCACACGCCGAGCCGGCCCGCCCGAGCTTGACGACAAGGCCTTTGCGACGCTCGCCTCCGGCATCAACACCATCCGCATGCCGACCACCGAGACCGCAGCGATGTACGCCTATGCGGCGCATTTTTGCGAGGTCCGCATCCGGCCGGATCTGGGCCGGCTGCGCGTTACGCGCATGCTCTCCCGCTGCGACATAGGCCGCGTGCTGAACCCGATGCAGGCGCGCAGCCAGATTCTGGGTGGCTTGGTCTTCGGGCTCGGCATGGCGCTCTCCGAACAGATCGTGCCGGATTTCGGCACGGGCCGTGTCCTCTCGGCCGGCATCACGGAATACTGGCTGCCCGGCATGCCGATGATGCCGGAGTTCGACATCGGCTTCGTCGGCCCGCCGGATTACGTCTCGAACGAACTGGGCGCGAAGGGCGCCGGCGAGATCGGCACGGTCGGATCGGCCGCGGCCATAGCCAACGCCGTCTGGCATGCGACCGGCCGCCGCTTCCAGCAACTGCCGATCACCGTCGACAAGCTGCTTTCTGCCCCACCCTCCCGGAAGGAGTAACCCAATGACCGATATTTCACCGCCCGGCCGCTATCGGGCCGACATCAACCATTCGAGCCTCATCTGGCGCATCAAGCATTTCGGGCTGTCGTGGTATACGGGGCGTTTCACCCGCTTCGAGTCCACGCTCGATTTCAAGCCGGACGCGATCGAGACCATGAAACTCGATGTCTCGGTCGACATCGCCTCCGTGCGCGGCGAATATCAGGGCACCGATAAGGATTGGGACGACGAACTCGCCAACTCGGCGAATTTCTTCCAAGGCAAGACATACCCAAAAGCGAGCTTCACTTCGGCCCGGATCGAGAAGAAGGGTGATGCCATGGCGAAAGTCCATGGCGATCTCACCATCAAGGGCATCACGCGTCCACTGACGCTCGACGCCATCTACAACGGCTCGATGCTCGAAGACCCGTTCAAGCGTACGCTGATCGGCTTTTCTGCGACGGGCACGATCACGCGCTCGCAATTCGGGCTCACCTATTTCCTCGGGCCGCTGTTGCCGGACGAGGTTCAGCTCATCATCGAGACAGAGATGGTGCTCGAGCGCTGAGCGATGATCCAAACCATCGAAGCTGGCAAACCGGTCGCGCCAGGCATTGCCTGGACGGGCCTTGCCGTGACGGGCCTCGCCGCCGTCGCCGGCGGTCTATCTCTCCAGTCGCACGGTCTGGCGGGATCCGACCTTGGCGGCGCGCTCCGTCTGTCGGCAGACGAAGCGTCCTGGGTGACGACCGCAGGCTCGGTCGCCGAAGGCGTCGCCGTCCTCATCGCGGCGCAATTGACTGGCGCTTTCGGCATCCGGCGGATCGTTGCAGGCGCAAGCCTGGTCATCAGCGTCATGGCGCTAGTGATGAAAGTCTCTCCGCGGGATTTGGAGACCTCGATCGGAATTCGGGCCCTTGAAGGCTTTGCCTGCGGCCTGCTGCCGGTGGTGATGATGGTCTGGTCAATGCGGGCCTTTCCGCCGCCCAGCCGTGCCTTGCCGCTTATGCTGTTTGCTTTCTGCTCATCTTTTCCGAGTGCGCTGGCTCCGCTCGTCGCCGGCACCGCCACCGATCATCTTGGCGGCTCCGGCGTTTTCCTGCTCGACCTCGTCTGGCCGCTCGCTATCTGCCTCGTTTCGCTGTTGACGCTGCCGCATGAGCGCGCCGCGCCAGAGCGGCTGCTGGCGCTCGACTGGCCGGGCTTTCTGCTGCTGGGTGGTGGCGTCGCGATGCTTTTGATTGCAGTGACGCAGGGCGAGCGCCGCTTCTGGCTCGAGACGCACTGGATCGCGCCGCTGCTCGCGGGCTCGATCCTTCTCCTTGCCCTCGGCGTGGTGCGCCTCCTCACGGCCAAAGCGCCCTATTTCGATCTGGGGCTGCTGACGAAGACGACCTTTGCCATAGGCATGGCGGAAGCGCTCTCGCTACGCTTTGCCTTACTGATGGCAAGCTTCGCTGTCCCCCAGGCCTTGGCACGCCTCCAGGGGTTTCGGATTGAGCAATCCGGCGAAACCATCATCTGGCTGGCAGCTGGACAGCTCATCGGCTTTCCGCTCGCCTGGCTCTGGCTAGACAAGCGCGACGGGCGCTGGGCGCTTGGGCTTGGCCTTGCCAGCTTTGCAGGCGCTGCGATGCTGTCCTCGCTGGTGACGCCTGCCTGGAGCGGTGAACAGTTCGCCGCCGCGATGGTGCTGGCGGGCTTCGGGCAGGGCTTTTTTCTCACCAGCGTCGTCACATTCGCGACCTATGACATACCCCCGCCCGCCGGCGCGACAGCGGCAGGCCTCTTCAACCTGACGCGCGTCATCGGCACCGCCGGCGCGACGGCGGCTGTCGGCTATTTTCTGCGCATCCGCGAGAACTATCATTCGGCGCGACTGGTGGAGGCTGTGACGAGCCGCAACGATGCGGCCAATCTCCGGCTCGATGATCTCACCCGAACCTATAACGCCATTACCCCCGATGCCGGCGCGGCGCAGGGCGCGGCGCTGTCGGCGCTCGCGAAGGAGGCGACCGGGCAGGCTTTCACGCTGGCCTTTTCGGATGTCTTCCTCACCATAGCCGTGATCCTCGTCATTTTTACGCTTCTTCTGCCAATCCTGCCCCGGTTGCCTTTGAACGCGCCGCCGGTCGCACCAGGAGCCGCCAGACCATGAGTGCCGTCCGCCGCTTTCTGACCCTGCTCTTTATCGTCATCGCGCTCGCCGCAGCCGTTTGGTACGGCTGGCGCAGGTGGGATATGCGTGGCGACGTCCAGACGACCGAGGACGCCTATGTCAAGGGCGAGATCCTGGTGCTCTCGCCGAGGGTCTCCGGCTATGCGGTCGCGATCCTCGCCGACGATAACGAGAAGGTCGCGGCAAAGCAGGTCATCGTCAGGATCGACCCGCGCGATTACCGCGCCACCATGCAAAGGGCGCAGGCGAGCCTCGACCAGGCCAACGCCGCGCTGGTGCAGTCGAAGGAACGGCTGGCGCTCCAATCCTCGCAGATCGAGGTTGCGGAGGCTGCGCTGAAGGCAGCGGATGCCGTTACGCAAAACGCCGACATCGTGCTCCAGCGCGCAAAGGAACTGCTGTCGAAAGGATCGGGCACGCAGGCGACCTTCGACCAGGCTACAGCCAGCGACATCGGCGCGAAGGCAGCGAGCGCACAGGCAAAAGCGCAGCTCGACTTTCAACGCAACCAGCTGGGCGTGTTGAGGGCCGATATTCTCGTCTCCGAAGCGAAGGTGACCGACTCGAAGGAATCGCTCGGCACCGCACGGCTGGCGCTCGAGGATACGGAGGTCTGGGCGCCTCTGTCCGGCTTCATCGCCAATCGGCGCACGCGCGTCGGCGAATATGTGACCGTCGGAACGCGGATGCTGTCGATCGTGCCGACCGAGGGTCTCTGGATCGAGGCGAATTTCCGCGAAACACAGCTCTCGAGCATGAAGCCGGACCAGCCGGTTTCGATCACTGTCGACACGTATCAGCACCTGCATCTCTGTGGTTATCTCGAGACCATCGGCCAGGCGGCGGGAAGCGAATTCGCGCTCGTGCCGCCCGACAACGCAACGGGCAATTTCACCAAGATCGTCCGCCGCTTTCCGGTGCGCATACGGGTTTCCCGAAGCGATCCCAACGCCGGCGTGCTGCGGCCGGGCATGTCGACGGTCGTCGCTGTCGGCGTCGATGGCGCCGACATTGCCGGCTGCCATTTCAGCGCCGAGACGGATCGCCAGCTGCGCGCCATGCCGGTGCTTCCGGCGCATCCTGGTTTGGAAATAACAGATCACGGCGAGCCGCTCATTCGCGGTCAAAAACAAGGTGACCCATAAAAATGATCATTCTCGAAGCCGAAATCCATCAGCGGCTGGGCCATGGAGCGTTTAAAATTCGCCGCATTCATCCAGGTGCCATGCTCGGCAATCCTGACGATGCCGGATTCGGCGGACTAGGAATGATCGATCATGCGACCCTGCAGCCCGGGCTCATTGTGAAGATGCACGAGCATCGGGACGACGAGATCGTCAGTTACCTGCGCAGCGGCCTTATGGTGCACAAGGACACCGCCGGCCATCATGAAAACATTCTTCCCGACAGGCTGATGGTGATGAATGCCGGTGCAGGCCTCTCCCATGAGGAAACGGCACCCGGTCCAGGCGAAACCCGGATGCTACAAATCTTCATCCGGCCAGCCTCGCGAGGACTTCGGCCGACCGTTCAGTTCGCCGATCTCGACTCTGCGACAAGCCCGGGCGGCTGGCGCCTGCTGGTCGCGCCGGAGGGTCAGGCAGCGCCCGCGACGGTTAGACAGCAAATTTTCTTATTTGACATCAGGGTCGATGCGGGTGCGGACATTGTTTTACCTGAGCGCGACGGCTTTGAGCGTTGGCTCTACGTCTTTAGTGGCTCGGTAGGCGCGAAGGCCGCTTCCTACCCGACGCATACGGGACTGGCCCTGACCGATCGCGAACAGACGGCGCTGCGTGCGATCGAGCCTTCCGAACTGGTTCTGTTTCTCGTCGATCGGAACGCTGCCGCAAGTCGCGCGGGTGCCTTCAGCGGCAGCGCTTGACGTTTGGTATGGCCAATCCAAATCACGAGCGGCGTGAGCCCTGAAGGGCACCCTGACGCCATCCATCGCGTCAGTCGCCACCGTTTCGTCCATCCCGCTCGCA
>JAIELD010000056.1 GCA_019753285.1 Beijerinckiaceae bacterium | reverse complement strand
ATGATGTGCGACTGCCCGATTATCGAGGTCCACATCTCGAATGTGCACCGTCGCGAGGCTTTCAGGCATCATTCCTATGTGTCCGCCGTGGCAACCGGCGTGATCGCCGGCTTCGGCACGCAGGGATATCTCCTGGCGATCGAGCGGCTCGCCCACCTCCTGCGCGACGCGCGCTGAAGCGGACCGTCATGATGGCCCATCCGGCCGCCGCACCGCTGATCGACGGTCGAACCGATCTCATCGCGCATATCGGCTATCCGACATCGACCTTCAAAGCGCCGCTGATCTACAACCCCTATTTCGCAGATGCCGGCATCAACGCCGTCGTCGTGCCCATGGGCGTGAGGGCGGAGGATTTCGCCGTCTCGTTCCGCTCGATCTTCCGCCTGAGCAACATCCGGGGCGCGCTCATCACCATGCCGCACAAGGTAACGAGCGTGGCGATGCTCGACCAACGCTCGAGGGCGGTGGAGATCTGCGGCGCGTGCAACGCGGTGCGGCGCGAGCCTGACGGCATGCTCACTGGCGACATGTTCGACGGGGAAGGATTCGTGCGCGGCGTGCTTCGCAAGGGCAGGGTGCTCGCGCGCGCATCCGTGCTCATCGTCGGCTCGGGCGGCGTCGGTTCGGCCATCGCCGCGAGCATGGCGGAGGCCGGCGTCGCGCGGATCGCGCTGCATGATCTTGAAGCCGGCAGGATGGTCGCTCTCGCCGACCGCCTTCGCAAGCATTATCCTGCGTTGGACGTCACGACCGGTTCGAACGATCCCGCAGGACATGATGTGGTCGTCAACGCGACGCCGCTCGGCATGAACGCCGGCGACCCGATGCCGCTCGATACGGATCGCCTCGATCCAGCCAGCTTCGTCGGCGAGGTGGTGATGAAGCAGGAGCGGACGGTGTTTCTCGCAGCGGCGGCGCGCAGGGGTTGCGCGATACAAATCGGCGTCGACATGCTGTTCGAGCAAATCCCCGCCTATCTTGAGTTTTTTGGCTATCCGACCACGACGCCGGATGTTTTGCGTTCGCTGGCCAGGATCGACTATTGAAGCACAGCGCCCGACCAGGCTGTTTGACCGGCCGGCGTCGCGCTTCACTGTCGATCGATGAAAAAGGTGTGAGATGACACGTGTTCTTCGTCCGCGCGACTGGTCTTCGCATCCGGCCTATATCGATGCCGGCTATCGCTCGACCGCGCTGCGCGGGCCGACCAAGCCGCTCATTCCTGTCAAGGCGGCGCTGTCGTCGCTCGCCGGCCCCGTTTTCGGCCATGAAAGCCTCGGGCCGCTCGACCATGACCTGACGCAGAATGGCCGCAAGGATGCCGAGCCACTTGGCGAGCGGATCATCGTCACCGGGCGGGTGCTCGACGAGGATGGCAGGCCGGTGCCGGGCGCGCTGATCGAGATCTGGCAGGCAAACGCGGCGGGCCGCTATATCCACAAGGTCGACCAGCATCAGGCCCCGCTCGACCCAAATTTCTATGGCGCAGGCCGCTGTCTCAGCGATGCCGATGGTCGCTACCGTTTCCTGACCATCAAGCCCGGAGCCTATCCGTGGGGCAATCACTTCAATGCCTGGCGACCCAACCACATCCATTTTTCGCTGTTCGGGCATCAATTCGCGACACGCCTCGTCACGCAGATGTATTTTCCGGGTGACCCTCTGCTGATGCTCGATCCGATCTATCAGGGCGTGCCCGAGACGGCTCGCGAGCGCATGGTCGCGCGGTTTTCGATCGACGAGACCGAGGAGGGCTATGCGCTGGGCTACGTGTTCGACATCGTGCTGCGCGGTGCAGCAGAGACACTGTTCGAGGCAGGCCGATGAGCAAGGTCCCTCCGCTCGGCCAAACGCCGTCCCAGACGGTCGGACCGTTCTTCGCCTACGGGCTTTCGCCACGGCAATACGGATACGCGCTCGAAAGCGTCGCCGGTTCCGCGATGGCGGACGAATCCGTCGTCGGCGAGCGCATCAGGATCGAGGGTCAGGTACTCGACGGTTCGGGCGCTCCGATCACCGACGCGCTCATTGAAATCTGGCAGGCCGACGCAGACGGCGCTTATAGCGCTGCTGACGGTGTCAATGCGCGCTTCAGCGGCTTCGGGCGCTGCAGCACCGGGACCGACCCGGCAGCGCGTTTCTGGTTCGAGACGATCAAGCCGGGAGTGGCGGCCGGCGAGGCCGATCGCGCCGCGCCATGCATCAATGTGACGGTGCTGATGCGGGGACTTCTCAGCCATGTATTCACGCGGCTTTATTTCGGCGACGAGGCCGAGGCGAATGCGCGTGACGAGGTGCTGCTCTCTGTCCCGCCTGAGCGGCGCGCCACGCTAATCGCCGACCTTGTCGAGCCGGGTCACTACAGGTTCGATATCCGCATGCAGGGTGATGACGAGACTGTATTCTTCGATCTTTAGGCGATGCTCGCAGCACCGAACAGCTTGCGGTGGACATGCCGTGACATCAGGTTTTTCAAAGAAGAGCGGGTCAGGCGCGGCGCCACGTGGTGCGGCATATGGCCGACGCCTTCGAGCAGACTGATGCACGTCTTCGGGTGACGTCCGAGGAGCCAGCCAAGATGCCAGCGTGGATCGGCGGTCCCATCGTCCTTGCCATGCAGGATCCGGACGTCCGTCGTCGATGGGAGCGACTTTAGCGCCTGCATATCCGCGTTGAACGCCCGCAACTCGTCCGCTGCCGCCTTGAGCGAGGAGGATTTCGCTGCATGGTCGAAGGGGAAGGCTGAAAGCTCGGCCGGCACCCTGTTCGGATGAAAGACGCCGCGCAGGCTGCGCCGCCCGATAGCCGTAGCGAGAGCGGGCAGCAGCGTTCGGCAGAGCAGCGGGCCGATGACCGGCGAGACGGCGGCGCGCAGCAGCGGCATCGCCTGATGTGGCGTCGGGCGGCAGAACGGGGCAAGCAGCAGCAGACCCTCCACGAGATCTGGCCGGCTCGCCGCAAGTATCAGGGCTGGCCCTGCCGCCAGCGAATGAGCAACAAGGATGGTCCGGTCTATCCGCAAACAGCGCAGCAACGCCTCAAGCCAACGCGCCTGACCTCCTGGCCCCCGCTCGGCTTGCGGCAGCGGGTCCGAAAAGCCATAGCCCGGTCTGTCCGGTGCAATCAGACGCGCATCGATTCCAAGAAATGGCCGCTCGATCTCCTCTGCGAGACTGCCGCAACCATGCAGAAGCACGATCGGCACCGAGTGCGATATGCATCCTTGCTCCAGCAAATGCACCTGCCGACCATCGATTCTGAGCCGCCGGCCTTGCTTGGGTGAGGGTTTGCGCGCACTCGCCATGGCCAACGAACCCCGTTTTCGCCTCAAAGGTTCCGGAGCCAAGTGATGCGACGCATTCGAAGCCGTGGGGCTGCCGGCTGATTTCAGTTGGCCGGCTCGGTGGAGATCCGCTTTCCGGGCCGCTTCCGCCTGCACGCATGTCCAAATCTTGGGCGCATCGCTCATTTCTTGAACATAAAAAATTATTCTTCTCAATAAATCTCCGGCAAGGCCCAGCGCGGCGGATTGGCACGCCGTTTGCAAACTCTGTCCACTGAACAGGCAGGGGATGCGTGATGGACGAAAGCTGCGCGGTCACTGGACTTCTTCACGTTCTGGTGAAGACGAACGACCTGCCGAAAACGCTCGTTTTCTACAAAAAGGTGCTCGGCCTGCGTGAGGCGCCGCGCCCGGCCTTTGGCTTCAAGGGCGCCTGGATGGGCTGCTCGACGCCCAATGGCGAACTCGTCATCCATATCTGGGCCGAGGGGCCTGGCATGGGCAAGGACGGTGTCTCGCCCTACGGCACGGCGACGATCGACCATGTCTCGCTGAGTGCGGTGGGCTATCGCGGTTTCCAGAACCGCTTCAAGCGCTTTGGTCTGCCCTGGCGTGAATTCGTCATTCCGAACACCACGCTGTTCCAGCTCTTCGTCTACGACCCGAGCGGCGTGCAGATCGAGCTGACCTTCGATCTCAATGCCGAGCCCTCCTACGACACGAACATCGCTTCGGAGCATCGCTACAGCGCCGGTGAGGTCTTCTTCGACCTCGCGACCTATCCGGACCTTGTCGCCATCGACAGCGGGAGTTGATCCAGCCCGCATGCCGCGAGGTCCATCCGACAGAGGATCACAGTCCATCTTGAAGCCCAGAACGGGAGGTAAGCCATGAGCGACGACCAGACAGTAGAGACGACGACGGTGTCCAGCGCGGTGACGACGCCCGTCGCGACCGAAAAGCCCGCAGGCCTCGTATCCCGCAGAACCCTGCTTGCAGGTGCGGCAGCGGTTGTCGGCAGCAACATCACGATCATCAACAAATCAAAGGCAGCGACCACGCTCAAGGTTCTTGCCTGGCCAGGTTATGACGAGAAGCCCGTCGTCGGCGAGTTCGAGGAAGCGAACAAGATCAAGGTCGAGTTCAAGAACTACATCGGCGGCGAGCAGATGCTGCAGTATTTCGCGCAAGTGCCCAAGGGCACGTTCGACGCGATCATCAGCGACGCCGAATACATCCAGAAATTCGTGGCGCAGGGCGCTCTCGACCCGATGGACCCGAAAGCGTTCAAGAACCTCGCCGACTACCATCCGAAATACCAGAACTTCCCGCTGCTCAGCGCGCCTGAAGGCAAGACCTGGGGCATCGCCACGCGCTTCAGTTGCTATGGCATCTCCTACAACAAGAAGCATGTCTCGCCGGAGGAGGTCGACACCTGGCAATGCCTGCTGCTGCCCAAGTACAAGGGCAAGATCGTGATGTTCGACTGGTACTTGCCGAACATGAGCAATGCCAGCCTTGCCGTGTTCCCCAACAACGAGGCTCCCTACGACATCACCGATGCGCAGTTGGCGGAAGTGAAGAACTGGATGATGAAGGTCCGGCCGCAGATTCGCTCCTTCGCCGCTCAGAACCAGGGCCTCGTCAGCGCGCTTGCCAACGAGGACGCGCTGCTCACGCCCTATGGCGACATGGACATCGAAATGACGGTCGCCGGCTACGACAACTTCGTCTCGCACATTCCAAAGGAGGGTTCGATTCGCTGGACCGAGGCCGCCTGCCTCTGCAAGGACAGCACGAACAAGGAAATGGCGTTGAAATGGATCGACTACATGAGCGGCGCCAAGGTGCAGTCGAACCTCGTCTACACGAAGGGCTTCAAGGCGCGCGCGCCCAACATGAAGGTGACGCAGTTCTGGAACGCCGAGCAGACGAAGCTCATGAGCTACGTCCCTGACCCGGCCGCTCCTGGCAAGATGATCGTCGAGACGATGATCGAGAAGAGCTATCCGCGCGGCCTGCCGGTGAAACAGCCCGACTCCGCATGGATCGGCATCTACAACGCCTTCAAGACGGCCTGATTTCGGATCGGGGCGGTGGCCGGGCCTGAAGTCCGGTCGCCGCCTCCCGAAGGACACCAGCGGAGCGACAGCGTGCGAGGAACCGGTCCATGAGCGCAGCTTTGCAATTCGCTCCGGCGGAATCCGTTGCAGCGGAGCCGGTCGACCTCGCCAAACCGGTCCCGGACCTTGCGCTCGAGGGCATCCGCAAGCAGTTCGGCGATCATGTCGCCCTTCACGGCCTCGACCTCGAAGTGGCGCGCGGAGAGTTCGTCGCGGTGATCGGACCGAGCGGTTGCGGAAAGACGACGCTCCTGCGCATCGTCGCGGGCCTCGAGACGCCGGATTCCGGGTTGATACGGGTGGCAGGCAAATACGTCGCCGACCAGCCGGTCCATAAGCGCGGAGTCCGCCTCGTATGGCAGAATTATGCGCTGTTTCCGCACCTCAACGTGCGCAAGAACATCGAATTCGGACTGACGCTCCAGAAGTATGACCGCAAGACGGTGAACGCCAAGGTCGAGCAGGTGGCCGAACTCGTCGACATCTCATCCATGCTTTCGCGCCAGACGACCGAGCTGTCAGGCGGGCAGAAGCAGCGCGTCGCCATCGCCCGCGCACTCGCGACCGATCCTGAGATCCTGCTGCTCGACGAGCCGCTCTCCGCGCTCGACGCGCATCTGCGCATCCGCGTGCAGGGCGAGTTGAAGCGTCTACAGCGCCGGCTCGGCATCTCGTTCGTCTATGTGACGCACAATCAGAGCGAAGCCTTCTCGATGGCCGACCGGATCGTGGTGATGAACCAGGGCCGGGCCGAGCAGATCGGCACGCCGCAGGAGATATTCCAGTCGCCGAAGACACGGTTCGTCGCGCAATTCGTCGGCATGAACAACCTGATCGATGCGACTGTGCTGACCGCGCAGCCGGGCTTCATCACGGCGACGAGCGGCTGTGGCCAGCTTTCCGCACGCATTCCGCCGGGCGAGCCGACGCCGCAGCCAGGGGCTGCGATCACGCTCGTCGTGCAGGCCGCCAAGATCCGGCGCGTCAGGGCGCCGGACCGGCAGGAAAACCGCATCAGCGCCACCCTACGCGACAGGGAGTTCGTCGGGTCGCAGGTGATCTACTATCTCGATGCGCCGGATGGCAGCGAAATCCGCGTCGTCGTGCAGGAACCGTTCGGCAATCTCGAAGCACCGATCGGCGCGGCGCTGGACCTCTATTGGGATTTCGACGACCTCGTCGTCCTGCCGCGCGAGGCGACGCCGTGAGCGCGATCGCTATGTCCTCCGTCGTCGCCAGGCCCGAGACGAAGCGGCGCGGCGCGAATCTCGCCAAATGGATTTCGATCGGCGTCCCGTCGCTGTTCTTCGGTGCGTTCTTTCTCGGCCCGCTGATCTACCTCATCCTGCTCGGGTTCTGGCGGGTCGAGAACTACCGCATCGTCGAGAGCTACTCCTTCGACAACTATATCGACATCGCGCAGAACCTGTTCGCCGGCTCGAACTACGGCTACGCGATCGCGCAAACGCTTTATGTAGCCGCGACGACGGCGATTGCCGCTGTGGCGCTGTGCTATCCCATGGCGCTCGCCATCGTCTTCGCGGTGCCGCAGCGCTACCAGCGTCTCGTCGTGCTGCTGGCGGTCGCGCCGTTCTGGACGAGCTATATCTTGCGCGTCTACGCCTGGCAGGTGCTGCTCGCGCGAAAGGGCGTGATCAACGCCGCCTTGTCCTATGTAGGCTTCAACGAGGCGAGCATCGAATTTCTCTATACGCAGACGGCTACGCGGATCGGGCTCATTCATTATCTCGCGCCGATTCTGCTCGTCATCCTCTATGTCGCGATCAACAATGTCGACCGCACGCTGATCGAGGCGGCCCGGCAGATCGGCGCGACGCGCCTGCAGGTGCTCTGGCGCGTGATCGTGCCGCTGAGCCGCACCGGCATCATCCTCAGCCTGTCATTTTCGGCGCTGGTCGCCTGCGGTGACGTACTGTCCGGCTCGATCCTCGGCGGTGGGGCGGGGCAATCGCTGATTGGCAAGCTGCCGCTGTTCGCGGACATGATCATCCGCGCCTATACGAGTTCGACCAACCTGCCGAACACGGCGGCGCTCGCCATCCTGCTCGTCGTGATCATGCTGCTCATCCTCGGCGTCGCCTACTGGCTGACCGAGCGCTTCAGGATCAACGTCAAATGACGATGGCTCTCGAAAGCGAGATGCCTCGGCGGCGGCGCGACCCGCTCGTCCTCCTTGGGCGCGGCTACATCGCCGCGGCGTTCGTGTTCCTGCTGCTGCCGATCACCACGCTCATCATCTTCTCATTCCAGAAGAACCAGTACGCCTCCATTCCGGGGCAGGGCTGGAGCCTGCGCTGGTATGAGAAACTGTTCTCGGATGGCGCTCTCGTCGCTGCGCTGCAGAACAGCCTCATCGTTTCGCCTGTCGCGGCGACGGGAGCCAGCATCATCGGCTTCTTTGCGGCCTACGCCATTCACCGCTACCGCTTTCCAGGGCGCAACCTGCTGCTGACGCTCATCATGCTGCCGATGCTGATCCCGGCGTTGATCCTCGGCATCGCGTTTCTCGGGCTGCTGTCGCGCTTCGGGCTCGAAGGCAAATGGTACAGCGTCGTCGTCGCCCATATCGTCCTCGTCACCGCGCCCGCAATGGCGATCATCCAGCTCCGCCTGTCGCAGATGCCGGCCTCGCTGGAGGAGGCGGCCTGGAATCTCGGCGCGACCGAATGGCAGTCGCTCACCCGCGTCGTGCTGCCATTCACGCTGAGCGGCATAGCCGGCGGCTGGCTGCTCGCCTTCACCTTCTCGTTCGACGAATTCATCATCGCCTGGTTCGTCTGCGGCTTCAGCCCCACCCTTCCGGTTTCGATCTACGCCTACATCGTCGGCTCGGCAGATCCCTCGCTCAACGCAATGGCGACCATCATCTTCGCGCTGTCGGGCCTTTTCCTGCTCGGCGTCGAACTGCTGCTGATCCCGATCCTCATCCGCGTGAAGCCGGGCGCGACGGCCGAGGAGGCACCCCATTGACCGGCAACCATCCGAGGCGATCCGCATGAAGACCTTGATCAAGGGCGCCACCATACTCGCCATGGGCGGCGCACATGGAACTGAGCCCCTCACCGGCGACCTGTTGATCTCCGGCGACCGCATTGAGGCGATCGGAACGGGCCTTTCTGCCGATGATGAAACGCGGGTGATCGACGGCACGGAAAAGCTCGTCATGCCCGGCCTCGTCAACGGGCATCTGCACACCAATGAGGCGCTCTACAAGGGCCGCTACGACAACATGCCGCTCGAAGTGTGGATGCTCTACTCATATCCGATTCTGAAGGCGAAGCGGCTGCCGCCGCGTCTCGTCTATCTCAGAAGCATGCTCGTCGCGATGGAGTCGCTGAAGACAGGCGCGACCTCCATTGTCGATGACCTCTACGAGAGCCCCAAGGCCGAGCTCGACCTCTTCGAGGCGGCGGTCAACGCCTATGAAGACGCCGGCATCCGCGCCACCGTATCGGCTCACGTGGTCGACCGTCGCTTCCTCGACACCATCCCGTTCACGCGCGAAACCGTGCCGCAAGCCTTGCAGGATGAGGCGGATGAACGCCCGCCGCCAAGCGTTGCGGACTATATCTCGTTCGTCACCGAAGCTCATGCGCGCTTTCATGGTCGTTCCGGGCGCATATCCGTGATGACCGCGCCTTCTGCTCCGCAGCGCTGCACGCCCGAACTGATGCAGGCGGCGAACGACCTTGCGCGGCAATGGGGCGTGCCGTTCCACACCCATATCGTCGAGACCAAGGTGCAGTGCGCGACAGGGCCGGAATTCTACGGAAAATCGCTGATCCGCTACATGGACGATCTCGGCCTGCTGCAGCCGTGGACGACGATCGCCCATTCGATCTGGGTGAGCGACGACGACATCGCAATCATGGGCAAGCGCGGCGTCTCGATCGTTCACAACGCCATCTCGAACCAGAAGCTCGGCGCGGGCGTCGCGCCGGTGCGCAAGCTGCTCGATGCAGGGGTCAACGTCGCGCTCGGCTCTGACGGCATCTGTTCCAACGACACGGCTCGCATGTTCGACGTGATGCATGCGGCGGGGCTGCTGCACAAGATCAACAACCCTGACTGGTCGCGCTGGCTCACCGCC
The DNA here is from genome assembly GCA_019753285.1 of Beijerinckiaceae bacterium. Taxonomy (GTDB): domain Bacteria; phylum Pseudomonadota; class Alphaproteobacteria; order Rhizobiales; family Beijerinckiaceae; genus JAIELD01. Next base: position 24,871 of record JAIELD010000056.1, on the reverse strand, counting down.
TCCGAGGTTCTTCATGCCTGCACGCTTGGCGGGGCACGAAGCGCTTTCACCCACCACGAGACGGGATCGCTGGAGCCCGGCAAGAAGGCCGATCTCCTCGTGCTCGACATGACCACGGTCAACTTCACGCCGCTCAACGACATCCGCAACCACCTCGTCTATTGCGAAAATGGTGCGTCGATCGAGACCGTGTTCGTCAACGGCGAGGTCGTGGTCGAGCACGGGAAGCTGACCAAGGTGGACGAGAAGGCATTGCTCGCCGAGCTGCGCGCCGCCATGCCGGAATTCCTCGCCCATACGCTGGAGGTGGAGGCGGCGAACCGGCGCCTGGAGCCGTACTTCACGAAGATCATCCACCGCTGCTACGGCAAGGATTTCGGTATCATGCGTTGGGCCTCCGATGGTGCATGAACCGGCATCCGCCGTGCGTCTTGCGGAGATGACGTGGATGGAGTTCGCCGCGCGCATCGCGGACGACAACCCGATCATCCTCATCCCCATTGGCGCGACCGAGCAGCATGGGCCGCATCTGCCGCTCGGCAGCGACGTGGTCATGCCAGAAACGATCGCGCTCATGGTTGCGGAGCGCATCGGGGCGATCGTCGCGCCGCCTGTCTGCTACGGCTATAAATCGCAGCCCAAATCCGGCGGCGGCAATCATTTTCAAGGCACGATCAGCCTCGATGGCGGCACGCTCGTCGCGCTGCTGCGCGATCTGATCAACGAGTTCGCCCGGCACGGGGCGCGCCGCATCGTCCTGTTCGACGGCCACATGGAGAACCAGTGGTTCATCGTCGAGGCGATCGACATTGCGCTCCGCGACCAGCGCCGGGAAGGCGTTCGCGATCTTCGCGTCATGAAGCTCGGCTACTGGGAATTCATCAACGCGGAGACCGAAACGGTTCTGTTTGAAGGCAAGCCCTTTACCTGGCCGCTGGAGCATGCAGCCGTGATGGAGACCTCGGTCATGCTGCATTTGCGGCCAGACCTCGTGCGCGTCGAGCGCATTCTCGACCATCCCCCAGCGGCATTTCCACCCTACGACGTCTATCCGTTCGACACGAGCCTCATTCCGGAACACGGCGTGCTGTCGTCCGCGAAGCCCGCGAGCGCCGAGAAGGGGCGGCGCGTGCTGAAGCAGATCGTGCCGGACATCGCGGCGGCGCTAAAGCAGGCGTTTGCGTAGCGATTGCGAATGAGGCCTACGCCGTCATTCCCGACGAAGTGCAGCTTCGAACGGGACTTCAGTCAGCCTACCCTTCAACGACAACCGGATTCCCGCTCGCCTTTCTGGCGTCGGGAATGACACGTCCGTCAGCCGCTCGCGCGGATGGCGAAGGTGTCTATGGATGATGGCCGGCCGTCGAGCTTCAGCGCGCTCGTGACCCGGCTTGTGCTGGAGATCACCTTGCCGCGTCGCACCACCGCGAGGCGGGCCGGACGCAGGCGGATTGCTTCGAAGACGTCCGAGGCCTGCAACAGCACCAGATCGGCATGGTTGCCGACCTCGAGGCCGTAATCCTCGAGGCCGAGGATGGTCGCTGGAAGTTCGGTGATGAGCCTGAGGCAATCGCGCATGCCCTGATGGCTGCTGAGATGGGCTGCATGCACAGTCATGAAGGCGACATCGAGCATGTCGGCCTTGCCGAGCGGATACCAGGGGTCGAGCATGCTGTCGTGAGCGGTCGCGACCGTGCAGCCGGCCGCCATCAGCTCAGGAATGCGCATCAGTCCCCGGCGTTTGGGGTAGGTGTCGAAACGTCCTTGCAGGAACATGTTGGCGAGCGGATTGGAGATCGCCTGGAGGCCCGAAGCCGCCATCATCTGGATGAGGCGATTGGCGTAGAAATTATCCATCGAATGCATCGACGTGAGATGCGAGCCTGCCGAGCGGCCCTGCAGCCCGAGCCGCTTCGTCTCGTAAGCGAGCGTCTCGACGTTGCGGGACGCGGGATCGTCGTTCTCGTCGCAGTGCAGGTCGATCATCAGGCCACGATCGGCTGCGAGGCGCGTGAGCCGACGCACGGATTCGTGTCCGAGTTCGGCGGTCGGCTCGAGATGTGGGATGCCGCCGACGACCTCCACGCCCATGTCGAGCGCACGGGTGATCTGCTCCGGCATGAGGGCGCTCGAGAAATAGCCCATCTGCGGGAAGGCCACCAACTGCAGGTCGAGATAGGGCGCGACCTTCTTCTTCACGTCGATGAGCACCTCGACCGCCGTGAGGTCGGGGTCGGTGACGTCGACATGGCTCCTGATCGCGAGCAGACCCTGCGAGACGGCGAGGTCGCAATAGCTCATCGCGCGGCGATGAAAGTTTTCCGGCGAGATGCGGCCACGCATGTCGGCCCATATGGCGATGCCCTCGGCCAGCGTTCCGCTCTCGTTGAAGCGGCCTTCGAAGCCGAGAGCGAGCGTCGCGTCGAGATGGAAATGCGCATCGACGAATGGCGGCGTCACCAGGTGGTCGGTCGCGTCGATCTCCTGCGCTGCGGATGCGGCGAGCGCCTTTTCGATGACGACGAACCGCCCGTCCTTGACGCCGATGTCGATGTCCTTGCGGCCATCGGGCAGGGTGGCATGCCGTATGATGAGATCGAGCGCCATTGTGCTGCTTTGTCCTGTGTTGGAGGTTGTCTGTCCGGCCGGCCCGTTTCGATCCGCCCGCGTCAGGCGGGTGCTTGTTTGGACTTCGCCCACGCGTCGAGAATTTCGAGCGCTGCCGATGCGCCGATCTGTTCGGCGGGCATGTCTCGGTCATGCGCGGCGCGGCCGGCCTCCGATCGCACCTTCGCCACGTCGATCGCCGGCCGGAGCGCCGAGGAGAGGGCGGCGCCCGACTGGTCGAGCGAGGCGGCGTAATAGAGCTTGCGGATCCCGACGACGCTCATAGTCGCGACGCAAAGCGCGCAGGGCTCGCATGAGGTATAAAGATCGCAATCCTTGAGTTCCAGGCATTCGAGCCTGCGGCAGGCGTCGCGGATCGCCTCCACCTCGCCATGCGAGGTCGGATCGAAATGCGCGCCGGCATGATTGAGCCCTTCGCCGACGATGACGCCGTCGCGGACCACGACGGCTCCGAACGGATTGCAGCCCGGTTTCGTCAGCGCCTCGCGGGAGATGTCGATGGCGCGCTGCATGAAGGCTTCATGGGTCGACACGGTTGCTCCTATTCCAGCGCCGCGACGGCGTCGGCGACTGCCCGCACGCCCGTGTTCCGCTTCTGCACGCTTTTGAGAATGTCCCTTGCTGCGGCGATGATCGCCGGCTCGTCGATCGTGAGAGCCTTGCCGCCATCGACCAGGATGCAGCCATCGACGATAACGGTGCGGACCGAACCGCCGCGCTCGCCGAAAATCAGTTGCTGCAACGGATCGTTCAGCGGCGTCCACCAGCTTTCATCGAGATCATAGAGCACGAGATCGGCCTTCGCGCCGGGCTTCAACAGGCCGAGGTTCGGCTCGAGCATCGCGCGCGCGCCGCCGGTCGTACCCATGGCGAGAGTCTGGTCTGCGGTCACCCAGCGCTTGCGGTCGGGCTCGGAGGGGCGATGGAGGATCGCGGCAAGCTGCATCGCATCATGCATGATGAGATTGTCGTTTGTGCTGACGCCGTCCGCTCCGAGCGCGCAGGGGACGCCGGCGGCTAGCAGCCTTGGGATAGGCGGCACGCCGGATCCGATCTTGAGGTTGCTCTCCGGGTTGAACACCGCAATCGCCTGATGCTTCGCCATGATCGCGATGTCGCTGTCCGACACCCAGTTGCAATGCGCGTTGCTCCAGCGGCCGCTATAGGCGCCGATCGCGTCCATGTGCTCCAGCATCGTCTTGCCGTAGAGCGCCTGCGCGAGCTGCGCCTGCGTCCGCGTCTCAAGCAGATGGCAATGCACGCCCGTGTCGTGCGTGTCGGCGATCTGCTGGCAGGCGACGAGCAGCGCGTCGGAGCAGCGCATCGGGTTGGACGGCGCGGGGAAAATCCGGATGCGGCCGGCGGCGCCATCGCAGCGCGCGATCGCTTCGCGCACCAGATCGAGGCTCTCCTGCATCGGGCGAGGTGCGAGGCTGTTGCCGGTATTCAGCGCCTCGCGCAGCGCGTCGGTCATGCGCTCTGGCGGGGGCAGGATATCAGAATACTCGCCGTCGAAAATGCGCAGCGCCACCACGGCGCGCATGCCGCAATCGGAGAAGGCGCGGACGACGGTCTCGACGTCCTCGATGCCGAAGCCCTGTTCAGGAAAATGGTCGATGGTCGATGTCGTGCCGGTCTTCAGCATCTGCAGGCAGCCGATCGTCGCGCTGACGTAAATCTCCTCCTGCGAGCGATTGGCGGTGTCGACCTGGTTCTCCCACATGAAGACCTTGTGGTTCATGCGGTCGGAGGTGCCGTGCGAAAGCTGCATCGGCGAGTGCCAGTGCGCGTTGACGAGCCCCGGCGCGACGAGCCTGCTCCGGCCGGAGACGACGATCGCGTTGCGAGGCGGTTCCTTCACCTCGCCGATCGCGCTGATGAGGCCGTTCTCGATCAGGATGTCGGCAGGGCCGATCTGCCCCTCGCCGGTCAAGACGCATTCGGCCTGTTTGATGAGGATCGGTTGCAAACCTGGCATCGTGCGCCTTTCAACTGGTTCAAGAGACGGTCAGCAAGATGCTTGCCAGCGAGAACGGCTCACATATTCAACCGTCCGGTGGGCTCTGACGCCGCGATTCGAGCGCTTTCGACTGACCCGTCGAAACGCCTGATTGTTTCTCTAGCAGATAGATTATTTCTTGTGCAGAAACTTTTTGTCGTTGCGGCATGCTTGTCTGCGGCCAAAGCGACCTCGCCTCAATTGCCGATTGTCGTGGCCGTTTCGGCGCGCCAAGGTGGCGATGCGTGACATCACCGGAGGCGCTGCATGGCAGAGACCCAAGCCACCCGTCAGGACGACGCCCTCAGGGCCGCGGCCGAAGCGATCGCCGATGGACCGGACGGAGCGAAATCGGTCTCCAACGCGCCCTCGCGCGACGAACTGACGCTCGAGATCTCGATCGGCAGGAAAATCAGGGCGCTGCGACAGAAACTTCAATTGACCGGCGCCGACCTCGCCACGGAGGCAAACATCTCCTCCGGCATGCTGTCGAAGATCGAAAATGGCGGCATCTCGCCATCGCTCTCGACGCTGCAGTCGCTGGCGCGGGTGCTGAACGTGCCGATGACGAGCTTTTTCGCGGATTTCGAGGAAAGGCGGGATTGCTCCTACGTCAAATCCGGCAAGGGCCTGCCGATCGAGCGGCGCGGCACGAAGGCCGGCCACCGCTATGAGCTGATCGGCCACTCGCTCGCCGGCGACATCGTGGTCGAGCCCTATCTGATCACGCTCAGTGAGGATGCCGAGCCCTACACTCTGTTCCAGCACGAGGGCGTCGAGTTTCTCTACATGCTGACCGGCAAGGTCCATTACCGGCACGCCGACAAGACCTATCTCCTCGAGCCCGGCGATGCGCTCTTCTTCGATTGCGGCGCGCCGCACGGGCCGGAGGTGCTGGTCGAAACGCCCATGACGTACCTATCGATCATCATCTATCCGCGAAGCTGATATTCACGAAGCCGATTGCCGAGTACCCGGCCTTGGCATGGGCATTGCTGCTCGGTTGCTTCACCTCGTCTAGAAGGGTTGTGTTCATGGATTTCGATCATGTCTTCCGCAACGCGCGGATCGCGGGGGCGGAGGAGCGCACGGTCGATATCGGCGTGAGCAAGGGCCGTTTCGTCGCTGTCGACACGACCCTCGCGTCGGATGCGCCGAGCGATGATCTTGGCGGCAGGCTCGTGCTGCCCGGTCTCATCGAAACGCATATCCATCTCGATAAATCCTGCATCATCGATCGCTGCGACTGCAGAAAGGGAACGCTCGAGGAGGCCATTCTGGCCGTTGCCGCTGCGAAGAAGACATTCACCCAAGACGACGTGCATCAACGCGCCAGCCGGACGCTGGAAAAGGCGATCCTGCAGGGCACCCAACGCATCCGCACGCATGTCGAGGTCGATCCGCGGATCGGGCTCACGTCGGTTCATGCCTTGAAGAAACTCAGGGCCGACTATGCCTGGGCGGTGGACCTCGAACTTTGCGTGTTCCCGCAGGAAGGCCTGCTCGACGATCCGGGCTGCGAGGACGTGTTGGTCGCCGGGCTCGAGGCAGGCGCGGATGTGATCGGCGGCGCGCCCTACATGGACAAGGACAGCCATGGTCAGATCGCGCGCATCTTCGCGCTCGCGCAGCGTTTTGACGTCGATATCGACTTCCACCTCGATTTCGGGTCGGACCCCAGCCATTTCGACCTGATCGAAGTCTGCAGGATGGCTGATGAGACCGGATGGGGCGGCAGGGTCGCGATCGGGCACGTCACCAAGCTCGCCGCCGTGCCGGAGGCTCGGCTGCTGGAACTCGGCAAGCGGATGGCCGATTCCGGCGTCGCCTTGACCGTGCTGCCCTCGACCGACCTGTTTCTCAGCGGTCGCGACCACGACCACAACATTCCCCGAGGTGTCGCACTCGCCCACAAGCTCGTCGACCTTGGCGTCACCTGCTCGCTGTCGACCAACAACGTGCTCAACCCGTTCACGCCGTTCGGCGACTGCTCGCTGGTCCGCATGGGCAACCTCTACGCCAACATCGCGCAGGTCGGCTCGACGGCCGGGATGACGGCCTGCTTCGACATGCTGAGCGCTTCTTCGGCCAAGCTGCTCAACCTCGACGACTACGGGATCGCGCCGGGCATGCCGGCGACGATGATCGTGCTCGACTGCCAGAGCCGGGCGCAAGCCATCGCCGAGCTTGCCCAGCCGCTCTTCGGCGTGAAGGACGGCAAGCGCACCTTCACGCGGCCGCTTCCCTCCCTTCATGCGCCGGGTGAAGCTGGCTGAGACGCCGTTTGACAAGGATTGCCCGATCGTTGCATTCTTTAAAAGATAAAAAATTTATTCACAGGAAATATATATGTGCGGCATCGCAGGCCTTTTTCTGAAAAACAGTGCGCTCGAACCGAACCTCGGAGCGCTCGTTTCGCAGATGATCGGGGTGCTCTCCGATCGCGGGCCTGACAGCGCCGGCTTCGCGATCTATGGCGATCGGCGTGACGGGCTCGTGAAGGTCACGCTGCGTTTTGCCGAGACGAGCGCAGCAAAGACCCTGCTGGCGGAACTCGAAGGTGAGGTCGGCCCGCTCGACTGCATCTTTCGTGACAGCCACTGCGTGGTCAGCCTGCCGTTCGGCGAGATCGACGGGCTCAAGGCCGCGCTCGGCAAGCTCCCGGGCGGGGTAGAGATCGTCAGCATCGGCGACCGCATGGAGATCTACAAGGAGGTCGGCCTGCCGAAGCAGGTGACGGCGCGCTTCAAGCTCGACGGCATGAGCGGAACGCATGCGATCGGCCATACGCGCATGGCGACCGAATCGGCCGTGACGACGCGCGGCGCGCATCCGTTCTCGACCGGCGCAGACCAGTGTCTCGTGCATAATGGCTCGCTCTCCAACCACAACGCTGTTCGCCGTGAGCTCATCCGCGAGGGCATGGAGTTCGCGACCGAAAACGACAGCGAGGTGGCGGCAGGCTATCTGACCTGGCGCATGCGCGGCGGCGACAGCCTCAAGGATGCCTTGGCCCAAAGCCTACGCGATCTCGATGGCTTCTATACCTTCGTCGTCGGGACGCGGTCCGGCTTCGCTGTTCTGCGCGATCCCATCGCCTGCAAGCCAGCGGTGATGGCGGAGACCGACGATTACGTGGCGTTCGGCTCGGAGTATCGGGCGCTCGCGGCCTTGCCCGGCATCGGCAGCGCGCGGGTGTTCGAACCGGAGCCTGCCGTCGTCTACGCATGGGAGCGCGGCGATGCCTGATTTCGATCTGGCGGATGCGCCCGTCCGCGAGCTCAACGCCATGCTGCACGCGCTGCCGCCAGACACCAACGAGACGCGCTGGTCGATCAGAAATCCCGGCGGCAAGCACGCCATCGCCTGCGGGCTCGACCGGGCGATCACGGTCGAGATCGCCGGGCATGTCGGCTATTACTGCGGCGGCATGAATAAGCATGCGACCATCCTCATCGACGGCAATGCCGGGGTGGGGCTTGGCGAGAACATGATGTCCGGCGAAGTGCGCATCACCGGAGACGCCAGCCAGGCGGCCGGCGCGACGGGCTGCGGCGGCTTGCTCGTCATTGGCGGCAACGCTTCGGCGCGCTGCGGCATCTCGATGAAGGGCATCGACATCGTCGTGATGGGGTCGATCGGGCCGATGAGCGCCTTCATGGCGCAGGCCGGCAACCTCGTGGTGCTTGGCGATGCCGGCGAGGCGCTCGGCGACTCAATCTACGAGGCGCGTCTCTTCGTGCGCGGCAGCGTCGCCAGCCTCGGGGCGGATTGCATCGAGAAGACGATGAGTGCCGAGGACGAGGCCGCTCTTGCAGGCGTGCTCGCGAAGGCCGACCTCGCCCATGTGCCGACGAAGAGTTTCAAGCTCTACGGATCGGCGCGCAAGCTCTATCATTTCCATGTAGACAACGCCGATGCTTACTGAGCGGTGCAGCCCTTGAACGACCAGCCTCATCGCGACCCGCCAGACGAGCGTCAGCCAACCCACCGCACGCTGCCGCGCTATTCGGCGACCTTCGACCCGCACACCATCGCGGAAATCCAGCGGGCGGCGGCGACCGGCATCTACGACATTCGCGGCGGCGGAGCGAAGCGGAAGCTGCCGCATTTCGATGACCTGCTGTTTCTCGGAGCGTCCATCTCGCGCTACCCGCTCGAAGGCTATCGCGAGAAATGCGGCACCAACGTCGTGCTTGGAAGCCGGTTTGCCAAAAAGCCGATCGAACTGAAAATCCCCGTCACCATCGCCGGCATGAGCTTCGGCGCGCTCTCCGGCCAGGCGAAGGAAGCGCTCGGGCGCGGGGCCTCCGCAGCCGGCACCTCGACCACCACCGGCGATGGCGGCATGACGCCGGAAGAGCGCGAGCATTCCTCGCTGCTGGTCTACCAATATCTGCCCTCGCGCTACGGCATGAACCCGGATGATCTGCGCAAGGCCGATGCAATCGAGATCGTGATCGGGCAGGGCGCGAAGCCCGGCGGCGGCGGCATGCTGCTCGGCCAGAAAATTTCGCCGCGCGTCGCCAAGATGCGGACCTTGCCGGAAGGGATCGACCAGCGCTCCGCCTGCCGGCATCCGGACTGGACAGGACCGGACGATCTCGAAATCAAGATCGAGGAGCTGCGCGAAATCACCGATTGGCAGAAGCCGATCTATGTGAAAGTCGGCGCGAGCCGGCCCTATTACGATACGGCTCTGGCTGTGAAATCCGGCGCGGACGTCGTCGTGCTCGACGGCATGCAGGGCGGCACGGCGGCGACGCAAGAGGTCTTCATCGAGAATGTCGGCCTGCCCATTCTCGCCGCCATCCGGCCGGCCGTGCAGGCGCTCCAGGATCTGGGGCTGCATCGCAAGGTGCAACTCATCGTTTCCGGCGGCATCAGGTCCGGCGCGGATGTCGCAAAGGCGCTGGCGCTCGGCGCGGATGTCGTCTCGATCGGCACCGCCGCGCTGATCGCGCTCGGTGACAACGATCCGGCGCTGGAAGCGGAATACGCCAGGCTCGGCACGACGGCCGGAGCCTATGATGATTGGCACGAGGGCCGGGACCCTGCCGGCATCACGACGCAGGACCCCGTGCTCGCCGCGCGCCTCGATCCCGTCAAAGCCGGCAGGCGGCTCGCCAATTACCTCGCCGTGCTGACGCTGGAAGCGCAGACCATCGCGCGCGCCTGCGGCAAGAGCCACGTCCACAATCTCGAGCCGGAGGACCTCGTCGCCCTGACGGTCGAGGCGGCCGCGATGGCCGGCGTGCCGCTGGCAGGAACGAACTGGATACCGGGCCGCTCATGAAGGCGGTGCGGCAGCGGCGCTTTTCTTGCTTTCGCAGTCCGCGAACCGGGCTCACCGCCCCTTGCAGCCGAGGACCGTCATGACGATCGATCTTGAAACCGTCGCCCGCGAGCGTGGCATCAAATCCTTCCTGATCTCGTATTCGGATCTTTTCGGCGTGCAGCGCGCCAAGCTCGTGCCGACGGCGGCGATCAAGGGCATGCAGAAATCGGGTGCGGGCTTTGCAGGCTTCGCGACCTGGCTCGACCTCACGCCCGCCGACGCCGACCTCTTCGCCGTGCCGGACCCTCAAAGCCTCATCCAGCTTCCGTGGAAGCCCGAGGTCGGTTGGCTGGCGGCCGATCTTTGGATAGACGGCAGGGAAGTCGAGCAGACCCCGCGCAACCTGTTGAAGAAACTGAAGGCCGACGCCGCCGCCAAAGGCTTTCAACTGAAGACCGGCGTCGAGTGCGAATTCTTCCTGATCACGCCGGATGGGCACGGCATAGGCGATGCGGCGGATCGGCAGGAAAAGCCCTGCTACGATCAATCTGCCCTTATGCGGCAATACGACATCATCACCGAAATCTCGGACGCGATGCTGGCGCTCGGCTGGAACCCGTATCAAAGCGACCATGAGGATGCGAATGGCCAGTTCGAGATGAACTGGGCCTATGACGATGCGCTCGTGACCGCCGATCGCCATTCGTTTTTCAAGTTCATGGCGAAGTCGATCGCTGAACGGCATGGCCTTCGCGCCACCTTCATGCCCAAGCCCTTCATCGGCCTTACGGGGAATGGCTGCCACGCCCATGTCTCCCTCTGGCGCGACGACAAAAACCTGTTCGAGGACGAGTCGGGCGATCTCGGCGTCTCGGCGCTTGGTTACAACTTCATCGGCGGCATCATCCGCTCGGCTGACGCGCTCTGCGCACTGTTCAATCCGACCGTCAACTCGTTCAAGCGTATCAACGCGCCGCGCACGGTTTCCGGCGCGACCTGGGCGCCGAACACGGTGACCTACACGGGCAACAACCGCACGCACATGATCCGCATCCCGGAGGCGGGCCGCTTCGAACTGCGCCTCGCGGACGGTGCCGCCAACCCGTATCTGCTGCAGGCCGGCATCCTCGCCGCAGGGCTCGACGGCATCGAGAACAAGCGCGAGCCCGGCAAGCGGCTCGACATCAACATGTATACGGACGGCCACACGGTCAAGAACGCCAAGAAACTGCCGCTGAACCTGCTCGACGCGCTGAGGGCGCTGCAACAGAATACCGTTCTCAAGGAGCGTCTCGGCGTTTTCGTTCCAGCCTATGTCAAGCTCAAAACCGAAGAATGGCACAGCTACGCACGTCACCTCACGCAATGGGAGCGTGACGCGACGCTCGACTGCTGAGCAGCTTTCCAGACCCTCCCTCTGCCATTAAGACAGGGCTTTGCGCCGGCCCGGGCCTGCTGCATTGCGAGGGATAGACGCTGTGATCACAACGCTCGACTTTTCCACCACGCCGCGCATCGTCATGCGCCCGGGTGCGCTCGACATACTGCCTGAGGCGATGGGCGGCGTGGCGAACGCGCATGCGCTGATCGTGACGGATGCGGGGCTCGTCAAGGCAGGGTACATCGAGCCTGTCGTCGCCATGCTGAAGGCTGCCGGAACGGCCGTCTCGGTTTTCGACGCGGTGGTGGCCGATCCACCCGAAAGCATCGTGCTTGAAGCCGCCGAGCTCGCGAGGCAATCCGGCATCACGGGCGTTCTGGGGCTTGGCGGCGGCAGCGCGATGGATACCGCCAAGCTCGTCGCCTATCTCGCCCGCACGCCCTGCAGCCTCGCGGACATCTTCGGCGTTGAACTTGCCAGGGGCGCGCGTCTGCCGCTGGTGCTGGTTCCGACGACGGCGGGCACAGGCTCCGAGGTGACGCCGATCTCGATCGTCACCACTGCGAGCCACGAAAAGCGCGGCGTCGTCTCACGCATCCTCCTTCCCGATCTAGCGCTCCTCGATCCGGAATTGACGCTCGGCCTGCCGCAGGCGGTCACCGCCGCCACCGGCATCGACGCTATGGTTCACGCGATCGAGGCCTACACGAGCCGGCATCGCAAGAACCCGCTGTCGGACGTGCTGGCCCGTCAGGCGCTGGACCTGCTCGCGACTAATTTCGAGCGGGTGATCGATCGCCCGGCTGACATCGAGGCACGGAGCGGCATGCTGCTCGGTTCCTGTCTTGCCGGCATGGCTTTCGCCAATGCGCCGGTCGCTGCGGTGCATGCGCTCGCCTATCCGCTCGGCGGGCAGTTTCATATCCCGCACGGCCTCTCCAACGCCTTGATGGTGGTCGAGGTGCTGCGCTTCAACATGCGGGCAGCGGCCGCGCTCTATGGCGAACTCGCCGACTGCGTCGGTGCCGCAACCGGAGACGCTGAGGCGTTCGTATCACGGATCGAGGCGCTGATGATCGCATCCGGCCTGCCGCGCCGCCTGCGAGACGCTGGCGTGACGCGAGAAAGCCTCGAATCGCTCGCCGAGGATGCGATGAAGCAGACGCGGCTGCTCGTCAACAACCCGGTGGAAGTGACGCTTGCGGACGCCCGCAGCCTCTATGAGGCGGCCTACTGATGCCGTCCGGCAAGCCGCTGCCCACGCGCGACGACTACCGGCATTTCAGCACGATCCCGACGCGCTGGATGGACAACGACGTCTACGGCCACGTCAACAATGCCGTTTATTATTCGTTCTTCGACACTGCGATCAACGGATACCTGATCGCCAATGGCTGCCTCGACATCCATGACGGCGAGACGATCGGGCTCGTCGTCGAAACGATGTGCCGCTATCAAGCGCCGCTCGCCTTTCCGGAGCCTGTCGACGCGGGACTTGCCGTCGCGCGCATCGGCACGAGTTCGGTGCGCTACGAGGTCGGCCTGTTCCGAGCCGGGAGCGACGAACTCTGCGCCTTCGGCCATTTCGTGCATGTCTATGTGAGCCGCGCCACACGCCGCCCGGTCGAGATTCCGTCGCAAACCCGCGCCGTTCTCGAACGGCTGACGCGCTGAGGCAACCGCTGCGCTACCGGCCGAAGAGCCGCCAGATGCCGCTCGTCGTCGCGACGAGGTGGTCTCCAACCATCATCTCGCAGGTCATGAAGGCCAGCGACTTAGTCATTCGGGCGATGGTGGATCGTGCAACCACAAAATCGCCGACATCGACCGCAGCGGCGAAGTGAAGGTTGAGCTGCACGGTCGCCTGCGCGAGCGAGCCGGTTCGGTGCGACGCGGTCAGACCCATCGCCTGATCGGCGAAGGTCAGAAGCATGCCGCCATGGACCTTGCCGTTCCGGTTGCGGTGGCGCGGCTCCGCAAGGAAGGCGAACTCCGGACTTGCATCGACCATGCGCCGCCAGACGGGGCCGACCATATCGATGAAATCGCAGTCCGGTTCAATCGCCCAGCCATCTGCTGCGGGATCGAAGGTCGGCATCGGGGAGTTTGTCTGCATGGATCGGAGGATGCTTTCTTCAAAAGGTTCGCTTGGCCGATGCCTAGAGCTTCAGCGTCGGAAGGCCAAGCTCCGCGGCGAGCCAGCCGGCGAAAATGCGCAGCGGCGGCCGCGCCCGGGCCTGCACCGGAAAGACGAGATAATGCCCGACATATCTCAGATCCTCCGCCTTGCCGGCCAGCGGCGCGACGAGCTGGCCGCTTGCGATCTCGCGCTCGGCGAGGCGCGTCGATTCCAGCGTCACGCCAAGGCCGTCGACCGCGGCGGCGATCGCCATGAAGCTGCGGTCGAAGCGGCTGCCGCGCGGCGTGGGCGCGCTCATGCCGTTGGCGTCGAACCAGGCGTTCCAGCGAACGCGCTTGTGCTCGCTCTCGATCAGCTCGCAATCGAGCAGATCCTCCGGGCTGCGAATAGCCGCCGCCAGCTCAGGGCTGCAGAGCGGCGTAACGAGTTCCTCGCCGAGCGGCACGACCGTCAGCCCTTCCTGACGCGGCGGTCCGTAACAGATGTCGGCATCGAATTCATCGTTGGTGAAGCGCGCATAATCTGTGCTCGCCGAGAGGCGCATCTCGAGGCCCGGCTGTTCGGCGATGAGCCTGCGCAGGCGCGGCATCAGCCATTGAGCTGCCATGCTCGGCGCGCAATGCAGGCGCAGCAGGTTGCTCGATCGCGAGCCGACCATCTCCAGGGCATGGCGAATTTCGTCGAAGGCGCTCGATAGCTGCCTGAACAGCGCTTCTCCAGCGGGATTCAGCCGGACAGCCCGGCCTTCGCGCTCGAACAGCGAGGCGCCGATCAAATGCTCCAGCTTGCGGATCGCGTGGCTGACAGCGCTTGCCGAGATGTTGAGCTCTTCGGCAGCGACACGAAACGATCCGGTGCGGCCAGCCGCCTCGAACGATCTCAATGCACCGAGCGGCAAGTTCTTGAGCATCTCGATAGATGAGCACGATTCATCTATTGGCACAATCTGTGCGCTTTTTCTTTTCAGGCGTGCCGCCTAACGTCACGCCAACAAAAATGACTGACAGGGAGGAACGGCGTGCTGCTTCAGGGCAAGACCGCAATCATTTCAGGCGCGGCGGGCGAGCGCGGCATCGGCTTCGCCACGGCCCGCACCTTCGCCGCACAGGGCGCGCGCGTCGCCATACTCGATCTTGACGGCGAAGGCGCAAAACGCGCCGCCAGAGCGCTCGGGGCCGGCCATGTTGGCATCGCCTGCAACGTCACCGACAAGCAAGATTGCGAGCGCGCCGTTGCTGAGGTTTCGCAGGCGTTCGGCCAGGTCGATATCCTCATCAACAATGCCGGCATCACGCAGGCGATCAAGGTCTGGGACATCGACCCCGCGAGCTGGGACCGCATCCAGGATGTGAATCTGCGCGGCGTGCTCTACCTGTCTCAGGCGATCATGCCGCATATGCGGGAGCGGCGTCAGGGAGCGATCGCCTGCATGTCGTCCGTTTCGGCGCAGCGCGGCGGCGGCATCCTTGGCGGCGCGCATTACTCCGCAGCGAAAGCCGGCGTGCTCGGACTCGCCAAGGCGATGGCGCGTGAACTCGGCCCTGACGGCATCCGCGTCAACTGCGTGACGCCGGGCCTGATCCAGACCGACATCAATGCCGGCAAGATTTCGGACGATGCGCGGGTCAAGATCCTCGAGGCCATTCCGCTCGCCAGACTCGGCGTGCCGCAGGATGTCGCCAACATCTTCCTGTTTCTGGCGTCGGACCTGTCGGCCTACGTCACCGGCGCCGTCATAGACGTCAATGGCGGCATGCTGATCCACTGACCGCCACCGAGCCATGAGCGAGACGACCCATGCACGCGCCCATCGGACATAACAGCCAGCTACGCCTCAAGGCCTACCAGATCAGGCGCACTGCGCTGAAGATGGGCCAGGTCCAGGGGCAGGGCTATATCGCACAGGCGCTGGACGTCGCCGACATCCTCGCCGTGGCCTACTTCCATGCGATGACGTTCCGCGCCGGCGAGCCCGACTGGGAGGGCCGTGACCGGTTCTATCTCTCGATCGGCCACTACGCCATCGCGCTTTACGCGGCGCTTATCGAGGCCGGCATCGTGCCGCGCGAAGAGCTCGAAACCTATGGCGGCGACGATAGCTGCCTGCCCATGTCCGGCATGGCAACCTATACGCCCGGCATGGAGATCACCGGCGGCTCGCTCGGGCAGGGGCTTCCCATCGCGATCGGCGCATGCCTTGCCTTGAAGCGGAAGCGCTCGTCCTCCTTCATCTACAACCTCTTGTCGGACGGCGAGCTTGGCGAAGGATCGACCTGGGAGGCTGCGATGTCCGCCGCCCATTGGAAGCTCGACAATCTCATCGCCATCGTCGACGTCAACGATCAGCAGGCCGACGGGCCATCGTCATCCGTGCTGTCGGCCGAGCCGCTGCACGAGAAGTGGCGCGCTTTCGGCTGGTTCACCCAGCGCGTCGACGGCAACGACATCGATGCACTCGTTACCGCTTTCGATGCGGCCCGGGCGCATGCCGCGCCGCAGCCGCGCGTCATCATCTGTGACACGCTGATGGGCAAAGGCGTTCCCTTCCTGGAGGCGCGCGAGAAGAACCATTTCATCCGCGTCGATGACGGCGAATGGGACAAGGCGATCGACATGCTGGATGCGGAGTTCGCACGATGAGCCTCAAGCGCAGTTTTGCAAGGGTGACGGGTGACGCCGCTCCGCGCCTCAAGACCTCAGCGATGATCGCCTCGATCGCCGGCGACGACCAGAAGACGCAAGCCGCGCCGTTTGGCCATGCGCTGGTCGAGCTCGCGAAAACGCGGGCCGACATCGTCGGCCTGACGGCCGATCTCGCCAAATATACCGATCTTCACATCTTTGCAGAGGCTTATCCCGATCGCTTCTACCAGATGGGGATGGCCGAACAACTCCTGATGGCCGCATCCGCCGGCATGGCGCGCGAGGGCTTCACCCCGTTCGCCACCACCTACGCCGTGTTCGCCTCGCGTCGTGCCTACGATTTCATCTGCATGGCGATCGCGGAGGAAAATCTGCCGGTCAAGATCGTCTGCGCGCTGCCGGGCCTCACCACCGGCTACGGGCCGAGCCATCAGGCGACCGACGACCTCTCCATCTTCCGGGCCATGCCTAATCTCACCGTCATCGATCCGTGCGACGCGCTCGACATCGAGCAGGCGGTGCCGGCCATCGCGGCGCATCCCGGGCCGGTCTACATGCGACTGTTGCGCGGCAAGGTGCCGCTCGTCCTCGACGAATACGATTACCGCTTCGAACTCGGCAAGGCGGCCCTGCTGCGAGACGGGCGCGACGTGCTGTTCATCTCCTCCGGGCTGATGACGATGCGTGTGCTCGAAGCAAGCAAGGTGCTTTCCAAGGACAGTATCGATTGCGCAGTGCTGCACGTGCCGACAATCAAGCCGCTCGACACGGCGGCAATCATCCGCGAAGCCTCGAAGCCTGGCAGGCTCGTGGTCGTGGCGGAAAACCATTCAATCATCGGTGGGCTCGGCGAGGCCGTCGCAGGCGTCCTGATGCGGGCTGGCGTGCATCCGGCCTTCCGGCAGATCGCGCTGCCAGACCAATTCCTTGATGCGGGCGCGCTGCCGACCCTGCACGATCGCTACGGTATCTCGACAGGTGCGATCTGCGGGCAGATCAAGGGTTGGCTGTGAGCGCCGCGCCGGCCCGCATCGCCTTCATCGGCCTTGGCTCGATGGGCCTGCCCATGGCGCGCAATCTCGTCGTCGCAGGGCATGAGGTCGCCGGGTTCGACATGCGCGCCGAAGCGACGGCACGATTGGCGGCGCATGGTGGCCGGGCGGCTGACTCTGCCGCGGCGGCGTTGGACGGCGCGGACATCGCCATCCTGATGGTCGTCAACATCACGCAGGCAGAGGACGCGCTCTTCACGAACGGCGCGATTGAAGGTCTTTCGCCTGGCGGTGTCGTCATCGTCATGGCCACGTGCCCGCCCGCCGCGATGGCGGCGCTGGCGGGGCGTGTGGAGGCAGCGGGCTACGGCTTTCTCGATGCGCCGGTCTCCGGCGGCGTCGTTGGCGCGCAGGCGGGCAGCCTGACGATCATGGCGGCCGGGCGAACCGATATCTTCGAGACCGCCAAGCCCGTGCTTGATCGCCTCGGCAAGAAGATTTTCCATGTCGGAACCGAGGCGGGCCAGGGCTCGACCGCGAAAGCCGTCAACCAGTTGATGTGCGGCGCGCACATCGCCGTCGCTGCGGAGGCGATGGCGCTCGCCGAACGGTTCGGCGTCGACCGGCAGACGATGTTCGAGATCGTTTCCGGTTCTGCCGCATCGAGCTGGATGCTGCTCGATCGCGGTCCGCGCATGCTCGAAGACGAGCCGCACGTCACCAGCGCGATCGACATCTTCGTCAAGGATCTCGGCATCGTCGTCGAGACTGGAGAAGGCGCGCAAGCGCCGCTGCCGATGGCGCGGCAGGCGCTCGACCTGTTCCGGCGCGTATCGGCGGCCGGCATGGGCAGCCTCGACGACAGCCAGCTCATCCGGGCCTACCGGGCTCCGATCGCAACGGAGACCTGAACGACAAGCAAGACAACCAGCCAAACCAAAAAGCCGAAAACGGCATCAAGGGAGAGAAAAAATGAAGACGACACTGGGATCGAACGGCCTCACGCGGCGCAGCCTTCTTGCAGGCGCGGCCGCCATACCGATGGTGACGATCATCACGCGGCGCGGCGACGCGGCGGAGTTCAGCTACAAATACGCGTCCGGGCAGGATCCGACCCACCCTATCAACAAGCGCGCGCAGGAGGCGGTCGACCGCATCCGCAACGCATCGAACGGCCGGATCGAAATCAAGGTCTTCCCGGCGAACCAGCTCGGCTCCGATACCGATCTGCTCGGTCAGGTTCGCAATGGCGGCGTCGAGTTCTTCAACCTTGCGACCTCGATCCTGGCGACGCTGGTGCCGGTGGCAGGCATCGTCAACACCGGATTCGCCTTCAAGGATTATGATACCGTCTGGAAGGCGATGGACGGCGCGCTCGGCACCTATATTCGCGAGCAGATCGGCAAGGCCGGCCTCGTCACCCCCGCCAAGTTCGCCGATAATGGCTTCCGTCAGATCACCTCGTCCACCCGCGAGATCAAGACGCCGGAAGACCTCAAGGGCTTCAAGATCCGTGTCCCGCCCGCGCCCATGCTGACCTCGGTGTTCAAGACGTTCGAGGCCGGGGCGACCCCGATCAACTTCAACGAGCTTTACTCTGCGCTCCAGACCAAAGTGGTCGAGGGGCAGGAGAACCCGCTCGCGATCATCGCCTCGACGCGCCTCTATGAAGTGCAGAAATTCTGCTCGATGACGGGCCATGTCTGGGACGGCTACATCATGCTTGGCAATCGCCGCGCCTGGGAGGCCCTGCCGCAGGATGCGAAAGCGATCATCACGAAGGAGTTCGACGCTGCTGCTCTCGATGAACGCGCCGATGTCGCGACGCTCAGCCAGACGTTGCGCACCGATCTCACCGCCAAGGGCGTGACCTTCTTCGACGTCGACCGCGAACTGTTCCGCGCCGCGCTCGCCAAGACCTCGTTCTACAAGGACTGGCGCGCGAAATATGGCGAGGAGGCCTGGGGCCTGCTCGAAGCTTCCGTTGGCAAGCTGGGCTGAGCCATGCAGCCCGCGCACGCCGACGTTCTTCCTGCGCCGCCGATGCCCGTCGGCTGGCGTCTCGCGGTCCTGCGCCTCGAAGCGCTGCTCGAAAAGGCGGTGGCTTATCCCGCCGCCTTGCTCGTCTTCCTCGAGATCGTGGTTCTCTTCGTCGGCGTGACGATGCGCTACGGTTTCCGCAGTCCGATCGTCTGGTCGGACGAGCTCGCCTCCATGCTGTTCATCTGGCTCGCCATGCTCGGCTCGGTGATCGCGCTTCAGCGGGGCGAACATATGCGCATGACGGCGCTGGTCAGCAAGGCGAGTGCGGAATGGCGGGCCGTTCTCGACACGCTCGCCATCGCCGCGCCGCTGATCTTCCTGCTGATGATCATTCATCCCGGAATCGACTATGCCGAGGACGAGATGTTCATCACGCTGCCGGCGCTCGACATTCCGAGCACCTGGCGCGCAGCGGCCCTTCCAGTCGGCGTCTCGCTGATGGCGCTCGTCACGCTGTTGAAGCTCGTGCGGCTCGCAAGCCTCACGCGCACCGCCGGTGTCATCGCAGCGCTTGGCGTGATGATCGGCATCGGCTTCGCCGCCGAGCCCTGGCTGCGCACGCTCGGCAACTACAATCTGCTGATCTTCTTCGTGGTGCTGGTGGCGGGTGCGGTGCTCGCCGGCATTCCGATCGCCTTCTCGTTCGGCATCGCCACGGTCGGCTACCTGTCGCTGACGACGCGGGTGCCGCTCAACGTCGTTGTCGGGCGGATGGACGAGGGCATGAGCCATCTCATCCTTCTTTCCGTGCCCCTGTTCGTGTTTCTCGGCCTCCTGATCGAGATGACGGGAATGGCCCGCGCGATGGTCAACTTTCTCGCCAATCTGCTCGGCCATGTGCGTGGCGGCCTGTCCTATGTGCTCGTCGGGGCGATGTATCTCGTCTCCGGCATTTCGGGGTCCAAGGCGGCCGACATGGCCGCCGTCACGCCCGTTCTGTTTCCTGAGATGATCAAACGCGGCGCCAAGCCCGGCGATCTCGTCGCGCTGCTCGCCGCGACCGGCGCGCAGACCGAGACGATCCCGCCGAGCCTCGTGCTGCTGACGATCGGCTCCGTCACGGGCGTCTCGATCGCCGCGCTATTCACGGGCGGGCTGCTCCCCGGCGTCGTGCTCGGCATCGCGCTCTGCGTGCTGGTGCGTTGGCGCTACCGGAACGAGGACCTCTCAGGCGTCACAAAGGCGAGCTTTTCGACCATCATGAAGTCGCTGCTCGTGGCGGCGCCTGCCGTGGCGCTGCCCTTCGTGATCCGGGGCGCTGTGATCGAAGGCGTCGCGACCGCGACAGAGGTCTCGACGATCGGGATCATCTACTCGATCGCTGTCGGCCTGCTGATCTACCGGAAGTTCGAATGGGATCGCATCGTGCCGATGCTGATCGACACGGCCGCGCTCTCGGGCGCGATCCTCCTCATCATCGGCGCGGCCACCGGCATGGCATGGTCGCTCACACAGTCGGGCTTCTCGCAGGAACTGGCGCGCGTGATGGCCGGGCTTCCGGGCGGGGCGGTGACGTTCATGATCGTCTCGATCATTGCATTCATCATCCTCGGCAGCGTGCTCGAAGGCATCCCGTCGATCGTGCTCTTCGGGCCGCTTCTGTTTCCGATTGCGCGCTCGATGGGCATTCATGAGGTGCATTACGCGATGGTGGTGATCCTCGCCATGGGCATGGGCCTGTTCGCGCCGCCCTTCGGCGTCGGCTATTACTGCGCCACGGCGATCAGCGGCATAAGCCCCGATGAGGGCATGAAGCCGATCGTCGGCTACATGCTGGCTTTGTTGCTCGGCCTCATTCTCGTCGCGGCCGTGCCCTGGATATCGATCGGGTTCCTGCCGTAGCCACCTTTCCATCACCTGAGCGGCCCGCCTCGAGGCGGGCCAGCGGAGCCGCGCCATGTTGCAGCAAGTCAAAGCCCCGAAAGCCGCCGTTGGACCGGATACCGCTCTGACACGACGAATGGCGGACGCGATCCGTTTTCTATCTCTCGACGCCATCGAGCGCGCGACGGACGGGCATCCCGGCGCGCCGCTCGGTTGCGCGGAGATCGCGACTGCGCTCTTTACGCGGCACATTCGATGCAACCCGAAGGACCCGCTCTGGCCGGACCGCGACAGGTTCGTGCTGTCGAACGGCCATGGCTCAATGCTGCTCTATTCCGTGCTGCATCTCGCAGGCTACGAGGGCATTTCGATCGACGAGATCCAGTGGTTTCGCGAACTCGGATCGCACACACACGGCCATCCCGAATTCGCGCCGCAACTCGGGATCGAGGCGACGACAGGGCCGCTCGGGCAGGGCATCGCCAACGCGGTGGGCATGGCGGTCGCCGAAGCCTGGCTCTCCGCCACGTTCGGCTCTGACATCATCGATCACCGCATCTATGCGCTGGTCGGCGATGGCTGCCTGCAGGAGGGCGTCGCCCATGAGGTGATCTCGCTCGCCGGGCATCTCAAGCTCGGCAAGCTGTGCTTCCTCTGGGACGACAATGAAATGACCGATGACGGGGTGACCGGCATCGCCATCTCGGAAGACGTGCGTGGCCGGTTCCGTTGCGCCAACTGGCATGTGATCGATGTCGATGGCCATGACGTCGAGGCCGTGTCCGCAGCGATTCGGCTGGCCCACGCAGATCCGCGCCCCAGCATGATCGCCTGCCGCACGGTGATCGGCAAAGGGCTTCCGAGGCTCCAAGGCCAGCGTGGTGCGCATGGCGGCCGCGTGCTCGCCACCGACCTTGCCGAAGCGCGGCAGGCCGCAGGCTGGAGCCACGGGCCGTTCGAGGTGCCGGGGGATGTCAAAGCCGCCTGGGAGGAGGGTGTCGCGGGGCGCAGCAGCGCGGATTACCAAGCGTGGACGGCGCGCGTTCAGGCAATGCCAGCGAAGCAGCGCGCGTTGTTCGAGCGTCTTGTTCGCGGCGAGTTGCCCGATGGCTGGGCGGATGCGCTGGCCGCCCATCGTCGCCACCTTGTCGAAACGAGGCCTGAGCAGTCGAGCAACCAGTCGACGGCGGATATCGTGGCGCTGCTCTGCGAGGTGATCCCGGAGCTCTTCTCCGGCGCGCCGGACCTTGAAGGGCCGACCAACTGCAAGCGGGCGCTGGAAGCCTTCACGGCCGATAACCGCGGCGGCCGCTATCTCCATTACGGCGTTCGCGAACATGCGATGGGCTCGATGATGAACGGCATCGTGGCGCATGGCGGGCTCATCCCGCTCGGCGCGACTTATCTCGTCTTTTCCGATTACATGCGTCCCGCATTGCGCATGTCGGCGCTGATGGGGCTTCCGGTCATGACGATCTACAGCCATGACAGCATCGGCATCGGGCGGAACGGGCCGACCCACCAGCCGGTCGAATATCTTGCGTCGCTGCGTGCGATACCGGGCATGGCGGTGTTCCGACCCGCCGACGCAGTCGAGACCGCCGAATGCTGGGAAGTCGCGCTCAAGCGGCGGCATGGACCCTCCTCGATGATCTGTTCCCGGCAGGCGCTGAAGCCGCTGCGTCAAGCCTGGAGCGCCGACAACCTCTCGGCAAGGGGCGCCTATGTTCTGCAGGAGGCGCACGCGTTGCCTAGAATGGTCACCCTGATCGCAACCGGCTCGGAGGTCGCGCTGGCGATGAAGGCGCGAGCCCAGCTTGAAGAGGCCGGGCTCTCCACCGCCGTCGTTTCCATGCCGTGCTGGGAACTGTTCGAGGAGCAGGATGAGACCTACCAGGATGCGGTGCTCGCACCGGGAACTGTGACGGTGGCCGTCGAGGCGGCATTGCGCTTCGGCTGGGACCGCTGGATCGGACGCAAGGGCGGCTTCGTCGGCATGACGGGCTTCGGCGCGTCCGGCCCCGCCGACGATCTTTTCCGGCACTTCGGTATCACCGTCGAGGCGGTGGTCGCCTGCGTCATGGAACGGGTGGCGAAAGCGTAACCGCCCGCAGGATTCGTGATCGAAACACCACCTAAGGTATTACGGTGCCGATCGAAATTCGATCGAAAGCCGCCGCGGGGTTAACCTCGGCTTAGGGCGGCGACGCTAGAATATGCGTGATCGCCGGCTACCAGAATGGTTACGAAATGCGGGATTTCGCGCTCCGATTGAAAGGACTCGCCACTGCCTTTGGCGCCGATAGGCGCGGTGCGGTCGCGATGCTGTTCGGCATTGCCTGCATACCGATGCTGATTGCCGTTGGGGTTGCCGTCGACTTCGTCCGGCTTTCGGACACGCGGTCGAAGCTCGACGCGATCGCGGATGCGGCCGCGCTCGAAGGGGCGATCGCCGCCAAGGCCTATTACACATCCACGCAGAACTCGGGGCAGGCTGCCGCCACACTCTCGGTCAACGCGATTGCCGCCGGCAAGGCGCAGGCGGAGCGCATGTTCGCGGCGCAAGCGGGCCGGCTCGGAGAAATCCAGTCGCCGCAGGGAGCAGCTTCCCTCACCATCGTCGACCAGGCCATCACGTCGCAGCTTTCCTATACCGCGACGCTACCATTCACCTTCGGCAGGGTCGTCGCCATCGATTCGGCGCAAGTCGCCAACACGGCCGTCGCTGTGTCCAGCCTGCCGCAATATCTCGACATCTACATCGTGCTCGACAATTCGGCCTCGATGGGCGTGGGCGCGACGGCCGGCGATATCGATCTCATGAACCGTGTGGTTGGCTGCGCCTTCGGCTGCCATGTCGGCGGAGACAGCCATTACAACGACGCTCGCGCCGCCGGCGCCACCATGCGCATCGACGTGCTGCGCGACTCGATAACGGCCATGCTCGCGCAGGCAGACTCGATCAAGACCACGCCCGATCTGTTCCGCTTCAGCCTGTTCACCTTCTCCAACACGCTGGCGAGTCTGTCGCAGCGCAGCAGTGACTACGCGGCGCTGAGGACGGCGGTCAGCGGCATCGCACCGGACACCGTCGAGGGCAACACCAACTACCATGTGAGCATCGGCCAGCAATTGCCCCCGCTGCTTCCCAATAGCGGTTCCGGCAAGAGCGCGAGCGAGCGCAAGAGCCACGTCATCATCGTGACGGACGCCGTCGAGGACTGCCTCACCTTCCAGGGCGGAAGCGCGCATTGCGACCCGACCTATGTCGACTGGTTCGGAAACGGACCACAGGGTCCCGAATGGAAGATGCAGGCCTTCGACCCGATGCTGTGCAATGCGCTCAAGAACACTGGTGCGACGGTTTCGGTGCTCAACGTCACCTATGTCGCGCCGCCGGATCTCGATGCACGGTTCGACTATGTCCGCAACAACGTGATCGGCCGGGAGGCGACGACGATCGGCGGCTGCGCCACGAGCAACCGGAATTTCTATCAGGCGAATTCGCCTGATGAAATCAAAGCCGCAGTCAACGCCATTTTCGGGCAGCTCGTGGCGAGCGTGCGCCTGACCCAGTAGGCTCGATGCGAGCGCGCCTCATTCCGTTCCCTGATTGATGCCCACCGTCGCGATCTTGTTGGCGTTGAGACCGTATTTGGCCGCAAGCTGATTATAGACGCCTTTGGCGACGAGACGGTCCATCGCCGCCTTGATGGCATCGCGCAAGAGCGGCTCCGTCTTGATGACGGGCATGCCCATGATGTCCGATTTGAAGGGCTGGCCAAGCAGCACGAAGGTGTTGGGCTCCACCGATTGCAGGAAGGCCAATGTCTCGTTGCCCTGCACCGCGCCGTCGAGGCGGCCCGACTTCAATTGCGTGCGGGCATCAACGGAGCCTTCCGTGCCGACGACGGTGATGGCCGGCTTGCCCTTGGCGACGCAG
>JAIELD010000013.1 GCA_019753285.1 Beijerinckiaceae bacterium | reverse complement strand
CTGTCGCTTCATTAAGGTATCACGATTAAGTGCGTCTTCTGTCGCGACATGTCAGGGCAGAAACCCATGTCTTAGGTACAATCTGTCACCCATCTCTCCGGGCCGGACAAAGTGCCTATTGGCTCCGCGGGTAGGATTCGAACCTACGACCAGGCGATTAACAGTCGCCTGCTCTACCACTGAGCTACCGCGGAATAGTGCTGCGGTATAACAGTGTCTGCGACGGTTGCAAGACTGTTCGCCAAAAAAGCCGATACCCGCTTTCGGAAGCGGTCCTCTGCGCGGCGCCTCGGCGTCCGCGCCGCGAGCGGCTTGCGAGAATCCCCTCGCCAGAATCGCCGCGCCGGAAATTATCTCGCCGAACGTATATTGCCGAAAATTATGTTGCCGAGAGGCCGGGGCTGATCCTATAACGCGGCGTTCACCGAACAAGCGATTGGCCTCGTGGCGGAGTGGTGACGCAGAGGACTGCAAATCCTTGTACGGGGGTTCGATTCCCTCCGAGGCCTCCAATCGACCGAAGCTGCATGAAGCAGGCTGCCGTCGTCGACCGTTTGATGTATCGCCGTCGCCATGGCCCTGCTAAACTTCAGCGATGACCAGCACAGATAGTTTTGGGCTCTTGGGCTTCATCGCCGCCAATTTCATTGTCGCCCTGTCAGGCGCGATATTCCGGCCTGGCGCGTGGTATGAAGGGCTCGCGAAGCCCTCATGGAAGCCGCCGAACTGGCTGTTCGGGCCTGCCTGGACCGTGCTCTACATCACCATCGCGATCGCCGGCTGGATGGTCTGGCGCAAGGCTGGTTTCACCGGGGCAGGGCCGGCCCTTGCCATCTATGGCGTTCAACTGCTCCTCAATGCGGCGTGGTCCGGGCTGTTCTTCGGACTGCGGCGCATGGATCTCGCCTTCTACGAGGTGCTGCTGCTCTGGCTTTCCATCGCCGCGACCATCGTTGCCTTCCGCGCGATCGACTCTGACGCCGCACTGCTGCTGGTGCCCTATCTTGGCTGGGTCACCTTCGCCTCGATCCTCAATTTCACGATCTGGCGGATGAATGCCAGCCCTGCCGGCGAGCGGGCGCGCTGACCATGGCCGACTGGTTTGCCAGCGGTCGCATCATCGACATCGTGCTGCTGCTGGTGGCTCTCGAGGCTCTGGCGCTCGCGTTCTGGCGCCGCCGCAGCGGGCGGAGCCCGAGTGGCCTTGCCATGCTGCCCAATTTGCTGGCAGGCGCGTCCTTGATGCTTGCGCTGCGCTTTGCGCTCACCGGCATGTCATGGGTGTGGATCGCACTGATGATGGTTGTCTCGCTGATCGCCCATGCTTTCGATCTCGCGGCACGCCTGCGTCCCTGATCAGCGGCTGACCAAAGGGAACGTCACGCCGATGGCGTAAGCGAAGGCGATGGCGTTTGCGATTGCGCCGACCGCCCAGACCCCGGTCCGCCGGTGAGCCCAGCGGCTGAACAGCCCGTAGACGACGAAGAAGATGACGATCACCGGAATGATGATGATCAGGAAGAACAGCTTTTCGAGGTTGAGCGCGACGGCGGCGGCGAGCGAGCAGGCGAAGCAGATTTTCGTGAGAAGATAAGCGCCGGGCACGCTGGCGGTCCGCCGCGCCAGCCATTCATCGGCCAGAAAATACGGCAGTGTCCCGAGGAAGATGGCGGCTATGGTCGGCAGCCTCGCAGGCACGGGTGCAAAGGAGACCACGAACTCATCGAGGAAGAAGCCGATCACCGCGCTGGCATAAGCAGCGACTGCCAAGGTTGCGATTGTGGTCGCGAGCATGGTCGCAGGAATGTTGGCTGATGCCGAGAGGCGACGGTCCTCGACGGTGTCCTCTGCTCCCCGACGCGACTGCAGGATAATGAGGAGTGCCGTCAGCAGCCCGTAAAGGCCGAAATGCAGGGTCAGGTAATCCCCGAGCAAAATGGGGAGGAACGATGTCGGCATCTTCCACAGGATCAGCGGCGTGAGGATCGCCGGCGCCAGTGCAGGCAGGATGAAGCGGCCCCAGCGCCGGCTCCGCTCCGGCGAAACCGGCTGCAATCGCGGCAACAGATGCGCCAACGGGTATGCCAGCACGATGAGGCCGCCGAACAGGGCAGCCAGCAGCCAGCCGCGCCGATCGACAGCGAGCTTGCCGTTGCGCCCGAAACGCCCGAAAGCCTGATCCAGCCAGGCTGTCGTCTCGGCAAGGCTTTCCGCGCTGTAGAGAACCCCGATATGCTCGACGTTTGCGGAAAAGCTCGCCCGCCGCGCGCTGCCATCCTCGAATCGGCCATAGGTCTGGCGCAGTTCGGGTTTGGCCGTGCCGCCAAGCTCGACCGCGCGAAGCGCTTCGGCTTTCAGCACCTGCGGTTCGAGCGCGCCAACGATGACGAGGAAATTCGCCGGTTTCGTCTCGCTCACCGCCGTCGAGAACATGGACAGCGCGACCGTGGCGCGGATGTCGTTGGCAGCGGCATAGCGAACCACGATGTCGGAGGCCATCGAATGGCCGACAAGGGCGGGGCTGGCGATGGGCGAGAGCGTGCGGGCGAAGGCGACGACCTCGCCGAGTTGCCTCAGCAGGGCGTTCGTCGCTCCGTCGAGCGCGGTGAGATCACCGGTCATCGGCTGCGGGTTGCGGCCATGACCGAGCGAATCATAGGTAATGGCCGTGTAGCCGTTGCGGGCGAGCGTCACGGCGAGCGGCTGCATCAATTGCTGCGAGCCGGCAAAGCCATGAGAGATGACGACAGCAGGGCCGGGCTCGCCCGTCGCCGGGCGGAAGATGGTCATCGGCGTCGACCCGAGCCATCGTGTCTCTATGGTCAGGCCGGAACGAGCGTCGAACAGCAAAAAGGCGGCCACGAGGGCCGCCATTCCTGAAACCATGCCGAGCAGACCGAGGATGAAGCGGTACGCGATGGTACTTTACTCCTCTCCAGTCTGCGGCTGGCGGATCAGTTCGCCTTCTTCTGGCCGTCAGGCCCGTACTGGTTGAGGAACGCGTAGATGTCGTTGATCTCCTGCGGGCTCTTGAGGCCGGGGAACGCCATCTTGGTGCCTTTGATCTTGGCCTGCGGGTTGGCGATGTATTCCTTGAAGGTCGCCTCGTCCCAGGTCAGGCCGGAATTCTTATTGGCCTCGGAATAGTTGTAGCCTTCGACGCTGCCGGTCTTGCGCCCGATCAAGCCGTTGAGGACGGGGCCCACGGCGTTCTTGGCGGTCGGTCCGATTTGATGGCAGGTCCGGCACTTTGCGAAGACCTTCTCGCCTGCTGCAGCATCCTGGGCGCTTGCGGCGGAGCCGGATACGGCGGCGATGGCTGCCGCTATGATCATGGCGCTGATTCTCATTCATTTTCTCCCATAGAAGTGTTTCCGTTCGGCAGAAACATTGTCAGCTATATCAACATCGGACTGAACTGTCCTTGAACGTGGATGCGGCCTTTTGGTTCCTGTCGGGCTCGGGCACTCTCGCCCGCGGATGCGACGTTTGTAAATCGGCTCGCGCGGGGAAACAATTGAATTGATGTTGTCTCGCCAAGCCACATGTGTAATCCTAGCTTGACATAAGTCTCTGTCAACTTGGCTCATCGCATGGTTTGTCGCGGTCACTCACTGAAACGCCCTCGCGAGCGCGGCCATGTCGACGCGGCTTGACTGGGACACCGCCGGCCGTGATTGGCCGAACAGGACGGCCAGCCGCTTCGTCAATGCCGGCGGCCTGCGCTGGCACGTGCAGATCGCCGGATCGGGCCCGACCCTGCTGCTGTTGCACGGAACGGGGGCCTCGACGCATTCCTGGCGAGGCCTGCTCCCTCTGCTGGCGCGGCAGTATTGCGTGATCGCGCCTGATCTGCCGGGTCATGGCTTCACCGCCGCGCCGCCGGACCGACAGATGAGTCTGCCTGGCATGGGAGACGCTCTCTCCGCCTTGCTGGCCCATCTTGATGCCGAGCCCGCCATCGGGGTCGGCCATTCGGCAGGGGCGGCACTGCTCGTCCGCATGTGCGTCGATGGCCTGATCGCGCCCCGGCAACTCGTCAGCATCAACGGAGCTTTGCTGCCGTTCAAGGCGATGACAGGCCCGGTATTTTCCGTGCTGGCGAAAATGCTGGCGCTCAACCCGGTCGTGCCGTGGTTCTTTGCCTTCCAGGCTTCGAACGGCAGGCTCGTCGATCGCCTGCTTGACGATACCGGCTCGCGGATCGACGCCGAAGGCGTCGAACTCTATCGTCGCCTCGTCAGCAATCAGGGCCATGTCTCCGCGGCGCTGCGGATGATGGCGAATTGGGATTTGACGACCATAGAGACCGACCTGCCGCGCCTCGAGGCGAACCTCCATCTGCTCGTTGGTGCGCGCGACAGAACGATTTCGCCGGATCAGGCCTATGAGGTGCGCAAGTTGAAGCGAGACGCGACCATCACCCGCGTTCCCGGCCTTGGCCATCTCGCCCATGAGGAAAGCCCGGCCGTGTTCGCCGAATACGTCGCTACGCTTGCGGCGCATGCCATGGCGGAGGCCTGACGCGGATGCTCGAAGGCGCGCTCTCCAGTGCTGACAAGCCTCACGCAGTCGTCATCGGCAGCGGCTTTGGCGGGCTTGCCGCCGCCGTGCGTCTTGGCGCGCGGGGCTATCGCGTCACGGTCGTCGAAAAGCTCGATGCGCCGGGCGGCCGGGCTTACGTCTACAAGCAGGACGGCTTCACCTTCGATGGCGGGCCGACCATCGTCACCGCACCCTTCCTGTTCGAGGAGCTATGGACCTTGTGCGGCAGGTCGCTGGCCGACGATGTCGAGCTGAAGCCCATCGCGCCATTTTACCGCATCGTGTTTGACGATGGCTCGACCTTCGATTGCAGCGACGACGCGGAAGCAATGCGCCGCGAGGTCGAAAAGCTGAATCCGGCCGATGTCGCGGGCTATGAGCGTTTCCTCGTCCAGAGCCGGGAAACCTTTCGCATCGGCTTCGAGCAGCTCGGCGACGTGCCGTTCAATTCGTGGACCGACATGCTCAAGGTCGCGCCCGATCTCGTGAAGCTCGGAGGCTGGCGGTCCGTCTACGATACCGTGTCGCGCTTCGTTCGCGATCCGCGCCTGCGCATGGCGTTGAGCTTCCATCCTCTCTTCGTCGGCGGCAATCCGTTCCAGACGACCTCGGTCTATATTCTGATTTCGTATCTCGAACGCCATTGGGGCGTGCATTTCGCGATGGGCGGCACCGGCGCGCTCGTCAGGGGGCTGGTCGGGCTGATCGCAGGGCAGGGCGGCGAGATACGCCTCAACGCCGAGGTCGCCCGCATCGATCTCGACGGCAGGAAGGCGGTCGGTGTCACTCTTGCCGATGGCGCGCGCCTGCCTGCCGACATCGTCGTGTCCAATGCCGACACGGCCTGGACCTATTCGAGATTGCTGGCCCCGGCGGCGCGCCGCCGCTGGACCGATCGCAAGATCGCGCGCGCCCGTTACTCTATGGGGCTGTTCATCTGGTATTTCGGCACCAAACGCCGCTACCACGACGTGCAACACCATACGATCCTGATGGGGCCGCGCTATCGCGAATTGCTGCACGATATTTTCGACCGCAAGGTTCTGGCAGACGATTTCAGCCTCTATCTGCATCGGCCGACCGCCACCGATCCATCACTCGCGCCGGAGGGCTGCGAGGCATTCTATGTCCTCTCGCCGGTGCCCAATCTCGATGGCTCAACCGATTGGGCCGCGAAGGCGGAAAGCTACCGCCGCGCGATCGAGGCGCAGCTCTCCGCGACACTGCTCCCCGGCCTCGAAGACGAGATCATCACGTCGCATGTCCTCACCCCGCAAGGCTTCGCGGACCGCATGCTCGCCTATAAGGGCGCAGCCTTCGGCATGGAGCCGGTGCTGACGCAGAGCGCCTGGTTCCGCCCGCACAACAGGAGCGAGGACATCGAAAACCTCTATCTTGTCGGCGCGGGAACCCATCCCGGCGCAGGCCTGCCCGGCGTGCTCTCATCGGCCAGAATTTTGGACAAGGTGGTGCCGCATGGCGATTCGGTTCAGCATGCGGCGCGCAGTGTCGCCCCGATTGCGGGACGGCTGCGTCTTGCCCCCGATGGAGCCTGAAATGCATCGTGAACGACGCCAGCGGGCGACGACCGAGGATTACGCAGCCTGCCTCGCGCTGCTGCGCAACGGCTCCAAATCCTTTCACGCCGCTTCGAGGCTTTTGCCGGCGCGGCTTCGCCTGCCGGTGCACGCGCTCTACGCCTTCTGCCGGATCTCGGACGACTGCGTCGACGAATCCGGCTGCCCGGCGGAGGCCGTGGCGGCGATGCGCAAGCGCCTTGCCCGCATCTACGATGGCGACATGCTGAGCGACCCGGTCGACCTCGCATTCGCGTCGATCGTCGATGCGAATCATCTGCCGCGCGAATTGCCCGAAGCCTTGTTCGAGGGCTTCGAATGGGATGCCGAAGGCCGGCGTTACCAGACGCTTTCGGATGTCCGGGCCTATGCGGTGCGGGTCGCCGGTACGGTCGGGGTCATGATGGCCGTGCTCATGGGCGTGCGGAGCAGGGCGGCGCTCGCGCGGGCCTGCGACCTCGGCGTCGCCATGCAGCTCACCAACATCGCGCGCGACATTGGCGAGGATGCGCGCGCCGGAAGATTGTATCTTCCGCTCGACTGGTTCGCGGCGGCCGGCATCGACGCCGAGCTGTGGCTGCGCAGACCGGTGTTCGACGCGCGGATCGCCCGTTTTACCGCGCAGCTTCTCGATGAGGCGGCGCGTCTCTACCGCCGCGCCGAGACCGGGATCGCGCATCTGCCGGGCGATTGCCGCCCGGCGATCTGGGGTGCGCGTTACATCTATGACGGCATCGGCGGCAGCATAGCAGCCAACGGCCATGATAGCGTTTCGAGCCGCGCCTTCGTGACAAAGCAACAGAAACTGGCGTTGCTCGCCAGGGCCTGCGTGTCTTCGGCCGTTCGGCGCGCGTCCGGCAGCGAACCTTGCCTCGACGAAGCCGCCTTCGTGGTCAACATAGTCGCCGCTCCGACCGAGGCCGCCGCGCCGTCTGGCATGCGCATCGGGTGGCTCATCGATCTGTTCGAACGGCTTGAGCGTAATGACCGTTATGGCGAGGTTGAGCGCGGCGGCGAGGTCCGGGCCTAGTCGTTTGTCCGGCCATGCAGCCTGCCATGGGTGTTGGGGAGACGCGGGCGACGCGCCTTTCAAAGGATCGATCGCATGAGCGATGATTGGGCATTTTACGCGGAAATCGCGCTCGTCTACGGCGTCGCGCTTGCGCTCGGCTTCCAGCAGCTCTGGTCGCTTCGCCGCGACCGCCTGAAGCGCGAGGCGGAGGAAGAGGAAGCGGCGAGGATCAGGCGAGAAAACACGGTTTACTGACCAAAGGAGCCAGGCCTCAGCCCAAAACCCTCGGCATCCGGAACGGCAGCATCGCCTGCACGATCGGCAGCGTGAAGCGCGGCATTGACAGGCTCTCATGCACGCCCGTGACATCGCCGGCCGGCGTCGCGCGTCTCAAGACCGAGCGCGCATAGAACGGGCTGTCCTCGAGCGTCTGCACGACTTCGACCCGGCCCTCATGCTCGGCGCGTGTCGCGCGGGGCATGCGCCAGAACGCTTTTGGCAAGTCGACCTTTCTGGCTGCATCGAAGGTCTCCACCGTTCCATCGAGCCGGAAGCGCAGCGACATGCGACTCTCCCCACCGGCAGGATCGCGGCTGTCGTAGAGCACGGATGTGTGATCCGGATAGGTCGTACGCGACCAGTCCCAGGTGGAGAAGGCGGCCTCCAGCGGCTCATCGCCGAAATTCGAGTCGAAATAGCCATGCCCCGCCCAGTTGAGATCGGGTGCATCGAGCGATACCTCGACCCTCGAGCGCGGACCGATCGGCCGCCAGAGATGCTTGCCCGCGGCATCGAGCCTGTAGGCGGTGTTGAAGATCGCTTCGGGCTTCAACTTGATCGAGCCACGCACGGGGCGGGCCCAGGGTGTCGATCGTTCGTTGACGATGATCGTCAGCCCATCCGCCTCATCCCACTTCATTGCGCTGCGGCCGATGCCGATACTGTCGCGCGTGCGCTGCAAGGAGCCGAGCCGTCGCTCGGTCATCGCCCAGCGGCGCTTGTCGCGCCCATAGAGCGCGACGTTGAAGGTGCAATGATTGAAAGGGTCGCCGCGCCCCCGCCGGCGGGCCCAGGCGTAATATGGCGAGAACACGCTGCCGATGAAGGCGATGATCGTCAGGCCGTATGCGCCGTCATCGCTGAGGGCGTCGACATACCACCACGCATAGCCGTTGCGCGCGACGGGGCGCAGGAAGCCGAGCTCGCTTGGCGAAAAGGCAAACGAATCGGCGGCAGTCACATCATTCACTGGATAGCCTTTCTGAGCCGGCTGCGGCCAGCCGACGCTGCCCGCGCAGCGTGACGGTCGTCAACGAGACATTGAGCCGCCATCATGCCTGACAGCGCGGCCATCGGAATGCCGGGGCCTGGATGCACGCTGCCGCCGGCAAGATAGAGGTTCGGCATCTTCGTCCTGATGCCGGGGCGCTGGAAGGACGCCGCCCAGCCATGGGACGCCCGTCCGTATAGCGCGCCGCCGCTGCCGGGAAACATCCGGCTGAAGGCATCGGGCGAGGTGACGACCGGTTCGGCGTCGAGATGGATGTCGAGCCCGCAGCGCCGCAGCGTCTTGAACATGCCCGCCATGGCGCGCTCATGGTCGTCTCTCGCATATGTGCGCAGGTCGCCATCGGCCGGCGCGTTGACGAGGCAGAACAGCCGCTCTTGATCATGCGGCGCGGTCGCGCGGTCATCTCGGTCCTGCGCGCAGACATAGACTGTGGGCTCGGAGGGCGATTTTGACTGACGAAAGATGTCGTCGAATTCGCGCCGGTAGTCTTGCGAGAAGAACACGCTGTGGCGGTGCAACGGAAAGCCCCCGGGCCGCCCGAGCAGGGACCAGGTGATCGCAGAGAGCGAACGGTTTTTCGCCGCGACAGACGCGGGAACTGCCGCGTCTGAGCCTTTGAGAAGCCCGCTCAAGGCGGAGGCATCACCGTTGAAGATCACGGCAGAGCAGGCAATACGCTCGCTATCGAGCGTGATGGTCGCCGTGCCATGTCGTTCCATGTCGATCGCCGTCACATCGGCGTCGTAGCTGAAGACAACGCCGCGCTGCTCGCAAAGTGTCACCATCGCCTCGACGAGGCGATACATGCCGCCCTCGACCAGCCAGACGCCTTCCTGTTCGACATGCGCCACCAGCATCAGCGTCGCTGGCGACAGGAATGGCGAGGAGCCGCAATAGGTCGAATAGCGGCCGAAGAGCTGGCGCAAACGCGGATCGGTAAAATGATCGCCGAGCGCGCTCCAGAGCGTCGTGAAGGGGCGGATCGCAAGGAGATCGCCCAAGCCGGAGACGCCGGCATGTCGCACGAGGCCGACCATGCTGGGGGCGGGCGCTCCCACGAACGACCCCTTCAGCGTCTGCCAGGTGCGCCGCGCTTCTGCGGCAAAAGCCAGGAATCCCTTCGCCTCGCGCGGGCCGGCCAGCGCGCCGATCGCGTCTGCAGAGCTTTCGAGCGAGGCGAAGAGATCGAGCCGTTCCGCCTCGTTCCAGGCGTGGCGCGCCAGGATGTCCGCTTTTTCGGTTGGCACGAGCGTGTCGAAATCCGCGCCGGCCGCCGCGAACAGCCTCTCGAAGATGCTCTTCAACGTGAAGACGGTTGGCCCTGAATCGATCGCCCGGTCACCGACCGTGATCTCGCGCAGTTTGCCGCCGGCGCGGGGGCCGCGTTCGAACACGGTCACGGACAAGCCTTCGCCGGCAAGCCTCAATGCCGCGGCAAGACCGCCAATGCCTGCGCCGATGATGGCGATGGGTTCTGATGGCATGCGTGTCGCTGCATCCGCCGTCGTCCGGGCGCGCCGGAAATTAGAAGTCTGCATGCACCACAACGGTGTTGACAGTCTCACCGTTTATGTCAAATTTGTTTGACACAATCAAATGTCAAATTTGATCGACTGGAGGGCATGATGGACGGACTGAGCTGGATAGAACAGGCCCCCGACGCTGTCGCCCGAACCGCGCCGCCCGTGCGCATGGGCATCCTTTCCGATCTCCAGGACTTTGCTGCGTCCGCGATGGGGCGGGTTGAAAACGCGCTTGATGAGTCGATCGCCGCCGCCGAGAGCGAAGGCTGTCCGCCGCGCCTCGCCGAGGCGATGCGCTACACCGTGTTCCCCGGCGGCGCTCGCATCCGCCCTCGCCTCAGCCTTGCTGTAGCCTGGGCCTGCGGCGATGACGATCCGCGCGCCGCTGCCGGAGCAGGAGCCTCGATCGAACTGATGCACTGCGCCTCGCTGGTGCATGACGACCTTCCCTGTTTCGACGATGCCGATCGCCGCCGTGGCAAGCCGACCGTGCACCTTGCTTATGGCGAGCCGCTGGCCGTGCTCGTCGGCGACGCTCTGATCGTGATGGCCTTCGAAACGCTGGTGCGCTGCGTGTCGCGCAAGCCGCGCAGGCTCGGCGCGCTGGTATCGATTGTCGGGCGTTCAACCGGAGCCTCCGGCGGCATCACCGCTGGCCAGGCCTGGGAATGCGAACCCGTCATCGAGACGGCGCTCTATCACCGCGCCAAGACCGGCTCGCTTTTTGCCGCCGCCACCATGGCTGGCGCCGCTGCCGCCGGGGCGAGTCCGCATGCGTGGAGTTCGCTCGGAGGCATGATCGGCGAGGCCTACCAGGTCGCAGATGACATTCGCGATGTCGCCGGCAATCCCGAACTGCTCGGCAAGCCGGTCGGCCGCGACGAAGCGCTGATGCGCCCGAGCGCGTGCCGCGAACTCGGACTGAAAGGCGCAGTCGCCAAGCTCAACGGGCTCGTCGAAGCGGCCATTGCGTCCATTCCCGAATGCCCGCGCGCGACCGAGCTGCGCCTGCTGATCCGACGCGAGGCAAGCCGTTTCCTGCCTGAGGACATCATCCGGCTGGCTGCCTGAGCCGATGCCGGCCGGGAGCGAGCCCTTGCGGCGTCCGCACCCGATCGGCGCGCGACCGACACTCGGCGAAAAGCTGCGCAATATCGTAGCAGAGCACCGTAATGCGTTGATATCGAACGCATCCTTCCAGGAGTTCGCCGCTTGGTTTCCGTTGACGCGCTTCGTGGCGCGGCGACGGGCGCAACGCGCTTTCGACCTCTGCGCCGGGTTCGTCTATTCGCAGATCCTGCAGGCCTGCGTCGAGCTGGAGCTCTTCGAGCGGTTGCGCGGATCGCCGTTGCGGCTCAGCGAGATCGCCGCGCAGACGGGTCTTTCGCTCGAGGCCGCCGAGCGGCTCCTTTCCGCCGCTGCCTCGCTCGACCTGGTCGAACGGCGCTCGTCGCAGAGCGTCGAAAATCCACGCTTCGGCCTTGGTCAGCAGGGCGCGGCCTTTCTCGGCAACCCGGGCGCGATGGCCATGATCGCGCACCACAAATTATTCTACGCCGATCTCCTCGATCCTGTCGCGCTGCTGCGCGGAGAGGCGGGCGAGACGCATCTTTCGCGCTACTGGGCCTATGCGACCGCTGGGGCGCCTGCTGGTCTCGAACCCGGCAAGGTCGCCGATTACAGCACCCTGATGGCCTCGTCGCAGCCGCTCGTTTCCGCCGATATCCTCCACGCCTATCCATTCACGGGCCATCACAGATTGCTCGATATCGGCGGCGGCGACGGCGCGTTCCTGCAATCCGTTGCGCGTGTCAACGCAGACATCAGGCTCATGCTGTTCGATCTGCCGCCGGTTGCCACCCGTGCTGGCGAGCGATTCGCCGACTCGGGTCTCGCCGGTCGCGCCGAATGGTTCGGCGGCGATTTCAAGGAAGGGCCGCTGCCGCCAGGGGCGGACGTCATCTCGCTCATCCGCGTTCTTCATGATCATGACGACGCGGTTGTCAGGCCGCTGCTGCGCCGCGTGCGGGATGCACTCCCGCCGGGCGGGACGCTGGTGATCGGCGAGCCGATGGCCGATGCACCCGGTGCAAGGGCGATGGGCGACGCGTATTTCGGCTTTTACCTGCTCGCAATGGGCAGTGGGCGGCCGCGTTCGGTCGGTGAACTCGCGGCAATGCTGCGTGAGGCCGGCTTCAACGAGGTGCGTGCCGTTCCGACCCGCCGTCCGATGCTGACGAGCCTGATCGTCGCAAAGTGACTGTTGCCGATGTATCTCGCCAAGTGATCATCGTGCTGAATTAGCGTGCAACTGTAAAAATTGATTGACACTTTTTTGTGTCATAATTTACTGACAATCGTTGAGAGAGGTCTGTCCTCACTCCGATTTGAGTCTCCGATGCATACGCTAGCAGTCGTCATGGAAGCCCCGAGAGACATCGCCGTCAGGCGGCTCGATCTCGATGGACCCAAGGACGAAGACGTCATCGTCGAGATCGACTGGAGCGGCATCAGCACCGGCACCGAGCGCCTGCTCTGGAGCGGACGGATGCCGGCCTTCCCCGGCATGGGCTATCCACTCGTTCCAGGCTACGAATCGGTCGGCCGCATCGTCTCGGCAGGTTCGCGCTCAGGCTCCATCGTCGGCGATCAGGTCTTCGTGCCCGGCGCTCGCTGTTTCGGGCATGTCCATGGGCTGTTCGGCGGCGCGGCGCGTACGGTGATCGTCCCCGGCGCGCGGGTCATCACAATCGAGAATGATCTCAACGAGAACGGCGTGCTGCTGGCACTCGCCGCAACGGCGCGGCACGCTCTTGCGGCTCCCGGCTCATCCCTGCCGGACCTCATCGTCGGACATGGCGTCCTCGGTCGGCTGCTCGCAAGGCTGACCATCGCCTGCGGTGGCGAAGCTCCGACTGTGTGGGACACCAATGCTGCCCGGCGCGACGGCGCCGAAGGCTATGCGGTGATCGACCCCGCTATTGATGCCCGCAAGGATTACCGCTCGATCTACGATGTCAGCGGCGATGCCTCGATCCTCGATCTGCTCGTCCCGCGCCTCGCACGCTGCGGCGAGATCGTGCTCGCCGGCTTTTACGAGGCTCGGCCCTCTTTCGAATTTACCGCCGCCTTCCGGAAGGAGATGCGCCTGCGCGTCGCCGCCGAATGGCAGGGCAGCGACCTCATCGACGTGATGGGTCTGGTTGCCTCCGGCAAGCTTTCGCTCGCCGGCCTCATCACTCATCGGGCTGAGGCGGCATCCGCCGTCTCGGCATACGAGACCGCCTTTCAGGATCCGTCCTGCCTCAAGATGGTCCTCGACTGGAGAAATTGTTCATGAATGCGATGCCAGGAAATCTTGATGGCGCAGCGACGGAGCACACCAATCTTGGTTCGCTCCTCAATCAGGTCGCGGCTCAGGCGCTGCGCGCCGAGGCGGCGATCGAGCCGGATGCGCCGATCACCACCGAGGTGACCAAGGAAACGCAGATCATCGCCATTTATGGCAAGGGCGGTATCGGCAAGAGCTTCACGCTCGCCAACCTCTCCTACATGATGGCGCAGCAAGGCAAGAAAGTGCTGCTCATCGGCTGCGATCCGAAAAGCGACACGACCTCGCTTCTGTTTGGCGGCCGCGCCTGCCCGACCATCATCGAAACCTCGTCCAAGAAGAAGCTTGCCGGCGAGGAAGTGAAGATCGGCGACGTCTGCTTCAAGCGCGACGGCGTCTATGCCATGGAACTCGGCGGGCCTGAGGTCGGCCGCGGCTGCGGCGGACGCGGCATCATCCACGGCTTCGAACTGCTCGAGAAGCTCGGCTTCCACGAGTGGGGCTTCGACTATGTCCTGCTCGACTTCCTGGGCGACGTGGTCTGCGGCGGCTTCGGCCTGCCGATCGCGCGCGACATGTGCCAGAAGGTCATCGTCGTCGGATCGAACGACCTGCAATCGCTCTATGTCGCCAACAATGTCTGCTCGGCGGTCGAATACTTCCGCAAGCTTGGCGGCAATGTCGGCGTAGCCGGCATGGTCATCAACAAGGACGATCATTCTGGCGAGGCGCAGGCTTTCGCGGCAGCCGTCGGCATTCCGGTGCTGGCCGCTATCCCGGCCGATGACGACATTCGCAAGAAGAGCGCCAATTACGAGATCATCGGCATTCCAGGCAGCGAATGGGGGCCGCTCTTCGAAGGGCTTGCGATGAATGTCGGCCTCGCGCCGCCGGTTCGTCCGACCCCGCTGACGCAGGATGGGCTTCTCGGTCTGTTCGCTGGCGAAGTCGTCGGCCGCGGCGTGGTGCTCGAACCCGCAACCTTCGAAGACATGTGCGGCAAGTCGCATATCGAGAAGCCATCGCTCGAAATCATCTACGAAACCGTTTGACCCAAGGCTGCACCGTGACCGAAATCGTCCTCGACATCGATACGTCCGCACCAGCCCCTACGGCGGTGGCGAGCGATGTCGCCATCAACGTCGCGGCGACGAAGGGCGATGGTCTTGGCTGTCATTCCGGCAAGGACGAGATGCGCCGGGCAGCAGATGCTGCCGGCAAGAGCGAGACGCTGGATCGCTACGCCGCCGATTATCCCGTCGGCCCGCATGACCAGCCGCAGAGCATGTGCCCGGCCTTCGGCTCGCTGCGGGTGGGCCTCAGGATGCGCCGCACGGCGACGGTCCTGTCGGGCTCCGCCTGCTGCGTCTATGGCCTGACCTTCACCTCGCATTTCTATGGCGCGCGTCGTTCGGTCGGCTACGTGCCGTTCAATTCCGAAACGCTGGTCACCGGCAAGCTGTTCGAGGACATCCGCGAGGCCGTCTTCAAGCTCGCCGACCCCGAGCTTTACGACACCATCATCATCACCAATCTCTGCGTTCCGACCGCGTCAGGCGTGCCGCTCGACCTGCTGCCCAACGAGATCAATGGTGTCCGCATCATCGGCATCGACGTGCCGGGCTTCGGCGTTCCGACTCACGCGGAGGCCAAGGACGTGCTGGCCGGTGCGATGCTCCGCTACGCTCGCAAGGAAGCGGAGCAGGGCTCCGTTCAGGCGCCGCGCGGCGGCCGCAGTTCCAAGCCGACCGTCACACTCGTCGGCGAGATGTTCCCGGCCGACCCTGTCGGCATCGGCATGATGCTGGAGCCGCTCGGCCTTGCCGCCGGCCCGGTCGTGCCGACGCGCGAATGGCGCGAGCTCTATTCCGCGCTCGATTGCGCCGCCGTCGCCGCGATCCATCCTTTCTATACGGCGTCCTTCCGCGAGTTCGAGGCGGCCGGCCGCAAGATCGTCGGCTCCGGCCCGGTCGGTCATGACGGCACCGAGGCCTGGCTCGAGAGCATCGGCCAGGCCTGCAACGTCAAGCGCGATCTGATCGACGCAGCCAAGAACAAGTTCCTGCCGATGATTTCGGGCGTCCTTGAAAAAGCGCCGATCAAGGGCCGCATCACGCTCTCCGGCTATGAAGGCTCGGAATTGTTGGTTGCCCGCCTGCTGATCGAAAGCGGCGCGGATGTGCGCTATGTCGGCACGGCCTGCCCGCGCACCGTCTGGTCCGATGCCGATCGCGAATGGCTGCTGGCGAAGGGCGTGCACGTTCAATATCGCGCCTCGCTTGAGCAGGACCTCGCTGCAATGCGTGAATTCCAGCCTGACCTCGCCATCGGCACCACGCCCGTGGTGCAGAAGGCCAAGGAACTGGCGATCCCGTCGCTCTACTTCACCAATCTCATATCGGCCCGTCCCTTGTTCGGCGTCGCCGGCGCCGGATCGCTGGCCCAGGTCGTCAACGCCGCGCTCGGCAACAAGGCGCGCTTCGATGAGATGAAGGCCTTTTTCGACGGCGTTGGAACCGGCCATGCTGCCGGCGTCTGGGAAGAGACCCCGAAGGATCGCCCGGAGTTTCGTGAGAAATATCGCCGCCAGATGCAGGCGGCCGCCAAGAAGCGCAACGTCGAGGAGGCCATCTGATGCTGGTTCTCGATCACGACCGCGCTGGCGGATATTGGGGTTCGGTCTACGTCTTCACGGCGATCAAGGGCCTGCAGGTCATCATCGACGGCCCGGTCGGCTGCGAAAATCTTCCGGTCACGTCGGTGCTCCATTACACAGACGCGCTGCCGCCGCATGAATTGCCGATCGTCGTCACCGGCCTTGGCGAGGAAGAGCTCGGCCAGACCGGCACGGAAGGCGCAATGCGCCGCGCGCACAAGGTGCTGGACCCCGATCAGCCGGCCGTGGTTGTCACAGGCTCCATCGCCGAGATGATCGGCGGCGGCGTGACGCCGGAAGGCACCAACGTCAAGCGCTTCCTGCCGCGCACGATCGACGAGGACCAGTGGCAGAGCGCCAATCGCGCCCTGTTCTGGCTGTGGTCGGAATACGGCACCAAGAAAGTGCCTGAGCGCAAGAAGGTCGAGGGCGCGAAGCCGCGCGTCAACATCATCGGGCCGATCTACGGCACGTTCAACATGCCGTCGGATCTCGCCGAGATCCGCCGCCTCGTCGAAGGCATCGGCGCTGAGATCAACATGGTCTTCCCGATGGGGAGCCACGTAGCCGACGTGCCGAAGCTGATCAACGCGGACGTCAATATCTGCCTTTACCGCGAATTCGGCCGGTTGCTCTGCGAGGCGCTGGAGCGTCCCTATCTGCAGGCGCCGATCGGGCTGCACTCGACGACGAAATTCCTGCGCACGTTAGGCGAATTGCTAGGCCTCGATCCCGAGCCGTTCATCGAGCGTGAGAAGCACACGACCATCAAGCCGCTCTGGGATCTCTGGCGCTCGGTCACGCAGGATTTCTTCGGCACGGCGAGCTTCGCGGTCGTGGCGAGCGACACCTACGCCCGCGGCATCCGCAATTTTCTCGAGGACGAGATGGGCCTGCCCTGCACCTTCGCGGTTTCGCGCAAGGCTGGAGCGAAGACCGACAACGACGCGATCCGCGAGGCGATCCGCAGCACGCCGCCGCTCGTGATGTTCGGCAGCTACAATGAGCGCATGTATATGTGCGAGACGGGCTCGCGCGCCGTCTACATTCCGGCATCGTTTCCCGGCGCGATCATCCGCAGGCACACCGGCACGCCGTTCATGGGCTATTCCGGCGCGACCTACCTCGTGCAGGAAGTGTGCAACGCGCTGTTCGATGCGCTGTTCAACATCATCCCGCTGGGCACCGAGCTCGACAAGGTCGAGGCGACACCCTCTCGCCTGCACGACGATCTGCCCTGGAGCGACGAGGCGAAAGCCATGCTCGACGCGATCGTCGAAGAGCACCCGATTCTCACCCGCATCTCGGCCGCCAAGCGCCTGCGCGACGCCGCCGAGAGCGAGGCGCGCCGCACCGGCGAGGATCGCGTGACGATCGACTGCATGTCGAGCGCAGACGGCAGAACCAATCCAACCAAACGCACGACGGGAGCACTCACATGAGCGACGCATCGGCATTCCTGCATGCTGGCGAACAGCCGCTAGCTCTCGCCAGTTCGGCCAATGGCGCAGCCCGCGCCGCATATAAAAGGGAGGGGCATGGCATGGTCACGCAACACAGCACCCGCGACAAGGACTCGCGCGAGTTCTGGATGATCTACATCGTCACCTGGCCGGTGTTCTTCGCCGCGACCCTCGTTCTGCGGCTGATGCGTCTTGCGTCGCCGAGATCGGAAAAGATCATCTCGCGCAACGTGTTCCGCGAGACCCACGAACTTGCAAGCTCATCGATACCTTATGCCTTCATGGGGTGATGAACACGAATTTCGCCCGCTAAAAACGGGCGGATCGTCTGTCATGCCCCCATGCCAGACGGACATCCCTGCCGCGCGGGAGGTGCGCGGTAACGGGCCTCAGGCCTAATCGGAGGTCAGAAATGGCTGACAACAATATGAGGGGCTCACTGTCGGGATTGACGGATAGCGAAGCACGCGAATTCCACGGAATTTTCGTGACCAGCTTCATCATCTTCACCGTGATCGCCCTGATTGCACACTTCCTGGTTTGGCAGTGGCGTCCTTGGTTCCCCAAAGTGAACGGGTATTCCTCGCTCACCGAAGGCGCCACCTACGCTCTCGCCCAGATCAGCTCACTGATCGTATAAGGAGCAAGACATGTATAAAATCTGGCTACTGTTCGATCCG
Organism: Beijerinckiaceae bacterium; assembly: GCA_019753285.1. GTDB lineage: Bacteria > Pseudomonadota > Alphaproteobacteria > Rhizobiales > Beijerinckiaceae > JAIELD01. The sequence continues at coordinate 17,372 of JAIELD010000013.1, read as the reverse complement.
CGCCGGGCGCTCGTCGCTCTGTCCGTTTTCCTTTTCGTCCTCGCGCTGGTGATTCACTTCATCCTGCTCAGCACGGACCGGTTCAACTGGATCGAGGGACCACGCGCGGCTCGCCCCAAGGCAGCCCTGATCATCGAACCGCCCGTCTCCGACGTGCAGTCCCTGATCGGCTGACGCAAGACCGACGCTGTCCGGACGGCATGACTGCCCGGACAGCGGCTCTAACGAACGACATCGTGTTCCCGCATGGCTGCTTTTAGACCTGGCGATCAGAACATCGAGACATTTCAAGCTTTTATCCCAAGCGCGGCCAAGGGGTTGGCGCTGGGGGATGAGGCCGCAACAAGAATAGCTAGCGGGCGGCGCGTGCCCGCACATCGCGGCTGGAGGATCATGCAATGGCGATGCTGAGTTTCGAAAAGAGATATCGTGTCAGGGGTGGCACATTGATAGGCGGTGATCTGTTCGACTTCTGGGTCGGACCGTTCTTCGTCGGCTTTTTCGGCGTGACGACGATTTTCTTCTCGGTGCTCGGAACGGCGCTTATCGTCTATGGCGCGTCCCAAGGCCCGACCTGGAATATCTGGCAGATCAGCATCGATCCGCCGGACGTCAAATACGGCCTCGGCTTCGCGCCGATGATGGAGGGCGGCCTCTGGCAGGTCATCACCATCTGCGCCACGGGAGCGTTCGTTTCCTGGGCGCTGCGACAGGTCGAGATCAGCCGCAAGCTCGGCATGAACTACCATGTGCCGATAGCCTATAGTTTTGCCGTACTCGCCTATGTGACGCTGAACGTCTTCCGTCCCATCCTCATGGGTGCGTGGAGCAACGGCTTCAACTACGGCATCTTCAGCCATCTCAACTGGGTGTCGAATGTCGGGTATAGCTACCTCAACTTCCACTACAACCCTGCGCACATGATCGCTGTGTCGTTCTTCTTCGCGACGACCTATGCGCTCTCTCTGCACGGGGCAGCCATTCTGGGCGCCGTGAACAATGGCAAGAATGGCTCGGTCAAGACGACCGAACACGAGAACGCCTTCTTCCGTGACATCCTCGGATACTCGATCGGAACGCTCGGCATCCATCGTCTCGGCCTGTTCCTCGCTCTCTCGGCTGGTTTCTGGAGCGCCGTCTGCATCATCATCAGCGGTCCGTTCTTCGAAGGCAGTTGGCCCGAGTGGTGGAATTTCTGGCAGAACCTTCCCGTTTGGCGCTGAGTTCGGAGGCGAACATGTCTATCGATTATCAAAATATCTTCACACGGGTCCAGGTCAGAGGTCCCATCCACTACGGACCTCTGCCCAAGCAGGCCGATGCATTCGACCGCGACATCGAGAATTCGACCTTCGCGTATTGGATGGGCAAGATCGGAGACGCGCAGATCGGGCCGATCTATCTCGGCACTCTCGGCGTCGCCTCGCTGATCTGCGGCTTCATCGCGATCGAGATCATCGGGCTCAACATGCTCGCCTCGGTCAACTGGTCGCCGACGGCCTTCTTGCGCCAGTTCTTCTGGCTGGCGCTCGAGCCGCCTGCGCCGGAATACGGGCTCAGTATCTTCCCGCCGCTCGAAAAGGGCGGCTGGTGGTTGATGGCCGGCTTCTTCCTCACGAGCTCGATCCTGCTCATGTGGGCTCGGATCTACACCCGGTCCCGCGCGCTGGGCTATGGCACGCATACGGCCTGGGCTTTCGCGGCCGCGATCTGGCTCTATCTGGTTCTCGGCTTCATCCGCCCGATCCTGATGGGCTCCTGGAGCGAGGCGGTGCCCTTCGGCATCTTCCCGCATCTTGACTGGACCGGCGCATTCTCGCTCCGCTACGGAAACCTGTTTTACAACCCGTTCCATGCGCTTTCGATCGTCTTCCTCTACGGCTCGACGCTGCTCTTTGCGATGCACGCCGCGACCATCCTGGCGGTCGGCCGTTACGGCGGCGAGCGCGAGGTCGAGCAGATCGTCGATCGCGGCACGGCCTCCGAGCGTGCGGCCCTGTTCTGGAGATGGACGATGGGCTTCAACGCTTCGATGGAATCGATCCATCGCTGGGCGTGGTGGTTCGCGGTGCTTTGCCCGCTGACCGGCGGCATCGGCATCCTGATTACCGGCACGCTGGTCGATAACTGGTTCGATTGGGCGACGGTGCACGGCTACGCCGTTCAGTAGGCACGAAAGACGAATTGCCGGGCGCGGCTCCGTCGCTTCCGGCCACTCTCAAGGCAGCCTCCGCCTTTTCCTCCCGCGGGTACCCCGCCTGCGCAACTTGAGACCGTCGCAATGCGAATTGCGGCGGTCCTTTTCGTTTGTGGCGAAATCGTTAGTGAAACGGGCCGTTGAGTCGCACGATCTGCCAGTTGAGGACGCCCGCGAAGGTCACCCAGACCGCATAGGGGAGCGCGAGAAGGCTCGCCATGATCGAGATCGGGAACAAGGCCGCGACATAGGCCGAGGCGAGCGCGATCAGCAGGCAGGCGACGACCAGCGCCCGATCCGGCCGCCGCAGCCGAAAGAACAGCGGCGTCCAGGCCAGCCCGCAAGCGGCGTTGCCAGCCGCGAGGAGGGCGATGGTCGTGGGGTCGTCGGCCGCCTGTAGGCCGATGGCGAGGCTCGTGATGTTGCTGAGGACGAGCACGCCCCAGACCGGGCCGAACAGAGCTCGCGGCGGCTGCCAGGCTGGTTTGACCAGAGCCTCGAACCATGGCCCTGCATCGCTCTTCAAGCCGCCGAGCCGTGTCATGAAGCCGGCAGGGCTCATTGAAGCACCGGCTTTCGCCTCGTCACTCATGCGGGCTATCGCGTCGGGGAGACAAGCCCTAGCAGATGCGCCGTATCCTTCAGGAAGATCTTCAGATGCGCGAGCGGGTCTTTGCGCACCAGCTTCTTGTTCATGTAGGATTCCCAGGTCAGGCGTTGCACGTCCTTGTCCTTGCACATGCTGACGAAGCGCTCGCGGCGCTTGTCGTTCTTGTACCAGAACTTCTGCATGATGCTGAGGACGAAGAACACCTTGCCGTGCTCCTTCATGAAGCGCTTGCGCGCAAGGCCGAGCGCCTTGGCGCTGCCCGTCAGGAGAAACTCCTGAACGGCCTCGCCGGCTAGGCGACCGCCAAGCATCGCATAATAGATACCCTCGCCGGAGGCCGGCGCAACGACGCCTGCGGCATCCCCGGCGAGCACCACGTCACGGCCATTGTCCCAGCGCTTCGCCGGGTAGAGGGGCAGGGGCGCGCCTTCTCGCCGCACGGTCTCGACCGTGTCGAGCCCGAGTTCGGCGCGAAGATCTTCCACTGCGGTACGAAGCGAAAAGCCCTTATGGGCCGTGCCGGTCCCGACGCTGATCGTCTTGCCGTGCGGGAAGATCCAGGCATAGAAATCGGGCGAGAACTTGCCCTGATAATAGACGCCACAGGTCGCCTTCGATTGTGGCGTCGCATCCTCCGGCATGCGGATGATCTCATGATAGGCGAAGACGTAAGGAATCTTGCCCGCCTGCGGCACGGCTTGCTTGGCGACGCCTGACACCGCGCCGTCGGCCCCGATCACGGCGCGAGCGCGCACGCGCTTCGTCTCCGTTCCGGCCTTCGGCTTGTATTCGATGATCGCGGTCCCGTCCTCGTCGCGCGAAAACGCGGTGAACGTGCCTGAGCGGCGTTCGGCGCCCGAAAGAACCGCGCGCTCGCGCAGCCATTCGTCGAACACATCCCGATCGACCATGCCGACGAAGCCGCCATCCATGATGGGCATGTCGACGCTGCGGGCGGAGGGCGCGATGATCTCGGCCGCCCGCACCTTGGTGCAGAGGAGGCTGTCGGGAATGTCAAAGTCGCGCATGAGGCGCGGCGGGATCGCGCCGCCGCAGGGCTTGATGCGTCCGGCCCGATCCAGCATCAGCACCGAGCGGCCTTGCCGTGCAAGATCGTTCGCAGCCGTTGCGCCCGATGGGCCACCGCCCACGACCACCACATCGAATGTTTCAAGATACGCCATGTCCGCTCTCCGTATGTCAGTCTCGCGCCAGCGATGGGGATAGAGGCAGCGGCCGGCTGCTTCGGTGTGGCGTTTTGTCGATGATGCTTGCCGTGTCGTGTTTGCCGCGCGTGACCGCGACCGCCAGGACTGCCGCCACAAGAAAGGCAGCCGCTTCGATCGTGAACACGCTCGCATAAGCGAGGATGGGATTGGCGAGCAGCGCCTTGGCGATATCGACTGCGATCGTTCCGGCCAACCCGCCGAGCGCGAAGGCGATCGCCTGCGCCGCGCCCCAGACGCCCATGCGGACACCCTGCCGCGCAGCATGGCCCGTGCCGGCAAGGCTCATCATGCTGCCGATGGCGGCGATGGTGAACACGCCGTTCGAGACGCCGAGCGCGAACACCGCCGGCTTCAGCGGCCAGTCCGGCCCCACAAAACCGCCAGCTGCGACGAGCAGCATGCACAGCGCCGAGGCGACGCAGCCGCCCGTCATGAACAGACGCAGTAACCGCTCGGCCATCGGTCCGCGCCTGGTGCCGATGACGGCGACCAGAACCATGCCGAGCAGGATGCCAGCATGATGGAGGCCGCCGAGCTTGGTCGACTGACCGGGGCTCATGCCGAAGATCGCGCCGGCATAGGGCTCGAGCAGCAATTCCTGGGCGTTGTAGGCAAGCATCGAGACGAAGATGAACAGGGTGAAGGTGCGCGCTTGCGGCTCCGACCAGACCTCCCTCAATGCGACCATGAAAGGGGCCTTCGCGGGCTTTTGCTCGAGGTTCGAGCCAAGAGGCGCGCCCTCAATGCCGGAAATCGCAATCGTCGCGACGAGCAAGGCCACTCCGGAGACGATCGTGACGATCAGCACGAGCCGCGTCGGCGAATACGGTTCGAGTGCGTGTCCTGCCGAAATGGCCGTGACTGCGAAGCCCGCGATCATCATCATCCAGACGATGGCAGCCGATGCGCCGCGGCGCGATGGACCGACGCGCTCGGCAAGCAGGACGAGAAGCGAGGTGCCTGCTGCGCCGACGCCCATGCCGATCAGAGCGAAGGCGAGAACCGCGAGGCAGAGCCCGGCGGCAAGATCATGCGCCATCCAGACGGTCGCCAGCGCTGCGAGTGGTCCGCCAAGAGCGAGCATCGCCATGCCGCCGATGATCCAGGGTGTGCGCCGCCCGCCGGCGTCGGAGCCGTGGCCCCAGCGTGGACGCAGGATCTGCACGGCATAATGCGCGGCGATGAGAATGCCCGGCACGACAGCTGGCAGGCCGATCTCGATCACCATGATGCGGTTGAGCGTCGAGGTGGCGAGCACGACGATTGCGCCGAGAGCGGTCTGCACGAGTCCGATCCTGACGATCGCCAGCCAGCTCAGACCCGCACCCATCGTCACTCTCCCTAGTTTCGCAAGGCGAGCGCAGCCGCCAGCATGCCGAGCACGTAAAGCGTTGTGCCGGTCGCGTTGTAGCGCGCCGCCTGGCCGCGCGGGTCGGCGAGAAGCTTCGTCATCAAATGCAGTTGGACGAGCAGAAGCGCTGCGACGATGGCCGCGTGGATCGGACGCTGCCAGAGCGCGAGCAGCACGATGACGACGATCTGCGGCAGTGCCATCACCGCGCAGGCAAGCCGCGCCGCTGGACCCACGCCGAGCTGCACGGGCAGCGAGCGAAGGTTGAGAGCCTGGTCGCCTTCGACCGACTTGAAATCATTGAGCGTCATGATGCCATGCGCGCCGATGCTGTAGAGCAGCGCAAGCGTCACGATCCGCCAGTCAGGAAACGCCGCGCTCATGATCGCCGCGCCGGTGAACCAGGGCAGGCCCTCATAGCAAAGGCCACAGGCGGCGTTGCCCCACCAGCCATTCTGCTTCAGGCGAAGCGGCGGCGCGCTGTAGGCCCAGGCGAGGATGAGGCCGAAGATCGCGGCGGCCAGAACCGCCGGCCCGAGCGTCGAGGCGACGCCGATCGACAGCAACGTCCAGACGCAGGCGACGTAGAAGCCCCATCGTCCCGGCATCCGGCCTGAGGGGATGGGCCGGTTCGGCTCGTTGATAGCGTCGACATGGCGATCATACCAGTCATTGACCGCCTGGCTGGTGCCGCAGACGAGCGGGCCTGCGAGAATGATGCCTGCCGCGATGACCTGCCAGCGATCGACGATCGCCGTTCCAGGCGAGAGAATACCGCATAGGAACGCCCACATCGGAGCGAACCATGTAATCGGTTTCAAAAGCTCCAGAACGACCGAGGGCGCGGGGTAATTCATGAGCGACAGACTAGGATGGCATCTGTCGAATGTCCAGTTAATTAGACACTTATTTCTACTTCAGCGCCAACTGCGGCAATATTTGTCCAATGATTTGGACAGTCGGTTAGGAATCGCGAGCTTCGTGCTCGGGATTGCCATCCTCGTTCGTGCCGAGGTCGCCAATATTATAGCGGCGCAGTTTGCTGTAGAGGCTCTGGCGGCTAAGCCCGAGCATCTGCGCGGCAGCCGCCCTGTTGTCGCCGGTGAGGTTGAGCGATGCTTCGATGCACAGACGCTCGGTGAGTTCGGTCGTCTCGCGCACCAACTCCTTCAGCGGCACGCGGCCGACAAGTTCGGACAACTGCGATGCCGAACGGCTCTGCTCTGGCTTTGCCTGCAGCGTGTTCTCGAATCGTCGCCTGACGCTGCGGATCACGAGGCCGAAGCAGGGTCGGTCTGTGTTGGTGACCGAGACGCCGGCGATCTCGACATCCTCGGTCGAACCATATTCGCTGCGGATGACAGTCGCGAAATCGCGCACCGCACCATGCTCTTTCAAATTGGCGAACAGCACGTTGATCTCGACGCTGGAGCGGCCAAGCCAGCGGTCCACCGTCTGGCCGCGGGCCTGTGTGTGGTTCGACAATTCGGCGACCTCGAGAAACGCGGTGTTAGCCTCGATGATCATTCGGTCCGGGCCGACCACGAGAAACGCTTCCGGCATGTCCTCGACGGCCTGCAGCACCTGCGACTTCACAGTCGAGATCGCGTTGTGTCCGTTGGGGACGGCGGGAAGCAGCCGCATCAGCATATGGGACGCATCGTCCTGGCGGAACAGCGAGGCCGAAAGGAAGCAGGCGCGGCCATCCGGCAGCACGATGCGCGCGGATTCGACCCTGACCGCATTGCGCGCCGCGTCGATCAGATTGGAGATGTTGTCGCGGCTCGCACTGTCGAACACATCGAGGATCGAGCGTCCGACCAGCCGGCCCGCCGTCGACTCCAGCAGCAGCCCGGCGGCCGGGTTGATGTCGACGATCTTGAGGCCTGACGCATCGACGATGAGGATCGCCTCGCCAGAGAGCTGGAACAGGATACGATACCGGGTCTCGACGTTGCGCAGGCGCAGATAGTCCCGCTCCATCGAACGCTGCGCATCCATCAGGCGCTGCTGCAGCCTCGAGATCATCCGCATGTCGCGGCCGACCGCGATGATCGGGCCGGATCGGCCCATCTGGACAGCCGAATAGCGAATCGGCAGGTCCTGCCCGCTGAACAGGCGATGGTTGAGTTCGCGCGCCTTCATCGACGCCTCGGTGTCCGCGTCGCGCAGCAGCATCTCGACCTTGGCCTTGCTCTCTACCGTTACGGTGTCGATCCAGCGGCGACCGAGCCAGTGTTCGTGGTTTTCGGCAGCGAGGTCGTTGTTGCTGAAGGCAAGATCGCGGATCACGCCCTTATCGTCGAGAACCAGCGCGACATCCGACATAGCCGTGATCAATCGCGCCGCTCCGGTGGCATCTATAGGCCCGATCGACTTCTCTAGAGCGCTCAACTGAATCACGGAAGTCGCCACGTTTGCCTGTTGATCCGAGTTTGGAAGCGGTCCGGATCAGGATTGAACCGGCAGCCGCCTCCAAATGAACTCCTTGACCGGAAAGAACGGCTTGCTGTCTTGCAAGCGCGGATCGCGATGAAGGCCTATGCTTTTCGTACCGATCGACCAACCGAAGCATCATGCCTCGTGCCGATCGTTTCCTGCACCGCGCTCCGCGCCGTCTTCACGGCGACGAGCCCATTGGATGCGGTCGCATCCGCGCCGATTCGCGTCGCGAGTTCGGGGCTGTCCACGAAGGGCCGGCCGCCGACCATGATGACGAGATTCTTGTTCAACGACGAACTCCGCATGCGCTTGATGAGCGATTCGAGTTGCGGAATCCAGGCGTCACACGTGATTGAAAGCCCGGCCATGTCGAAATGCTCGCGCTTCAGCACGTCGACGAGTTCGGCCTCCGTCGCGGCCGGCATGGTCCAGACGTCCCACTGCGCGCGGCGGAAGAATTCATCGACGAGAAGAACGCTGAAGATATGCTGCTCGCCAGGCGCCGGCGCAAGAAGCGCCCGGTACGTCTGGCCGTCTTCTAATTTCGCGCCCGTGAACGCCTCACCATTGAAGGTGCCCGAAAGGTCCCGCAGAACCTGCTGAAGACAGCAGAGCGCGATGGTGACGAAGGCGAAATCCGCGTCGTCTTCCTCCCACATTTCGCCGAGCAGCTTGGCCGTCGGCGCCAGGAGGCCGAGCAGAATGGTCTCGACCGGCACATCGCGGCTCTGAAGCCCTTCGACGAAGACGCGCGCGCCAGCAAGGTCCGCCGAGCAGATGATGGTGCTGAACTGCTTGATGTCCGCAGCGTCAAGCTCGCGCGGGCCGGCCTTGACGTTCGGAGCGCGCATCTCGCCGGTGGAATGCGCCAGCATCAGTCTCGGAATGATTTCGGCTTCGATCGTGTGAGCGAGACCAAGGTCACGTCTGCTTGACAGATCCGCGTGAGGAAGATGGCTGACAGCGGATAGAAAATCATGCCGCTTGATTGTTTCAGCCGAGGGTCCGTCGCAATCCGTCCGTTGGGAGAACTTGCCGAGACCTGCCATTGCCCACCTCCCCAGCGCCCGCGATCCAAAGTGGTCGGGCATCAAGCCGTCGGCCTGGCGTTTATTATACGGGGCATTAGCCGCCCTTTCTTCGCCAGAATTCTCGACAGCTCTCAGCATCGTAGTCCCGCGAACAATTGGCTTGCAATACGAAAAAGCTAGCACTCAAAATAAAATATGTAAACTAAAATGGACGTAAACTTTGATTGACATATTCTGCGGCCTCGTACTAGCCTTGGTCTCATAAAAAAAGGAACGTCGATGGGTCGCCATCAGTCTGAAGTGCAGGGGAAAGTGGCGTTGTATACGCCCGAGGAGCGGCTGCGCCGCGACACGACGGTATGGACGCTCATCCAGGGCATCCTCGCTCCGCTCCAGTTCATCGTCTTCCTCGTCAGCGCCGTGCTCGTCCTGCGCTATCTGACGAGCGGCGAGGGCTACGAGGCCGCGACGCTCTCGGTCGTGGTGAAGACCCTCTTTCTCTACGCCATCATGATCACCGGTTCGATCTGGGAGAAGGTCGTGTTCGGCCGCTATCTCTTCGCTCCAGCCTTCTACTGGGAGGATGTGTTCAGCATGCTGGTGATCGGCCTGCACACGGCCTATCTCGCGGCGCTGCTGCAGGGCTGGCTCGACGCCCGCGGACTGATGCTCCTCGCTCTGGCGGCCTACCTTTCCTACGTCATCAATGCCGGACAATTCATCCTGAAGCTTCGGGCGGCGCGGCTCCAGCAGGCGGATGAGCATCGCCCGGATACCAAACTCGGGGTCGCTGCATGAACGCTGTCCCGCCTCCAGCCACATTGAAATCCGCCATGCCTGCCGATTCGCAGTTGGATGTCTTGTCCTGCACGACGGCGGCGCCTGCCGCCGGCCCTGCCATCATTCAAAGCGAACGCGGTCAGCGCGCCGTGTTCTGCGGCCTGACCGGGATCGTCTGGCTGCATCGCAAGATCCAGGACGCCTTCTTTCTCGTCGTCGGCTCGCGCACCTGCGCGCATCTCATCCAGTCTGCCGCTGGCGTCATGATCTTCGCCGAGCCGCGCTTTGCGACCGCCATCATCGACGAGCGCGACCTTGCCGGCATCGCTGACATCAATGACGAGCTCGACCGGGTCGTGAACCGCCTGATCGAGCGCCGCCCTGACCTCAAGCTCCTTTTCCTGGTCGGTTCCTGCCCGTCGGAAGTCATCAAGATCGATCTGTCGCGCGCCGCTCTTCGTCTTTCACGCGATCTGATGCCGAATGTCCGTGTGCTCGCCTATTCCGGCAGCGGCATCGAGACGACGTTCACGCAAGGGGAGGATGCCTGCCTCGCCTCGCTCGTTCCGGGACTTGCGGCCGAGACCGCCGCCGCGCCGAAGTCGCTGATGGTCGTCGGCGCGCTTGCGGATGCGGTCGAGGATCAGTTTCGCCGGCTGTTCGCCGATATGGGCATCGCCCACGTCAGCTTCCTCCCGGCCCGCCATGCGGCGGACATGCCATCCATCGGACCCAATACGCGCTATCTGCTGGCGCAGCCCTTCCTCACCGATACGGCGCGTGCACTTGAAGAGCGCGGCGCGGTCCGACTCTGCGCGCCGTTCCCGCTCGGAGCCGAAGGTACGACCGAGTGGCTCGCGGCGGCGGCGGCGGAATTCGGTGTCGCGCCCGATCGTTTCGAGGCGGTGACGGATGCGCCGCGCCAGCGCGCCGAGCGCAGCGTCGCCCGCTATCACGAGCGGCTGTCGACAAAACGCATCTTCTTCTTCCCCGATTCGCAGCTCGAGGTGCCGATGGCGCGCTTCCTCTCGCGCGAGCTCGGCATGCAGCTCGTCGAGGTCGGCACGCCCTATCTGCACCGCCAGCATCTCGCCGGCGAGCTTGCGATGCTGCCCTCCAGCACCCTCATCGTCGAAGGGCAGGACGTCGACCAGCAGCTCGACCGCTGCCGCGCCGCCAAGCCCGATCTCGTCGTGTGCGGGCTCGGCCTCGCCAATCCTCTGGAGGCGGAGGGTATCGCCACCAAATGGTCGATCGAGCTCGTCTTCACCCCGGTGCAGGGCTACGAGCAGGCAGGCGATCTTGCAGAGCTCTTCGCCCGGCCGTTCGTGCGCAAGCAGCTGCTCTCTCCCATGCTGGAGGATGCATCATGCAGTTGACCGTCTGGACCTATGAGGGGCCGCCGCATGTCGGGGCGATGCGCATCGCGACGGGCATGAAGGGCATGCACTACGTGCTGCACGCGCCGCAGGGCGACACCTATGCCGATCTCCTTTTTACGATGATCGAGCGCCGCGATCAGCGCCCGCCGGTCACGTACACGACATTTCAGGCGCGTGATCTTGGCGGAGACACGGCGGAGTTGTTCCAGTCGGCGGTGCGCGATGCCTATGAGCGCTTCCGCCCGCAGGCAATGATCGTCGGCGCGTCCTGCACGGCGGAGCTCATTCAGGATGATCCGGGCGGGCTGTCATCCGCTCTCAACCTGCCGATTCCCGTCATTCCGCTGGAGCTTCCAAGCTACCAGAAGAAGGAAAACTGGGGCGCAGCCGAAACCTTCTATCGCATCGTGCGCGTTCTTGCTGGACCGAGCGCCCCTGCGCCGGGCGCGTCGCGCCCGGAGCGTGCGGCAGGAGCGCGGCCAAGCTGCAATCTCCTCGGGCCTACCGCGCTCGGCTTTCGTCACCGCGACGATGTCACCGAAATCACGCGGCTGCTCGATCGGCTCGGCGTGACGGTCAACGTCGTTGCGCCGATGGGGGCGAGCCCCGCCGACATAGCCCGCCTCGGCGAAGCCGATTTCAACATCGTGCTCTATCCCGAGATCGCGCTGCCGGCGGCCAACTGGCTGCAGAAGACGTTCGGCCAGCCTCTCGTCAAGACCACGCCGATTGGCGTCGGCGCGACCCGCGCCTTCGTTACAGAGGTCGCGCGGATCGCGGGCATCGACGCCGCTCCCTTCCTCGCGGAGGAAAGCTCGCGCCTGCCCTGGTATTCGCGCTCGGTCGATTCCACTTACCTCACCAACAAACGTGTCTTCGTGTTCGGCGACGCCACGCACGCCATCGCCATCGCCGATCTTGCCGCCAATGAACTTGGCCTCAAGGTCGTCGGCCTCGGCACCTACAGCCGCGAATTCGCCCGCGAGGTGCGCGAGGCGGCGGCCCGCCACGGCGTCGAAGCTCTGATCAGCGACGATTATCTCGAGGTCGAGGCCAAGATCGCCGAGCAGCACCCCGAACTCGTGCTCGGCACGCAGATGGAGCGTCACATCGCCAAACGCCTGGGCGTGCCCTGCGCAGTCATCTCCGCCCCCGTCCATGTCCAGGATTTCCCGGCCCGGTATTCGCCGCAGATGGGCTTCGAGGGCGCGAATGTCCTGTTCGATACGCTCGTTCATCCGCTGATGATGGGCCTTGAGGAACATCTGCTCCATATGTTCAAGGGCGATTTCGAGTTCAAGGACGGCATCGCGCCGTCCCATCTCCGCGGCGAGGGATCGCGCCAGCCAGAACCGCAAGCCGAGACGCAAGTCGAACGGCAAGCCGAAAGCGCCGAGGCGGCAATCGTCGTCGCCAACGATCATCCCGCAAAACTCAGCGCCGCAACCGTCGCGACCTGGACGCAGGATGCCGAGAAGGAACTGCGCAAGATTCCATTCTTCGTGCGCGGCAAGGCTCGCCGCAACACGGAACTATTCGCCAACGAAAACCATGTCGCCGTGATCACGGTGGAGACGCTATACGATGCTAAAGCGCATTTCGGTCGCTGATACGACGCAGATCCGCGTCGTCATCGTCACGCTGGACGATCATCTCGCCGGCGTGGTGGCGCGCGCCGACGCGATGCTGGCGAAGGATCTGCCTGGGCTCAGCCTGTCGCTTCACTCAGCCGCCCAGTGGGGCTAGGACGAAGCGGCGCTCGCACGCTGCAATGCGGACATCGCCCGCGGTGACATCGTCATCGTCACGATGATGTTCATGGAAGATCACATCAAGGCGGTGCTGCCGGCTCTCGAAGCCCGGCGCGAGAGCTGCGATGCCATGGTGGTCTGCATGTCGGCGAGCGATGTCGCCCGTCTCACGCGGATGGGCCGCTTCACCACGCATTCGAAGGGTGGCGGGCTTCGCGATCTGATGAAACGCATGCGCGGCAAGACCGAAAAATCGGGTTCGGCCGGCGCGCAGCAGATGAAAATGCTGCGGCGCATTCCCAAGATCCTGAAATTCATCCCCGGCGCGGCGCAGGATCTGCGCGCTTATTTGCTGACGCTGCAATACTGGCTCGCGGGCTCGGACGAGAACATCGCCAACCTAATCCTGTTCCTCGTCAACCGTTATGCCGATGGTCCGCGCAAGGTCCTGCGCGGCACGCTGAAGGCGGGCGAACCGGTCGAATACCCGGAAGTCGGCGTCTATCATCCCCGCCTGCCAGGCCGCATGGCGGAGAGCGCCGGTCGCCTCTCCAGCGTGTCGAAAGGCGTCAACGGCACGGTCGGCGTCCTCGTGATGCGATCGTATCTCCTTGCCAGCAACACTGAGCATTATGATGGCGTGATCGCCGCGCTCGAAGCGAAAGGCCTCGCCGTCATTCCGGCCTTCGCCAGCGGGCTCGACGCCCGTCCGGCCATCGAGCAGTTCTTCAAGAAGGACGGCCGTGCGCAGATCGACGCGCTCGTCTCGCTCACCGGGTTCTCGCTCGTGGGCGGCCCTGCCTATAACGACGCCAAGGCTGCCGAAGACCTGCTCGCCAGTCTCGACGTGCCGTACATCGCGGCTCATCCGGTCGAGTTCCAGACGCTGGAGCAATGGGCTTCTTCCGATCGCGGGCTGATGCCCGTCGAAGCCACGATTATGGTGGCAATTCCCGAACTCGATGGCGCGACCGTGCCGATGGTGTTCGGCGGCCGCTCTGACGCCAATGGCGAAGCCTGCACCGGCTGCCAGCGCCATTGCACCTTCTCGACCGCCGAGGCCGCGCGCGACATGCATGTCTGCGCGGAGCGGGCCGAGCAGCTTGCCGCCCGCGTCGAACGCCAGATCTCCCTTCGCCGCACCGCGCTCGCCGAGCGCAAGGTCGCGGTCGTGCTCTTCAACTTCCCGCCGAATGCCGGCAACACTGGTACGGCTGCCTTCCTCTCGGTGTTCGAATCGCTCTGGAATACGCTGAACGGTTTGAAGAAAGCCGGCTACAGCGTTGATGTTCCTGCGAGTGTCGAGCAATTGCGCGACGAGGTCATCGTCGGAAACGCGGCGCAGTTCGGCGCCTTCGCCAATGTTCATGCGCGCATCACGGCAGATGACCATGTGCGGCGCGAGCGCCATCTGCGCGAGATCGAAAGCCAATGGGGTCCGGCGCCCGGTCGCCAACAAAGCGATGGCGGATCGATTTTCGTGCTCGGCAAGCAGTTCGGCAATGTCTTCGTCGGCATCCAGCCGGCCTTCGGCTATGAAGGCGACCCGATGCGGCTGCTCTTTGAAAAGGGCTTCACGCCGACGCACGCCTTCTCCGCCTTCTATCGCTATCTGCGCGAGGATTTCGCGGCCAATGCCGTGCTGCATTTCGGCACGCATGGCGCGCTCGAATTCATGCCCGGCAAGCAGGTTGGCATGAGCGCGGCGGATTGGCCGGACCGCCTGATCGGCGCGCTGCCGAATCTCTATCTCTACGCCGCGAACAACCCGTCTGAAGGCACGATCGCCAAGCGCCGCTCCGGCGCGACGCTGATCAGCTACCTCACCGCACCGATCGCGCAAGCCGGTCTCTATCGCGGCCTGCTCGACCTCAAGGCCTCGCTCGACGCCTGGCGCTCCTCGCCTCCCGAGGCGACGGGCGAACGCGCCAACATGGTCGCCACACTGCAGGCGCAGGCGGCTGCCGTGGAACTCGCAAACGCCGAGCCGGCATGGGGCTGCGGAGCGGAGTTTGAAATCGCGCGTCTTGGCGCGGCCATCCTCGAACTCGAATACACGCTCATCCCGCACGGGCTCCATGTCGTCGGCCAGACGCCGAGCGTCGAGCAGCGGGTCGACATGCTGATGAGCGTCGCCGAAGGCTCGTTCGGCATGCGGCCGGAGCGCGAGGCCGTCGAGGCGCTCGTCGCAGGGCGCAACGCCTTCGAGGCATCGACCCTCGTCAACGACCAGCCCGGAACGAGCGAGCGGACCCTCGCCATGCTCGACCAACTCGCGGCGACTGACATTCTCCTGAAGCAGGACAGCGAAACGCCCGCGATCCTGAGCGCGCTCGATGGCCGCTACCTTCGCCCCGCGCCGGGCGGCGACCTGCTGCGCACGCCGGAAATCCTGCCGACCGGGCGCAACCTCAACGGGTTCGATCCGTTCCGCATCCCGAGCGCCTTCGCCGTCAAGGATGGCGAGAAGCAGGCGGCGCGCTTGATCGCCCGGCATATGTCGGAGGGCAACACCTTCCCGCAGACCATCGCTATCGTGTTGTGGGGCACCGACAATCTGAAAAGCCAGGGCGGTCCGATCGCCCAGGCGCTTGCCCTCATCGGCGCGCGCCCGCGCTTCGACAGCTATGGCAGACTCGCCGGCGCGGAGCTCATTCCGCTCGCCGAGCTTGGCCGCCCGCGTGTCGATGTCGTCATGACGCTGTCTGGTATCTTCCGTGATCTGTTGCCGCTGCAGACGCGCCTTCTGGCCGAGGCCTCGTTCCTTGCCGCGAGCGCTGACGAACCCGCTAACGAGAACTTCATCCGCCGCAACGCGCTCGATTACGCCACGAAGCACGATTGCGACATCGAGACGGCAGCGTTACGCGTCTTCGGAAATGCGGACGGCGCTTATGGGGCAAACGTCAATCACCTGATCGACACTTCGCGCTGGGATGGCGACGACGAACTCGCCGAAACCTATTCACGGCGCAAATGCTTCGCCTATGGGCGCAACGGCAAGCCGGTGCGTTCGCCCGAATTGCTCGAGAGCGTGCTTGCCGGCGTCGATCTGGCTTACCAGAACCTGGAATCGGTCGACCTTGGCGTCACGACGGTCGATCAGTATTTCGATACGCTCGGCGGCATCAGCCGCAGCGCCAAGCGGGCAGGGGCCGGCGAAATACCGGTCTATATCGGCGACCAGACGCGCGGCGAGGGCCAGGTGCGGACGCTCAACGAGCAGGTCTCGCTTGAAAGCCGGACACGCGTGCTCAACCCGAAATGGTACGAGGGCATGCTGAAGCATGGCTATGAGGGCGTGCGCCACATCGAGGCGCATGTCACCAACACCTTCGCCTGGTCCGCCACGACCGGCCAGGTCTCGCCCTGGGTCTATCAGCAGATCACCGAGACATTCGTGCTCGACGTCGAGATGCGCGAGCGCCTTTCCAAGCTCAACCCGACTTCGGCCGCCAAGCTCGCCAACCGCCTGATCGAGGCGCATGAGCGCCAGTATTGGGCACCCGATGCAGCGACACTCGAAGCGCTGCAGCGCGCGAGCGAGGATCTCGAAGACCGCATCGAGGGCATCACCCTGGAGATGGTCGCATGAGCCGCACCCTGATTTTTCCTTTCTTACCTTGCGCCCCGATGGGCTCGACCAACAGCCTTTGGAGGCAACAGCC
This sequence comes from Beijerinckiaceae bacterium, assembly GCA_019753285.1. GTDB lineage: Bacteria > Pseudomonadota > Alphaproteobacteria > Rhizobiales > Beijerinckiaceae > JAIELD01. The sequence continues at coordinate 931 of JAIELD010000013.1, read as the reverse complement.
ATGAACATCATGACGGCACGCGGCATCACCGGCCGCCCGATCGACGGGGATGGCAGCGTCCAGGTCCAGCTCGACCCGAATCTCAAGATCGGCAACGCCAAGGTCTTCGCCGTCTACGGCAAGGGCGGCATCGGCAAGAGCACGACCTCTTCCAACCTGTCGGTGGCGTTCTCAAAGCTCGGCAAGCGTGTTCTGCAGATCGGCTGCGATCCGAAGCACGATTCCACCTTCACACTCACCAAGACGCTGATGCCGACCGTCATCGACGTGCTGGAGTCGGTGAATTTCCATAGCGAGGAGCTACGCGTCGAGGATTTCGTCTACCAGGGCTACAACGGCGTCATGTGCGTCGAAGCGGGCGGCCCGCCTGCCGGCACCGGCTGCGGTGGCTACGTCGTCGGCCAGACGGTGAAGCTTCTCAAGGAGCATCATCTTCTCGATGACACCGATGTCGTGATCTTCGACGTGCTCGGCGACGTCGTATGCGGCGGCTTCGCCGCTCCGCTCCAGCATGCCGATCGCGCGCTGATCGTCGCAGCCAATGATTTCGACTCGATCTTCGCGATGAACCGCATCGTGGCTGCGATCCAGTCGAAGTCGAAGAATTACAAGGTTAGACTCGGCGGCGTCATAGCCAACCGCAGCGCTGCCACCGACCAGATCGACCGCTTCAACGAGGCGTGCGGATTGAAGACCGTGGCGCATTTCCGCGACCTCGATGCGATCCGGCTGAGCCGGCTCAAGAAGCAGACGCTGTTCGAGATGGACCTGACGCCCGAGATCGAGGCGGTTCAACAGGAATATCTGCGCCTTGCAGCCAATCTCTACGCCAGCACCGAGGAATATACCGGTCGCTCGCTCAAGGACCGTGAAATCTTCGATCTCCTGGGGTTCGACTGATGCTCACCTACATCAAGAAACGCGGCCAGCT
>JAIELD010000075.1 GCA_019753285.1 Beijerinckiaceae bacterium | reverse complement strand
GCCGACTGAAGGCCGCCTATATGGGAGAACGGACCAACATCGCCTTCGCCGACACCTATGCGAGCGTGGAGGCGCGGCTAGGCGACCGCAACGTGGCGCTCAAGGTCTATGAGGAGATGCTGGCGATCGCGCCGAGCGAGCCCCAGATCAAGGCGCATTACGAGCAGTTGAAAGCCGGCGTCGTGCCCGAACCGCCAATCAATTCCTCGGTGGAGGGCGCTGCCAAGGTATTCTATCTCCTCGGCGGGGCGCGCGCCCGGCCCGGTGAGGAAATCCTGCCCCTCATCTACATGCAGTTCGCCAAGTTTCTGGCGCCGCGCGACAATCTGATCGATTACGCGCTCGGCGAAGGCTTCGGCTCGGTCGGCCAGAACGAACGCGCCCTCGGCTATTTCGACGCCATCGCCGCCGATTCGCCGTTCCGGCCGCGCGCCATGATCCGCAAGGCGTTCAATCTCGAGGCGATCGGCAAGACCGACGAGGCGATCAAGACGCTGAACGATCTCGTCGCCGCCAACAAGGCCGATCTCGATGCGCTGAATTCGCTCGGGGTGCTGCTGCGTTCGAAAAAGCGCTGGCCGGACGCGATCGCCGCCTACACGAAGGCGATCGAGGAGGTCGGCACGCCCACCGCCGCGCATTGGAGCCTGTTTCACGGCCGCGGCATCTGCTACGAGCGCAACAAGCAATGGCCGCTCGCCGAGGCCGATCTCAAGAAGGCGCTTGAATTCCTGCCCGACAATCCGCGCCTCGGCCCTCTCAACGCCTACAACCGCGCGCAGGTACTCAATTACCTCGCCTATTCGTGGGTTGATCGCGGCATCCATATCGACGAAGCGTTTCCAATGCTGCAGCGCGCAGTCGATCTCACCGAAGGCCGCGACGGCTACATCATCGACAGCCTTGGCTGGGCCTATTATCGGCAGAACCAGTTCGACAATGCGGTGCGCGAGCTTGAACGGGCGCTGGCGCTGAAGTCGAGCGATCCCGTCATCAACGATCATCTCGGCGACGCCTACTGGAAAGTCGGACGCAAGCTCGAGGCCCAGTTCCAGTGGAACCATGCGCGTGACCTGAAGCCGGAGCCCGAGGATCTCGAGCAGATCCTCAAGAAGATCGAAAACGGCCTGCAGGACAACAACCCAGCCGCCGCGGATGCGGCTCCAAAGCCCAACGGGGGCTGACCGCCTTGCATGCCGCGCTGCTGCGGACCCTGGCGCCTGCCAAGGTCAACCTGTGCCTGCACATCGTCGGCCGGCGCGCCGACCTCTATCACGAGCTCGACAGCCTCGTGGCCTTTGCGAGCCTCGGCGATGTGCTGACGCTCGATGCGGGCCGGCCGCTCGGGCTCTCTGTAAGCGGGCCAACAGCAGCAGTCAGCGGCGCCTCGCAGGACAATCTGGTGCTGAGGGCGGCGCGCGCCCTGCAGGCTCTGGTTCCAGACCTGCGGACCGGCCATTTCGAGCTCGACAAAAGCCTGCCCGTTGCAGCCGGCCTCGGCGGCGGCTCCTCCGATGCCGCGGCGGCGCTCCGGCTGCTTGCCACCGCCAACGCCATCGAGCCGGATGATCCGCGACTGCTCGAAGCCGCGAAGCGCACCGGGGCCGACGTGCCTGTCTGCCTCGATGGCGCGGCGCGCATCATGCGCGGTATCGGTGACGATCTCGATCCACCGCTGGGGCTTGCAGGCTGGCCGGCCGTGCTGGTCAACCCGCGTGCACCGGTCGAAACCGCCGCCGTCTTCAAGCGCCTTGGTCTCGCGGCTGGCGAAGTTCACGATCCACGACGGCTCACGGGCGCGGCGTCGGACCTCGGCTCGATCGATCGCCTGCGCGCCCTGCGCAATGATCTCCAAGCGCCAGCGCTCCAGATAGCCCCCGTCATCCTCGAAGTGCTTGAGGCGCTCGAAACGCTTCCTGGAGCCAGGCTCGCGCGCATGTCGGGATCGGGCGCGACCTGCTTCGCGCTGTTCGACAGCGCGGCGGCGGCAGAGGAGGCGGCCCAGCGGCTGAGGCTCGACCAGCCCGGCTGGTGGGTCGAACCGACTTGGCTCGGCGACGCCGATTGCGCCGTCATTTCGCTGGAAGCAGACACGGAAGCCGCAGCCGCGATGACGTAGCCGCAAGGCCGATCGCAGCGACCCGCATTGCGGCTCGCATTTCTGCGGATCGTGCCTATCTCGAACGAGCGGCGGCCTGTCCCTTCATGCATTTGCGCTGAAGACACGGCGTCGCTTATAGTTGTAGACGACGTCCTTGGGCCTCCGGTCATTCCACCGGGAGGCGACGCAATCCGACATCCGATAGCGAACCCTCATGCCAGATTTCGGCCACACCACGTTTTTGCTGCAAGTGCTGCTTTTTCTCGGCGCGGCGGTCGTGACGGTCCCGCTCTTCAGGGTCGCCGGGCTGAGCGCGGTGCTTGGCTACCTCATTGCCGGCATCATCATCGGGCCGTCCGGGTTGAAGCTGTTCAACGAGCCGCGCGTGCTCTCCAGCCTCGCCGAAATCGGCATCGTGATGTTCCTGTTCATCATCGGGCTCGAACTCAAGGTCTCGCGCCTCCTCATGATCCGCCAGACCATCGCCGTGCTCGGCGTGGGCCAGATGGTGCTGACGAGCCTGCTCATCTTCGCCATTCTCAAGCTGTGCGGCTATACGATGGGCATGAGCGCCATTGCCGGCATCGCGCTGGCGCTTTCCGCCACCGCCATCGCGCTTCAGATGCTGGAGGAGCGCGGCGAACTCCAGACGCCATCCGGCCAGCGCGCTTTTGCCGTCCTGCTGTTCCAGGACATGGCGATCGTGCCGATCCTCGCCATCATGCCGCTGGCCGCGGGCGGCGCGCAGTCCGGCATGAACGATATCTCCGAGGCGGCTGTGGGCACGGGCTATGCGGTGCTCGCCATCGGCGGGATCGTGCTCGCAGGGCGCTATCTGCTCAACCCCTTCCTGCGCTTCCTTGCCCGCTTCGGCGCGCGCGAGGTGATGACGGCGGCCGCGCTCTTCGTGGTGCTCGGCGCAGCCGAACTCATGAGCGCCGTCGGGATGTCGATGGCGCTCGGCGCGTTCCTAGCGGGGCTACTGCTCGCCGAATCCGATTTCCGGCACGAGCTCGAGGCCGATATCGAACCGTTTCGCGGCCTGCTGCTCGGCCTCTTCTTCATGAGTGTCGGCATGAACATCGACAGCCAGCTTGTAATCGCCAATTTTGCGCTCGTCGCCTTCGGCGCGGTCGCGGTTCTTGGTCTGAAGCTCGCAGCTTCCTATGCCGTGATGCGGGTCGGCGGCTCCTCGCATGGCGAGGCCGTGCGCGCCTCCATGGTTCTGACACCGGCGGGCGAGTTTTCCTTCGTCCTGTTTCCGCTTGGAGCAGAGCTCGGGCTCATGACCCGCGCTGAAAGCGCCGTGCTGAGCGCCGTTGCCGCCGCCACCATGATGCTCGGCCCGCTTCTGGCGATGGCGATCGAGCGCTGGCTGCGCCGTTCCGAGGCCCGCAAGGGCCTTGCCGATGCGCCCGAAGAGAATTTCGACGAGGCGGACAGCCGCATCATCGTGATCGGCAGCGGGCGCTTTGGCCAGATGGTCAACCAGACCCTGCTGGCGGCGGGCCTCACCATGACCGTCATCGACAAGGATGTCGAACTCATCGAGACGGCGGCGAAGTTCGGCCGGCGCGTCTATTACGGCGACGGCGCACGCCTCGACGTGCTCAGGGCTGCCGGCGCCGACACGGCGGAGGTCATCTGCGTCTGCATCGACGACAAGGAGGCGGCGCTGCGGATCGTCGAGATCGTGAAGGCCAACTTCCCGCTCGCCAAGGTTTTCGTGCGCAGCTACGACCGGGTGCACGCCATCGAGCTCATCAACCGCAAGGTCGACTACTTCATCCGCGAAACGATGGAGTCGGCTCTCTCCTTCGGCCAATCGCTTCTGCAGGAGATGGGCGTTCCGGTGGAGCGGACTGAGGACATCGTCGAAGACGTTCGCCGCCGCGACTTCGCCCGCCTGATGAAGCAGCAGGCCGAAGGCCTGATGGCGGGCGCGGACCTGATGAACGCGCCGTTCCCGAAGATCAAGCCCGAGCCGCTGACGCAGCAGAAGGGCAAGGGCAAGGCCCTCACCGCCGAAACGCAGGTGCTGATCGACCAGGAATCCTGATGCCTGACCTCTTCACGCCGAGCCGCCGCTCGGCACGCAAACTGGACCTCATCCCTTGACCGAAGCTCCGGCGGCGACGCCTCCCTCCGCTCCTCTTACGATGCTCGATCGCGGCAAATTCACCGCAGGATCGACGATGCGCCACGTCGTCGTGATGACGGCGACGGGCTCGGTCGGCCTGATGGCGATCTTCGCGGTCGATCTCCTCACCCTGCTCTACATCTCGATGCTAAAGGACGAGGTGCTGACTGCCGCCGTCGGCTATGCGGCGCTCATCAATTTCTTCGCGCTGTCGATCAGCATCGGCGTGATGATCGCGACGACGGCGCTCACCGCCCGCTTCCTCGGGGCGGGCGACCGGCTGAGAGCGAGCGACATCGCCACCTCGGCGGTCGGCTGGTCCGTCGTCGTATCGTTTGTCGTCAGCGTCGTCATGCTTCTGTTCTCGCCGACCCTGCTTCAGCTCATCGGCGCGAAGGACCGCGCCTTCGACATCGCCTATCATTTTCTTCTCATCACGCTTCCGTCCGGCGTGCTGATGGCGATCGGCATGAGCCTCTCCGGCGTGCTGCGCGCTGTCGGCGACGCCAATCGCGCCATGTACGTCACGCTGGCCGGCGGCATCGCCACCGCGATCTTTGACCCGATCCTCATCTTCGCGCTCGATCTCGGCGTGACCGGCGCGGCGATCACCATCGTCGTCTCGCGCCTCGTCTTCGCCTATGTCGGCTGGCACGGAGCCTGCCGCATCCACGATCTCGTCGGCTGGCCGCGCCTTCCGGCGATGCTGAAGGACGGACCCGCCATCTTCAACATCGCAATGCCGGCGGTGCTCACCAACATCGCGACCCCGGTCGCCAACGCTTTCCTCATCGCGATCATCGGCCAGTTCGGCGAGAAGGCCGTGGCGGCGGCGACGATCATCGACAGGCTGACGCCGGTCGCCTTCGGCGCGCTTTTCGCGTTGTCGGGCGGCGTCGGGCCGATCCTCAGCCAGAACTATGGTGCGCGGCAGTTTGCCCGCATGAACCGCGCGCTGCGCGATGCGCTCGTCTTCTCGGTATTCTACGTGCTGTTCACCTGGGCCATTCTGTTTCTGGCGCGTGACGCGATCACCACGATGTTCCACGCGACGGGGGAGACGGCCGATTATGTCAAGTTCTTCTGCCTGATCAGCGGCATCATGTGGATGTTCAACGGCTTTCTGTTCACGGCCAACGCGGCCTTCAACAATCTCGGCTTCCCGATCTATTCCACAGTGTTCAATTGGCTGCGCGCGACGCTTGGCGTCGTGCCCTTCGCGCATTTCGGCGCGGCCATGGCCGGCTTCAAGGGCGCGATGACGGGCGTGACGATCGGCAGCCTCATCTTCGGGGCGGCAGCCCTCGTCGTGGTCTTCCGTCAGGTGGCCAAGCTTGGCGCGAACGCGCCGCCGGCACCCGTGCCGGCTCGGGCCCTGCCATAGCGCATGCGAAGACCAACGAGGCCTTCGTCTTGCCTTGAAAGCCTTGGCGATTCCGTCCAGCCGCGAAATGGTCTAGAGTGGTCGTTGGAGCGCAGGCCATCCTGGCCCAAGGCGAGGAGAAGACATGTTCAACCTGACCGAAATCATGCAGGCCGCGCAATCCGGTCAATGGATCAACAATATCGCCAGCCAGTACGGCATCTCTCCGCAACAGGCCGAGGCCGCGGTGCAGTCGGTGCTTCCGGGTCTCTCGATGGGGCTGCAGAACAAGGCGGAAACGCCGGACGGCTTTGCCTCGCTGCTCGAAATGATGACGGGCGCGGCGCATCTCAAAGCCTTCACCGCGCCGAGCGCCACGGCAGCGCCTGAGACCGTCGAAGCGGGCAAGGACGTGCTCGGCACCATCTTCGGCGGCGAGGCGGCGCAGCAGGCGGTGGCTCAACATGCCGCGGCCATGTCCGGCATCAGCACCAGCATCATGAACGCCATGATGCCGGCAATCGCCTCGATGATCATGGGCGGGCTATTCAAAGGCGCGGCCAATAGCGGGCTCGGCGGCCTGCTCAGCGCGGCGAACGGTGGCGGCCTCGGCAATATTTTCGGCCAGATGATGGGCAATGCGCAGGGTGGCGCGGGCGGCCTCGGCGGCATGTTCGGCCAGATGATGCAGCCCCAGCAGAACCCGGCTGGCGGCGGGTTCAATCCCGGCGCGCTTGCCGGCATGTTCAGCCAGATGATGGGGCAGATGATGGGCGGCGCGCCAGCCGCGCAGCAGGCGCCCTCGCCGACGCCGATCCAGGCAGGCCTCGAAATGTTTCAGGCGATGCTGAACCACGGGCAGCAGGTTCACGAAACGCAGACAAATGCGCTCACAAACATCTTCGAGACGATGGTGAAGGCGCGCAATTCCTGACTGTCAGCGGGCGGCGGCTTTCGCCGCGATCAGCGTCGCGATCTCCGCGCGCAACGGCTCCGCGGCCGCAAGGATCTTGCGCACGGCGAAGAAATCCATTGCGTTGAAGCTTTCCACCGCAGGGCGCAGCACGTGCAGTTCGAGCGACGGGTTTTGCAGCCGCGCCCGCAGCAGACGGCCTTCGAAGATGGCGCTCTGCATGATCTGAGACGCGCCGAGCGTGACCTCCATCGGCGAGGGCAGCCTCCCTTCCGCTCCGTCCTCGGTCTCCATGAGCGAAACGGGGCCGCCTGTCACGTCGATCGCAAGGATCAGGTCGGCGTCGAGGGGCAGTTCGTCGAAGGGCACGGGATCGACCGCACCGCCGTCGACCAGCACGCGGCCATCGCTCTTCACCGGCTGCAGCAAGCCCGGGATCGCCATGGAGGCGGCAACAGCGGCCCTGAGAGCGCCGGCGCTCATGGCGACCCGCGTGCGGCCATAGTAATCGGCGGCGACGACGCTCAGCGGGATCGGCAGCGCCTCGAAGCTCTGGGGCAGGCCGGCCGGCCAGAATTCCGCCAGCAGGCGCTCGCCATCCATCAGCACGGGATTGCCGAGCCGCCCCCCTGCGAAGAGATCGGCGAAGCGGCCGGTGCGCGCCTTGAACAGCTTCGCCATCACCTCGGTGCGGTCGCGAAAGGTGCGGATCGCATGCCTGCGCAGATCCGCTGCGGGAACGCCGGCGGCATAGGCGGCGCCGATGATCGCACCGATCGAGGTTCCAGCCATGGCGACCGGCTTGACGCCGGCCTCGTCGAGCGCCTCCAGCGCCACGATATGCGCCAATCCACGCGCCCCGCCGCCGCCGAGCGCAACCGCGACCTTGAGAGGGCGGCTCACAACGCCCGCCAGCCTATGTCGCGCCGGCAGAAGCCTTGCGGCCAATCGATCCGGTCGACCGCCTCATAGGCCCTGCGCTGGGCGTCACGCAGGGTTGGCCCTGTCGCGCAGATATTGAGCACACGCCCGCCGGCTGCGAGCAGCCTTGTGCCATCCATCCTGGTGCCGGCATGGAACACCGTGACGCCGCCGACATCCTCCGCGCCGTCGATGCCCTTGATCTCGCTGCCAGGCTGGACAGGCCCCGGATAGCCGGCGTTCGCCATGACGACCGTGAGCGCATGATCGCTCGACAGGACGGGTTTTGCGTCGCCGAGCCCGCCATCGGCGGAGGCGAGCAGCAACGGCAGCAGATCGCTCGCAAAGCGCAGAATCAGCACCTGGCATTCGGGGTCGCCGAAGCGGGCATTGTATTCGACGAGCTTGGGACCTTGCCCGGTGAGCATCAGCCCCGCGAACAGTACGCCGCGATAGGGCGTGCCGCGCTGCTTCAAGCCCGCGACGGTCGGCTTGATGATGGTTTCGAAGGCTTCGGCCTCCAGTTCCGGCGTAAACACCGGCGCGGGCGAATACGCGCCCATGCCGCCCGTGTTGGGCCCTTTGTCGCCGTCGAATACGCGCTTGTGGTCCTGCGCCGAGCCGAGGATCACCGCGCGGTCGCCGTCGCTGAGGCAGAAGAAGCTCACTTCCTCGCCCACCATGCAGTCCTCGATGACGATGGCGGCGTTCGGCTCGCCGGCATAGATCGCATCGATGGAAGAGAGCGCTTCGGCTTCCGTGGTCGCGACCGTGACGCCTTTGCCGGCCATCAAGCCGTCATACTTGACGACGATCGGCGCCCCCTGCTGCCGGACATGCGCCTTGGCGGCATCCGCGTCGGTAAACCGCCGGTAGCCAGCGGTCGGAATGCCGAATTCGGCGCAAAGCTCCTTCGTGAAGCCCTTCGATCCCTCGAGGCGGGCTGCGGCCTTCTTCGGGCCGAACGCCTTGATCCCCGCGGCTTCGAGGTCGTCAACGAGGCCCGCGACGAGCGGCGCTTCCGGCCCGACCACCACGAACCCGACCTTCATCAGCCGGCAGAAATCGATGACCGCGCCATGGTCCGTCACGTCGATCACGACGTTGTCCCCGTGGCGCGCGGTGCCGGGATTGCCGGGCGCGATGAACAGCTTCGACAGGAGCGGGCTTTTCGCCAGCGCGTAGGACAGCGCATGTTCGCGGCCGCCGGACCCGATCAGAAGAACGTTCATGGGATGTCGCCTGGCTCGTTGAAAGGCTGCTGCTGATCGACGTCACTACAGGGGCGCTTGGGGACACGCAACCCGGTGGTGATGTGCGCTCCAGCCGTATTTGCAAAGCGGCCGATTGACGCTAAGCCTTCCACTCCGCCAGCGACAGACCGGACCGAATTGATCGACCATGGATGACGCAAGCCTCAGCAACGCCCCGGAATTCTCGGTCACCGAGCTTTCGGGCGCGATCAAGCGCACGATGGAGGACAGTTTCGAGCGCGTGCGCGTGCGCGGCGAAATCTCCGGCTATCGCGGCCCGCACAGCTCCGGCCATTGCTATTTCGGGTTGAAGGACCAGAACGCCAAGATCGACGCCATCATCTGGAAAGGCGTGTTCGGGCGGCTGAAGTTCCGCCCCGAGGAAGGCATGGAGGTGATCGCCACCGGCAAGGTGACGACCTATCCCGGAAAATCGAGCTATCAGATCGTCATCGACCAGCTCGAGCCGGCAGGCGTTGGCGCACTGCTGGCCCAGCTCGAAGCCCGGAAACGCAAGCTTGCCGCCGAAGGCCTGTTCGATCCGGAGCGCAAGCGCACCATTCCCTACCTGCCGCGCGTCATCGGCGTCATCACCTCGCCGACGGGAGCGGTGATCCGCGACATCATCCATCGCATCGAGGATCGCTTTCCGCGCCATGTGCTCGTCTGGCCGGTGCGCGTGCAGGGCGACACGTGCGCGAGCGAGGTGGCAGCCGCGATCGCCGGATTCAATGCGCTCGGAGACGGCGCGATTCCCCGCCCGGACGTGCTGATCGTGGCGCGTGGCGGCGGCTCGCTCGAAGACCTCTGGGGCTTCAACGAGGAGATCGTGGCGCGAGCGGTCGCTGCCGGCGCGATCCCGCTCATCTCGGCCGTAGGGCATGAAACGGACACGACGCTGATCGACTTCGTCTCGGACCGGCGCGCGCCGACCCCGACAGGAGCGGCGGAGTTCGCCGTGCCGGTGAGAAGCGAACTCATCGCGCTGACGAGAACGCTTGATGCCCGGCTGTCCGGCGGGCTGTTCCGCCATGTCGAGCGCCGGCGCTCCGAACTGCGCTCGCTCGCGCGGGCGCTGCCGGGACCGGACGCATTGCTGAACCTGCCTCGCCAGAGGCTCGATATTGCAAGCCACAAACTGCCGGCGAGCCTGCGCAGCGATCTGTCTCATCGCAAGATCGCGCTTGGCGGCCTTGCGCGACGCATTTCGGCCCAATCGCCCCATGCGCGGCTCGGCCGGTATCGCGAAAGGCTCGACGGCTATCAGGCGCGTCTTGCCGCCGCGTTCGAAAACCGCAAGGCGCGCGAGCGGCAGCAGATCGCGACCGGGCTCGAACAGCTTGCCGCGACCGGGCGGAGGCTGAGGCGCGCCGCTGCGCAGGTGCGGGAGCGCAAGGCGACGCAGCTCGCAAGTCCAGTGACGCTGCTGGCTACACAATCGCCACGGTCCGGCCTGCCGAGGCTGCACGAACGGCTTGAAGCGAGCGGCGCTCGTCTCGTCCGCGTGGCGCGCGCCTCGCTCGAGACCGAACGCCAGGCGCTTCTTCGGCTCGCCGGCCTGTTGAACACGCTTGGATACCGGCAGGTGCTGGCACGCGGGTTCGCCATCATCCGCGACGAAGCCGGACGCGCCGTTCGCGAGGCAGCGCTCGTCAAGCCCGGCATGCCGCTCGAGATCGGCTTTGCCGATGGCAGCGTGACCGCCGTCGCGGGCGCAGGCTTGAGCGAGCCCGAGCCGAAGCAACGCGCCCCTTCAAAGCCCGCATCGAAATCACCGGCCGGGCAGGGATCGCTGTTCTGACAGGCCGTTCGCAGACGGGCAGCCTCGTCTTTTATTTTGCTGCGGCCATTGATATAGCTGTCACATGAACAGATTTGAACGCCCCGCGCCGATGGGAGCCGAGGCCGAGATCGAGTATCTCGATGGCGATTACCGGATCGTGCGGCACGGCACCTTTGTGCGCTGCGGCGTGACCGGCGACCCGATACCGCTCGCCGAATTGCGGTATTGGAGCGTGGAGCGGCAGGAGGCCTATTCCGGCCCCGAGGCGGTGCTCACCCGGCTGCGCGCCCAAGGAAAAGCCTGAACCTTTCCATATCGTCGAACTCGGCCTCGACGGGAAGGACGGCCGTCGCGCTGATAAGCTTCACGATATCGGGCGAAGAACCGGCCGGGCTCGCCATGCGGATGAAGTCCTTTTCCGTGGTGACGAGCTGAGCGCCGGCCGAAGCAGCCCGCGTCAACAGGTCGGCGGCCTCGCCATCGCTTAGCGTGTGATGATCGCCGAACGCCACCGCTCCCGCGAGATTACCGCCGAGCGCTTCCAGATGATGGAAGAACTTGTCAGGACGGCCGATGCCGGCAAAGGCGAGCAGCGGCTTTGCGAGGAAATCCGGTCGCGTGCGCGTCACCAGCCGCGCGTCGAAAACCGGAATGGAGCGGTGAGCCGCCTCACGCCTCATGTCATCGACCGTCCTCGACGATGACCCCATCACGACGAGCGCGTCAACGAACGGCCATTGCCGTGCAAGCGGGGCGCGCAGCGGTCCGGCAGGGACGCACCGCCCGTTGCCCACGCCGACCGACCCGTCCACGACGGCGATCCGGATGTCTTTTTGGAGGGACGGGTTCTGCAGCCCGTCATCCATGATGACCATGTCGGCTCCAAGCGTCTGGCAGAGAGCACCGGCGGCTGCGCGGTCGCGTCCCACGACGACCGGGGCGTGCCGCGCCAGCAGCAACGGCTCGTCGCCGACATCGGCCGCCGAATGCCGGGCCGGGTCCACCAGCAGCGGGCCGGCGAGCCTGCCGCCATAGCCGCGCGAGAGAAAGAACACGCTCTGTGCCTGAGATGCAACCATTCCGGCCACCGCTATGGCGACCGGCGTCTTGCCGGCACCCCCGACCGTGAAATTGCCGACGCAGATCACCTTTGGCGTAATGTTGCTGCCAGGCCTGCCCATGCGCGCCGCCGTCACCGAGCCGTAAAGCCAGCCGGCCGGCGCAAGGAGGCGGGCAAGCATGCCATCCTCGCGCCGCCACCAGAACGTAGGAGCGCGCATCAGCCTTGCCTTTCGCCGGCGCGGGCGAGGATGCTGGCCTGATAGGGAGCAAGATGCTCGAGCGTGCGGGCGAGCGCGCCCTTGTGGGCCTCGACCTCCCGCCTCGCCCGTTCGGCGAGGGCATCGGTCTCTTGCGTATCGCCGAGCAGACTTTCTATCGCTCCGGCGAGGGTGTCTCCATCCGTTACGCCAATGGCGGCATTTGCGGCCGTAAGGCTCGCATAGAGCGACGCGAAGTTTCGCGTGTGCGGACCGTGAAGGATGGCAGAGCCCAGCAGGGCTGCTTCGATCGGGTTGTGGCCCCCGCCCGGCGCGACCAGCGATCCGCCGATGAAGGCGATCCGGGACAGGCGGAAGAACAGGCCGAGTTCGCCGAGCGAATCGGCGACGTAGACCTCGCTTTCGGCGTCCGGCCGCTCACCGCGACTGCGCTGCCGCACCTGAAAGCCATGGCGCGCCGCGAGCGCCGCAATTTCGCCGCCGCGCTCGGGATGCCGTGGAATGATGATCGTCAGCGGTCTGTCAGATCGGGAGGCGAGCCGCCGATGGGCGGCAAGGACAATGTCCTCCTCGCCCGCATGGGTGCTTGCAGCAAGCCAGACGGGGCGATCGCCAAGGATCGACTGCATGTCGCCGAGGTCCTCCGGCGAGCAAGGCAGCGGCTCGGCGTCGAATTTGAGATTGCCGACCGAAAGCGCTCGCGTCGCGCCGATCGCACGGAAGCGCACGGCATCCTCCTCGCTTTGCGTCAGGCACAGGTCGAGCCTGCCAAGCAAGGGCTCGGCAAGCGATCTGAGGCTGCGCCAACGGCCGAACGAGCGCGCCGACATGCGGCCATTGACGATGGCGAGGGGAATTGCCTGGTCGAGCGCTTCCTTCATCAGATTCGGCCAGATTTCGGATTCGGCGAAGATCGCCATGTCCGGCCGCCAATGATCGTAGAAGCGCTTGACCGCCTTGGGGAAATCGAAGGGAGCCATTTGGTGGACCGCCCCGGCCGGCAGTCGTTCCGCGGCGAGGTCGGCCGAGGTGAGCGTCCCGGTCGTGACGAGAACGCCGAAGCTCGTGCCTGCAAGCGCGCTTGCCAGCGGCAAGATCGAGAGGAACTCGCCGACGCTCGCCCCATGCAGCCAGAAGAGGCCGCCCTCCGGCCGCGCCACTGATGCCTCGCCTGCCCGCTCGCCCAGGCGAAGCCGGTGTTCCTTGCCGGCCTTGAGACGACGCTGCAGCATCAGCGGCCGGGCCGGCTCCGCCGCCCGCGTCGCCGCCTTGTAGACGGACAGGAGGTGCGAGCGGGGCGGCTTCATCCTGCTGCGCCCCCGCCGCCGGCAGCGCCATCGGGCCTGAGCGCCGCGCGGCGATGATCCTCGTTTTCGATTGCGCTTTCACGGGCTCTGCGCGCTGCTTCGACGCTGGGTCGGCCCGCACCCGGATCGGACGATCCGAGCAACGCATAGGCGCGGGCGTGCACCGCATCGAGCGCCGCCTCGATCTCCCGGCGCTTCGCCTCCTGGAGCGCGGCGTTGGCGTCCGCAGGCACCTCGACCCAGTCGCCAAGCGCGATGACGCCGCGATTGAAGAAGGGGAGGCCGATGCTCGCCCTGTCCCAGCTCTTGAAGTCGATCCGGCGCTTGGTGACGATTGCGATCGGCACGATCGGACGGCCCGATATCTGCGCCAGGGTGACGATGCCCGAGCTCGCGACGCGCGAGACCTTGGGCACGTCGGCCGTGACGGCGACCGTAACGCCGTCCCTCAACGCCTTGAGCATCTCGCGCAGCGCCCGCGCGCCGCCGCGCTTCATGATCTGGTCCGGCCGCTGCGCGCCGGAACCGCGAATGAGCCCGATGCCGAGCTTTTCGGCGGCGATCGCGTTGAGTTCGCCGTCGCCATGGCTCGAGATGAGCACGCTGATGCGGTCCTTTTCCCGCCGTGAATAGGGCATCATCAGGTGCTGGCCATGCCAGATGGTCACGATGACCGGCCAGTTCTGGTCGACGCGGTCATAAATCTCGGGCCGATCGACGACGAAGGCCGTCGTGCGGCGCACGAAGATCAGATATTGGGCAAGCAAATTGCCCAGAAAGTGTTGCAGCCAGCTCGACCGCCAGATGGCCTTCAGCATGAGGAGAACGCCGAACTTAGTGGAAAGGCCGCCGCGCCGACCACCCGTCGCCGCCAGCCGGATTTCGTGTTCACGAAACCGCTGGATCGAGCAGCCGGTGCAGATGCACGACGAAATAGCGCATATGGGCGTTGTCGACCGTGGATTGCGCCTTGGCCTTCCAGGCGCGCTCGGCGGATTTGTAATCCGGGAAGATGCCGACGACGTCGAGCTTTGAAAGATCCCGGAAGTCGATCCCGTCCAGATTGACGAGTTCGCCGCCGAAAACCAGGTGAAGCAGTTGCTTGCCGCCGGCTTGTTCAGACATCAGTGCTCCCCCTCGAAACGGTCATGTCGGGCGTTCAGCGCACCGGGCCGTGCGCCTCGATCAATTCGACCACGGACTGCGCGAGGCCGTGCTCCGCCGCGACGAGTGCTGGATGCACCGGATCAGGTCGGTTGTAAACTGGTTGCCGGCCTGCAAAATCGAGCAGGCGGCCGCCAGCCTCGTTGAGGATGAGGTCCGCCGCCGCGATGTCCCAGTCGTGGCTGTCAGGACCGGCAAGCCCGATCGCCGCGTCTCCGCGCGCTATGACGGCGAGGCGATAGGCGAGCGACGGGATGCGGGCGGCCTGCCGGTACTGCGTGCCCGAAAGGCGGTTGAGCCAATCGATCACGGGCTTGGGCCCGAGCGCGTCCGATGTTGCGAGCTCTGTTTTTGACGGCAGGGCGAGCCGCTCGCCATTATGCGCGGCCCCGCCGCCAGCCGAAGCGGTGAAGCATTCGCCGAGAGCCGGCGCGAAGACGCAGCCGGCGACCGGGCGGCCGGCTTCGACAATCGCGATGCTGACGCACCAGCGCGCATCGCCCGAGACAAAGGCGCGGGTGCCGTCAATGGGGTCGGCGATGACGAGGCGCGGAACCGAAAGGCGAAACGGCGTATCGGCGGTTTCCTCCGAGAACCAGGCGCAATCGGAAAAGGCACCGGCGCAGGCGTCCTTCAGGAAAGCGTCCGTCGCAAGATCGGCGTCGGTCACCGGTGACGATCCGTTCTTGTAATAGACGCGTGCGCTCGTCTGCCCGCCCAGCCGAAACGATTGAAGCGCGATCGCACCGGCGCGACGGGTGATCTCCTCAAGTCGCGCCAGATCGGCGCGATGATCGTTGCTCATCGCCAGGCCAGCCAGAGGAGCAGCGCCGCCGAAAACAGAAGGCTCAGCCAGGTGAGGATCATGCCGGAGACACGGCCGGCGCTCGCTCCGGCCGAACCGTTGAGGCCGATTGCATGCAGGATGCGGCCGAGCACGATGGAAACGCCGACGACATGGACCGCCCAGACAGGCGCGCCGAGCAGCGGCAGCATGACGAGCGCGGCCAGCGCGAACGGCACGTTCTCGACGAAATTGCCGTGAACCCGCATCGAACGCAGCAGCGTGTGGTCGCCTCCATCGCCGATGCCGATGCGTTTGGGCTTGCGCTGGCGGGCGACATTGCCGGCAAGAACGACAGCCATGACCATCAGGATGGCCATGTAGCTCGCCGCCCAGGACGACGCGCTGGTAAAGCCAACGAGACCTTGTCCGTTCTCGTTCAAAAAGATCGGCATCAGTAACCCTCTGTGAAGCACGAATTCCGGATTGGCGGGCGGCGAGCAACCCTGCGAAATCTTAACCACGGTGTTTAAGCCTTCGCCAGCGTTTTGACTTTCCTATTGCTGCAAGAGCACCGCAGGACGACTTCCATGGCACGAAAAGCCAGATCGCATCTCGAAGCAGACCGCATCGCCGCCGCTGACGCAGGCGATGCGCATCTCGCCGCGCATGCGCCTCAACCGCTTGTCGACGACGAGCGCGGCAATGACAACGAACCCGCGCCGTTTCCGCTATCGGGCTTTTACGGCGTGGTGCTGCGGGCGGTGGAGCGCGGCCCGATGCGCTATTTCGAGATCATACTCGGCCATAACGACGTTGGCTGTTCGCGCCTCATCGCCGTGCACGACACCGATGAGCAGGTCATCGCCGACTGGCGCAACCTCGGCGCGCGGTTGTGCCTGCCGCTCTTCATTCTTGGCAGCGACGGCACGCTGCAATGTGCGACCGAGGAGCCCGCCGGCCTTCGCCAGCGGCGGCACGGCTCAGCGCTCTCAGGCCGCCGGCCGCGCTTTCTTGCTCGACGCAGGGAAGGCCAGCCTTGCCTGATGGCGACCGTTCATCCCGTGCGCAGCATCGGGCCAAGCCCGCGCTTCTGATCAGTGCAGCGCCAGCCAGCGCAGCACCGCATCCAGCGAAAGCCCCGCAAACAGGATCAAACCCGCATCACGATTGGAGCGGAAAAAGCGGAGCGCCACCATTGGCTGATCGAGCCGCAGGCCGGCAACCTGCCAGCAAAGATGCGCGGCGTAGACGGCGAGCGTGCCGAACGAGACGATGCCCGATTGGTTGACGCCGAGCGAAAGGCCGGTCAGCAGAACAGCGCCGGCATAGCAGCAACCGACGAACCAGGCGGCCCTGTCGCCATAGGCCCGCGCCGTGGAACCGATCCCGACGATCGCGTCGTCCTCGATGTCCTGGAGCGCGTAAATCGTATCGTAACCGACCGTCCACAAAATCGCTGCGGCGTAGAGCAGCAATGGCGGGGCCGAGAGGCTGCCGAACGAGACGGCCCAGCCCATCAGTGCGCCCCAGGAGAAGGCGAGCCCCAGCACGACCTGCGGATGGTTCGTGACGCGCTTCATCAGCGGATAGACGAGCACCGGCACCATGGCCGCGAACCCGAGCGCGATCGAAAACAGGTTGAAGCAGAGAAGCACGAACAGACCGGCGAGCAGTTGCAGCGCCAGGAAGGCCGAGGCCTGGAACAGTGTCACGGCTCCTGACGGCAGCGGCCTGCCGCGGGTGCGGGCGACCTTCGCATCGAGATCGCGGTCGAGAATGTCGTTCCAGGTCGAGCCCGCCCCGCGCATCGCGACCGCGCCGATCCAGAACAGGACAAGGTTGACGACATCTGGCGGGCGGGAAGCCGCCTGCCCTGCAAGCGCCGTCGACCACCAGCAGGGCAGCAGCAGCAGCCACCAGCCGATCGGGCGATCCCAACGCGCAAGCTGCGCATAGGGGTGAAGGCCGATCGGAAGGAAACGCTCGACAAAATTGCGCGGGGCGGCGTCGGGCAGCGCGGAGGCCAACGCATTCGCCTTATCGGCGCTCATCGCGTGGAAATCTTAGTACAGGCTTTACGAAGGTTCGCGGCGGCACCGGAGCGCATGGGGCGGCAGGCCGAACTCAGAGCGCGCCCTGCGGCAGCTTGACGCCGGCCCCCGGCAGCGGCTGACCGCCGCCGCCCTGCGCCTGCGCGCGCTTCAACTGCTCGATCTGCTTGGCCTGATTGGCTGCGGCTGCGCAGGCCTTGCCGCGGAATTCGTTCGACTGCTCGTTCGCCTGCTTCAACTGGGTCAGCTGTTCGTCCGGCACCTGGCACCAGTCCTTGTTGGCGACCATCCAGTCCATGATCTTCTTGTCGGCGGCAATGAGGCTCGTCATCGTCTTGCACGCCTCGATGGCGGTCGGCTTCTTCTTCTTGAAGTTGTTCAGCTTTTCGATCAGCGCGAGCCGCGGCGCCACGATCTTCGGGAATTCATTGCAGCTTTCGGGCATCGCCGAGGCGCTCGACGCACCGAACGCCAGCATCGCAAAAGCGAGCGCGACAAGGGAGGCGCGAGGACAGGAGGCGCGAGGACGGGAGAACGTGCTTCCGGCAGTCAAAATGGCTCGTCCGATCATGTCTGTCTCCAGCAACTTCGACGCGTCGGGGGGACGCGCGTGCGTAATGCATTGGAAAGCGGATAGGTGTTGACGAAGAGTTCTCTAAAATCAAGGCTATTTTTTGTAAAGCGGCGCTGTAAAGAGCGTCGAAGCGGAGTTTTGGAGGCTGCGGGCGTGCCAAGTTACGATTTTTGCTCACAGCGGCTTTTCGTCGAAAGCGCGCTTGCCGATAATGTCGAGGTTCCGCTCGCCCGCGATCAGAGCCATTACCTTCTCAACGTGCTGCGGCTCAGGACCGGCGATCAACTCCTTGTCTTCAACGGCAGGGATGGCGAATGGCAGGCGAAAATCATCGAGGCGACGCGAAAGGACTGCTCGCTTGGTGTGATCGGGCGGACGCGACCGCAAACGGCCCAGGGTGCGCTGTGGTACGCCTTTGCGCCACTCAAATCCGCACGGCTCGACTACGTGATCCAGAAAGGCGTCGAAATGGGCGCCTCGCGCATCACGCCGGTGCTGACGAACCGCACGCAGATGTCCCGGCTCAACGGCCAGAGGATGCGCGCTAATGCGGTCGAGGCCGCCGAGCAATGCGGCGTCCTTTCGATTCCCGAACTCGACGAGGAGCAGAAGTTGCGCGTCTTCGTCGAGCGCTGGCGCGCGCTGGAGGCAGAGGGCCGCGGCTTGCTGGTCTTCTGCGATGAGCGCGCGGATGTCGAAAATCCTGTCGTCGCCTTGCAGACCGCTGCGGCGAGCCTTGCCGCCATCTCGCCCATCTGTGTTCTGATTGGCCCGGAAGGCGGCTTCGACGAAGCCGAGCGGCAGGCGCTCATGTCGCTCGGGCGGACGGTCCGCCTCGCGCTCGGACCGCGCATCCTGCGGGCGGATACGGCGGCGGTCGCAGCTCTCGCCCTCGTGCAGGCGGTGCTCGGCGACTGGATACCCGCACGGGACGTATGAGAAAATTTTTAAAATCGATTCAAAACAGGCACTTGTCGTTTTTCAAATTACCTGCCCCATTTTTGCCTTTTTTTGGCTTGGTATTAGCGTAACGTACCAAATTTTACTGTATATTTCATGTATAAATCTTAGTTTAGTTAGATTTATACTGTTTTTTTAACATTCTGGAGCTTCAAAAATGACGAATGCTTATCGCTTCGCCATAGAAGAGGAGTATTTTCTCTCGAATACGGTCACGAGGGATGCGTGCCGCACCATCCCGCGCCACTTTGTCGAAGCGTGCGAAGCGGCCTTTCCCGGCGTTTTCGGGCCTGAGTTTCTGCAATCACAGATCGAGGTGGCGACACCGTCGTGCAGCACGCTCGAGGAGGCCCGGGCGCGTCTCTCAGCTTACCGCATTGGCATCTCGCGCATCGCCGGCGATCATGGGCTGACGATGTTTGCAAGCGGCACGCATCCGCTGGCGAGCTGGACCAAACAGCGTCAGACGGAGACGCCGCGCTATGACCGGGTGCGGCATGATCTCCAGATGCTCGGCGCGCGAAACATGGTGTGCGGCATGCACGTCCATGTCGAGACGCCCCATCCCGAACGGCGCAGCGATCTGATGGTGCGCGCGATGCCGTTCATCCCGCTGCTCCTTGCCCTTTCGACCTCGTCGCCGTTCTGGCAGGCGAAGCGCACCGGCCTCATGGGCTACCGCCTTGCTGCCTATGAGGAGCTTCCGCGCACGGGACTGCCGGAACTTTTCATCGACGACGCCGACTACCGCGCTTTCATCGACACGATGGTGGAGACGCGGGCTATCGCGGATTCGAGCTATGTCTGGTGGGTGATCAGGCCCTCGCTCGACAGCCCGACCCTCGAATTGCGCGTCGCCGACAGTTGCACCCATGTCAGCGACGGCGTGCGGATCGCCCTGCTCTTTCGCTGCATCGTACGGCATCTCGATCTCAACCCGCATGTCAACGCCAGGCTCACCGCTGCCAATCGGGCCATCATCGCCGAAAACAAGTGGCGCGCCCAACGGTATGGCATCCACGGCTCCTTCATCGACGAGAAGGAGCAGCGCCTCGTCAGCGTCAGCGAGAGCCTGGACCGGGTGCTCGCTCTCATCACGCCCGACATGGAGGCGCTCGACTGCGCCGACGAACTTTACGATCTGCGCGACATTCTCGACCGAGGGACAAGCGCCGACCGGCAGATTTCGATCTATACGAGCGCCAAGGGCAACGGACGAAGCCAGACGGAAGCTTTGAGCGATGTTGTCGACTGGCTCTGCGCGATGACGAGCGGAGAGGCCGGCTTCCGGTGAGCTTGCCTTACGGTTATCCGTTCAGGATTCGGTGACCATAAAGTCGCATGAGCGACAACGTCGTCGATATCTCAACCTTCTCATGACATGGGTAAAGTCCGATTTTTCGTTGCTGTGGACTTGATCGATGGGCGTAAATGCCGAAGAAGCGAAACTCATCCTCGCTTTGAAGACATCAGGCCGGGTGGGAGACGAAATCCTCTGTCTTGGCCGACCCGAGCTTTTCGTGGGCCGATCCGCGCTGCAAAGACTGTCCAAGGGCTTTCGCCTCGGTTGGACACAGCCCGATTGCCAGGAGATCGCGCGCCACACTTTTGCCGAGCCGTTCTTGCGCTCCTGCGGCTTCAAGACAGTCCGCTCGCTGGACGCGTCCCGTTACGAGGGAGCCGACATCATCCATGACCTCAACGAACCGATCCCGCCTGCTTTCGAAGGCGCTTCGCAGTTCGTCTATGATGGCGGCACGATCGAACATGTGTTCGATGTCGCGCAGGCGCTTCGCAACGCCATGAAGCTGACGAAGACCGGCGGCACGCTGCTGGTCTCAAGCGCGGCCAATGGTCAATGCGGCCACGGCTTCTACCAGTTCTCGCCGGAATTGTTCTATCGCGTGCTCGAAGCCAACGGTTTCGGCGATATCGACGTCTACATCGTCACGATGCTGAGCCCAGCCCGCTGGTTTCGCGCGACGGACCCGCGCGCGCTTGGTCAACGGGTGCAGTTCACGACCAGCGAGGCGGCGCAAATTCTTGTCGTCGCGCGCAAATTAGCCGATTTCGAGACCTTCACGGTGCCTCAGCAGAGTGATTACGCCGATCTGCAATGGGACAAGGCTCCCGAGGCGATGGCCGATGCCGGCGGGCCACGAGACGGACATGCGGCCGAGCCGGCCACGCGGGACTGGATGACGCGCAGGGCAAGACTGCGCGGCTTTCTGCGCGACAGGGTCGTCTACCCGGCGCTCGTGGTGACACGGCATATGCTGGGTCTGGGCATGCCGGGCCTGTGGCGACGAAAATATTTCGTGCCGGTCGATCCCTACCAACTCTGACCCGGACGATTTCGTCGACGATCGAAACCCTCGGACCGCCGGACCGGCGTGCGTCCACCGCCACAATTCTGCCTGATCCCCGTTGTGGGCAGGCGGGAGACCCTCTATGTCAGGCGTAACCAATGGGGGCGGCATCGCATCGACCGGACCGGTTGACGCTTCGAGCCCTTAAACCTCTGATTTGACGAAGGTATTTAAATGGCGCGTGACGTCGTGGACCTCACCCCGATCCAATCTCGCGACGAACTCGTCGCCTGGATCGCCAAGGGATGCAAACCGCAGAACAGTTTCAAACTCGGAACGGAACACGAGAAATTCCCGTTCTACAAGGACACGCTGGCACCTGTCCCTTATGAAGGGCGCCGTGGCATCAGGGCGCTGCTCGAAGGGATGCAGGGCCTGCTCGGCTGGGAGCCGATCATGGAGGGCGACCACCCGATCGGCCTGCTCGACGTGACGGGCGGCGGAGCGATCTCGCTCGAGCCCGGCGGGCAGTTCGAATTGTCCGGGGCACCGGTCGAGACGCTGCATCAGACCCATGTCGAGACGATGGCCCATCTCGCGCAGCTCAAGGAAGTGGCCGAACCGCTCGGCATCGGCTTTCTCGGCATCGGTGCCAGCCCGCTCTGGACACTCGCCGATACGCCCGTCATGCCCAAGGCCCGCTACAAGATCATGGCGAACTACATGCCGAAGGTCGGCAAGCACGGCCTCGACATGATGTTCCGCACCTCGACCGTCCAGGTCAATCTCGACTTCAGCTCGGAAGCCGACATGGTCAAGAAGCTGCGGGTCGGCCTCGCGCTGCAGCCGATCGCGACCGCCATCTTTGCCAATTCGCCGTTTCTCGAAGGACGTCTCAACGGATTCAAGTCCTATCGCAGCGAAATCTGGCGTGACACGGACAACAACCGCGCCGGGATGCTGCCTTTCGCCTTCGAGGACGGTATGGGCTTCGAGCGCTACGTGGATTACGCGCTCGATGTGCCGATGTATTTTTTGAAGCGCGGCGATACCTATCATGACGTTGCAGGCGCGTCGTTCCGCGAGCTTATGGAAGGCAATTTCCGTCCGATACAGGGCGAGCGCGCCTATGTGTCGGACTGGGCCAACCATCTCGGCACCATCTTCCCCGAGGTGCGGCTGAAAAAATACCTTGAAATGCGGGGGGCCGATGTCGGCCCGCTGCCGATCATCACGGCGTTTTCAGCTTTCTGGACCGGCATTTACTATGACGAAGCCGCTCTCGACGCGGCGTGGGACCTTGCCAAGACCTGGAACGCCGAAGAGCGGCAGGCGCTGCGGGACGACGTTCCGCAGCAGGCGCTGACAGCCACCATCGGCGGACGACCGGTGCTCGACATCGCCCGCGACCTGCTTACGATCTCGACTATGGGGCTGCGAGCACGCGGTCGGATCGGCATCGACGGATCGGACGAGACCGGCTATCTCACGCCCCTCTACGCGTTGCTCGACAAGGGCCAGACGCAGGCCGACGAGCTTATCGAGCTTTACCGCACCGACTGGACCGAAAAGGTCGAGCCCGTGTTCCGCGATCGCGTCTACTAAGCTTACTCTGCGGCGAGCGCCTGGATGGCAGGCGCCGCCTCCGGCTCGCGGCCTGACAGGTTGTCGAGGCTCTGGCGTATATGCCCCGCCAGCGCATCGACCAGCGGGAAATCTTCCGACCGGCCGCGTACGATGGCGATCTTGACCGATGGCATGGCCGGAAAGCCGTCGCAGGCCCCAAGCACCCGCATGCCGGACCGGATCGCGCTTTCCGGCAGCACGCCGACCGCGAGGCCGGCCGATATCGCAGCCCCGACGGCGGAGGAGTTCCAGCTCGAATAAAGCAGTCGGAACGGCCTGCCGATGCTGTCGAGCCGGTCCGTGGCGGCCCGCCGCCAGTTGCAGGTCGGCCGACCGAGGGCCAGCGGCAACGGCGTTTCCTCATGCACGGCATGGCGCGCCGACGTCACCCAGAGCAGCCGCTCCTGGCGGATGATTTCAGCCGGGCCACGTTCCTGATCATGCGTGATGATGGCGAGATCGAGATCGCCGGAATGGATGCGCTCCATCAGCATCGGCGTCGGCTCGCACATCACCGTCACCTCGACCTTCGGATTGGAGTGCGTGAAGCCAGCCAGGATCTCCGGAAGATACCGGTCGGCGTAATCATCCGGAACGCCGAGCCGTACCCGGCCCGACAGAACCGCGTCGCTGAAGCTGGTGACGCATTCATGGCTGAGGCGAACGATGCGCCGCGCATAGTCGAGCAGCCGCTTCCCGTCCTCCGTCAGTCGGACGGCTCGCCCGTCCTTGCCGAAAATCGGCCTGCCGACGCGCTCCTCGAGCCGCTTCATCTGCATCGAGACGGCGCTCTGCGTCTTGTGGACGATGTCGGCCGCCTTGGTGAAGGAGCCGGAATCGATGATGGCGATGAGCGTCTTCAGTTGATCGATATCGATGAGATGCATGGCGTCAATCACTCCATGAGCGGGCAATCGAACAGATCGGGGCATACCGATCAGTTTCTCTCATGTTAGACATCAACAACATTCGCACGTCAAATGAATCATTTTCTGGTAGATACTGATCACGCCGTTTTGCAGGGGTGCAAAAGGCCTGAAGCCGCAGCTTGCCCGCTGCGACACCGAATTAAAGGATGGACGCCATGTTTATGCTGGTCACGATCAAGGAAATCGCCGGACGGCTCGCGCCTGCCGCGACGAACCTCGCCGATGCGGCGCGCGGACTCGTGAAGGCAGCAGCAAACCGTCGCGCGGTCTGGCAACTGAGCCACGCCGATGACCGCCTTCTGAAAGATATCGGTCTGACGCGCGGTGACATTCTTTCGGCTCTGGACGCACCCTTTTTCACCGATCCGTCCGGAAACCTTGTCGAACATGCCGGAGACAGGCTCGGCCATGCCGAGTCCCAGAAGCGAGTTCGAGGCGATGCTGCGAATGTGATGATGCCGGTCGCAGGCCCTCGGTCAATGGCCAAGGCGGCCTGACGACCACCGGTCAGATCAATCATCAGCCCGCTAACTTAAGGAGACGTCCGGGATCTCGATCCCGGACGTTTCATTTTTCGCGGGTCTCGACACCGGCGATCCGGCTCCGCGCGACATGCCGGGCTTTGACCTCACCCGTAAATTCCAGCACGAGCGCCGTCACCGTCTCCGCCACGGAACGGCTGCCGATGCCGCCGATCTGCAGATGCCCGGCACCCGGCAGGATGGCTAGCCTCTTGTTGCCTGGCGGCATCCCTTCAAACGCGCTCAGGCGCTCGCGAAAATCGCCGTTGGCGACACGATCCCTCGTGCCCGTTATCATGAGGACGGGCTTGTTGACGGCGCGCCAGGCGCCGGGGGCAAAGGCGGATCCGACGCCTTGCGGCGACAGCGCGATATAGGCGTCGAACCGGTTGCCTCCGGCCGGGCCGATGCGGGCCACCGCGCCAGCTTCCATCATCGTTGTCTGCGCGCCCATTGAATGCCCGGCAAGGATGAGCGGAAACGGCCTGCAGCGCCGCGTCGCCTCGCCATAGGCTGCGTCGAGATCGGCAAAGCGCGCCGTGTGCAAGGGCGCGGCGCGCGCGGCATCGTCTATGGCGGGCAACCCCGAGAACAGCACCGCCCTTAATGCGGGCCGGCCGCTTTCGGCATGCCGCATCGCGAGGACGCGCCAGCCATTGGCGGCAAGAGCACGAGCCAAGCCGGCAAGCTGAGTTTCGTCGCCGCCGAACCCGTGCGAGAAGATGACGGTCGGAGGGCAGTCCTGTCGCTCGCGCGGCGGGTAGTCCAGAAGCGTCGTGTTACCGCCGCCGGCTCTTGGAACCTCGTGACGGGTTTGCGCCCGTGCCGCCCCGGCGACGTGACAGGCGACCGCCGCGCCGACGAGCAGCCGAAGAAGCTTGCCGATCGGGTTTTGTCTAGCCGAGCGCTCAGGCATGCCAGCGGGACGGCTGATGCAGCGGCAGCACGCTCGGCATCAATGCCGTCTCGACGCACACCGGCTCGATACCGCCAGCTTCCGGAAAGACCGCCGCGCGCAACAGGCTGATCGACACGGGCTTGCCGATTTCGAAGGTCCTGTGAGCCGGTATGTCGATCTCGACCAGCGCCCGCGCCGCGCCGACAGCCACCTCGATCCGGCGGACGGGACCGATGCGGCGCTGCACGGTCACCAGCCCATGGATGCTGCCATTCGCCCCATCGGCAACGGTGAAGTCGCCTGGCCGCACATAGAGCGTCGCCGGCCCGTCAGGCAGGGCCGCCGGCGTCAGCGGCAGGATCGAGCCGTCGAGCGAGACCTGTCCGCCTGCAATGGTGACCGCGATGCGGCTCGATGTTCCGATGAAGCCGAACACGAACGGCGTCCGGGGCGAATCGTAGATGGCGTCCGGCGTTCCGACCTGCTCGATCCGGCCACGATTGAGGACAGCCACGCGGTCGGAGAGCTCCAGCGCCTCGTCCT
The DNA here is from genome assembly GCA_019753285.1 of Beijerinckiaceae bacterium. Taxonomy (GTDB): domain Bacteria; phylum Pseudomonadota; class Alphaproteobacteria; order Rhizobiales; family Beijerinckiaceae; genus JAIELD01. Next base: position 10,636 of record JAIELD010000075.1, on the reverse strand, counting down.
GGTCATGGGTGACGAACACGCTGGTATGGCCGGTCTTGTTGTGCAGCGTCCGCAGCCAGCTTCGAAGCTCCTTGCGCACCGCCGCATCGAGCGCGCCGAAAGGCTCGTCCAGCAGGAGCACCCGCGGCTCGACGGCGAGAGCTCTGGCCAGCGCGACGCGCTGGCGCTGCCCGCCGGAAAGCTGGGCGGGGAAGCGCCTGCCATAATCGCCGAGCTGCATCAGATCGAGCAGCGAGGCGACACGGCGGACGATGTCGGTTTCATGCGGGCGCGTCTTCTTGGGCCGCACCCGCAGCCCGTAGGCGACGTTCTCGAACACGCTCATGTGGCGGAACAAGGCATATTGCTGGAAGACGAAGCCGACGCGACGCTCCTGCACCGTCCAGCCGGATGCATTGTCGGAGTCGAAGAAGATGCTGCCGCTGGTCGGCATCTCGAGCCCCGCGATGATGCGCAGCAGCGTCGTCTTGCCGGAGCCGGACGGACCGAGCAGCCCGACGAGCTCGCCGGAGCCGATCGTCAGATCGACGCCGTCGAGCGCTTTGGAGCCTCCGAACTCCTTGGCTATGCGGTCTATTCGGATTTCCATTCCCAGGCTCCCGGCGGTCGCGCGTTCGAGGTGGTGCGATCAAGGATCATCCTGCGACGTCCTGATCGAACCGCCACTCCAGCACGGTTTTGAGGACGAGCGTCGCAAGCGCCAGCAGCGCCAGCAGCGACGCGACGGCGAAGGCCGCCACGAAATTATACTCGTTGTAGAGAATCTCGACATGCAGCGGCATGGTGTTGGTGAGCCCGCGCACATGCCCGGATACGACCGAGACCGCGCCGAACTCGCCCATCGCCCGCGCGTTGCAGAGCAGCACGCCGTAGAGCAATCCCCATTTGATGTTGGGCAGCGTCACCGTCCAGAACATCCGAAGCGGCGAGGCACCAAGCGTCAGCGCGGCTTCCTCATCGGCGATGCCCTGCTCCTGCATCAACGGGATGAGCTCGCGCGCGATGAAAGGAAAGGTGACGAAGATCGTCGCAAGAATGATGCCCGGCACCGCGAAAATGATCTCGATGTGATAGGCCTTCAGCAGCGGGGCGAACAGGCCCTGCGCGCCGAACAGCAATACATAGACGAGCCCGGACACGACCGGCGAAACCGAAAAAGGCAGGTCGATCAGCGTGACGAGCAGGCTTTTGCCCCTGAAGTCGAATTTGGTGATCGACCAGGCGGCCGCAACACCGAACACGAGATTGAGAGGCACCGCAATCGCCGCGACGGTGAGCGTGAGGGATATGGCAGAGCGGGCATCAGGGTCGGCAAAAGCCGAGAAGAAGACCCCCCAGCCCTTGCGCAGGGCCTCCACGAACACCGCGACCAGCGGCAACACGAGGAACAGCCCGAGGAAGAGGAAGGTGATCGCGATCAGCACAGTTCGCGTCCGCAGGCTCTCCGTGAGGACGGAGCCCGCTCCAGAGGTCGACGGCAGCGACAGCGCGTCACGCATCTCCGAACCTCCTGCGGCTCCAGGCCTGAATGAGGTTGATGACGAACAGCGCGCTGAACGAAATCGCCAGCATGATCGTCGCGATCGCGGTCGCGCCGCGGTAGTCGAACTCCTCAAGCCGCGTGATGATGAGCAGCGGCGCGATCTCCGACACAAACGGGATGTTGCCGGCGATGAAGATGACCGATCCATATTCGCCGACCGCGCGGGCGAAGGCGAGCGCAAAGCCGGTCAGCAGCGCCGGCATCAGGCTTGGAAGGATGACTCGGCGCAATGTCTGCCAGCGATACGCGCCGAGCGTCGCGGAAGCCTCCTCGATGTCCTGCTCGAGATCGACGATGATCGGCTGTACCGTGCGCACGACATAGGGCAGGCCGATGAAGATGAGCGCGATTGCGATGCCCGGAGGCGCGTAGGCGATCTTGATGTCGTATGGAGCGAACAGCGATCCGACCCAACCATTCGGCGCATAGAGCGAGGCGAGAGAAATGCCGGCAACGGCGGTCGGCAGCGCAAAGGGCAGATCGACGACAGCGTCGATCATGCGGCGGCCGGGAAAGCGATACCGGGTGAGCACCCAGGCGACGATCAGGCCGAACACCATGTTGACGGCAGCGGCGAGAAAGGAAAGCCCGAACGATAGCTTGAGCGCGGCGGCGACGCGCGGCTCGGAAGCGAGGGCGATGAGGCCGGAGACACCGATGCCGCTGGCGCGCAGGACGAGTGCCGCGAGCGGCAGCAACACGATCAGGCCGAGCCAGAGAAGCGTGTAGCCGAACGCAATGTTGAAACCGGGAAGAACCGATGGCTTGACGAAGCGCCAGCCCGATGAGGGGCGCAAGGGACCTTCAACGCTCAACGTTTGCGTCATCACCCACCCCGCCCGGCGAACCGCCGCTATTTCTTCGGCTGATAGATCTGGTCGAAGACGCCGTTTTCGGCGAAATGCTGCGCCTGCACCTTCGTCCAGCCTCCGAAGATGGTATCGTTGATGGTGATGAGGTCAAGCTTCGGCAGCCTTGCCAGGTCGGCCGCCTCGGCAAGTTCCGGCCTGACGGGACGGTAGAAGAATTTCGCGGCGAGTTTCTGGCCGACCGGCGAATAGAGGTATTCGAGGTAGGCCTCCGCCTGCTTGCGCGTTCCTTTCGCATCGACGTTCTTGTCGATGAGCGAGACTGGTGGCTCTGCAAGGATCGAGAGGGACGGCGCGACGATCTCGAACTTGTCCGCGCCGAATTCCTGCAATGCGAGATGCGCCTCGTTTTCCCAGGCGATCAGCACGTCGCCGATGCCGCGCTGTGCAAAACTCGTCGTCGCGCCGCGCGCACCGGAATCGAGGACCGGTGCGTTCTTGTAGATGGCGCTGATGAAGCCCTTCACCTTCGCCTCGTCATTCTCGAATTTCTTCGCCCCATAGGCCCATGCGGCGAGATAATTCCAGCGCGCGCCGCCCGATGTCTTCGGATTGGGCGTGACGACCGAAATACCCGGCTTTGCAAGATCGTCCCAATCCTTGATGCCTTTGGGATTGCCCTTGCGGATGAGGAACACGATCGTCGAGGTATAGGGCGAGGCGTTGTTCGGAAGGCGCTTCTGCCAGGTGTCCGGCAGGAGTTTCGCCTCGCGGGCGATCGCGTCGATGTCTGCCGCAAGCGCTAGAGTGACGACGTCGGCATTGAGGCCGTCGATCACCGAGCGGGCCTGCTTGCCTGAACCGCCATGCGATTGACGAATTGCAAGCGTTTCGCCGGTCTTCGCCTTCCATTCTGCGATGAACGCGTCGTTGAGCGCCTTGTAGAATTCGCGCGTCGGATCGTACGAGACGTTCAGAAGGACTGTCTGCGCCTTGACGGCGGAGACGACAAAAAACACCGCGAGAAACGCGATCAAGACCAGCGTGTAATCGAGCCAAAGGCGCTTCGCCGGCTTTCGTCTCGCCTCTAGCGTTGCAACGTTGTCCTTCATGGCGCGTTCCTTGAGACAGGGCGGCGTGCTTCGACTGGAAGCTCCATTCACCCAAAAATCTTGTTAATGACAATGTTGTCCAACAAAGATCGAAAGGCAAGTTTAATCTACAGTGATTCTGAAAAACAAAATATAATATACATTTATAATATGTATTTTATCGATTGATCTGTCGTCGCATGATAGTCCCGCGCAAATGCCGCGACATCAAGGCAGGTCTCACCAACCGCAGACGGCGCGCTGGAACAGCATGATTGACTCCGAGCAAACAAAGATGATCGTGCTGGCGTTCCCTTCACCCTCAGCACGGCATTTTCTGAAGCCAATTTTCCTACAGCCATTTTTCTGCAGCCATTTTTCTGCAGCCATCCAGCAAAGAGCCTCATGCCTGTCAGCGCATCCTACAAGCCAGAGACGGTCCACGCCACGCTCGGCGACGCGTTCTACGATGTCGTTGCACCTGCGCGATTCCCGAAACAGATTTTGCGCTACCGCAACGATCGCTGGGCAGCCCGCATCGGCCTCGACGGCCTAGATGAACCCGAATGGCTGCAGCACTTCGCATCGCTGGAGCCGTTGCCAGGCTCGCTCGCCGCCCCGCTCGCGCTGCGCTATCATGGACACCAGTTCCGCAGTTACAATCCGCAGCTTGGCGACGGACGCGGCTTTCTCCATGCCCAGCTGCGGGATCATCAGGATGGGCGGCTGCTCGATCTCGCCACCAAAGGCTCCGGGCAGACGCCGTGGTCACGCGGCGGCGATGGGCGACTCACCCTGAAGGGCGGGGTACGAGAGGTTCTCGCTACCGAAATGCTGGAAGCGATCGGCGTGCTGACCTCAAAATCCTTCAGCCTCGTCGAAACCGGCGAGGGTCTCGAGCGGCACGATGAACCCTCTCCGACCCGCTCTTCCGTTCTCGTCCGGCTCAGTCATTCGCATATCAGGATCGGCACCTTCCAGCGGCTGGCCTACCACAAGGACCGTGCGGGCATCGAACGTCTGCTCAATCACGTCATTCGTCATTATCTGCCGAGCGTCGCAGGGGAGGGAACGCCCGAGCGGGCGCTGGCCCTCATTCGGGAGGTCGCGATCCGCAGTGCGAGGCTGGCTGCGCAATGGATGGCGGCGGGCTTCGTCCATGGCGTGCTCAACAGCGACAACATCAACATCACGGGCGAGAGCTTCGATTATGGCCCCTGGCGTTTCGTGCCGACCTACGATCCCAATTTCGTCGCAGCCTATTACGACGAGGTCGGTCTCTACGCCTTCGGCCGTCAGCCGAGCACGATGGCCTGGAACGTTGCGCGGCTCGCGGAATGTTTCCTTCCGTTCGCGAGCGCCGAACGCCTCACCGCCTGCCTCGATGTCTTCGCGCCGGCTTTGCAAGAGGCCTATGCCGGCGAAATGCTGCGCAGGCTCGGCCTCGCCTCGGCGGGCGCCGACAATGATACCGCGCTCGCCTCAGCCTTCGCCGGCTTCCTGATGCGGAGCCAGGCCCCGTTCGAGCAGGCCTTCTTCGACTGGTTCGGCGGCGAAGCCAGCGCCGACCGGGCAGCACGGAGCCCGGCTGCAGCGTTTTACAGAAGCGCCGAGTTCGAGCCAGTCAAGGATGCGCTTTCAAAACACGCTCCGTCCGGCGACCTCGAGCATGGCTATTTCCGAAATGAGCGCCCCTGCACGATGCTCATCGACGAACTCGAGCGCATCTGGGACGCGATCGCGGAAGGCGACGACTGGGCGCCGTTCAACGACAAGCTCACCCAGATCGCCGAAATGCGCGACGCATACGACGCTGCTTCTTCAAGCTGATCGATCAAAGCGGCTTCGGATCGACCGGCTTCGTCGTGTCAAGACCGAGAATGTCCTCGAGCAGCTTCGCGCCGGAGAGCACTTCGGCATCCGCGCCCGGCCGCCCGATGATCTGAAGCCCGACGGGCAGCCCCTTGCCGGTCCATCCGCAAGGCAGCGACAGCGCAGGCGAGCAGATGAGCGTCACCGCGTAGACGATCGCCAGCCATTCGACGTAATTGCCGAACTCGACCCCTTCGACCGATTTGACATACCGCTCTTCGACCGGGAAAGGCGGAACGATCGTCGTTGGGCACAGGAGAAGATCATAGGTCTCGAAAAACGTTAGCGATCGATGCAGCATCGCCGTGCGCTGGTTCTGGGCCCGCACGATATCGGCTGCCGTGAGCGACAGGCCGTATTCGATGTTCCAGATCACCTCCGGCTTCAGCATCGAGCGATGTGTCTTCAGAAGTTCGGCCTTCGAGACGGCGAAGCTGACGGCGCGGAGCACCTGGAAACAGTCATGCGCCTCGCTGAGATCGGGTGCGGCTTCCTCCACGATGATTCCGGCCTCGCTGAACCGCAATGCCGCCTTGCGCGTCACCTCGGCGACCTCACGATCCACGGGCGTAATGCCGAGGTCCGGCGAGTAAGCGACGCGGGCGGGCTTTTGGCCCGAGCGGGCCGCAGAGAGGAAACTCCTCGCGGGCCTCGGCTTCGACAGCGGATCGGCCGGTTCGTCGCCCGACATCGCGTCGAGCAGGAGCGCGAGATCCTCGACGTTACGCGCCATCGGCCCCTGTATGAACAGGCTGTTGTCGATTTCGTGGTTGCAGGATGCCGCCACCCGGCCGAGCGAGGGGCGCATGCCGACGACGCCGCAGAAGCTCGCCGGGCTGCGCAGCGATCCGCCCATGTCGGACCCGTGGGCGAGCCAGGCCATGCCGGTCGCCAGCGAAGCGGCCGCGCCGCCGGACGACCCCGAGGCGGAGAGCGCGAGGTTGCGGGGGTTGAGCGTCGCGCCGAACACCTCGTTGAACGTGTTGGCCCCGGCGCCGAACTCCGGCGTGTTCGACTTGGCGTAGACGATGCCGCCTTCGCGTTCGAGATGGCTGACGACGAGGTCCGATGTTTGCGGCACGTGATCCTTGAAAATGGGCGAGCCCTGCGTCGAGCGCACCCCGGCGACGTCGCTCAAATCCTTGATCGGGACAGGCATGCCGGCAAGCACGCCGCGCTCTGAGACCGGCTGCGCCATAAGTCGGTCGGCATGCTCGCGCGCTCGGTCGAACGCCAGCGTCGGCAAAGCGTTGACGAGCGGATCGACCATCGCGATCCGCTTTTCAAGCGCATCGAGCAGATCGTGCGGCCTCAGTTCGCCGCTTTTCAGGCGCTCCACGAGAGAGCAGGCGGTCGATCGGATCAGTTCGTCATGGGAAGCCAGGGTCGTCTCCTGTCGGGCGGGAAGTAGGGTTCGACATTGCGGCCAAAGCGCTCGGGATGTCCAGATGCTCGCCTCGTTCGGCGGTGCGCGGCTCGCTGCGGCCGGAACATCGCCTCCCCGCCCGCGTTTGTTGGACAAGCTTGAACAAAGGAGTTTTCTCATGAAACATTCTGTCCTCAGCGCCTTGACGATCGCGGGATGCCTGTCGATCGGGGCGCCGTCGCAGGCTCAGGTGCTGCGCATCGACCCAGGGTTTTCGCGTGACACGCCCGCGACACAGGTGCAGTTCCGCGGCGGACATGGAGGATTTCACGGCGGCGGGTTTCACGGCGGCGGCTTCCATAATCGCGGCTTTGGCGGCCGTGGTTTTTATGGGCGCGGCTATGGTGGTCGTGGGTACTACGGACGCGGCTATGGCGGCTACGGTTATGGGCTCGGCGGCTTGGCCGCAGGAGCTTTGATCGGCAGCGCTATTGCCTCCGCGCCCTATTATTACGATCGGAGCTATTACGTCGACGAGCCTCAGACGATTTACGAGGGTGGCGGCAATGCCGATTACTGTGCCCGCCGCTTCAAATCCTATGATCCGGCCTCGGGGACATATCTCGGATATGACGGGCGCCGCCACCCTTGCGGCTGACGAGGCAATGAAGCGGACGGGTCATCCCGCCCGCTTTTTCATTGGCCCGCTATTTCCATGGGGCCCGCTTTTTCATGGCGTAAGAACGATCTTGCCGATGCTCGCCCTCGATTCGATGAAGGAGTGCGCCTGCGCCGCCTCCTCGAGGCTGAATCGTCCGCCGATATGCACGATGAGATCACCCTGGACGAGATGGGCAAGCACCGCCCTGACCCCGGGGTCAAGGGCTTCTGGTTTGAACTTGCGGTATGAGCCCGTGCTGTAGCCGATGACTGCGCGGCTTGTCTGGTGCAGCGCGTTGGAAGCGATCTGGGCAGGCTCGCCGGAGGCCGCGCCATAGACGACATAGCGACCGAACGGCGCGAGTTGCTCAAAGCCCCCTTCGAACACCGGGCCGATCACTGAGTCGAGCACGAGATCGACACCCTTTCCGTCAGTGGCCGAGTGAAGCGACGCACCGATCTCCTGGTCGCGGTAATTGATCACGACATCGGCGCCGAATTGCTTGGCGATTGCGAGCTTGGCCGGGCTGCCGACCGTCGCGATCACCTTGCCCGCGCCGAGCCGCTTCGCCAACTGGATCGCAAGCGACCCGACGCCGCCTGCCCCCGCATGAACGAGAACCGTTTCACCGGCGCTCATGCGGCCTGCCAGCGTGAGGATGTTGTAGGCGGTGACCAGCATGGTGAGTGCGCTCGCACTTTCGTTCGTCACCGTATCAGGCAGGGCGTAGGTCAATGCCGGCCGAGCAAGCACGATCTCCGCGTAGGAGCCGCCATCGGGAAAGGCCGCAACCCTTTGGCCGATCTTGAAACCCGTGACACCTTCGCCCAATTCGACGACATGACCGACGCAGTCGAGGCCAGGCGTCAGCGGCGGCGTTCCGCCGCGCCCGTAGCCGCCTCTGCGCGTCATCACATCGGCAAAGTTGACCCCGGTCATCGCTACCTTGATGGCCATCTGGCCGGCTGCCGGCTTCGGCGCGGCGACATCGACGCATTTCAGCATCTCGGGGCCGCCGAACTGATCGATCACGATCGCGCGCATGGTCATTCTCCTCGTTCGCTGAATGTCTGATCTGAACCCGTCGATCGAAACGGTCAATTCGTCGGAACAATCAATTTGCAAGGAGGGTAGCCGATGCGACAACCTGTGCAGCGCGGGGCAAGAGAAGACGCTGATCGAGGCACGGGTCATATCGAACGGCGCAAGGGAGAACCGGTCCGATGCAGATCTGGGGCAGACGAAACTCGGTCAACGTACAGAAGGTGCTCTGGTGCCTCGATGAATTGTCGCTGACATATGAGCGCATCGACGCCGGCATGCACCATGGCCGGAATGATACGCCGGACTATCTGGCGCTCAATCCGAACGGGCGCATTCCATTGCTCGTCGACGGCGACTTCTCGCTGTGGGAATCGAATTCGATTCTGCGCTATCTCGCCCTCGCGAAGCATGGCGAGGCGATCTATCCTGCGGCTGCCAGGGTCCGAGCCTCGGTCGATCGCTGGCTCGACTGGAGCCTCTCGACGCTGCAGCCCGCTGAGCATCCGGTCTTTTGGGGCCTCGTTCGGACACCGCCGGAGAAGCGCGACATGGCGCTTCTTCAGGAAAAGACGAATGCAGTCGCAAGGCTCTGGCGGCTGATCGACGCGCATCTCGATGGCCGCGCTTTCCTCGAAGGCGAAACATTCACGCTGGCCGACATCACGATCGGCAGCTACGCGCGGCGCTGGTTCGGCGTCGAAGGCGTCGATAAGCCGTCATTCCCGCAAATCGAGCGCTGGTATCGGACGCTGGCCGAACGGCCAGGCTTCGTCGCTCATGTCGCACCGCCGTTGACCTGAGCCGGTCCCGGCGGGCCGAGATTGATACTTTTGCATTGGCAGCCCCGGTGTTCTCGGCTACGACCGCGTTTAAATCCCCTACCGCACGACGGCGAGCCGTTTCCCCTGCCGGCATCGAAACGTGGCCGCCGTTTATCAAAAGGGTGCATCCATGAGTGCCGAAGACCTCGACGATACGGGCGCGACGCCAGCGCAGCAGCCAATGGTGACGCTGCCCGACCGGCTGTCGACCAATCCGAAAAGCCCGTACTTCAATCCAGAACTGCTCGAGCAGGACATCGGCATTCGCTTCAAGGGCGTCGAAAAGACCAATGTCGAGGAATACTGCATCAGCGAGGGATGGGTTCGTCTCAGCGTCGGCACGGCGAAGGATCGCGCCGGCAATCCGATGACCGTGAAGCTGCAAGGCTCGGTGGAGCCCTATTTCCGCGCCAAACAGCCGGATTGAAACGTCCCGGCGCCGCGAAAACAAGACGGTGTCGGCGCGGGCGGCTTGCGGATTCCGATTTTCGCGTTCACTCTCGGTTAACGTTGGCTCCGGTCACTGCGGAGCTCCAAAATCCGTTTGAAACAAATCGTTATTGGAGCGACGGCTTTGCACGCAGGAGACAAGTCATGAATTGCTTGTCATGTAATTCTTTCTGTTGCAAAAGCGTCGATAACAAAACCCTTCAAGTCACGGTCTGGCAGAAAAACGACGGTTTGTTCTGCTCATGACACTGGATGCAAGTAGTTCCAACTTGATGAAATCATTAGAGATTGCCGTTATTGGCGGTGCTTGTCGCCTTCCGGGCGCCGCCAATGAAGCGGCTTTCTGGGATTTGCTTCTCGAGGGTCGTTGCGCAGTCGGCCAGTTGCCGGCCGGCCGCTGGAGCGCCGAGCGGTTCCTGCATCCGCGCGCCTCCGAACCGGGCTTCAGCTACACGTTCGCCGGCGGCTATCTCGACAATCCTTTCGCCTTCGATCCAGGCGTTTTCGGCATCTCGCCGCGTGAGGCGCGCCAGATCGATCCGCAGCAGCGTCTGTTGCTGGAGGTCGTTTGGGAGGCGCTCGAGAACGCCGGCATCCCGCCGTCCAAACTCGCCGGAACGCATGTCGGCGTCTATGTCGGCGCGTCCAATCTCGACTACGGCAATCTCCACACCACCGATCCGGCGGCGATCGAAAGCCATTTCATGACGGGGAACACCCTGTCGCTGGTCTCGAACCGCATCTCATACGCCTTTGATTGGCACGGCCCGAGCTTCACGGTCGACACCGCTTGCTCTTCCTCGCTCGTCGCGTTCGCCGAAGCGATGGCGGCCGTCGAGTCCGGCCGCGTCGACATGGCGGTGGTCGCCGGCGTCAACGTCACCACCTTCGTGGCGTCCTCTTGCCCCGTCACCGTCACCGTGGCGCCCGGGATAACGGCACCGCTCGGATCGGCGACGGTCACTTGCAGCTTGCCGGT
>JAIELD010000080.1 GCA_019753285.1 Beijerinckiaceae bacterium | reverse complement strand
GCGCCGGCGGTTCTCGTCGCCACGATCGGCCCCGGCGTCGCCAATTGCGTCAATGTCGTCGCCAATGCGCACCAGGACAGGGTGCCGATGATCGTCCTGACAGGCCGCGTCGATGCTGCCGAGGCCGAGACCTACACCCATCAGGTCTTCGATCATCAGGCCTTGATGCGGCCGATCACCAAGGGCAGCTATCTTGCGAGCAAGGGGGCGGTCTCGACTGTCATCAGCCGCGCCCTTACGGAGGCGCTGGCCGGTCAGCCCGGCCCGGTCCATATCGACCTGCCCATTGCTGTCGCCGAGAGCGAAGAGGCCATCGCTTTCGATTCCGCCCCGCTCGTGCTCGGCCGGGTGGGACCGGCGCAGTCCGGCGATCTCGACCGCGCAAGGGCGATCCTGTCCGCCGCGCGTCGTCCGCTCGTGATCGCGGGGGTGGACGCGGTCAATCAGAATGCATCTCCGGAGATCGAGGCCTTTTGCCGGCGGTACAGCGCACCGTTGATCACCTCCTACAAGGGCAAGGGGCTGATTGCGGAGGATGACACCTTGGCCCTCAGCGGCGCAGGACTGTCGCCGAAAGCCGACAAAATCCTGTTGCCGCTGATGGCGCAGGCGGATGCCATCATCCTCGCCGGCTACGATCCGATCGAAATGCGGATCAACTGGCGTCATCCCTGGCCGGCATCCACGCCGGTGATCGAATTCACGGCAGCGCGGCCGACGCATTACATGTATGGCGCGAGCGTGACGTTCGTGGGCGATGTCGCTGTCGGCTTGCAGAGCCTCGGCGAAGGCGCGGTGCCGGCCCAGCCATCCTCTGTCTGGCCGGGCGGCGAGCCGGCTGCGGCCAAGGCCGCGCTTCGAACCGTCTTCGCGCCGAAGTCCGAATGGGGCCCTGACGTCGCTTTCGAGACGATCCGTGCGCTTGCGCCCCGCGACGCGATCGCGACCGCTGATTCGGGAGCGCACCGCATTCTACTCAGCCAGATCTGGCGCTGCTTCGAGCCGCGCTCGCTCCTGCAGTCATCGGGCCTCTGCACGATGGGCTGCGCCCTGCCGCTGGCGCTCGGCTACCAGATGGCGGCGCCGGATCGACCTGTCTTCGCCTTCATGGGCGATGCCGGCATCGAGATGGTGATGGGCGAGCTCGCCACCGCACGTGACCTCAAGGTTCCGGTCATTATCGTCGTGCTGGTCGATCACAGCCTCGCGCTGATCGAACTGAAGCAGCGCGCCATGCAAAAGCCGCAAGTGGGGGTGCGGTTTGGCGGTACGGATTTCGTCGCGGTCGCCGAGGCCTGCGGCGGATATGGCTGTCTCGTCGACAACCGGGATGCCCTGGAACGCGAGACGAAACTGGCGCTCGCGCGGCGCGATGCCTTCTCGCTCATCGCCGTGCGCATCGCGGACCACGCCTATGAGGGATTGATATAGATGCACGGCGTCGTCACTCCGGCACCTCAGGCGCGTTCGGCGCGCGACGTTCGGCTGGATTTCTTCCGCGGGCTGGCGATGTTCATCATCTTCATCGCGCATGTGCCTTCCAATAGCTGGGTGATGTTCATCCCGGCGCAGTTCGGCTTTTCCTCGGGCGCCGAGATGTTCGTGTTCTGCTCGGGCGTCGCGAGCGGTCTCGCCTTCGGCAGCGTGTTCGTGAAGCGCGGCTTCCTGCTCGGCCTCGTGCGCGTCGCCTATCGCGTCTGGCAGGTCTATTGGGCGCATATCGGCCTTTGCCTGGTGATCGGCTGCGTCTATTTCCTCGCCGCCACTTCGACAGGCGATGACTACACCTCGATGATCGGCTTGAGCTGGCTGCAGCGCGACCCCGAGCATGCGCTCGTCGCGTTGATGACCTTACGCTACACGCCGGCCTATCTCGATATTCTGCCCATGTATGTCGTGCTTCTGGCCTCGATCCCCCTCGTGATGCTGCTGTCGGGTGTCCACCGCTTCGTCTTCTTCGCCGCGTCGATCGGTTGCTGGCTCGCCGTTCAGTTCACCAATTTCAACATTCCGTCGGGCGAGGGCGGCGAGGGGGTCTGGTTCTTCAACCCTTTCGCCTGGCAGTTGCTGTTCTTCACCGGCTTCTCGTTCTCGATGGGCTGGCTGAAGCGGCCCACCTTCAGGACCGGTCCGCTTTTCTATCTCTGCCTCGCCGCAGTCCTGATTTCGATTCCCGTCAATTTCTGGGCTTTCCGGCACGTCTACGAAAGCCAGCCGGATCTCAAGCTCTGGCTCGTGCAGGGCGACGTGTTCGCCGGCACCACCAACGAGCACATCCTGCGTTACCTCCACTTTCTCGCGCTGGCCTATGTCGTCTTGACGCTGGTGGAGCCGCGCCGGCACTGGCTCGACCATCGTCTTGCAAGGCCGATCATCCTCGTTGGACAGCAATCGCTCGCGACGTTCCTCGGCAGCCTCGCGCTTGCCCTTGCGTCGGGAATCGTTCTCGACCAACTGGGGCGCTCACTTCTCACCACGGCGCTCACCAACGCCTTCGGTTTCCTTGCGATTCTGGCGATCGCCGTCATCGCGCGGTTCTTCAAGAGCCAACCCTGGAAGACGCCGAAGACGGCCGATCAGCGGGTCTCGATCACGAAGACTTGAGTAATTCGTGACGCATCTGCCAGCGAAAAATTGAACAAATCGGTGCATGATCCATTTCACAGTCATCCGATGTTCAACCAAGCCGCCTTATCCTCCTGATTGCCGACAATCGGGACCGTCGCGGCGCCAAGGGAACCATGCTCATCAAAGACTCAGTTGGTCTCGACATCACGGCGCCTTCGCAGGAAGCCGTCTCCGCCCATGACGACCTCGTCGTCTGCGTCCTCTCCCATTCGCGCGCCGCGCCGCAGATGATGGCCCGCCTGTTCGAGGCTGACCCGCAATCCGTAATGGGCTGGGCGATCAAGTGTTTTTCCGCGCTGATGCTGGCGCGGAGCGAACTTGCAGGCCCGGCTCGCGCGGCAGCTCTCGAGGCGCGCAAGAGCTTCGCCGAGCGTGGCGGCACGCGGCGCGAAGGATACTACGTCAGGGCTGCGATGCTCGCCAGCCATGGCCAGTGGACGAGAGCGCTCGAACTGATCGAACTCGTCGTTTCGGAAACGCCCGAGGACAGCCTTGCCGCCAAGCTGTCGCACGGCCTGCGCTTCATGATCGGCGACTCGAAAGGCATGCGCCGCTCGATCGAAAGCGTCGTGTCGCGGATTGGAAGCGATCATCCGTATCTCGGCTACATGTATGGCTGCCAGTCCTTCGTGCTGGAGGAGGCGGGCGAATACGTCGCCGCGGAGCGTGTTGGCCGCAAGGCGATGATGCTCGCGCCGCAGGATGCCTGGGGCCTCCACGCCGTATCGCACGTCTACGAGATGACGGGTAACGCTGCGGCAGGCATCCAGTGGCTGGAGACGCGAAAAGCCTCCTACGCGCATTGCAACAACTTCTCATACCATCTGTTCTGGCACCTTGCGCTCTATCGGCTCGAACTCGGCGACACGGCGGGCGTGCTCGACCTTTACGACGAGCAGATCCGCAACGTCGAAAGCGATGACTTCCGCGACATCGCCAATGCAGCGTCGCTGTTGACCCGGCTGGAGCTTGACGGCGTCAATGTCGGCCGCCGCTGGGACGAGATCGCCGACATTGCGGAGCGTCGCGTCGCCGATGGCAGCCTCGTCTTTGCTGATCTTCATTATCTCCTGGCGCTGATCGGCGCGGGCCGGGATCAGGCCGCGCATCTCCTCAGCGCTCATCTCGGCACGGATGGCGAGCGTTCGGTGGAGCAGGGCCGCGTTGCGGCAGCGGTGGGCGCAGGCATGTCCGATGCGCTGCTCGCCTTCAAGAACATGCAGTTCGGCGAGGCTGCCGAGACGATGACGAGACTCCGGCCCGATTTGCTGCGGATCGGCGGCAGCCACGCTCAGCGCGACGTTTTCGAGCAGATCAGGCTCGAAGCGGTGATCAGGAGCGGACAGCTCGATCAGGCCGAGGATATGCTGCTCGACAGGCTTGCGGCGCGTGGCGGATCAAATGCTTTTGCCGCCAAGCGACTCGCCCGCCTCAAGAGGTCGGGAACGCGCAACGAACGCGTCGGCGTTCTGGCTACTGCATTGATGGCTCCGCAGACGCTCTGAGCGATAGCGGCGGGCGTTTGCGGGCGTGCGTCTTCAGTCCTTCAGTGATTTGACCCACGCCCAGCTCGCCTCGAGATAACTTGCCTCCATCGCGTGTCCGCCCGGATGCAGGCAGAGCTTCAACTGCTTGCCGGACGAGCAGCTGATCCAGCTTTCGCATCTGAGCCCATCTTCCATCGCTACAGTGTCAGGCGTGGCGGGGCAGCCGTCCAGTGCGCGCAGTGTGCGAAAGCCTTCGAGAACGTCTCCTTGCCGATAGCGCAGGCCGATGGCCCGCCCTGTCATCGGCACCGTGTCGTCATTGGTGCCATGGACATGGCGCAGATCGACCGGACCACCCTTGCAACTCGTCGGCTGCGGCAGCCAGAACGCGCCGGAGACCGGCGCGAACGCCCTGAACCTGTCACCCATCTCGCAGGCGAGATACCACACCATCGAGCCGCCCTGGCTGAAGCCGGAGGCCCAAAGCCGCTTTGTTTCAATGGGATAGCGCTTGGTCACGTCGTCGAGCACCGCGCGCACGAATGCGAATTCGTCGCGGTAGTGGCCGGGCGAGCCCGGATAGGACCAGGTGCGGCCTTCACCGTGCGGCGCGACGAGAAGGATGCCGTTCTTGTCAGCGAAATCCCGGAAGAAGCGATCCTCCATCACCGATTCGGCGCTCTCCTGATAGCCGTGGAAGAACATGAGCGTCGGCAGCGGCGAGCGACCGTTCCAGCCCCTTGGCGGCCTGACGAGATATTCCCCCGACGCCACCTTGCAGCGCACGACGCTGCCGCAGTCCTGCCGCCCGGCTCCTGGCGCCAGGGTGAGGACTTGCGCGTTGAGAGAGACGGGAACGAGGGAAAACAGCGCGAGTATCAGCAACGCTGCGACATGGGCGGGTCTGGATTTGCGGCTCATAGCCATTACCTTGCCGAATATTCGGTGCGTTTGCATCTCATGTTTGCGTGACAGAGCCCAACCGATGATGACCGCATGATCCCCGACGCTGCAATGCTCTCCGCCGATGTCGAAGAGCTTACCGATCTCATCCGCTCGTCGCGCAACGTCGTGGGCTTCACCGGCGCTGGCATCTCCACCGAATGCGGCGTGCCGGACTTTCGCTCGCCCGACAGCCCGTGGACGCGCAACAAGCCCATTCCCTTCCAGGCCTTTCTTGCAAGCGAGGAGGCCCGCGCCGAAGGCTGGCGACGAAAATTCGCGATGGATGACCTCTACAGCGATGCAAAACCCGGGCGCGGGCACCGTGTGCTTGCTGAGATGACGCGCTCGGGCCTGATGCGCGCGATCATCACGCAGAACATCGACAACCTCCACCAGGCCTCCGGCGTCGAGCCAGACCGTATCATCGAGCTTCATGGCAATGGCAGCTACGCCAAGTGCATCGAGTGCGGCCGCCGCCATGAGATCGCGGCCATTCGCCGCCGGTTCGAGGCGGATGGCGCGCCGCCGCTGTGCGAGGCCTGCGAAGGCTACGTCAAATCCGCGACCATCTCTTTCGGGCAGGCGATGCCGAAGGAGGAGATGCGACGTGCGCAGGCGGCGACGCTCGCAGCCGATCTGTTCCTCGCGATCGGCTCGTCGCTCGTCGTCTATCCGGCGGCCTTCCTGCCGGAGATGGCGGTCGAGAACGGAGCGAAACTGGTGATTCTCAACGGCCAGCCGACCGGGCTCGACGCCGTGGCCGATCTTGTGATCCGGGCCGACATCGGCGCCGTGCTCCAAGCGGTCGGTCAGGGTCTCGCCTGATTTTTCGAGCAAGCAAAAATTCTGCAGCCCATAGGGAACGCTTCGAGTCGGGTCTCGTTTGAACGGGAATAACGTCGGTTTTGTCTTTCCGAGATTCCAGTCGGTGTTATCCTTATTTCAAGAGATTCGCGGATGCGCGATTCGAGGCGTGGGTTGCGGCAATGTCTACAGACGATCTGAGTGCGAAATCCTCCCGTCTTCCGCCTTCGGCTGAGAAGTCATCGACACAGCGGGAAACGCCCTTCGACATTGGCTCCGAAACCCCGTTGGACATCGTCGAAGTCGCTGGCGTCATCAAATGGTTCGACGTGACGAAGGGTTATGGCTTCATCGTTCCCGACAATGGCTCGGCCGACATCCTTCTTCACGTCACCTGCCTGCGCAAGGACGGTTTCCAGACGGCCCATGAGGGCGCACGTATCGTGGTGGAAGCGTTCGAGCGGCCGCGTGGATTCCAGGCGTTCCGCGTGTTGTCGATGGATGAGAGCACCGCGCTTCATCCTGCGCAGCTTCCCCCGCCGCGCACCCATGTCAGCGTGACGGCCACGAGTTCGCTCGAGCGGGCCGTGGTGAAATGGTTTAACCGCCTGCGCGGTTTCGGCTTCGTCAGCACTGGTGACGGCAGGCCGGACATTTTCGTGCATATGGAAGTGCTGCGCCGCTATGGCATCGTCGAATTGAAGCCCGGACAATCGGTCATGGTCCGTTATGGCGACAGCCCGAACGGATTGATGGCGGCCGAGGTCCGGCTCGTCGAAGGCAGTCGCCTTCCTGCTTCTCATTGAGGCGCAAATAGGCTACGAGCCTTCGCCGGGTACGGCGTCTGCAAGCCTTGCGCTCGCCCCGTATCCGTCGACAGCAATCGAGGAAGCGGCCTTCCATGCCTGATGCCCATTCGACCGACCGTTCGGCGGCCACGTCGACCACAAGCACGAGATCGCGCCGCTTCGTCGTTTTCTTCGTGGCCGCGCTGGCTCTGTCGCTCGTCGTTTCGCTCACCACCAACATCCTGCGCCGGCCGGAGACGGAGGCAGTCGCCGCCAACGCCGCCGCCGGGCAGCGCATCCTCGCAGATGCCGCCACCACCGCGACGAAGGCCGCCGAGGTGAAGCCGTTCGAGCCGCTCGAGATCGTGACCGCTTCCGGCAAGCATCGCCTCGACGTCGAGGTGATGCGCACGCCTGACGAGCAGGCGCGTGGCCTGATGTTCCGCCAGTCGATGGCCGACTCCAACGGCATGCTGTTCGACTTCGGGCTCGATCGCCCGGTCTCGATGTGGATGAAGAACACCTACATCCCGCTCGACATGGTGTTCATCAACGCGGATGGCACCATCCACCGGGTCGAGGAGCGGACGGAGCCTCTGTCGGAGCGCACCATCGCCTCCGGTGCTCCGGTTCGGGCGGTGCTCGAACTCAGCGCCGGCGTCGCGAGAAAGCTCGGGATCAAGAGCGGCGACAAGGTCGTACATGCGATGTTTCCAGCGAAATAGCGCCAACCTCGCCGGCGATGGGGGCAAGAAAGCGCTTGCGGTCCACCGGTCGATGCACTACCCAACGACGCAGGAAACGGAGCATCTCCAGGCCGTTTCAACGTCGGGGTGTAGCGCAGTCTGGTAGCGCATCTGGTTTGGGACCAGAGGGTCGTAGGTTCGAATCCTATCGCCCCGACCATTGCTTTCCTCATTTCGCATTGCGCGCCGTGGGCCTTTCACGTCAAAGCCCTTTAACAATCCGGTGCTAAATGCTACCGGAATGGCCTCGGCTTTGGTGCGCCAGATGACGCCTGATCGCCGAGACGCTCAACCGGATGGAGTCCGATGACAGCCCGCATTCACTGCCCTGCAAAGTCCGCGATGCAGTCGGGAACCGCCAAATCGAAGCGCTGGCTGCTTGAATTCGAGCCCGAGTCGAAACGCGAGGTCTCGCCGCTGATGGGTTACACCTCGTCAGCCGACATGAAGTCCCAGGTGAAGCTCTGGTTCGATACGGCGGAGGAGGCGGTCGCCTATGCGGTCAAGAACGGCATCGCCTACCGCGTCGAGGAGCCGAAGCGCGCGACGCGCAAGGCTGCAGTCTATTCCGATAATTTCAAGTTCAACCGCCTTGGCCAGTGGACCCACTGACCGGGACGGCGTCACGAGTTCGGCCTCGTAGCTCAGTTGGATAGAGCAGCAGCCTTCTAAGCTGCGGGTCACTGGTTCGAATCCAGTCGAGGTCGCCACTTTGCCCGTTTTTTCAATGCCTTCGCCAAGCTTGCGGATTCAACTTGCTAACGCGTTGAATCAATCTCCGAATGCCGCGCCGCCGGGCAGGATCCGTCCGTCGTGAGCCATAGCGCTCATCCCCGCGCCGCAGTCGGCGAAGAGCCGCCGAGCGTTTCTGAGAGTGGTCGCGTCGCCGCGCTGCTGAGCTTTGCTTCCGGTTCGCACGCGCGCGCCTGCGCGCTGCTGATCGTACTGGCACTCGCGTTTTTCCTTCCGGGATTTGTCTCGTTGCAGCCGATGGACCGCGACGAGCCGCGCTTCGCGCAGGCGTCGAAGCAGATGCTGGAGACGCGGGACTTCATCGATATCCGCTTCCAGGACGACACGCGCTACAAGAAGCCGGTCGGCATCTATTGGCTGCAAAGCGCGAGCGTCGCGGCCGGCGGCGCTCTTGGCGTCGTCGATCCGCTGCGCACGATCGCGCTCTACCGCCTGCCTTCGCTCATCGGCGCGGTCGCCGCCGTTCTGCTCGGGTATTGGGCTGCGCTTGCCTTCGTCACGCAGCGGAACGCCTTTCTGGCCACCGCGATGTTCGCAGGCTGCATTCTCGTCGGGGTCGAGGCGCGCCTCGCCAAGACCGACGCCGTGCTGCTCTCGACCGTCGTCTTCACGATGGGCGCGCTTGCGCGGCACTGGCTATCAAGCGCCACGCCGAATGCCGCAGCGCCGCTGTCGCGCGGCATGATCGTGCTGTTCTGGGTGGTGATGGGCCTCTCCATTCTGATCAAGGGCCCGATCACGTTGATGATCGCCGTGCTGGCCGCTGCCGCCATTTCAGTGTCGCGGCGTTCTCTTCGGTGGCTCGCCGGGCTGCGGCCCGGCCTCGGTCTCGTCATCATGCTTGCGATCGTGCTGCCCTGGCTTGCTGCGATCGTCTCCAAGACCGGCACCGCCTTTTTCAGCGAGGCGATCGGCAACGACATGCTCGGCAAGGTGGCAGGCGCGAAGGAACGCCACGGCGCGCCACCCGGCACTTATTTCGGCGTCTTCTGGGCGACCTTCTGGCCTGTCGCTCCGCTCGTCGCGCTCGCCGCGCCGTTCGCCTGGCGCGGAAGGAGCGATGCGAAGGTGCTGTTCCTGCTCGCCTGGGTCATTCCGTCCTGGCTGGTGTTCGAAGCCGTGCCGACCAAACTGCCGCATTACGTGCTGCCGCTTTATCCGCCGCTCGCCATGCTCGTCATGCTGGCCCATGAGCGGGGCGCGCTGCGGTTTGATTCGCGCTGGGCAAAGCTCGGGCTGGGGCTAGTCGCGCTCATTCCCGTGCTGCTGCTGGTCGGGCTGCCAGCCGCCTTCGTAACGCTTGATCGGACTTTTCCGATCGCGCTCATTCTCCTGCTTGCAGCGGCGGCCGCGTTCTCGATCGTGGCGTTGCTCCGCTTTCGGCGCGGCCGGTTCGAGACCGGCGTCGCCGCATCCCTCGCCGCCGCCTTCATGACGACGCTGGCGGCCTATCCGTTCGGGCTGCCGCAGCTTCAGTCGATCAATTTGTCACGCAGGCTGGCGGACGCCGCCAACGGCGTCAGTTGCTCGCAACCGAAGATCGTCACCACCGGATACCGCGAACCGAGCCTCGTTTTCCTGACCGCTTCGGACCTCGCCATGTCGGATGGAGCAGGCGCGGCGCAGTTCGTGACCTTGCCCGGCTGCCGCATAGCCTTCGTCGAACAGAAGGAGGAGGCGGCCTTTCTGGCGGCTGTGAAGGACAAGGCTGCACATCTTGCGTTGAAGGAGCGCGTCGAGGGCCTCAACATCAATTCGGGTCGCAAACTCGACATCGGCGTCTACGTCAACAAGTGACGCATTGCCATCACCTCGCGGCGGTTGGGAAATAGCAAGACAAAGGCTGCCGGCTCTTGTAAAGCGCTATCCGGCTTTCAGCGTGCCCGATCGAGACCTGGTCTCTTCGCGGCATCGCCGCTTCAGACCATGAGCCGCGCAGCATCGCGTCCGGCGCAATCGATGAAAAGATGACCAATTTGCCATTGCAGGAGCAGCCGGTCGCCGGAGACCTTGTCATTTCCGTCGTTTTGCCCGTGAAGAACGAGGCTCAGAACATTGCCGCTCTCGTGCGTGAGCTCGAGGTGGCTCTCGCGCCGCTCGGGCCGTTCGAGGTCATCTATGTCAATGACGGCTCGACCGATACGACCGCCGACGTCTTGCTCGATCTGGCGCAGTCGCGACCGTGGCTGCGGCAGATCAGGCATGCGCAGTCCGCCGGCCAGTCTGCTGCCGTGCGCACCGGCGTGAAGGCGGCACAAGCCTCGATCATCGGTACGCTCGACGGCGACGGCCAGAACGATCCCGCCTACATTCCAGAGCTTTATCGCCGTCTCGTCGCGGGCGGTCCGCGCATGGGGCTCGCGGCCGGCCAGCGCGTCGGGCGCAGGGACAGCCGCTTCAAGAAAGTGCAGTCGAGGATCGCCAATGCGGTGCGCGGTTACATTCTGCGCGACGGCACGCGGGATTCGGGCTGCGGCCTCAAGGTGTTCCGGCGCGAGGCGTTCCTTTCGCTGCCCTATTTCGACGCCATCCACCGCTTTCTGCCGGCGCTCATGATCCGCGACGGCTATCTCGTCTGCCATGCCGACGTCGTCGATCGGCCGCGCATGCATGGTCGTTCGAATTACGGCTTCTGGAAGCGTGCGCGGCAGGGCGTGGTTGACCTTGCCGGCCTCTGGTGGCTGATCAAGCGCCGCCGGCCCGATCCGGTCGCGGAGGAGGTCTTTCCCGATGCTCATTAATCTGTCTCGCGATGTCGGCGGGTATCTCTATGAGGTGTTCGTCGATCGCTTCGATGTCTGGCTGCTGATCGGCATTTTCGGCCAGCTCATGTTCACGATGCGCTTCCTCGTGCAGTGGATCGCCAGCGAACGGGCAGGCCAGAGCGTGGTGCCGATCGCCTTCTGGTTCTTCTCGATCGGCGGCGGGCTGATCACCCTCATCTACGGGCTTTACAAGAAGGAGCCGGTCATCATTATGGGCCAGTCCCTCAGCCTCTTCATCTATGTCCGCAACCTCATGCTGATCTTTCGCAAGCGCTCCGGCGCGGCCTCCTGAATGTCGGCGCACCACGTCTCCTACTATGACGACCTCGACGCCAGCCTCGCCGAAGCCTGGAAACTGATCGGCCGTGGTGCGGTCGATCGGCGGCACGGCTTCCATCACCCGACGCTCGCGACGATAGGGGCGGATGGCTCGCCCGAGGCGCGCACGGTGATCCTGCGGGCGAGCGACGCGGTGTCCCGCACGATCGTCTTCCATACGGATGCGCGGTCGAAGAAGGTGGCGGAAATCACCGCCAATCCGGTCATCGCGCTGCACTTTTACGATTCCGGCCAGAAGATCCAGCTTCGTATCAGTGGCGAGGCGCGGCTTCACGCGGGAGACGAGTTTGCGCGCCGGCGCTGGAGCGCGTCTCAGCCGATGAGCCGCCTTTGCTACAGCGTTGCCCCTGGCCCCGGCGAGCCGATCGAAGCGCCGGACGGCTACGCCATGCAGGACAGGGAGACGCTCGCCGCAGAAGGTTTCGACGGCGACGCCTTCCGGCATTTCGTTGCCGTCGAAACCCACGTCCGGTCGATCGAATGGCTGTATCTCGCCCTCGAAGGACATCGCCGGGCGAGCTTTCGCTGGCTTGCCGACGGCTCGCTCGCCAAATCCTGGCTGACGCCCTGATTGCCGGATCAGGCGTCGGCGGTTCGCAAGCGCGCGAAGCCTTCGTCGAGATCCTTCTTGAGGTCCGAGACGTCTTCAAGGCCGATATGGAGGCGGATGGTCGGCCCTTCGGGCTGCCATTTCGTCACCGTCCGATAATTCGTCGCCTCGAACGGCAGGGCGAGGCTCTCATAGCCACCCCATGATGCGCCCATGCCGAAGAACGTCATCTCGTCGAGCATCGCGGCCAGCGCCTTGCGCGAGGCGGGCTTCAGGACGATCGTGAAGAGCGACGACGCGCCGGTGAAATCACGCTTCCAGATGGCGTGACCCGGGTCGTCGGGCAGGGCAGGGTGCAGCACCCGAGCGACTTCCGGCCTCTGCTGAAGCCATTTTGCCATTTCAAGCCCCGCCTGCTGCTGATGCGCGAGCCGGAGCGTCATGGTGCGCAGGCCGCGCAAGGTCAGGAATGCGTCTTCCGGCGCCACGATCACGCCGAGTGTCTCCCACGTCTCGCGCAGCAGTTTGAACTGCTCCGGCGTGCGCGCGGAGATCGAGCCGATCAGCACGTCCGAATGCCCGGCCGGATACTTCGTGCCGGCCTGGATCGAGTAGTCCACGCCAAAGGCATGTGCATCGAAATAGAGCGGCGTTGCCCAGGTATTGTCCATGAGAACGACGATGTCGCGCGCGTGGGCCGCTGCGACGATGGCCGGTATGTCCTGCATCTCGAAGGTCTGCGATCCGGGCGCCTCCGTCATCACGGCGCGGGTATTCGCCTTGAAGTGGCTGGCGATCCCTCCGCCGATCAGCGGGTCGTAGTAGCTCACTTCGATCCCCAGCCTTTTCAGCATCTTCTCGCAGAACTGACGGTTCGGCAGGTAAACGCTGTCGGTGACGAGAAGGTGGTCGCCGGCATTGAGGCAGGCAAGGAGCGGCAAGGTGCAGGCGAGCAGCCCCGACGGGACGACGACGACGCCCGCGCCGCCCTCGATGTCGTTGAGCGCGGTCTCCAGCGCTTCCAGTGTCGGGTTGCCCTTGGTGCCGTAGGTAAAGCGCGAGCGGCGCGCCATGAAGTCTTCGAACTTCGGGTAGACGACGGTTGAACCACGTACGATCGGCGGATTGACGAAGCCGAAGCTGTCATCTGCGTTGCGGCCGGACAGGACGAGCCGGCTGCTTGGCACGAGTTTCGCACGGTCGGACTTGGTCATTTTGCGCATCGATCACTCTCTTGCTTTGGGAAGGCGTGGACTAAAAACGGGGGGTCGACGGCGACATCGAACGGATTCCGACGGGACGACTGCCCATTTTTGTATCAATGTTGATTTCTAGGCTCTTGACCAGCGGAACATTCTCGCCTGTGATAGAAGCCATAAGAATTCGGCATGTCCGATCGAGGAGGTTCTTGCGGAGTTCAAAAACGTCTTTCCGCGCTCAGCTTTGGCGTTTCTGACTATCGTATGAGAGCAAAACTGTAAAACAAAAGTCTTGTTTATACTTGGGAGTAAGGGGAAGTCATGAAAATCAAAATCACGGGTCTTGTCGTCGGCGCAGTGGCGGTGCTGGCTGCCAATGCAGCATCGGCCGGCACGCTCGAAAACGTCAAGCAGAAGGGTTTTCTTCAGTGCGGCTCCAACACGAGCCTCGCCGGCTTCGGCCTTCCGGACGCCCAGGGCAACTGGACCGGACTCGATGTCGATTACTGCCGCGCCATCGCCGCCGCCATCTTCGGTGACGGCACCAAAGTGAAGTTCACGCCGCTGGCCGCCAAGGACCGGTTTACCGCGCTCCAGTCAGGCGAAGTCGACGTGCTCGTCCGCAACACGACCTGGACGATTTCGCGCGACACCACGAACGGCGCGACATTCCAGGCCGTCAACTACTACGATGGCCAGGGCTTCATCGTTCGCAAGAGCCTCAACGTGAAATCGGCGCTCGAACTCAACGGCGCGACGATCTGCGTGCAGCAGGGCACCACGACCGAACTCAACCTCACGGACTATTTCCGCGCCAACAAGATCACCTACAAGCCGGTCGTGTTCGCCGGCTCTGACGAGACGACCAAGGCCTATGATTCCGGCCGCTGCGACGCCTTCACGACCGACGCTTCCGGCCTGTTCGCCGAGCGTCTGAAGATGTCGAAGCCGGAGGACAACGTGGTCCTGCCCGAGATCATCTCCAAGGAGCCGCTCGGACCGGCCGTGCGCCAGGGCGACGAAAAGTGGACCAAGATCGTCATGTGGACGCATTACGCCATGCTGACGGCAGAGGAACTCGGAGTGACCAAAGCCAATGTGGACGAGATGCTGAAGTCGACCAATCCTGACGTGAAGCGCCTGCTCGGCACCGAAGGCAAGTTCGGCGAGGGCCTCGGCCTCACCAATGACTGGGCCTACAAGATCATCAAGGCCGTCGGCAATTACGGCGAGGCGTTCGAGCGCAACGTCGGCCAGGGCTCGCAACTCAAGATCGCACGCGGCATCAACGCGCTGTGGTCGAAGGGCGGCCTGCAATACGCCCCGCCGATCCGCTAGGCACCAACGATCCCCGGAGCCTCAATCAGGCTCCGGGTTTTTTTATCGGTCGGACCAGCGTGCCAGACAAGACGGCTGCAAAAGCCGCCAGCTGGAGCGAGGACAGCATTGCAAGCCTTGGTTGAGCATTTTGGTATGAAACATGCTCCAAAGATTGCAGTAACGGGGCACAGTTGATGACAAACATGACGGTCGGCGACAAACCGAAGATCTCGCCGTTCTATGACCCGAAGGTCAGAGGGCTTTTCTTTCAGGTGCTGATGCTGGCGCTAGTCGCGCTCGGCGTGTTCATCGCCTATCGCAATGCCGTCGAAGGGCTCCGCCGTCAGGGCGTCGTCAGCTCCCTCGGCTTCTGGGATTCGGTCGCTGGCTTCCCGATCAGCTTCAAGCTCATTCCGTTCACCGAGCTCTCGACCTACGGCACGGCCTTCTGGGTCGGCCTCATCAACACCCTCTTTGTTTCCGCCATCGGCATCGTACTCGCGACGATCCTCGGCTTCATTATCGGCGTGGCGCGCCTGTCCACCAACTGGCTGGTGAGCAAGCTGGCCTACTGGTATGTGCAGATCATCCGCAACATCCCGCTGCTGATCCAGCTCATCCTCATCGCGGACATCCTGCAGCATCTGCCGAACACCAACGAGCTGAAGGAAAATTCGCTCGGCATATACCTGTCGAACAAGGGTCTGTTCACGCCGCAGCCGGATTTTCTCGGCGGTTCGCAATACATCTTCTACGCACTGCTAGCCGGATTGGCGCTGTTCATCGCGGTCTACTATTGGGCCAAGGACCGCCAGACGAAGACGGGGCAACAGACGCCGCTTCTGCCGATCTTCCTGGGCCTCGTGTTCGGCCTGCCGCTCGTTGCATTCTTCGCAACCGGCATGCCGGTCCAGATGCAGTATCCGGTCAAGACCCGCTTCGGATTCCAGGGCGACGCGACGTTGCAGCTCGAATTCGTCGCGGCTCTCGTCGGCCTCGTCGTCTACACCGCGGCCTTCATCGCCGAGGTGGTGCGCGCCGGCATCATCTCGGTCTCGAAAGGCCAGACAGAGGCGGCTGGCGCACTTGGCCTCAGCCCGAGCCAGAGCCTCAAGCTCGTCATCGTGCCGCAGGCGATGCGGGTGATCCTGCCGCCGCTCACCAACCAGTATCTCAACCTCACCAAGAACTCGACGCTGGCCAGCGTGATTGCCTTCCCTGAACTGGTGCAGGTCTTCACCGGCACGGTGCTCAACCAGACCAACCAGGCCATCCCGATCATGGGCGTGACCATGCTCGTCTACCTCACGATAAGCCTCATCACCTCGTTCCTGATGAACAACTTCAACAAGCGCATGGCGCTGAGGGAGCGATAGACATGACGATGACCGCCCCGCTCAACTCGCCCCAGGTCTCCTATGTGCGCACGGCCAGCGCGGAGGCGCTGCCGCCGCCGACCAAGACCAGCGGGGCTGCCGCATGGATCAGGGACAATCTGTTCTCTTCGGTTGGCAACACGCTGCTGACGCTGATCGGTATCGCGCTCGCCTATGTGGTCCTCAGCGCGATCATTCCGTTCATGTTCACCAACGCGACCTTCACGGGGGCTAATCGCGACGCCTGCATCGCGACGGCGAACCGTCCGGTCATCGGCGCATGCTGGGCCTATGTCGCAACCTACATGAACTACTTCGTCTACGGCTCCTACCCGATCGACCAGCGCTGGAGGGTCGACATCCTCTATGCGATGTTCGTGTTCGGCGCGACCTGGATGCTGTGGCTCGATGCGCCGAAGCGCGGGCTCGGCGCGCTGTTCTTCTTCGTCATCCTGCCGGTTTCCGCCTTCTTCCTGTTGCACGGGCTTCCCGCCATCGGCCTCGAGACGGTGACGACCGAGCGCTGGGGCGGCATGCTCGTCACCTTCATCGTGGCGATCGTCGGCATCGTCGTTTCGTTGCCCTTCGGCATCCTTCTGGCGCTTGGCCGGCGCTCGAATCTGCCGATCGTCAAGATGTTCTGCGTGCTGTTCATCGAGTTCGTGCGCGGCGTGCCGCTCATCACGGTTCTGTTCGCGGCGAACTTCATGCTGCCGCTGTTCCTCCCGCCGGAGTGGAATCCGGACCGCCTGCTGCGCGCGCTCGTCGCCGTGGCGCTGTTCTCCTCCGCCTATATGGCGGAGGTGGTGCGCGCCGGTCTGCAGGCGCTGCCGAAGGGCCAGTATGAGGGCGCTGACGCGATGGGCCTCAGCTACTGGCAGGGCATGCGCCTCATCATCCTGCCGCAGGCGTTGAAGGCGACGCTGCCCAACATCGTCAACAGCAACGTCGCTCTTTTCAAGGATACGACACTCGTCTCGACGGTCGGCATCTTCGATTTCGTCACCGCATTGCAGGCCTCGTTCAAGAACCCGGAATGGGCGACCTCGGTCACCAGCACCACCGGCCTCCTGTTCGCAGCATCCTTCTACTTCGTGTGCTGCTTCGGCATGTCGAAATATGCGAATTTCATCGAGAAGCGTCTGGCCAAGGCCGATAAGCGCTGAGCCATTTGTCAAAGAATTGGGGATTGTTCCATGTCGCTTGCTAGCATGAAGCCAACGCCGCTCCAGACCGGCACCGCGGTCGAGATGATCGGCGTCAACAAATGGTATGGCGAGTTTCACGTGCTGAAGGACGTGAACCTCAAGGTGACGCGCGGCGAGAAGATCGTCATCTGCGGCCCGTCCGGCTCGGGCAAATCGACGATGATCCGCTGCATCAACCGGCTCGAGGAGCATCAGAAGGGCCAGATCATTGTCGACGGCATCGAGTTGACAGCCGATTTGAAGAAGATCGACGAGGTGCGGCGCGACGTCGGCATGGTGTTCCAGCACTTCAACCTGTTTCCGCACCTCACGATTCTCGAAAACTGCACGCTTGCGCCGATCTGGGTGAAGAAGATGCCCAAGAAGGACGCCGAGGAGATCGCGATGCACTTCCTGAAGCGCGTCAAGATTCCTGAGCAGGCAAACAAATATCCGGGCCAGCTCTCGGGCGGACAGCAGCAGCGCGTGGCGATCGCCCGCTCGCTCTGCATGAGCCCCAAGATCATGCTGTTCGATGAGCCGACCTCCGCCCTCGACCCGGAAATGGTGAAGGAGGTGCTCGACACCATGGTCGGCCTCGCGCAGGAAGGCATGACCATGTTGTGCGTGACCCACGAAATGGGCTTCGCCCGTCAGGTCGCCGACCGCGTGATCTTCATGGATCGCGGTCAGATCGTGGAAATGAACACGCCGGATGCGTTCTTCAAGAACCCGCAGCATGAGCGCACCAAGGAATTCCTCAGCCAGATCCTGCACTGATCGGCGGCTTCAATGTCATCATAGCGTCATCGATGGCGGGGACCACAGCGTCACCCCCATCGGATGACCGCCATGACCAAAACCCTAGGCCTTGAGCCGTTCATTCACCCGACCGCCAGCGTCAGGGATTGCGCCTTCGGACGCTACACGGAGGTCGGCGAATTCACCTCCGTGACCGAGACGGAGATGGGCGACTACTCCTACGTCGTCAACAATAGCGAGATCATCTACACGACGATTGGCAAGTTCTGCTCGATCGCGGCGCATACGCGTATCAATCCCGGCAATCATCCGATGGAGCGCGCGAGCCAGGCGCACTTCACCTATCGCGCCTCGTCCTATTTCCCTGGCGCTGCGGATGACGCCGCATTCTTCGAGTGGCGGCGCTCTCATCGCGTCACCATCGGTCACGACGTCTGGATCGGGCATGGTGCGATCATACTGCCGGGCCGTAGCATTGGAACGGGCGCGGTGATCGCGGGCGGCGCGGTCGTCACCAAGGACGTGCCCAATTACACGATCGTTGCCGGCAATCCGGCGCGGATCATCCGTCGTCGCTTCGACGAACGGCAGGAAGAGCGGCTCCTGGCGCTCCGCTGGTGGGATTGGAGCCACGAGCAGCTTGAACGTGCGCTGCCGGATTTCCGCGCGCTATCGATCGACGCATTTCTGGAGCGTTACGAACGCGCTTAGATGTGTTTCTCGATCGGATTGCCCGGCGTTCCCGCCCATTCGGTCCATGACCCGTCGTAAAGCTGGCCGATCGGCTTTCCCAGAACCGCGAGCGCCAACGTGAGCGTCGCGGCCGACATGCCCGAGCCGCAGGTCGTGATGACCGGCCGGTCGATGTCGATACCGGTCCCCTCGAACGCCTCAAGCAGCTTCGGCGGAGGAAGCAGGAAGCCGTTCTCGACAAGCGTCGATTGCGGCAGGTTGTGCGCGCCCGGCATGTGGCCGCTCGATAGCCCCGGCCGAAATTCGGGATCGACGCCCTGGAAGCGTCCTGCCGGCCTTGCGTCGAGCACCTGCTCGGAGCCGAGCGCGGCCGTCATGGTCTGCATGTCCGCCACCAGCTCCTTGCGGAAGCGCGGCGTGAACGTGGTCACCACCGGCGCCGGAAGGTCGCTGCTTGTCTCAAAGCCCTTCGCCTTCCAGCCCGGCAGCCCGCCGTCGAGCACGCTGACGGCGTCGTGCCCGAAGACCTGGAACATCCACCAGAGGCGGGGCGAGGCGAACAGCCCCATGCCGTCATAAACGACCACGTGGCTGTCGTTCGAGACGCCGAGCGCGCCGACGGCCGCGGCGAACTGCGCGGGCGATGGCAGCATATGGGGCAGGGACGAGGACGTGTCCGAATGCAGGTCGATGTCGAAGAACACTGCGCCGGGAATATGCGCCTGCGCGTATTCGGCTTTGCCGTCGCGCTTGTGGACCGGGAGATACCAGCTCGTGTCAATGATCACGACGTCATCGGCGTTCAGGTTCTGATGGAGCCAGTCTGCGGAGACGAGAGGGGGCTGGCGTTTCATGTCTTCGATCCCTTCAAGGTAAGCGGATGATTGTCAAAATAAGGCGAAATTGCGGCCGGCTCAGAGCGTCATCGTAATGGTCGTCTGCTAGTCTCCGGCGTGGCAAGA
Source organism: Beijerinckiaceae bacterium (assembly GCA_019753285.1). Taxonomy (GTDB): domain Bacteria; phylum Pseudomonadota; class Alphaproteobacteria; order Rhizobiales; family Beijerinckiaceae; genus JAIELD01. The sequence continues at coordinate 17,351 of JAIELD010000080.1, read as the reverse complement.
GGGAAATCATGCAGCGTTCGACGGCTTGGCCCGGTTTGGTGATGATCAGTTGGCTGACGGCCTTCTTCTGGCTATTCGTCGAATATGGCGGCAGCACGCTCGGCTGACGCGCGCCGCAGGCGGGTTCAAGCGCTGACGAAGGGCGGCGCGATGGTTGAGTGTCGTTCCAGCCAGGCTGGCACGGGCAGATTTTTCGAGCGCAGGAAATCGGGGTTGAACAGCTTCGACTGATAGCGCGACCCGCCGTCGCACAGAATGGTGACGATGGTGTGCCCGGGGCCCATTTCTTTGGCCATGCGGATCGCGCCGGCAACGTTGATGCCGGAGGAGCCGCCAAGCATCAGCCCTTCATGCTCCAGCAGATCGAACGTGATGGCGACCGCCTCCTCGTCGGAGATGCGAAACGGCATGTCGACCGAAAGGCCTTCGAGATTCGCGGTGATGCGGCCCTGGCCGATGCCTTCCGTGATCGACGATCCTTCGGACTTCAATTCGCCATTTGCGTAGTAATTGTAGAGCGCAGCGCCGTGCGGGTCGGCAAGGCCGATTTTCACCGCCGGCTTTTTCGCCTTGAGCCCCATGGCGACGCCGGCGAGCGTGCCGCCCGAGCCGACCGCGCAGATGAAGCCGTCGACCTTGCCGCCCGTCTGCTCGAAGATCTCAGGCGCGGTCGTGTCGACATGGCCCTGCCGGTTGGCGACGTTGTCAAACTGGTTCGCCCAGATCGCGCCATTCGGCAGCGTTGCGGCGAGCTGGTCCGCCAGCCGCCCTGAAAGCCTCACGTAGTTGTTTGGGTTGGCGTATGGCACCGCCGGCACCTCGATCAACTCAGCGCCGCAGAGCCTGAGGGCGTCCTTCTTTTCCTGCGATTGGGTCTCGGGAATGACGATCACTGTCTTGAAACCAAGCGCGTTGCCGACCAGTGCGAGGCCGATGCCGGTGTTGCCCGCCGTCCCCTCGACGATGGTGCCGCCCGGCTTCAGCCGGCCTTCGCGCAGGGCGTTGGTGATGATGGCGAGCGCCGCGCGGTCCTTGACAGACCCGCCCGGGTTCATAAATTCGGCCTTGCCCAGAATCGTGCAGCCGGTCTCGCGGGAGGCGCGCTTCAGTTCGATCAGCGGTGTATTGCCGATCGCGTCGATAAGGCCTTTGCGGATTGTCATTTGGTGATCCGGTTGCTTGATCAGGGCGTAAAGCGTGAAGGCGGGGGCATATTGGACGGGTAATTCCCGGCTCTGATATCATAGACGATGATATCGGCAACTCAAACGAAGCCCGTCTCGTATGGATCATGTTGGGGTTTGGGCTAGTGACAATGTCATCTGAGACGATCGAGACCGCCTCGCCGGTCGATGCTCTCCTCGCCGATTTCGCATCCGGGCGTCTTGCCCGCCCGCTTCACACGTTGGTGTCGAGCCATCTCGAGCTGAAGCCTCATAACCACTCTTATGTGCACGGGCTCGAGGCGTTGATCGCCGCTGAGATCGAGGCGGCCGAGGTCGAGGCGCTCGAGGAGCGCGCGAGGTCCGCACGGCTTGACGCGATCTTCAACGCGGTCATTGCGCCAAGCGCGCCGTCCTCTGCGGCACGTCATGCTCTGCCCCTGCCGCTGCGCCGGTACATCGGCAGCGACCTCAACGACATTCGCTGGCGCACCAAGATGCCTGGCCTCAAGGAATTTCACATCGAGACGAAGGATGGCTACGAGGCTTCCTTGCTGTGGATCAGGGCCGGCCGCAAGATGCTCTCGCACACGCATGACGGCGCGGAGGTCACTCTCGTGCTCGACGGCTCCTTCTCGGATCTCAACGGCACGTATGCGCGCGGCGATGTGGCGATCGCTGATGCGGAGATCGATCATGCTCCCCGCGCCGGCGTCGAGAGCGATTGCCTGTGCTTTGCCGTCACGGACGCGCCCGTGCGTCTGACCGGGCCGATCGGCCGCCTGTTCACGGCGGTGTTCGGCCATTAACGCCGCGCGCCTATCGCCGTTCGCAGTCTCGGCGGCATATCGGTCGCAGCGCTCGGGAACACGGATTTGAAACCGCAGCATGCCTTGCCCGCCGATGGTTGCGCCTGGGTCACCGGGGCAAGCTCCGGCATCGGCCGAAGCGTCGCGCTCGAGCTGGCGCGACGGGGCTGGATCGTTGCCGCCACGGCCCGTCGGGAAGACGAACTTTCCTCTCTCGCACTGGAAGCGGAAAGCCTTCTCGGCCGCATCGTCGCCTATCCTGCGGACGTGACCAACCCCGAAGTGCTCGCAGCGGTTGCCGAGACGATCGCATCCGTTCATGGGCCGATCGCGCTCGCTTTCTTCAACGCCGGCATCGCGCCATACATCCGCGCGCCGAATATCGATCTTGCTGCCGTCAGGCAGGTGATGGATGTCAATGTCATGGGCGTGTTCAACGGCCTTGCGGCGGTGCTGCCGGCCATGGCGCTGCGTGGGCGCGGACAGATCGCGGTGACGGCATCGGTCGCGGGCTATGGCGGCCTGCCGAAGGCGGCAGCTTACGGCGCGTCCAAGGCCGCAGTAATCAATGCGTGCGAGGCGCTGAAATTCGATTGCGACGCGCTGGGCATCAAGCTGCAGCTCGTCAATCCAGGCTTCGTCGCGACGCCTTTGACGGCGAAAAACGATTTTCCGATGCCGTTTCTGGTCACGGAAGAGGATGCGGCAAAACGCACCGTCGACGGCTTTGCCGAAGACCGCTTCGAAATTCATTATCCGCGGCGCTTGTCGTGGCTGATGAAGGTCGTCAACCTGTTGCCCTATCCATTGTATTTCTGGATGGTCGGCCGCACGACCGGTACGCGAAAATAACCATACTTAGAAAGGGTGGACCCATGCAGACGAAACGCCATCGCTTGACGATCATGACCGCTTTGCTGCCGATTTCCGTAGGAGTCTTGAGCTCCGTCGCGACGGCTCAACCTGCAGCCGCGCCTTTTCCTGCCGACGCCAAGGTCTATTTCATCGCGCCGAAAGATGGCGACGTCATCACGGGCAAGGTCAGCGTGGTGATGGGCCTCAAGGGCATGGGCATCGCCCCGGCGGGTGTCGAGAAGGAAAAGACCGGCCACCACCATATCCTCGTCGACGCCGATCTGCCGAAAGGCGACGATCTTGAATATCCGCTCTCGCTCGACGACAACCACCGGCATTTCGGCGGCGGTCAGACCGAGACCGTGCTCGATTTGAAGCCGGGCAAGCACACGCTCCAGCTCCTCATCGGCGACAATAATCACATTCCGCACAAGACGCCGGTCGCGTCCGAGAAGATCACGATCACCGTCAAGTAAGCCGCGCGGCGGGCTCAGCGGTGGTCGAGGCGCCTCGTGCGCCGGCCGCCGCGATCGAGCGTCGTACGGCTTCCTGAGAAGCGCGATCGATCGGGAAGTTCCACATCAGCATGATGGCGATGAGCTTCAGCACGACGGGCAGGCCGGCGTAGAGCAGGGCGAGGGCCAGAAGCCCTGCGTCCGTTCGCTGGCCGGCGCCAGGGTCCAGCCCGAATGCCGAAAGCGTCGGAAACGCGATGCCGACGGCAAGCGCCAGCGCCAGCTTGGTCGCGAGGCCCCAAACGGCGAGATAGCTTGCCGAGCGCTGCTCTCCGCTGGCGGCGGTGTCGAGGTCGATCACATCGGCCTGGAGCGAACCCGGAAGCGCGAGGTCCGCACCGACCGTAAGGCCCGTTACGGCGCAAATCAGCATGAACCCCGTGACGCTGCCGGGCGGCAGCATCGGCGCAAAGACGAAGGCGGCGCAGGCGCCGAGCATCGCGATCGACCAGGATCGATGCTTGCTCGTGCGGTTGGCGAGCCAAAGCCAGAACGGGATGCCGATGAGCCCGCCGCCGAAATAGACGATGAGGAACGTCCCGCCATCCGCCGCAATCTGCAATCGTTCGGAGACGAAGAGCAGGAACAGCGTCGCCGGCAGGCCGTTGGCGAGGCCGTTGATCAGGAAGGCGATCAAAAGGCGCACGAACGGCTTGTTGGACGCCATCGCGACAAGGCTCGCCCTGAGGTCGAGCCGCGCGGTCGAACGATCGACCGGCTCCGGCACGGCCACGAAGGCGAGAAGCCCGAACAGCGGCAGCATGATCGCGATCGCGTAGGCGAACACTTCGAGCGTCGGCGCGATCGATTGCTCCGTCGTCAGGCCATAGACCTGCTTGACGATTTCAGGTGCGCTCAAGGCCAGCAGCGTGCCGATGAAGGCGATGCCTTCGCGATAGGCCGTGACGCGGTTGCGGCCGGCATAGCTCGTTGAAAGCTCGGCGCCCCAAGCCTGATACGGCACGAGTGCGATCGTCCAGCCGATCGAAACGGCGATGCCCCAGAACAGCAGATAGCTCGTATCGTTCATGCCGGTGGGCGGCATGAACAGCTTGACCGCCGCCAGCGTCGTCAGCGGAATGCCGGCAAGAAACAGCGTCTTGCGCCGGCCGAACCGGCTGCGCACCCGGTCGGCGAGAAAACCGGCGGCGGGATCGATCAGGGCGTCGAGCAGCCGGATGATCAGCAGCGCAAACCCAACCGCTGCGATCGGCAGGCCGAGCGCGTTGTAGAAGGTCGGGACGATCACGTAGAAGGGAATGACCAGAACCGCCAGCGGCAGCGCCGGAAGCGCATAGGCCAGCAGGCGGACGGCGTTCTGTTCGCCGGCTGGCTCAGCCATTCTTGACGTAGACGAGTTGCCGGACGTCAATGCTGCCGGCCTTGAAGCCGGCCTCGCAATAGGCGAGGTAATATTCCCACAGACGGCGGAAGCGCTCGTCGAAGCCGAGATTGGTCATGTCCGGCCAGGCGCTGCGGAATCGGTCGCGCCAGTGTGCCAGCGTCACGGCGTAATCATGGCCGAAGACTTTCTCGGTCGCGAGCGAGAAGCCGAACTTCTCGCCCATCGACCGCATGATGGTGGGGGAGGGCAGCATCCCGCCCGGGAAGACATAGCGCCGGATGAAGTCGATTTCGCGCCGATAGCCGTCGAATAGCTGATCCTGGATCGTGATGACCTGCAGCCCTGCTATGCCGCCGCTGTTCAGCCGATCGCGCAACTGTCCGAAGTAGGTCTGCCAATACTGCTCACCGACCGCCTCAAACATCTCGATCGAGGCGATACGATCGTAAATGCCCCTCTCGTCGCGGTAATCCTGCAACTTGATCTCGACCTTCTCGTTGAGGCCGGCCTCGAACATGCGCTTTTTCGCGAAGTTGAACTGCTCCAGGCTGATCGTCAGCGCCGTGACCTTGCAGCCGGCTTCGCGCGCCGCGAATTCCGCAAAGCCGCCCCAGCCACAACCGATCTCCAGCACGTGGTGGTCCGCGCCGATCTGCGTCTCCTCCATCAACTGGCGGTATTTGCGGTCCTGGGCCGCTCTCAGGTCGTTGTCGCCGGGCGCGAACACACCGGATGAATAGGTCATCGAGGTATCGAGCCACGAGGCGTAGAAGCTGTTGCCGAGGTCGTAATGCGCATGGATGTTGCGGCGTGAGCCGGATTTCGAGTTGCGGTTCATCCAGTGTCGCAGTTTCTGCCAGAGGCGCACGAATGGCCGGTCTTCGAGCAGGCTCGTGATGATGTGCTGGTTGGCACAGAAGAGCTGCAGAAAATCCGTGACGTTCGGGCTGTCCCATTCCTCGCGCAGATAGGCCTCGGCGATGCCTATATCGCCCTGCGACGCGAGCCGCTTGGCGAAACCCCAATCCTTGACGATAAAAATGGCTTCCGGCCCGGGAAGGTCGCCCTGGCAGCGGAATGTCCGTCCATCCGGCAGCTCGACGTCGAGCCTGCCATGCTGGAAACGGATCGCGAGCAGGAAAGCCTGCTGCGCAACCATCGGCAGGTCCTTCGTCAGGGCCTTCACATTGTCGGGCGTGACGACGATGGGCAGGTTCTGTTCGCCGGCAGGATCCGGAACGAGCTGTGCGACTGGCGTGTGGTGAGACATGGAAACGTTCATCTCTTCAGGTCGTTGTAGCTTGCAAATTCGGGAGGCGCGGGACGCGGCGTTGGCCGAAGTCCTTTCAGCCAGAGCTTGGCTGCCTCGTAGACGATGCCCGCAACCACTTTCAGCGTGAGAAGGGGCACGGATACGAAGCTTGCCAGCACGCTTGGCGTGCCGAGCGGCTTCTGCCAGCCATGGAAGGTCGCGGCGAGGATCGGGCCTTGCGCATCATGTTCGAGGATGCGGATCGCCAGCCGCTCGCCGGGCGGCAGCACGCGGAAGCAGTAGCGCTGCTGCATCTCCATGAAGGGCGAGACGTAGAAGCGCTTGTCGCGCTCCTGCCGCAGGCCGGCCTCGGTCAATTGCCCGTCCTCCACCAACGCGACATAGCTGTGCCGCTGGCCGAAGGTGTTGCGCACTTCGTAGATCAGCGCGGTCAGCCGGTCCTCGGCGTCATAGGCGAAATAGACCGAGATCGGATTGAACACGAAGCCGAGAACGCGCGGATAGCAGAGCAGAAGGATACGCGCTGCGCGCGTCGAGAGACCCGCATCGCGCAGCAACCGATCGGCCTGGGCGCGCGCCCCCGGCTCGCCCGGCGCAGCGTGATCATGTTCAAAAAAGCTCAAGATGTTCAGGCTGTTGACGGAGAAGGCCCACGAGAGGCGGTTCGCCTCGTCAAGCCGGTCGAGATCGATCAGCAGATTGTAGACGCCATAATTGAAGCGATGCGCTTTCGGCTTCAATCGGGCATGCATCACCCGCCCGGAATAGATCCAGGCCACGCCTTCCGGCGGTGGAAACATCGTCGCGGCTGGCAAGTCACTCATGGTCACTCGGCTGCCTCGGCAAATCCTGCATCAACGGGCGTCGTCTGCATTGTGGTCTCCCAGGGCGGGACGGCACCAAGGCCTTTCGCGACGAGCAAGCCTGCCTTGAGGCCATCCTCGTGAAAGCCGTACCCGGTCCATGCCCCACAGAACCAGATACGGTCCCGTCCCTGAATGGTTTCAAGGCTTTGCTGCGCCGCGAGCGCAGCCCGGTCATATTGCGGGTGATCGTAGGCGTAGCGTCCGAACACCTTCGCCGGGTCCGGCGCAAAGGGCGGGTTGAGCGAGACGAAAAGCGGCTTGTTGGCGTCGATGCCCTGCAGCTTGTTCATCCAGTATGTGACGGCGACATCCTTGCTACCGTCATCGTTCTCCTGGAGAAAATTCCACGCTGCCCATGCCGCCTTGCGCCTTGGCATCAGCCGCGTGTCGCGATGCAGATACACGTCGTTGAAGCGGTACCGCACCGCCCCGAGCAGCGCGCGCTCCTCAACGCTCGCATCGCGCAGCATGGCGAGCGCGTCTGGCGCATGCGCTGCGATGACGACCTGATCGAACAGCTCAGTACCGCCCCGATCGTCGATCACGCGCACGCCGTCCGCCTCGCGCTCCACGCCGACGACACCAACGCCCGTTCTGATCCGGTCCTTGAAGCCGGCGGTGAGCCTGGCGACGTATTGGCGGCTGCCTCCGGTCACGGTGCGCCAGATGGGTCGGTCCCATTGGAGCAGGCGGTGATTGTCGAAGAAGGAGACGAAGCTCGTTGCGGGAAAGTCGAGCATTTGCTTGGCCGGCGTGGACCAGATCGCCGCGCCCATCGGCACGATGTAGCGGTCGCGGAACGCGTCCGAGAAGCCCCGCGCTGCAAGATATTGCCCGAGGCCCATATCCGCCAGGAATCCGCTTTCAAGATCGACGACCGTCTGCTTCTGGAAACGGAGGATTTCCGCAAGCATGCTCCAGTAGCGCGGGCTTAGAGCGTTGCGGCGCTGGGCGAACAGCCCGTTCAGCACATGCGCCGCGCTGCCGGATTTGCCCGCCCACTCGAACGCGCCCTGATCGATCGAGACCGAAAAGCTCATATCCGAGACCTGCGTCTCGACGCCGAGATGCCGATACATCGCGACCATGTTCGGGTAGTTGTGCTCGTTATAGACGATGAAGCCGGTATCGACGGCGATCGGCGTTCCATCGTAATCGATGTCGACGGTGGCCGAATGGCCGCCGACGCGTTTGTCGCGCTCGTAGACAGTGACGACATGGCCAAGCCCGGCCTGGCTCAGGCAGTAGGCAGCCGTGTTGCCGGCGATGCCGGTGCCTATGATTGCGATACGCATCAACTCTCGAACCTGTTTCCCCCGCAAGCCATTGGCTTGCGCCAGTCGTATCAGTTACGCATCGATCGTGCCGATGGACTTGAATGCCGCCAAGGCTCTCTGCCGCGCGCGATCATGATCGACGATCGGATGAGGGTAGGTCTCGCCAAGCGTCACACCGGCGGCGTCCAGGACCGATTTCGGCGCGATCCATGGATTATGAATATATTTAGCCGGCAGCTTTGCAAGCTCGGGCACGAATTCGCGCACGTAATTGCCCTCCGTGTCGAATTTCTGCCCCTGTGAAATCGGATTGAAGATGCGGAAATAGGGTGCTGCGTCCGCGCCGGAACCTGCGACCCACTGCCAGCTTGCGGTATTGCTCGCGGGGTCCGCGTCAAGCAGCGTGTCCCAGAACCAGGCTTCGCCTTCGCGCCAGTCGATCAGGAGGTGCTTGATGAGAAACGACGCCGCGACCATCCGCATGCGGTTGTGCATCCAGCCGGTGACCCAGAGCTGACGCATCGCGGCATCGACGATCGGATAGCCCGTCCGGCCGCGCTGCCACGCCTTGAGATGCGCCGTGTCGGACGCCCAGGGAAAGGCGTCGAACTTGGACTGGAAATTTTCGCTGCCGAGCTTGGGAAAATGGAAAAGGAGATGGTAGGAAAACTCCCGCCAGCCGAGCTCGGCGAGGAACTTCGATACGTCGTCGGCGGATGCTTTCAACGTGCCGTTCTGCGCGGCATGGTCCACCGCATGCCAGATCTGACGCGGGCTGATCTCGCCGAATTTGAGATAGGGCGATAGGCGCGAGGTCGAGGGGCGGTCGGGCAGGTTGCGGTTTTCCGCATATCCGTCGATGCCCGTCTTCAGGAATGTGCGCAATGTCTTCTCCGCGCCGGTCTCGCCCGGCTGCCAGGCGTCGCGCATCCCGCTGGCCCAGTCGGGCTTGGTCGGCAGCAAATCGAGATCGTCGAGCGCGACCTCATCGGGAAGCTTGACCTTTGCGAGCTTGCCGTCCGGTATCTGTTTCGGCGCGGGGCGTGGCGTCATCGGCTCGTGCGTCTGTCGCGCCGCCCGCCAGAACGGGGTGAAGACGCGCATCGGCGTGCCGGCCTTCGTCGTGACCTCCCACGGTTCGTAGAGGAGATGGCTGTTGAAGCTTTCGGCGACGAGCCCGTCGTCTTGAAGCTGCTTTTTGAGAGCAGCGTCCAAGGTGCGCTCCGCCTCACCGTAGCGCCTGTTCCACACGATCGCAGCGGCGCCGGCGGCCTTACAGATCCTCGGGATGAGGCTGCGCGAAGCGCCCTTGCAGAGGACGAGCCGTCCGCCGCGTTTCTCAATGTCTCTGCCGATGGCGAGCAGCGAGCCGTGCAGCCACCATCGCGTTGCCCCGCCGCGAGCCTTCAGCGTCTCATCGGTCTCCAGAATGAAGACGCACAGCACATCGCGCCCCGTCTCACATGCGGCCTCCAAAGCCGGATTGTCTCCGAGCCGCAGATCGGTCCTCAGCCAGACGATGACAGGCCCGGGCTTCTGAGCGTCGAGCGTGGCTTTGATGCGCGGTGCGGTGGCCAAATGTGATTCTCTTTCTTCGGATAACGAGCCATGTGATTCAATCACAACGCACTTTGTCGATCCATGTGACACCTCGGCGTCGTCATCAAGTCCCGTAACGGGTGCCTCGTTGAGCGCCGCTTATCACGTGATCCATCGGGCTTATGGAACCGGAAGCGCATTGCCGCATTTATCTGTGGCAGGCGGGAAATCGTTGCCATTCCCGCTGCTTATATCCGTAAGCTTAACCATTATCCCTCATTGTGGACAAACGGGGCGATCATCTCTTTATGACGATCCGCTCTCGCGATCGTGCGTGGCCAATTCGCTTGGCTTGTAGCATGATCGTCAACAGCTTCGGTTGGGCGGTGTGCAGCGCAACGAACGTGCTTTGAAGACGAGGAACACGGCGATGAAATCATCTCATATTGCAATGCTTGCAGCCTTCGGTCTTGGCCTCGCCGTTGCCGGCGCTGACAGCGCAGCCGCTGCTCCGGCCGGCGGACAGCGCGTCGCCGCCTGTGACAAGTTCAACCGCTGCGTCAGCCGCGACGGCAAGTATCTTCAGGTTATCGTCCGCAACCGCCGCTCGCGCGTCGACGATTACGACTACACCCGCACCCCCACCTTCGAAGTCGCAGGGTTCGAGCGTCCGACGCTTCGCTATGGCAATACCGGCTTCATCGGACAGGGCGTCTATTACGGCTATGGCGGCTTCCGCACGCAACTCGGTTCGCCAAGCTTCGACAATCTGCGCTGATCGTAGCGTCGCCGTCTGATTGAAAAGGCGCGCCTTTCGTGGCGCGCCTTTCTCGTTTCCGATCGGGCTTACTGCGGCAGAACCGCGATATCGCGGATCGCTCCGGTCGCACCGCTGATCTTGACAGCGCCGCTCGTCTTGCCGCTGGCGACATCGACCTTGTAGAGCATTCCGTCCGCGACGAGCCAGCCCGTGTTGACGCCAGCCGCGTCCGTCGCGATGTCGAAGGCGATGATCTTGCTCGAAACGCCGGTCGCGCCGACGCTGTTGAGGATGCCGTCATTCGGCGGCGCCTGCTTGACGTAGAGGCCCGAGGCGTCGATGTCGAACAGCGCGGTTTCCTTCGTGCCCTTCACCGAGTTGGTATAGGCACCCGCGATCACGGTCGCAGGCTTGCCCTTGCCCGCATCGGTGTCTGCGAAGGCGATGTTCTTGTCTGCCGTGACTTTGCCGTCATCGACGTTGGCGCGCAGATTGGCTCCATCAGTCCCAATGATGCGCAGGCGATCGGCCACAGGATTGAAATCGACCGAGCCGCCAACGCCGGCCGGCAGCATCTTGTCGAGCTTCGACTTGACGGTCGCCGTGCCCGTGGCGAGATCGATCGTCGCGACCGTTCCGTCGCTCGCCAGCGCATAGAGCAAGCCGTCCGATGGGCGCACGTCGATGCCGACCACCGCGCCCGGCAAGCCTTTGATGGTGACGGTCTTGCCGACCTTCGCGGTCTTGGCATCGATATGGAGAAGCGTGGCGTCGCCGGTCAGTGCGGCAATCGTCTCGGCCTTGGCGCCGGTGGCGAGAGTGGCCGCCGCGACGGCGGCGAGCAGAATGAGTTTGGACATGGTGTTCTCCCGTAAACATCGGCCGGTCTGGTCCGACATCACGGGTACACGCCATCTCGGCCGGCGGATGCAGCAGGGGCGATATTTCTTTATCCTTGCATCCAACCACGCCTTCCCTGTGTAGTATGAACAGTAGGAGCCGCGCGGGGCTCGAGGGCGAACGGGCGAATGGTCGGTATAAACGGAACGATCGATCTCGAAGCAGCGCTCGTCCGCTGCGGCGAGGGCGATCGCAAGGCGCTGCGCCTTCTCTACGACCACGAGGCCGGACGCATGATCGCGGTTGCCCAACGCATGCTGAAACGCCGCGCGCTCGCCGAGGAGGCTGTCCATGACAGCTTCATCAGCATCTGGAACACCGCGTCGCGGTATGATCCGGCGCGCGGAGCGGCGCGGAGCTGGATGTATACCATCCTGCGCAATCGCACGCTCAACATCCTGCGCGGCGAGGCTCGCTCGGAGCTCACGGCCGATTTCGACGCCTTCGAGCAGGAATCGCTCGAGGACACGCCCGAGGAGATCATCTCCAAGCTTTCGGAGGCCAATGCGCTCCGCCGCTGCCTCGAACGTCTTGACGCGTCGCGCCGGCGGCTCGTTCTGATGGCCTATGCGCATGGGCTCAGCCATGGCGAATTGGCGGCGCGGCTCGATGTCCCGCTCGGTACCGTCAAATCCTGGCTGCGGCGCAGCCTGCTTTCGTTGCGGGAATGCCTGCAATGAATGACGATTTCGACCTGCTCGCCTCCGAATATGTGATCGGATTGCTGGACGGCGACGATCTTGCCCGCGCTCGCGCCCTGGAAGCGAGCAATCGCGAGTTTCAGGCCTCCGTCGCCTTCTGGCGTCGGCGCTTCGAGGCCATCGACGAAACGGCGACGCCGATCGATCCGGCGCCGGACCTGTGGACGCGGATCGAGGCTGCGACCGCGGCCGCGACGCCGGCCAAGGCAGCAGACGCCGCTCGACAAAAGAGCGTCGGCATCTGGTCGAACCTCGGCTTCTGGCGCGGGGCTGGCCTTGTCGGCGCCGTCGCAAGCCTTGCACTCGCGCTCTTCGCGGCGTCGCTCTGGAACGCACGCCTTTCGACACCGACGCTCGTCGCGGTGCTCGTGACGGATCAGAACGTGCCAGCAGCCGTCGTCAATGCATTCGCGGACGGCACCGTCGAGCTCGTGCCGCTCTCTTCGATCGCGGTGCCGGACGGCAAGGCGCTCGAAGTCTGGACGCTGCCGAGCCGGGAGCGTGGACCCGTTTCGGTCGCGCTTTTGGACCGGGCGCGTGCCGTCAGGCTCGATTTGAAGGATTTACCGAGACCAGGCAGCGGGCAGTTGTTCGAGATCACGCTCGAGGCCAGGAACGGCTCGCCGATCGGTCGTCCGACAGGGCCTATCCTCATGAAAGGATTGACGTTGCAGGCGTTGTAAGCGGCAGGATGCCGCACTGCGCTGCCTCGTCGGGCTCAAGTCATTTTTTACCGTTTCCATTTACGGTGCGCCCGTCCAGAAGGATGAAGACATGCCCGCCCCGCCGGTATCAGGCCACCCCACATGAACAGCGAGACTTCGCTGCTATTTGTCTCCGATCTGCCGGCTGAAACTCCGTTTCCGTTGATGGAGGCGCTCTCGCGCCGGCATCTTTGCACGAAGCTGACGACGCGCGCTTTCGCAGCCCTTCGCGGCAGCGCTGCCCTCGCCTGGATCGGCCTTGTCATCGATACGGATCTCACCGACGCGCAATCGGTCGAATCGCTGAAACGCGGTCTGCTCAATCTTGATCGCGACCGAACCTTCGTCGTCGTCATCGCCGACCCCTACGGCTCGATCGACATCAAGTTCGCACTCATCGCCAATTCCGACCGCGTGATTCCGAGGATCGTCATCGACGAGACGGCGGCTTTTCAAAGCCCGCAGTTGCGCTCGGTGATCGAGGTCGCGCGTGCCGACTTCGTGCGAAATGGCCTCGATGCGATCGAATGGCTCATTCTCAAATATTCACAGCCGAAGACCCTGTCGGCCGCGCTGACGGCTGGTGAAAGCGCGCTCGACAAGGTGTTCCAACTCGCCAAGACCGGCACACCGATCAACCGCGCCGACATGCAGGCGCATAACAGCATGGTGCTTGCCGGCGTCGACGAGCACGGGCTGCAGAATTGGCTCGATGCCGTGCGCGAGCATCACAGTGCCACCTATCGTCATTCGCTTGCCGTTACCGGCATAGCGGCGGCGTTCGGCCGCTCGCTCGGTTTCACAAAGCACGATATCGGGCGCCTGACCTTGAGCGCGCTCCTCCACGATATTGGCAAGGCCAAGGTGCCGGTCGAGATCCTCGAAAAGCGGGAGCCCCTCACGCCGCGCGAGGAGGCCATCCTGCGCAAGCATCCGATGGATGGGCGGCGCATGGTCGAGACGCAGGCCTCCATCGATGAAGATCTGCTCGACGTGATCTCGCAGCATCACGAATATCTCGACGGCTCCGGCTATCCGAACGGCCTGTCGGGATGCGAAATCGGCGACCTCACGAGGCTGATGATGATTTCGGACCGGTTCGCCAACCTCATCAGCCGCCAGTCGTACCAGAACTCCGTCTCGAGCCATCAGGCCTTCGAGATTTTGTGCGGCATGGGCCCGAAGCTCGACGTCCCGCTGGTCAAGGCCTTCAAAGGCGTGATCGAGCAGCTCGAAAGCGCAGTCTGAGTTTCTGGTTCCGATTATTGCATTCAGCATCGAAGCGTATAGAGAGGCGCGCGTTTCCGCTTACGCCCGCCAGGCGCGCGGACGCGCCATCTCACAAAACGAAGGTGCTTCATGGACGAACTCAACGGACGCATGCTGGCCTGCCAGATTCTGGTGACCGGTCTCATTGCGCGTGTCGCCAACGCCTCGCCAGATCCACTGTCGTTCCTCACGGATTTCCGCGACGAGGTGAAGGCCGTGGTCAACCAGATCAGCATCGCCGGCATCGATCGGCCGGACGATGTGCGCCGCGCCGCCCAAGTCACCGTAGACGAGCTGTTCTCGCTCATGAAGCCGCCGAGGGCCGATTGAGACTTATTTTCGATGCTGACGTGCCAAGAGCACCCGCCAAGTGACAGTAATAACAGATTTATATATTCAGATATTGATTAGAGTAATTAAAAACTGGATGTATATGCAGATTATAACTATTCCAGATACAAAAGATATATTGTTTTCAATGCGTTAATTTGCTGAAAAGGCGTTGACTCCGCTTGGAGGATCATCCTATCAGCCATCCGGAATTAGATGGTTTCCGGCCTTTTCATGTTTCGAGGGCGGAATTTTGTGGGATTATCGGTCATGCAAGCTACGAGGCAGCCGCATTCACTGCGTTCACGTCCCGAAAGCAGCAGCAAGGCCGATTTTAGTAATCGGCAGTATAAGCAAAGTATAACGACGGCTTGTATTGTCATGGCTGGTGCGGCCTCGGGCGCCAGCGCACAGGAGCAGCCGGCAGCGCTCCCTTCGTTGACGGTCGATGCGCCCGTCACGCGTCCTCGTCCGGCCGCCAGCCGCCCGACAGCCGCGCAGTTGAGCGCGCGGGCGGCCTTGCGCAATCGGGCGAGACAGGCCGAGACGGTTGCGCCGTCTTTGCCTGCGCCGTCGGCCGTTCCCATTCTGGCGCGACTAGCGGACGCGAACCCCTATGCCAATCCGGCCGCGCCCTACAAGGCGGATCGGCTTGCCTCCAACCGCTTCTCCCAGCCGATCGTCAACACGCCGAAAACCGTCACCGTGCTCACGAAGGAGTTGCTGGAGGACAAGAACGCGACCAGCCTGCGCGAGGTGGCGCGAACCACAGCAGGCGTCACTCTGGGAACCGGCGAAGGTGGCAACGCATTCGGCGACCGCTTTTTCATCCGCGGCTTCGACGCGCGCAACGATATCTTCGTCGACGGCGTGCGGGATCCCTCCGTCAGCATCCGCGAGAACTTCTTCACCGAACAGCTCGAAATCCTGCGCGGGCCGGCATCGAGCTTCGCCGGCCGGGGCACGGCAGGCGGCGCGATCAACATCGTCACCAAGCAGGCGGGCGACGCCGATTTCTACAATGGCGAAGGCACGCTCGCGAGCGACAATACCAAGCGCGTGACGATCGACGTCAACAAGGTCATCAGCCCGGCCTTTTCAATCCGCCTCAACGGCATGTTCCAGGAGGCAAACGTCGCAGGCCGCAATTACGTCTTCGATGACCGCTGGGGCCTTGCCGGTGCCGTCAAATACGAGCCCTCCGCAGATCTCAAGATCACGGCGAACTATCTTCATACCGATCTCGATCAGTTGCCGGATTTCGGCGTGCCGTTCAATCGCGCGGCGCTGCGGCCATTCACGGAGACGGGGCTCGCCCGCAACACGTATTACGGCTTCGTCAATCGGGATTTCCAGCGAACGAAGCAGGATATCGGCACGATCAACGGCCAGTATCAGTTCAATGACTACCTCACCGTCAGCAACAAGTTCCGGCTGGGCCGCTCCGTGCTGGACTATGTCGGCACGCTGCCGGAAGCACCGAACGTCACCAACCGCAACCCGGCGCTATGGACGGTCAGCGCCAATCCGCAAAGCCGCTATCAGGTGACCGACGTCATCGCCAACGTCTCTGATGCAACCGTCAAGTTCAACACCGGGCCCGTCTCGCATACGGTCGTGGGCGGCGTGGAAATCTCACGCGAGCGCGTCAGCCGCGACAGTTATACGGGGCTGGTGTCCGAGCAGCTTCCTGGCGGCTTCAGCGGGCGTGGCGCATTGACCGTCCCGCTTTTCAACCCGCCGAACCTGCTCGCCTTCGGTAATGCCCCGACCCGGCTTGGCCAGCCGACGATCATCCCGGTCGATACCAACGCGGTCTACCTTCTGGAGACGGCGAACTGGAACGATGTCGTCATTCTCAACGGCGGCATTCGTTACGATGACTACCACATCAGTTCCGAATTCGGCGGCAGCAAGGTCAGCGCCAATACCGGCATGGTCAACTACAATGCCGGCATCGTCGTGAAGCCGCTGCCCAATGGCAGCCTCTATGCGGCCTATGCCACCTCTTCGAACCCTGTCGGTGCGGAGCTGGACGCCTCGTCCTCGCTCTATGGCGGTCTGTCGCCGACGGCGACCACCAACCAGGTGTTCAGCCCTGAGGAGAACACGTCCATCGAGGTCGGCACCAAATGGGAGTTTTTCAACAAGCGCCTGCTCGCAACCGCCGCCCTGTTCGAGACGCGCAAGGAAAACGCCCGCGAGACGATCGCCGGCAATATCGTCGCCGGCGCAGCCTACCGCGTGCGCGGCATCGACCTCGGCCTTAGCGGCCAGATCACCGACGATTGGAGCATCTCGGCCGGCGTCGTCATCCTCGACGACAAGGTGGAGAAATCGGCGCTCGCCTCCAATGTCGGGCTGAAGCTCGCCAATATCGCGGATCGTTCGTTCAACATCCTCAGCAAATACCGCCTCAACGAGACCTTCGAGATCGGCGGCCAGATCACCTATGCCTCGCGCATTCATGGCGGCACACTGGCCGCGAACGCCAACGTCCTTCCCTCGCATTGGCGGGTGGACGCCTTTACCGAGGCGACGTTGACGAAGAACGTCACCGTCAAAGTCGCAGTGACGAACCTGTTCGACGAACTCTACTACGACGCCTTCTACCAGAGCGCGACGCCGTTCGTGTTCGTCGCGCCCGGCCGCACGGTCTCGGTCGTGGCTCAGGCCAAGTTTTGAGGGCCGCAGAATGCTGATTTGCGTTCCCGACATATTGAGCAAGGCCGAGGTCGCCGAGTTTCGTGGCATCATGGATGCAGCCTCATGGGAGGACGGCCGCTCGACCGCCGGCGCACAGTCGGCGCTGGTCAAGAACAACCAACAGTTGCCGCCGAACGGCGAGATTGCGCGGCGGCTCGGCGAGCGTGTTCTGTCAGCGCTCTCGGCAAGCCCGCTGTTCATCTCTGCGGCCATTCCGCGCCAGATCTTTCCGCCTTTGTTCAATCGCTACGGGCCTGGCAACCATTTCGGCATTCATGTCGACAATGCCGTGCGCGGCGATCATTTGACCGGGCTGCGCATTCGCACCGATCTCTCGGT
>JAIELD010000049.1 GCA_019753285.1 Beijerinckiaceae bacterium | reverse complement strand
GGCCTCGACTGGTCGCAGCGTTGGGTCTTCCCGCCCGTGCTGCTCCTCATGTGCTTCCTCGCCGGCGTTCTTCTGCAGCTTTATCGCGAGTTGGTCCTGCTCGACTGGCGTCTTGCCGCGCTGGCGGCGCTCCTCATGCTGGTTTTGCCGCTGCAAGGGGCGGGCATGATCCTCGCACCGCTCGCCGTTGCTTACTTCACCGTATTCCTCGGCCTGCGCGACGGCCCGCTGACGCGCCTCAGCCCCAAGGGCGATTACTCCTACGGCCTCTACCTCTACGCCTATCCGATCCAGCAACTTCTCGTCGCGTATCTGCCGCAGACGCGGGAATGGTACTGGAACGCGGCCCTCACCCTGCCGATCGCCTTTGGCGTTGCCTTCGCATCCTGGCACATCATCGAAAAGCCAGCTTTGTCAGTGAAGAAACGTGTCCCGGCTCTCTCCGCCTGGATGCAGGCTCTCATCGCGGGGCCGATGAAAGCACGCAGGCGCTAACGCATGTCCGATACCGGTCCAGAGCCGCCGATCGCACGAAAGCTGCCGAGCCCGCAGCCAGCCGTGACATGGGAAACGGTGATCGTCTTTCTCGGCATCGTCATCTTCTTCTTCATCTTCATCAATCCGAACCCGACCTCCGTCACCTGGAAGAGCGATACCGGCGGCCACAATGAAGGGCAGCTCTTCAACCAGGTGCTCTGGCCATTCCTGATGTTCGTCTCCCTCGGCATCGTCGCGGTGAGCGGCAAGCTGCACCAGATCGCGATCCAGTTCGGCGTTCTGCTGCTCGCATGCCTCGGCTGGTTCCTCGTCACCACCGTCTTCGCCATCGATCCCGGCATTTCGTTTCGCCGGCTTATCTTCATGGTCTCCGTCATGGTGACGTGCATCTGCATCTTCGGCCTCATGACCGACCGGCAGTTGCTGATCGTTCTCCTGACGCTGATCGTGTTCGAGACGCTGCTGAAGTTCTTCTTCGTCGCTTTCGTCGCGCAGGCGATTCACCGCGCCTCCGACCTCGTCGAGCCGGGTCTCGCTGGCCTGTGGCGCGGGCAATACGCGCACAAGAACATCGCCGGGGCGATCGCGGTCGCCGAGATCGTCATCCTGCTCGGCATGAGGAACATCCTGCACCTGCATTACCGGCTGCTGCTGATCGGTCTCGAACTCGTCTTCCTTATCTTTTCAGGCGCGAAGACCCCGACGGCCCTGATGCTGCTGGTGCTGGTGCTGACCGACTTCCTCATCCGCAACAAATCGCCATGGCTGAACCTGATGACGATCCTCGGCGTGCTGATCGTCATGAACATGATCACCGTCGGCTCGATTCTGAACGAGACCGCCGCGCTCGTCGCGCAGAAGGTCGTCGGCGACGTGAGCTTCACCGGCCGCGTCGAAATCTGGAAGGTGCTGATCAGCTATATCGGCGATCATCCGGTGTTCGGCTCCGGCTTCCAGTCCTTCTGGCAGATCGGGCCGGAATCGCCGGCCAAGCGCATGGGCGGCACCTGGACCGCCAACGCCTTCTACGGCCATCAGGGCTTCCTCGACATCGCGGCCGGCACGGGGCTTCCCGGCCTCTTCATCGCCCTTGCGGCGCTCATCGTCCCGCCCTTGTGGAACCTCAATGCCATCCGCGACAAGGCGAGCCCCATGGTGCGCATCTTCGTCGGCATCTGGATCTTCGGCCTGTTCGAAAACTTCACGGAATCGCTGATGTTCGCCAAGGCAGACCCGATCTGGGTGTTGACGATCATCGGATTCGTCGGCCTGCGTAAATTTCGATATGAGGAATTCCTCAAGTCGCACAGGCAGTTGTCGACGCCAGCCGTCGCGCGGCCCCCCATGAGGACAATGTCGCCCTTAAACCAGAACGCTCACTGACACTTCGATATGCTGAACACGAGGAGTTTGCCTGTAGCCACCTTGATATCGAGGCCTTCACCCATCCGGGGCCGTCTCCGCGTTCTCTCCTTTTGGAAAAGCCCACCATGGCCAGTCATGCGCTGATCTACCTCATCGCGTTTGCGCTGCCGGGGGTGATCGGACTTTTCTCGTTCAGCATCTACACACGCGTCCTGACGCCGGAGGAGTATGCCGTCTATACGGTCGGCGCGAGCGTGTCCTTTCTCATCGGAAACGTCTGCTATGGCTGGCTGCGCTTTGCGCTCAGCCGCTATCAATCCGAAGCGCCGGACACGAATTTCCTGCCCTTCGTCATGCGCTGCTTCGCCGGCGTGACGGTGATCCTCCTCCCCGTGGCCGCCATCATCACCGTCAGCGTGTTTCACCTCTCCGCCGTCATCGTCGGAGCGATCCTGTTCATGACGGTCGCGCAGGCGCTGTTCGACATCACGCAGGAGACGCGGCGCGCACGGCACCAATCCGGCGCGTTCGCGCGCTCCAGCGTATCGCGCAGCCTCATCAGCTTTTCGCTCGCGGTGTTCGGAGCATCGGTCTTCCACGCCGGCTCCGCGCTGCTTTACGGCATCGGCAGCGGCTTCATGCTGTTCGCTCTCCTCTATCTCTGGCAGCAGCGCCACCTGCTGCGTCGGGACAGCGTCGGGCTCGAAACCGTTCGCCGCTTCACGATCTACGGCCTGCCGCTCGCGCTTTCCGGGCTCGTCTTCTCGGGCAATTCAACCGTTTCGCGCCTCATCGTCAGCAGCATGGTCGGTGCGGCCGCTGCCGGCCACTTCGGCGCGGCGCTCGACGTGACGAACCAGATCTGCGGCATCATCGCCGCGAGCATCGCCTCCATCCTCGGCCCCACCGCCATCAAGGCATACAAGACGGACGGCAAGGTCGAGGCGCGCCGGAAGCTCGCGGACGGCGCCGAGCTGTTTCTAGGGGCGATGGTGCCGACGACGATCGGCCTCGTGCTCGTCTCCGACAGTTTTTCCGACGTGATCGTCGGCAACGCATTCGAGGGCCCGGTGCGCGAGATGCTCCCGGTCCTCGCCGTGTCGCGCGGGCTCAACGTCTTCGCGCAGTTCTATCTGCATCTCGGCTTCCAGATCGTCGAACAACCCGTCCGGCAGGTGGTCTGCGGCGCGACGACGCTCATCGTCAATGCGCTCGCCTCCGTGATCCTGATCGCCATGTTCGGGTTGATGGGCGCGGTCTACGCATTGCTGATCGGCGACATCGTCGGCGTGCTCGTCTCGATCATCCTGCTCAGACCCGTCTTCCCGATGCCGATTCCGCTTCGGCTGATCGTCAGGGTCTGCTTCTGCGCGCTGGTTATGGCGGCCGCCTGCCTTGCCGTCGAGCATGTGCTGCGGTTCGATCCGCGGCTGTCCCTGCTTGGAACGACGCTGGTCGGCGGCCTCGTCTATTGCCTCTGCGCCTATTGGCTCGACATTGCCCGCCTGCGCACCCAGCTCTGGGGAGCAGGCCTTCGCAAACTGGGATTTTCGCGCTCATGACCGATCGCGCCGCCTTCCCGTATGACGAGCCTCGAAACACCGGCGCGCCGGCACGCGAGCACCCTCGCCCCATGGCGCCGGCGACGAGCCAGAGCCGCTATTTCGAATCGCTCGAGATGGTTCGCGGCCTCGCAGCGATCGTCGTGCTCATCTACCACTCGGACTTCATGTTCGGGCTGCGCTCGCAGTTGCTCAGCGGCGGCTTTCTTGCGGTCGATGTCTTCTTCGCGCTCAGCGGCTTCGTGCTCTCCCTCAAATACACCGGCTCGATCCGCGCCGGGGAGATCGGCTTCCGGGATTTCGTGGTGGCGCGGCTTGCCCGGCTCTATCCGCTCTATGTCGTGATGCTGCCGATCGGCATCGTGGTGATGACCGCGCGCTTCAAGGCCAATCACGGCTACATCCATGTCGGGCCGCTCATCGAGAGCGCGGCGCTCAACCTGCTGCTCCTGCCGAGCCTCAACCAGGCGGATGGCAAGGAGGCGCTTTTCCCGTTCAACGGCGCGACCTGGTCGATCTTCTTCGAAATGCTGATCTCGATCGTGTTTTTCGTCGCTCTCGCCAAGATGAGCCTGCGCTTCCTCACCGCGATCTGCCGCGTCTCCTTCGCGGCGCTCGCGGCCTATGCCGTCAACAACGGCACGGCAGATCTCGGCTGGGGCGTTTCCAACGTCATGGCCGGATTGCCGCGGGTGTTCGCCTCGTTCACGCTCGGCGTCATCATGCAGCGCGCCTATCTGCGACGGCCCTGGACCTGTCCCGCGCCGGTCTTCTACGGGCTTCTCGTCATCGCCCTCGCGCTGGTACAGGCGCGCGTCAGCCTCCCGGCCGAGGCGCGGCCGATCCTCGATCTTGCCTTCATCGCCCTCGTGAGCCCGGCCATCCTTGCCGCCGGGGCAGGCGTCACCCTCGGGCCCCGACAGAAGATGGCGTCCCGCCTTCTCGGTGAGACTTCCTATGCGGTCTATCTGCTGCAAGGGGCTCTCATCATCGTGGCCGCCGGCCTGACGCAAATGCTTCTCGGCCAGAAGATCTATGACGTCGGCGCCTGGGTCGGCTTTCTGTTCGTGCCGATCGTTCTCGTGGTCGCCTATTACACGCATCACTGGTTCGAGGCCCCGGCGCGTGGGGCGATCCGCGCCTGGTCCAAGCCGTTCCTCAAAAAAGTGAAGGAGGCGGAGCCGGAGCCAGCCGCCGCGCCGAGCCCGCTTGACGCTCCGCCCGATCCGGCATCGACTGCGGGCGACCCTGATCATCCGCGCATCCCGTCAGGCCTGCGGATTTATGTCATCGCGGACGTTCACGGCCGCGCGGATCTGCTGCACCCGCTCCTGAAGCGCATCGATGCGGACATGCGCGCCGCGTCGGGCGCGTCGATGCTGATCTTCCTCGGTGACTATGTCGATCGCGGGCCGTATTCGGCCGAGGTCATCGCGCTTCTCTTGCTGATGCAGCGCTACAAGACCTGCGTCTTTCTTGCCGGCAATCACGAGCGCATGCTGCTGCGCTTTCTGGATGACCCGGTCGCCAACGCACATTGGCTCGACAATGGCGGCCTTGAAACACTGCGCTCCTACGGCGTCACGCTCTCGAGGACGACGGACCTCGAGGACCTCCACCGCCTCGCCGATACGTTCGGCGAACGCCTCGGGCGGCACCGCGACTTCCTTGCCGGCCTGCAGACGAGCGTCGTGATCGGCGACTACCTGTTCGTCCATGCCGGCATCCGTCCGGGCGTGCCGCTGCCCATGCAGGCGAGCGACGATCTCCTCACCATCCGCGAGCCGTTTCTCTCCTTTGCGGGCAATCTCGGCAAACGGGTCGTCCACGGCCACACGCCGGTTCGGGAGCCCGATTTCAGGAGCAACCGCATCAACCTCGACTGCGGCGCGTTTGCGACGTCCAATCTCGTCTGCCTCGTGCTGGAGGAGGATCGCGCCTTTATATTCTGATGCGGCCTATTCGGCAGCGTCGAGGCGAAGGTCCCGCGCCCTCACCCTGCTGACGACCCGGTCCTCGGCGGCGTCGTGCAGCCGAATC
This sequence comes from Beijerinckiaceae bacterium, assembly GCA_019753285.1. GTDB lineage: Bacteria > Pseudomonadota > Alphaproteobacteria > Rhizobiales > Beijerinckiaceae > JAIELD01. The sequence continues at coordinate 31,720 of JAIELD010000049.1, read as the reverse complement.
AAGTCGCGCTCGAGCCCGCGCACCTTTTCCTCCAGCAGATCGATCCGCGTCTGGAGGAGGCGGGAGCGGATTGCCATGGCGCCGAGCCCGAGAGCGCCGAGCCAGCTCAACCCGGCGATGAAAACGGCGAGCACGCCAAGCGGCATGATGAGCTGGAGCAGCGCCGAGACGAGCAACAGGGCTGCAATCGCCATTGCGGCTGGCGACTGCGAAAGGACGACGAGGCGGGCCGGAGCAGGCAGTCTGACGCCCGCCCAAAGCGCTGGCGCCATGAGCGCGGCAAGACAGGAGCGAGCGGCATTCGCGAGGGCGCCGAGCGCGGCGCGGCTTCTGTCCATGATCGTCACGACAAGCTACGCCCCTCTGCTGCCGGCTCGCCAGCCGGTTACGCTTCACTGCCTGACATCAAGCGACCATTTTTGCGGCGAAAACGAGATCAACGGACGCAAATCCCTTGATAATTCCGGTGAGAACCGGGCGGGCATGGCCCAGCTGGCTGTCTGGTCGTGCTTCGATCGAGCCCGCGGCGGCGGTCCCGCTCGATCTGCGTTCCGCTCTGTCCGGTGGACTTCGCCCAATCGGTGCCGAACGGACCTGACGGCCCGGACGTTCCGCCGGGAACGGGCGGACGGCTCGCGGCGACGGCTTCGCCCGTTGGCGACAAGCCCCATGGAACGCCCGGGAAGACGGTCCATGCGGCAAGAACGAGGAGCATTAGCACTTTCTTGACCATGATCGATCTCCAGCGTTTTGGAGGTGTGAATGCGCCTTGGGCAATTCAAGAAAAAAACCATAATGCGGCGTCAGGGTTTCGTGCTGCGCTGCCTTCAATCGGCCTTGTGTGCACTGCAAAACAGACAGGATGATATCGGACATTGGGATTCGCCTTGCTACAGATGAGACGCGTTTGGCCTTTGCTTGGACTGCTGCTGGCAACACAGGGGCAGGTGGGCTTTGCAGAGGCCACCGGAAGCAATGCCTTCGGTCCGGCGAAGGACAACATCATCCGCATCCGCGACACGGCGAACCGCCAATGCATTACCTTGAAGGGCACGGTCAGGCCCGAAATCGTCAACAAGGACATCAGCGACCACGTCATCCTGGCGGATAATATCTGCCCCAAGATCATCAGGGTGAAGGCCTGCTATCTCCACAGCAAGCGTTGTGTCGAGTTCGACCTGCATTCGCGCGAGAAGAAGGAAGTGCTGCTCGGCGCAATGCCGCGTTCGCCCGACTTCCGCTTCGAATATACCGAAAAACAGTTGTTTTGACCGATGTCCCGTCCATGCCGGACGCGGCGTCGCGCCCTCGAGACCGCTTGAACGGAGCGCGTTCCAGATGACCCGAACGATCGTCAAGACGTCGGCGGTATCGCTGCCGCCAACTTCGGAGATCCTGCGCGAGCCGACCCGGCCGGTCGAGATGCGCGGCGACGATTTCGAAAGCCGCTTCGATCGTCATACGCTCTGCTACGACGCCGTGATCGAAAGCGGCCGCGCCCGTCTGATCTGCCCGCCGCTGCTCAACCTTCAGCCGAGAATCGAGAAGGCGACCTTCACCGCGCTGCCGTCCGGCCGCCGGGCAGCTCCGGAATTCCTGACGCTCGACCGGCAGACGCAGATCCTCCTCGACGTCCCGGACGACACGCGCGCCATCCGCATCCAGTCAGAGCTTGGCGATTTCAGCGTCGCAATCATGGAGGGCATGCTCGATCTCTTCGCGGGACACCGCGCCATGTTCACCATGTCGAAGAACAACCGGCTCGAATGGATTCTCGACTGGGCGCGCTTTCATCGCGACATCCACGGCGTCACGGCGATCCTTCTTTATGACAACGCCTCGACCGATTATTCGAGCGAAGACCTGCTTCAGGCGTTCGAGGCCGTCGGCGGCATCGAGCATGTCGTCATCGTCGAATGGCCCTTCAAGTTCGGACCGCCGGGCGTCGGCAAGAAACGCTATTGGGACAGCGATTTCGCCAAGCTCGGCGCGACCGAGGACGCGCGCTGGCGCTTTCTCAACAAGGCGAGGAGCGTTCTCAACTGCGATATTGACGAACTCGTGCTGTCCTCGACCGGCGAGTCGATCTTCGACCGGGTCGAGGCGTCGCGCTTCGGCGTCATTTCCTTTTTCGGCGATTGGGTCTTCGGCATAGAAGGCGTCACTCCGCCCCGATCGCCCGACCGCGCGCCGCGCTTCTACGATTACCGCCACGTACTGCGGGAGATTCGCGAGACGAAACATGTCGTGCTGCCGCATTACCCGATGCGCTGCCAGCCCAAATGGGCGGCCGTGCCGGACCGGGTGCCGGCGCGCGCGCAGTGGCATTTCCACAAGATCGGCGGCTGGTGGCCTTCAAGGCTCGCCAGCCGCTCGTTCCGCTTCCGCCATTTCCGTGAAATCAGCACAAACTGGAAGTACGACAGGCTCAGCCGCGAGCCACTCGATCTGACGCGCCAGCGGGAGGACGCTCTGATGACCGAGGCTTTCGCACGCGTGAACTGGGACGGTTGAATGGCAACCGCCGCTTCAACGCGGTCGTTCAAAAGCAACCAAATCCAGTAACGGCTCGATCAGGGTTCCGCTCTACCGTCGGACATCGGAAAATAAGCCGTTCCGACAGAAAACAGCCAATATCTTCAGTCAGTCTGCAACCGGTTCAAACGATCGCCGCGCGCTTCGGTCATCCGCGAAGCCCTGCCCGTCGAAGGAGATCAGCATGGTGGAGACAACGTCCTGTGACGTCATCATCGGCGTACCGACCTTCAAGCGCCCCGAATATCTGACGCGCTGCCTCAAATCGCTCGAGGCGCAGACCTATGGCCGGCCCGTCCGCTTGGTCGTGGCTGATAATGATGCGGAAGGACGGCAAGGCATCGCGATTTGCGAGCGGCTGGTCGCCGAAGGATACCGGTTTCCGCTGACGACGGTCATCGTCTCCGATCGCGGCATCGCCCCGACCCGCAACGCGATCGTGCGAGAGGCGATCGCGGATCCTGCGATCGCGTTCATCGCGATGATCGACGACGATGAATGGGCCGAGCCGGACTGGCTGAGCGAGCTTCTCGCCGTGCAGGCTGAATACGATGCGGATGTCGTCGGCGGTCCCGTCGGGCGGGTCTTCCAGAGCGCGGTGCCGGATTACGTGGCCGCGGCCAATCAGCCCAACTATGACAAGACTCTGACGGGACCGATCGACCTTGTCGATGCGACCAGCAACATCCTGTTTCGCGCCTCGCTCTTCCGCGAAAAGCCCGGACCGTGGTTCGACCTGCAATACGCGCTGATGGGCTGCGAGGACAAGGACATCCTGCTCGGCTATAAACTAGCCGGCAAACGATTTGCCTGGGCGGCTCGGGCGCTTGTCACCGAGGAGATGCCGACCTCGCGCTGTTCGGCGAAATGGATGATCCAGAGAGCCTACCGCGTCGGCAACACCGACACGCTGATCAACCTCAAGCACCGGCCGCCGGGCTTCAATCCATTGAGCGAAGGCGTCAAGATCGTTGGCGCGCTCGGCGTCTCGCTCGTCAATCTCACTTTGCTTGGCTGGAGTCCGGCTCGCCGGTTCGAGGGGATGCGGCTCGGCGCGCGCGTCGTCGGCAAATTCGCGGCTCTGTTCGGCGGGCGCTACCAAGAATACAAGGTCACCCATGGCAATTGACGCGGCAGTTGACGCGACGGAAGCCAACGGGCGGCAGACCCTCGTTACGGTCGTGATCGCGGTGCGCAACGGCGAAGCCTATGTCGCCGAGGCGGTGAAAAGCGCGCTCGACCAGAAAGAGGTCGGCAAGGTCGTCGTCGTCGATGACGGTTCGACCGACAGGACGCGGGTCGTCGTCGCCAGCATCCAGGATACGCGGGTAACGCTGACGGATAACCCCGGCGTCGGGGTTTCGGCAGCGCGCAATCACGGCGCGCTGCTCAGCGACGCACGCTGGCTGCTGTTCCTCGATGCCGACGACCGGCTCGTTCAGGGCGGGGTGGCTGCCCTGCTTACGAGCGCCGCAACCGACCCCGTGATGATCTATGGCGACTATGAACGCATCGCGGCCGATGGACGGCGGATCGGCAAGCGATTTTTGATGCGCCGGCGCGCCAAGCCCTCGGGCGATATCCTGCGCGCTTTGCTGGCCGGCAATTTCATCATCAATGGCGGCATCGCGCTCGTGCGACGCGACGTTTTCACCGGCCTCGGCGGCTTCGACCCGAAGCTGTCGCTCTGCGAGGACTGGCATCTGTGGTGCCGTATCGCGGCCATGGGCGCGGTCGCTTATGTTCCGCGACGCGTGATGGATTATCGTGTCCACACGACGAGCGTCATGATGGGCAGGCATCGCCACTACGAGGACTTCAAGCCGGCGCTCGACGCGATCTTCATGCATCCACTCGTCTTGGCGGCGATGAGCGCGGATGAGCGCGAGAGGCTCAGGCTGAAATCGGCGTCGAGCCTCAAGGCCTACTGCGCGGCCCAGATCTACCGCAAGGGCGCACGTCGCGAGGGGATCGTTCTCGCCATGCGGGCGATCGGCGAAAAGCCGCGTGAAACGCCACGCGTGCTGCTGCGTCTCGGCGCCGCGATGGCGGGATTCTGAACAACCGCGCCCTGCCGCAAAGGCTCAGCGCGACGAACGGCGGGCGAGCATGCCGCGGCGGATGAGCATGACCGCCAACGGCAGCGGCTCCACGAGATATCGGTAGACGAGCCGCTTCGGGTTTGCGGCAAGGCGATGCAGCCATTCAAGCCCCATCCGGCCCATCCAGCGCGGTGGAGTGGGTTCGAAGCCGGCAAAATAGGCAAAGGCCGCGCCGCCGAGGCCAATGACGGGCGCCTTGAGGCGCGCCCTGAAACGCTGCACGAACGCTTCCTGACGCGGCATGCCCATCCCGATGATGAGAATGTCAGGCTGGAACGTGTCGATCGCGCCGAGCACCCGCTCGCAGGCGGGTGCATCGTCGAGGCCGAAATAGCCATTCGCTCCGCCAAGCCGGAGCTTCGGCCAGGCGGTGCGCGCTTTGGCGAGCCCGGCGTCAAGCACCTCTTGCGAATGACCTAGAATGAAGACCGAGCGTCCTTCCGTCTCCGCCCGCGCCAGCATGTCTGAAAACCAGTCGACCCAGGTCGTGCGCTGCTCGCGGCTGACATCGTGGCCGAGAAGGCGCAAACCCCAGATCACCGGCATCCCGTCGACGATCACAAGCGTGTCTTCGTGGTCCAGAAGCGCGCGGTAATCGGCGTCACGTTCATAGACATAAAGGCCGTGAAGGTTAGCCCCGCCGATGATGATCTGATCGCCAGCCTCGCGCGGCATGAAGATGAGGTCGAGCAGGGCCGCCTTGCTGACGGGGTGGAAGCGCAGGCCGAGCGCTCTGACCTCATGGACGGTATGAAGCCGCCCGGAGGCGTTGAGATCGGCTGCATCGTCCATACCCGCGGTGACGCTCGGGGGCTCCCGCCTCAACGCCTCAGCGCGCGTCACGATAGGCGCTTGGCGAGAAGACGGTCAGCACGAGGATCTTGAGGTCGAGCAGGAACGACCAGTTGTCGATGTACCAGAGATCGTGCTCGATGCGGCCCGCCATTTTCTCGAACGTGTCGGTCTCGCCGCGAAAGCCGCTGACCTGCGCCCAGCCGGTGATGCCGGGGCGGATGTTGTGGCGGCGATGGAACCTGCGGATCCGGCTCGCGAAGGTTTCGTTGAGCGCGATCGGATGCGGGCGCGGGCCGACGATCGACATCTCGCCAAGCAGCACGTTGAAGAGTTGCGGCAACTCGTCGATATTGGTCTTGCGGATCATACGGCCGACGGCCGTGATGCGCGGATCGTTCCGCGTCGCCTGACGAAAGGCCGCGCCATCCTCCATCACCCGCATCGAGCGGAACTTGAAGACCCGGATCGGCTTGTTGCTGTAGCCATGCCGCGTCTGGCGGAACAGGACCGGCCCCCTGGAGTCCAGCTTGATGGCAAGGCCGACGATGAGAAAGATCGGCGCGAGCAGGACGATCGCGATGATGCTGACGACGATGTCGAAGCCGCGCTTCAGCGCCTGGTCGAACGCGCTCAGAGGTCGGTTGGTGACGACCGCGGCGGGAATCGTCTTGAAGCTGTCCGTCGTGCCGCGCGACCAGCAGGGAACGACTGCATTCGGCAGAAACCGGATCGTGGTCGGCGTCTCGCCAAGCGCTTCGACGAGCAGTTCGGCAAAAGCGCCCTCGGCAGCATCCTTTGTCGCCACCACCTCCTGGACGGAATAAGCGCGGCAGACATCGACGATCTCGCGCACCTTGTCGGCCTGATCCTGTTCGCCGGCGATGTCGCTGAGCGGATTGGCGGCAACGACCCTGATGCCCTGCGAGGCGATGCGGTGCAGGAAGGAGCGGTCATTGGCGAGCCCGCCGACGACCATCACGCGGTCCGTCTCGACGCGGCCGATCGCCAACAGGTGGCGGGCCAGCGACTGAAACAGCGAGCGGGAGCTGAGAAGCACGAACATCACGACGGCGAACTGCGCGAGGAACGCGCCGCGCGAATATTCGTCCAGCGTGCGCGCCATGAACAAGGCTGCGATCAGGAAGGCGAAGGCCTTTACCGTTGCGACCGCGCCGTTCCACAAAAACGCGGCGCGCGACTCCTGCATGGGTCGCATCCGCCCGCTGGCGAGGGACAAGGCGCTGATGGCGCAGGCAAGCAATACGCTCGGCACGAGGATTTCGCGCGGCTCAGGCTCCCAGCCGATGCCGTGAATCCAGTAGAGCGAGGCCGAGCCGTAGCTAGCGATGAGGACGACGGAAAACTCGATGATATTGTAAACGACGAGAAGCTGCTCGATCGAAAAAACGTCGCGCGAGCCCGGAACGACCCGCGTTCCATATTCACGATCCAGGCTGTTTCCAGGCACGGCTTTGGCTCGAATGTCCATGATGGCCTCCGTCAAATTCGTGCTGTCAGGTTGATTCATCCCGGAACCCATTGGTTTGCAATAAACATGGCTTTTTTGGGTGCAATGCAACACAAAATCGACACATCTTCCGTTAGGCTTATCGCGAAGTATGGTACTTTTACTTTTAACCCACGATTAAATATAGTTTTTTACTAAAGTTCCCTGCGATGTTGCATGGCCCTTATCCTTTTTTGCATTGCACAGTTTCAAGCGGAGGCTGACGATGCAAAACACGGCTTTGACGTACCGGGCCGACATTGACGGGCTGCGGGCAATCGCCGTCGGAGCCGTCGTCGCCTTCCATGCCGAGATCAATTTCATCCATGGCGGCTATGTCGGCGTCGATGTCTTTTTCGTCATATCCGGCTATCTGATCACCTCGATTTTGCTGGTCGATCTCCAGGCTTTCGGCAGCTTGCGACTGGCGGATTTCTATCGTCGCAGATTGAGCAGAATTCTGCCGGCGCTTTTTGTCGTGCTCGTGGCGACGGCGTGTCTTTCCCTGCGCTACTTCTATCCGGATGAGATCATCGCGTTTTCGCAGAGCCTGATCGGCGCGGCGCTCTCGGCGGCGAATGTCTATTTTTACGCAACCGCCGGCTATTTCGACGAGGCTGCTGCGGCCAAACCGCTTCTCCACACCTGGTCTCTTGGCGTGGAGGAGCAGTTCTACCTCGTGATGCCCTTTGTTCTCGCCACGTTCTGGAAATTCGCTCCGACCCGTCTGCCGCTCGCACTTGGCCTGACGAGCCTTGCGTCATTCGCGCTCTGCCTCGCCATGACGCCGCTCGATCGGAGCGCCGCCTTCTATCTGCTGCCATTCCGCGCCTGGGAGCTTGGGCTCGGCGCGGCTCTCGCGGCCGCGATGCCTGGCAGGACAACGCCGCTGGCCAGCCCTCTCCTTGCCGCGGCGCTATGCCTTGCCGGCATCACCGCCATCCTTCTCGCGGTGCTCGCCTACGACGAGACGACGCCGTTTCCAGGATACGCAGCCCTCTTGCCTTGCCTTGGCGCAGCCGCGATCATTCTCGCCGGCGCTACACCCAACCCCGTCTCGCGCGCGCTCGGCTGCCTGCCCATGCGCGGCATCGGCCTCGTCTCCTATTCGCTTTATCTCTGGCATTGGCCGCTGCTCGTCTTCCAGCGCCAGAACGCAATCGTCTTCGGCGACAGCGCGCATCTCTCGGCCAAGCTTGGCATCGTGGCCATCGCTCTCCTGCTGGCGATCGTGACCTATTGGCTCGTCGAACGCCCGATGCGCCGCGCCTCCCGCAGCGTCGGCTTCGGCCTCGTCGCGGCAAGCGCCGCGGCGGCTACGGCCTGCCTCATCGCCGCCGCAACGGCAACCATCCTGAGCGGCGGCTTTGCAAGCCGGTATCCCGAACAGGCGCTGGCGCTGAAGGCGAGCGTAGCGGTTGATTTCTCGCATCTCAGGCCGGGCCGATGCTTCATCTTCGAGGATGCCGGCAGCAGCACGCCCCTCGATCCAGCCTGCCTTCGCGCGGCGGAGCAGAAGCGGAACGTGCTGCTGATCGGCGACAGTCATGCGGCGCATCTCTGGTCCGGCCTGCAGGACGCGAACCCCACGCTCAATGTGGAGCAGGCAACCGGCAGCGGCTGTGCCCCGGTCTGGCGCCGGAGCCTTGTGGCGCTGCCGCTCTGCGACGCCGTGGTGAAGGCAGCGCTCGACCGCGCATTGACGGAGCCTCCGCCGGACGAAATCATCCTCGCCGCGCGCTGGAAAATGCGGGATTTCGAAGCGCTCGGCGAAACGCTCGATCGTCTGGCCAGCGCCAGGCGCAAGGTCACCGTGATCGGGCCGATCGTCGAATATGCCTACCCGCTGCCACGTCTGCTCGCCGATGCGGTGTTGCGCGGCGATGATGAATGGGTGAGACGCAACCGCAATCGAGAGACAGAGGCGATCGACGCGGCGCTGGGTACTTTCGTCGGGGGGCACGGCGCGCGCTACCTGTCGCTGGTCGATCTGCTATGCGAGCGGCATGCCTGCATCACGCTCGACAGGCAAGGCCGACCCATCCAGTTCGATTACGGCCATCTGACCCGTGCCGGCTCGGCGCTCGTGGCAGAGCGGCTACGCGAACGGAACCTCATCCGTTGACCGGATAGACGGTCACGCCTTGACGATGTCGGCGATCGCCTTCCAGAGGCGTTTTCGCCTGAGATCGAAATCGAAGGCCAGCGGCCGCAGCGGCATGCCGTCCTTGCGCACATGCCACATGTCGAGCCAGGTGTAACGATCGCTGAAGCCCCATGTCGTCACGCTGACGAGCTCGCCGCTGGAGCGCACGACATCGAGATACCGGCGGGCATGGTCCGCGACCATCATGTCGCGCGTATCGGGATCGGCGGGCAACTTGTCATCGCAAACATCGAGCTCCGTCACGGCGAGCTTGATGCCGAGCCGGCTTACGTCCTTGAGGAAGGACTGCAGCCCCGTGATGTCGAGCGGCTTGTCCGCGTAGAGATGCGATTGAAGGCCGAGGACGTCGACGGGCGCGCCGCGCTCCTTCAAGCGCCTCAACAACGCGAGCAGGCTGTCGCGCTTTCGAAGCTGCCCCGGTTCCTGATACTCGAATTCCGCCTCGTTGAGGCAGAGCAGCACGGAAGGATCGGTCCGCTTGGCTTCGGCGAACGCAAGATCGATGAACTTTTCGCCGAGCGCCTGCTGGAACGAGAAGCGCCGGAGATCGCCGTCGAGACCGTCGGCGATGCGCAGCGGCTCGTTGACGACGTCCCACCGCGCGATCTGACTGCGATAGCGTCCCATCGTCTGCGATACGCGTTCGCTGATCGCCTGCGAGATGGTGTCAGCATCCGTCTCCGCCTTCAGCCAGGCCGGCACGAAATAGAAATAGACCAGCGCGTGCCCGACCATGCCGATCTTATTGGCGCGCGCGAACCCGGCGGCGATGTCCGTCGTGCGAAAATCCCATTTTCCCTTCGCGGTCTCCATCAGCGACCACTGGAAATTGCTTTCCGGCGTATAGAGATCGACTTCGGACGCCAAGCGCGCGAAATAGGCCTGCTCCTTGGGGATGCGGCTGGCATTGCTCGTCGCGCCGAAGAGCGTGCCCCAAGCGGAGGGCCGCCTCTTCAGCGGCGGCAGCGCGGCGTAATCTTCGGCACAGGCGCTCGGAGGCGCGGCGATGGCCGGCGCGTCCCCTGCTACGGCTGCAACGGTGCCGGCCCCGCCGAGCGCGAACAGAGATCGCCGCGAAAGTCCGTTCCCAGTCATGACCGCTCCCTTGATCTCCGGTCGGACGAAGCGCCCTCCCGGCGAAGGATCGTCCCGGCAATGCGGCGAAAGTGACGCGGACTCATGGATTTCATGAGACGCGCCGTCGCAGACCACCCGTCTCAGCCGCCGTTGAGCAGCTTCCTGAAATAATGGATCGTGCGGTCGAGCCCTTCCTCGAGCGGAATTTTCGGCTCCCAGGCGAGTGCGTCCTTGGCGCGCGAGATATCTGGCTTGCGCTGCTGCGGGTCGTCGGTCGGCAGCGGCTTGAAGGTCAGCGTCGAACGGGAATTGGTCTTGCGGATGATCGCTTCGGCAAGCTGCACCATCGTGAACTCGCCCGGATTGCCGAGATTGATCGGCCCGGTGACGTCGTCGGAAGTGTCCATCAGGGCGATCAGCCCGTCGACGAGATCATCGACGTAGCAGAAGGAGCGGGTCTGCTCACCGGTCCCGAAAATGGTGATCGGCTCGCCCTTCAGCGCCTGGACGATGAAATTCGAGACGACGCGCCCGTCATTGGGGTGCATGCGCGGCCCATAGGTGTTGAAGATGCGGGCGACCTTGATGGAAAGCCTGTGCTGCCGCCAATAATCGAAGAACAGCGTCTCGGCGCAGCGCTTGCCTTCGTCGTAGCAGGCGCGCGGGCCGACCGTGTTGACGTTGCCCCAATAGGTCTCCGGCTGCGGGTGCACCAGCGGATCGCCGTAGACCTCGCTGGTGGAGGCCTGCAGGATAGGCGCATTGAGGCGCTTGGCGAGGCCGAGCATGTTGATCGACCCGTGTACGCTGACCTTTGTCGTCTGCACCGGGTCGCGCTGGTAATGCACGGGCGAGGCCGGGCAGGCGAGATTGAAGACGCTGGAGACCTCGACATAGAGGGGGAAGGTGATGTCGTGCCGCATCACCTCGAAATGCGGATCGTCGAGCAGATGAAGGATGTTCTGCCGCGTGCCGGTGTAATAATTGTCGATGCACAGGACGCTGGTGCCGCGCGCCAGAAGTTTTTCGCAGAGATGGGACCCGATGAAGCCCGCGCCGCCGGTGACGAGGGCCGTATTGGTGTATGAAGACATTGGCTGATCCCTATGAGGTCTCGGGCTCCGGCCAGCAAAGGCCGCAGCATGCTGCGGGGGATAGGGCCCATCCCGGCAAGGATCGGCCGTGTTGGAAAGCTCGAGCCGGCGGCCGCGCCGGCAGCCTCAGGCTGCTTCGCCGACCTTGATGTCGCGCTTGTCGGCTGCCTGCTGTGGAGTGCCGCGCCCGACATCCACATAGGTGAAGCCCTTCGAGCGGATGTCGTCCGGCCGGTAGATGTTGCGCAGATCGACCAGCACCGGCGCTTTCATCAAGCTCTTGATGCGCGGGAAGTCGAGCGCGCGGAAGGCGTCCCACTCGGTAACGATCACGAGCGCGTCGGCATCCTCGACACATTCATATGCGTTGGCGCAGAAGGCGACGTCCTGCATGATCAGACGCGCCTGTTCGATGCCTTCCGGATCATACGCCTTGATCGACGCGCCAGCATCCTGCAGCGCGGCGACGATGGCGAGCGAAGGCGCATCGCGCATGTCATCCGTGTTCGGCTTGAAGGTGAGGCCGAGCACCGCGATCGTCCTGCCGCGCACGTCTCCGCCGCAGGCCTGGATGACGCGACGCGCCATGCCGCGCTTGCGCTGTTCGTTGACGGCGGCCACCGTCTCGACGATGCGGATCGGCGCGCCGTAGTCCTGCGCCGTCTTGATGAGCGCGACAGTATCCTTCGGGAAACACGAGCCGCCATAGCCAGGGCCTGCATGGAGAAACTTGGAGCCGATGCGGTTGTCGAGGCCCATGCCACGCGCGACGTCCTGAACATTGGCACCGACCTGCTCGCACAGGTCCGCCATCTCGTTGATGAAGGTGATCTTGGTCGCGAGGAACGCGTTTGCTGCGTATTTGGTCAACTCGGCGGTGCGGCGGCTGATGTTGAGGATCGGCGCGTTGTTGAGATAGAGCGGCCGGTAGACCTCGGCCATCACCTGCCGTGCGCGCTCATCCTCCGCGCCGATGACGATGCGGTCGGGCTTCTTGAAATCGATGATCGCCGAACCCTCGCGCAGGAACTCGGGGTTCGAGACGACGGCGAATTCGGCATCGGGGCGGGTTTCCCTGATGATGCGTTCGATCTCGTCGCCGGTACCGACCGGCACCGTCGATTTGGTGACGATCACGGTATAATGCGTCAAGGCATGCGCGATCTCGCGCGCCGCAGCGTAGACGTAGCTCAAATCGGCAAAGCCGTCGCCGCGCCTAGAGGGCGTGCCGACCGCGATGAACACGACATCGGCGTCGCTGACGGCCGATTTGAGATCCGTGGTGAAGGAAAGGCGCTTGTCGGCGGCATTCTTGGCGACGATCGCCTCCAGCCCCGGCTCATAGATCGGAATCTTGCCGGCGTTCAGCGCCTCGATCTTGCCGGCATGCTGATCGACGCAGCGCACCTCATGACCGAAGTCGGCGAAACATACGCCCGAAACCAGACCCACATATCCGGAACCAATCATCGCGATTTTCACGGCTCTCTCCTCCGATGATGAACATGCTGTTTCGAGCCGGCCAGGCGAACGCCATGCCGGTCATCCGGAGAGCAATGTCATCGCGTCAAATTCGAAAAATGCCCACAATGCCCGGAACCTGTCAGGCCCCTTCACTCGGTCACCGCAGCGGTACGATGGCAGTCTTGTACGTCCATCATGGCGAGGTCAAGGCAGTTTGTGTTGCACCGCCGCATAATATCAAAAACATGCTTTACATATCCGAGACTTAGAAAAAATATTAATTTTTTGATAAAATGATGCAACGCGCAGAGATACACTTGAGCACAACTGATCGTTCAGTAATTTGTTCGGAGTTAACTAAAGTAAAAAATATCAATAATATTATGGCATCGATCGTAAGTTGAACTTTAGTCGTATCCGTTATGCCCTATCTCATCTTATCGGTGGGAGACGGGCGTGTCGGAAAAAAGCTCTTTACTTTCAAAGCTTCTGGTTACCGGAGGCACCCGCGACGATCTCATCGCAGGGGGCGCCGGTGACGATCTGCTGACGGGCGGGCTTGGCCAGGACAGCTTCATCGTCACAGGCGATCAGGGCTCCGATACGATCACGGATTTCAACGCCGGCCCTGGCGGCGACATCCTTCGTTTCGTTGCCACCGAGTTTTCGAGCGCGCAGGATGTGCGCAGCGCCGTGACGCAAATTGGCGCGAATGTCGTCATAGCCTTACCGGGCGGCGAGACGCTGACGCTGCGCAATGTCGCTGCCGCGAACCTGACAGATACCAATTTTTCCTTCGTGACACCGCCCGTGGTGGACGCGCTGCCGCCGCCAAGCCCTCCACCATCCAGCGCCCACGCATCGGCAAAGCCGACACGATGGCTGTCCGCCGACGTCGCGGGGGCGACTGTGGCAGGCGCCGCCGGCAACGACCAGTTTTCCGCGAGCGCAAAGTCCGTCACGCTCGTCGGCGGCGCGGGAGACGATACCTACATCATCAACGACGCCTCGGTCCGAATCATCGAAAACGCTGGCGAAGGGACCGACACCGTCATCGCCTGGTCGACATTCGAACTCGCGAGCGATCAATCGATCGAAAACCTGACGCTCGGCGGCGCGGGCAACATCTCCGGCACCGGCAACAGCCTCGACAATCTCATCACGGGCAATGCGGGCTCCAACACGCTCGATGGCGGCAGGGGCAATGACATCCTCACGGGCGGCGGCGGCAACGACACCTTCATCATCGCGAAGGGCAACGGCTTCGACACGATCACGGACTTCGCTGCGAGCGGAGCCGGCATGGACCTCATCCGCCTCAAATCATTCGCGGTGACGGATTTTGCAAGGGTGAAGGCACGGGCGACCCAGGTTGGTGCGGACACCATCATCGATTTCGGCGACGGAGACGGCATCATCCTGAAAAACGTTGCGCTTTCGGACCTTGGCGGCAGGAACTTCCAGTTCGCCGTCACCGGCGGCGACGGGGCCGACATACTGGAAGGCGGCGCGTCGAACGACTACCTGACGGGCGGGCGCGGGCGCGACACCTTCGTCATCCGAAAGGGCCAAGGCTCAGACACGGTCGCTGATTTTTCGGCTGGCGCCTACGGAGATTTCATCCAGCTCACCGATCTTGGCCTCGTCTCCTTCGCGGCCGTGATGGCCGCCGCGCAGCAGGTCGGCGCGAACACCGTCATATCCCTGCCCGATGGCGGCAGCCTCACTTTGCTCAACGTGCAGGCATCGAAGCTGATCGAGAGCAACTTCATCTACGTCAACAAGGATGTGATCGGCACGCATGACGATGTCGTCAGACAAGTCGTGCTGTCGCCGAGCGGCCCTACCCGCAACTGGCTGGCGACCTCGACGGCCAATGCGACCCTCACCGGCACCATCAATAACGACCAGCTTTCCGCCAACGCGAAATATGTCACCCTCGCAGGCGGGCCTGGCGACGACATCTACATCCTGTCCGATCCCGCGACCGACACGGTCATCGAAGCTGCCGGCGAAGGCAACGACACGATCCAGAGCTGGTACAGCTACGTCCTGCCCGCCGACCAGTCGATCGAGAACCTCGTTCTTGCCGGCACGGCCGCCATCGACGCGACAGGCAACGGCCTCGACAATCTGATCACCGGCAATGCCGGCAACAACGTCATTCGCGGCGGCGGCGGCGCGGACACCTTCACGGGCGGCGGCGGCTCCGACACCTTCGTGGTCTCCAGAGGCGAGGGCATGAAGACGATCACCGACTTCGTGACATCTGGAACAGGAGCCGACACGGTGCGACTCATCGGCTTCAACTGGAGCAGCTTCGCCGCCCTCAGGACGCAGATGGCGCAATTTGGCGCCGACGTGATCATCTGGCTCGGCGCAAGCGACGCCGTGCTCTTGAAGAACGTCAGCATCGACAGCCTCGTTGCCGGTAATTTCCAGCTCCTGAACTCGGTCGACACGATCACGGGAACGTCCGGCGCGGACATCATCAATGGCGGCGACGGCGACGATGTTCTTGCCGGCGGCGCTGGCCGCGACGAATTCATAATCGAAGCCGGCAACGGATCGGACACCATCACCGATTTCACGCCCGGCAGCAGCGGCGACTTCATCGATCTGCGCGGCTACGGCGTCGCCAGCTTCTTGGCGCTCATGGCGGCGGCGCGGCAGGTCAACGGCGACACGATCCTCAATCTTGGCAATGGCGAGACACTGACGCTGAAGCTCGTCAATCTTTCAGCGCTGACCGCGGACAATGTCCTGATCGAGGCCGCGGTTCGCAAATCCGCCGCGCCGAGCAAGTGGATCTCGACATCAAGCGTCGGCGCGACGCTGCTGGGCTCGTCCGGCAACGACCAGCTTTCGGCCAACGCCAAAACCGTCACGCTCGCCGGCGGGACGGGCGACGACACCTATATCGTGGCGGATGCGACATCGACCACCATCATCGAGCAGGCCGGTGAAGGCATCGATACCGTCCAGAGCTGGTACAGCTACCAGCTTTCGAACAGCCAATCGCTCGAGAACCTGACGCTGGCCGGCTCCAACGCCATCGACGGCACGGGCAATGCGCTCGACAACATCATCACAGGCAACGCGGCGAACAACATCATCACGGGCGGGAGAGGGTCGGACACGTTCACGGGCGGCGGCGGCAACGACACCTTCACGGTGAGGAAGGGCGAAGGGATGAAGACCATCACCGACTTCGCCGTCTCGGGTACCGACGCCGATATTCTGCTCCTCGACGGCTTCGACTGGAGCAGCTTCGCCACGCTGAAGACAAGAATGACCCAGATCGGCAACGATGTCGTCATCCGCCTCGGCGGCGACGATCTCGTGCTTCTGAAATCGGTGAGGCTCGCCGACCTCCAGGCCTCGAACTTCAAACTGAAGAACTCGGTCGACTGGGTCGTCGGCACGGCTGTTGGCGATATCCTCAATGGCGGCGACGGCAACGATAGTCTCACCGGCGGCGGCGGACGCGACGCGTTCGTGATCGATGCCGGCAATGGCTCCGACACGATCACCGATTTTGCCGCTGGAGCAGGCGGCGACTTCCTCGATCTACGGGGCTATCCGATCGGCGATTTTGCAAAACTCATCGCGAGCGCCGTGCAGCTCGGGGCCGACACGGTCCTCGCGCTCGGCAATGGAGAGACGCTGACGTTGAAGAACGTCGTGCTCGCCTCGCTCAGCGCCGACAATGTCGTATTCGAGCATACGCTGCCGACAACCGGCTTTGCTACGAAATCATTCTCGAGCAGCAAAGCCGGGGCGACGCTGCGCGGCACGGCGGGCAATGATTACTTCACGGCGAACACCGGCAAGATCGCGCTGATCGGCGGCGCTGGCGACGACACCTATGCCGTTTCCAGCCAGAGCGACCTCATCACCGAAAACGAAGGCGAGGGGATCGACACCGTCATCACGTTCTCGAGCATCGGCTACAAGCTCGACGAGACCCAGGCGATCGAAAACCTGACGTTGATGGGCACGGAGAATTCGACCGGCTGGGGCAACTCACGCGACAACGTCATCACCGGTAATGACGGCCGCAACAACCTCAACGGCGGCGGCGGCAACGACATTCTTTTTGGCCGGGGTGGCGCCGACATTTTCCTCATCAGCAAGGGCGAGGGCAGCGACATCATCGGCGATTTCTCGGTCGGCGATGGCGACGTGATCGAGCTCGACGGATTCGGCTTCAAATCCTTCGCGGATCTTACCGGACGGATCGCGCAAGTCGGCAGCAATGTCCTGATCTCGCTCGGCGACGGTCAGACGCTCACGCTCCAGAACATGCAGGCGAGCGCGCTCGACGAGACAAGTTTCTCCTTCATCCTCGATCGATCAAGCCTCGTGCGGACTTTCCAGGACAATTTCGATACGCTCTCGCTCTATCAGGGCAGCTCCGGCACCTGGCTCACCAGATACGAATGGTCCGGTACGAACGCCTATTCGCTGACGACGGACGGCTCCGGCCCGATCTATGTCGATCCGACCTTCCGCGGCCTGCCCTCGACCCTCTCGCCGACACCGCTCGGCCTCAACCCGTTCTCGATCGATGGCGGCAAGCTCGTCATCACGACATCGCTGCTGCCCGATGCGGCGCTCCCCTACGCCGGCGGCTACAAATACGCCTCGGGCCTGATCTCCAGCGAGGCGACCTTCGCTCAGACCTATGGCTACTTCGAAATGAAAGCGGAGCTTCCGGTTGGCAGCAATGCTTGGCCGGCCTTCTGGATGCTCGCCGAGGACAATAACTGGCCGCCGGAAATCGACGTGTTCGAGACCTTCGGCAACGCGTCGAACGCGATCCACTCAGGATCGCATTCCAAAGTGCCCGGAAACGCACAGGGCGATTACGCCATCGTCGGCGACCTTGCAGGCTCGCATGCCTATGGCGTCGCCTGGACGCCCTACACGCTCACCTTCTACGTCGATGGCAAGATGACCGCGTCCTATGCGACGCCCGCCGACATGAACAAGGCGATGTATCTCATCGCCAACCTATCGGTCGGCAACAACCCCGATCCGTTCGTCTCGTCTCAGTTGAAGATCGACCAGATCAGCGCCTACCAGCTTCCCGACTATACGCTGGAGAACTTCCGACTGAAGGCGAGCGGCGTGGCGACCACCGTGCTCGCCGGCACGAGCGGTGCGGACATTATCACCGGCACCACCGGCAACGATCTCCTCGGCGGCAATGGCGGCGACGATACGCTCGCCGGCGGTGCCGGCGACGACACCTACCTCGTCTTTTCCTCCGCATCTCGCATCACGGAGGCGTTCGGTGCAGGCATCGACACCGTCGTCAGCACTGTCTCCTGGACGCTCGGCGACAATCTCGACAATCTGACATTGAGCGGTGCCGATGCCATCAACGGCACTGGCAACCTCCAGAGCAACATCATCATCGGCAATGACGCCGACAATGTGCTCAGCGGCGGCGGCGGCAGCGACGTGCTGACGGGAGGCGGCGGGGCTGACACCTTCGTCATCGCCAAGAGCGACGGCTCCGACGTGATCACCGATTTCGGCGCTGGCGACCTCGTCCAGCTCGACGGCTATGCATTTTCGTCCTTCGATGCGGTGAGGGCAGCGATGAGCCAGCACGGCGCGGATACGTTCCTCGCGCTGTCGAGCTTCGAAACGCTCGTCTTCCGCAACCATCTGATCGGTGATTTCACGGCCGATGATTTCCGGCTGCCGGATGCCCTGCCCGTGAGCGGCGCGCCCTACCGGATCGAGGCCGGGACGGCAGCCTCCGAAACCGTGTTCGGCACGGCGTCCAACAACTATCTCGACGGCATGGGCGGCAACGACATCCTGATCGGCGGCAAGGGCGACGATACGTACAAGATCTACGCCGGCACCACCACGACCGTCATCGAACAGGCTGGCGAGGGGGTCGACACGGTCGAGGCCTATGAGGATTTCGCGCTACCTGACAATGTCGAGAACCTGAAAGCCGTCGCCTGGACCATCAAGGTCACGGGCAATGACGGAGCGAACCGCATCTGGGGCACCGGCGGCGGCGAGACGTTGAACGGCAAGGGCGGCGATGACTGGCTGTTCGGCGGCGCCGGCAACGATACCTTCGTCCATGAACGAGGGTCGGGCTTCGACATAATCGCCGACTTTCACCCCGACGCCGGCGGCGGCGAGCACGACCTCCTGCTGCTGTCGGGATATGGCGCGGATGCGGCTCTGACACATGATGGCGACATCTGGACCGTGCACTCCGCAGGCGGAGACGATCGTCTTCGCATCACGGGCGTGACGCAACTTTCGGCGACAGATTATCGCTTCATATGAGCGTTTTGAAAGCATCCCGGGTGCGATTTGACTGGGTCGCGCGCTTTGAGGAACGGTGCCGGACGGGAGGCTGCAAGGCGCGAAGCGACATCGCAAGGGACTGGCCGACGCAAAAAAAGAGCTGCAACCGGGACGAGCCGATGGGCTGAACGCTGGTTGAGGATGGCGAGGGCCCGTCTTTAGCCCGTCAAAAGCATGCTGGAAGCGACAATCCGTTTCAATCACTCGCGGCAGGGTCTGGCCGCATGCTCGGGAAAGCTGCCGCGCGACGCGATGCGCCGCAGACGCCTATCGCCCGAACCGCGATACCGCCGCCGCAGGACCGCGCTGCCGCGTGTCTGTCGCCTCGAGAATTGTCCGCCCGAGCAATACGCCGACATAGGCGATCTGAAGAGAGAAGAAGTACGACAGCCCGATCACGATGCCCATCGTCCATCCGAAGCTGGCGATCAGGAAAATCGTTTCGATGCCGACCGCGACGCCAGCCGGCAAAAGAGCCTTGATCGGAAGGCGGAAACCCATCAAAGCGCCGAAACCTACATGTACGAAAGTCAGCATGTTCACAATCCGAAGTTGATGTCGGATCGTGCGTTCAAAGTCCTTAACAAGAGCTGAACGAGTCTATTCTTGTTTTTATAGCGTTAAGGATCGGATACTACTTCTGATCAATAACAACTTAAAAGTCGTCATTACTCAATTTATAATCGAGATGGAGGCTTGGTGCAAGCGTTTTCTACGACTTTCGTCGATAGACTTTTGTCGGCAAGCAATGATCCTCCGCATGACGCAAGGTTCGAGCACGCGGAGTCGCTTCAGCGGCCTCGATCCATGCTGCGGCCCGATGCCAGGGCCGAGAGACGCTGCGGCAGCGTCCATTCCGATATGCCTCCAGACGGGTTCGCGGCGAGCCGTCGCCGAACGTAGCCTGGATGATGACGGCTTTGGCGCCGTCGTCCCACGCATTCAACCGCTATTGAGGCATCGCAAGCCGCCCCATCGACGACCGACGAAGACATGACACCGACACTCTTCATCGCATTTGCCGCGTCAACCCGGCGAAGCGCTCGGCGACGATCATGAGCAGCATCGTGCACATCACGATAAGCCCGGAGGCGGCGGCGGTCCTGACATCGAGGTTCGTCTCGATCTGCTGCCACAGATGGATTGGCAGCACTTCGGTCCGTTCATCGGCAAGAAAGAGCGAGACCGGCACATTGTCGAACGAGGCCATGAAACACAGAAAGGCGCCCGATCCGATACCGCGCCCGATCAGCGGCAACGTCACGCGCCGGAACGTCATCCACCAGCTTCCACCAAGGCTGTAGGAGGCGTCGA
This sequence comes from Beijerinckiaceae bacterium, assembly GCA_019753285.1. Lineage (GTDB taxonomy): Bacteria > Pseudomonadota > Alphaproteobacteria > Rhizobiales > Beijerinckiaceae > JAIELD01. The sequence goes on along the minus strand of JAIELD010000049.1, from coordinate 11,320 downwards.
GCAGGCCGGGATCGAGTTGCGTCAGCGCAGCCAGCGTCGTGCGCAGCACGAACGGGACGCAAACGATCACATGGCCGAGCACGAGAAAGACGAGGTTGGGACGAAGCCCGAGCTTGTAGATGAAGATGAGGGCGGCGAAGCCGAAGGCGAGCGCGGGCAACAAAAGCGGCGACATGAACAGCACGTCGCAGAATTTCGCCCATTGGGAGCGGCTCCGCGCGATCGCCAGTGAGGCCGCCGTTCCGAGCACCACGGAAATGATCGTCGTAAAGAATGCGACGATCAGGCTGTTCCAGGCGGCCCGCTGCATCTGATCGGCATCGAGCAGCGCCACATACCAGCGCAGGGACAGCGCATCAGGCGGAAACTTCAGCGACTGTGAGGCGGTGAACGACGTGATGATGACGATGAGGCTTGGCGCCAGCAGGAAGATCATGGCGATCACCGACAGCGTGGCAAAGACGAGCCACAGCGACGCTGCCTCCCAATCCTGCGACGACCGGGGCGTCACGGCGCGATTGGGCGCCGAGGTTGCCTGCGGCATCGAATTTGGATCATGCGACGACATGGCGGCTGCTCATTTTTGCGAGACGGTTCAGCCCGGTGACGACCAGCAGCACCGCAACCATGAAGATTACTGATATCGCCGCAGCGAAGGGCCAGTTATTCGCACCCACAGCCTGGCTATAAATGTGGAGCGGCATGTAGATCAGCCGCGCTCCGCCGATCAGCGTCTGCGTGACAAAAGCCGTGACGCAGGCGGAGTAGGTCAGGATGCAGCCTGCGAGAATGCCGGGAAGCGACAGCGGCAGCGTCACGCGCAGGAGCGTGCGCCATTCGCCTGCGCCGAGAGCGCGCGATGCATCCTCGAGATTGGTGTCGGCTTTCGACATCACCGAGAGGATCGGCAGGACCATGAGCGGCATCTGGACCTGCGCCAGCACCATGATCACGCCTGTTTCCGTGAACAGCAGCCGCATCGGTTCGTCGATGAGGCCGAGGCCCATGGCGACACGATTGAGAACGCCTTGCCGCCCGAGGATGACGATCCACGAGAAGGTGCGCACGACGACGCTGGTCATGATCGGCAGGATGACGAGGAACAGGATGATCGACTGCCAGCGCGGCTTCACCCGCGCGCAGACCCAGGCGATGGGATAGCCGAACAGAAGGCACACGAGCGTCGCCTTGACGCCGAGCAGGATCGTCTCCCACAAGATCGCCGTATTGAAGCGGTCACCGAAGAATTTCAGATAATTGTCGGGGGACAGCGTGTGAAACTCGATCCCGTCCGCGAGAGACAGAGCGATCAGAACACAAAGCGGCGCGACGAAAAACACCGCGAAGAGCGCCGCGAGCGGAAGTGACAATCTCGATTCCGAAAACGACATGAGCGCGTTCGATTCCGGTTAGATCTTGATCTCGCGATTGAAGCGCTCGACGAGCGCGCCGCGCTGGGCGTTGATCTTCTCCCAATCGAACGAGCGAACCTTGGCAAGATCTGCATGGCTCTTTGCGATCGATGTCGTGATAGCGCCCTCGAGCTTGACCTTCGCATTGGTCGGAATGACGTCGTATGGCGGCTTCAGCATAGCTGCCTGCACGGCGGGGTCCAGATGCGCGTCGATATACTGGACGGCAAGATCGGGCTCGGCGGCATTAGCGACGAGATGCATGCTCGTATACCAGCCAATCGCGCCGCTCTCGGGGATGGCGAGTTCGACCGGCACGTCCTTACCCTTCAACGTCTGGACGAAGTTGAAATTATAGGGCGCGATATCGATCTGCTCCTGCTGCCAGAGCGTCGCATAAGCGCCGAGATTGGCACCGACAGCGCCGACATTGGGTAGAAGCTCCCGCAGCGCCTTGAAGCCCGGCTCGAAATTATCCTCCGTGCCGCCACGCAGGCGGTTGATCTCGGCGAGAAACGCGATGCCGAGCTGGCTGTTCAACGCGGTGAGGCCGATGCGGCCCTTGTATTGCGGGTCCCAAAGCGCATCCCAGCTTTTGGGCGGCGTCTTGATCTTAGTTGGATTATAGCCAAGCCCGACGATCTGCATGGAGACGCGCGGGCCCCATTTATCCTGGAATTCCGGCAGCAAATCCTTGAAATTCGGCGATTTTGCCGATGGATACTCGACAATCAGCCCTTGCTTTGCAGCATCGAGCACCTGCGGGCTGTCGAAGAACGCAACGTCGAAGGGCGGCTGGCCACCCTTTGCCGCCGCAAGCCGCGAAACCTGGTCCGTGCCGAGGATGATCGATTGCGTGGCAGAGGCTCCAGTGCGCTTTGCAAAGGCCGGCAGCAGGATGCTGCGATGGACTTCGTTCCACGTTCCGGGAAAGGTCGCGGCGACCAGGGCTTTCGACTGCGCATGCAGCGCGCGCGGCAGCGTCGCGGTTCCCGCCGCGGCCATCATGCCGCGCAGGAGCGTTCGGCGGTCATCATTGAATGGCATCGTGCATTCCTTCCTCAAAGTCATTGCAGGGCGAAAACCAGATAGGATGTCGGTGTCACCGGAGCGACGGCGATGGTCGATCCTGCCTCGTGATGCGGAACAGCGGCATCGCGCGGCGCGATGAGCTTCAGCGGTAGGCGATCGAGCGTTTCGAGGTCATAGACGACCTGGGGCCCCAGCGGCAGAACGGTCTTGACCATGCAGGGCAGCGAGCCTTCGACCCCGCGCGCGACGATGCGCAGGCGCTCGGGGCGGATCGAAACGGTGACGCGGCTCCCCAGTGCCATAGCGCCGGCTGGGGCTGTCGAGATCGCGTCGCCGCTTGCCAGCCGCACGGTTGCGCCATCGCTCCGGCTCTCGAGTAGTTCGCCGGTCATCAGATTTGCATTGCCGACGAACTGATTGACGAAGAGCGTCGCCGGACGATCGTAAATATCGGTTGGCGACGCGATCTGCTCGATCCGGCCCTGATTCATCACGGCGATCCTGTCAGCCATGGATAGCGCCTCTTCCTGATCATGCGTCACCAGGATGGTCGTGATGCCGTAGCTGCGTTGCAGCCGTTTCACCTCGATCTGCATGTCGAGCCGCAAATTCTTGTCGAGCGCGCCGAAAGGCTCATCAAGCAGCAGGATCTTCGGATCGACGGCGAGGCACCGCGCCAAGGCCACGCGCTGCTGCTGCCCACCCGACAATTGGCGCGGATATCGATCGGCGAGAGGGCTCATATGCACGAGATCGAGCATCTCCTTGACACGCGGCGCGATCTTAGCCTTGTCCCAGCGCTGTGCCTCAAGGCCATAAGCGATATTGTCGGCGATCGTCATATGCGGAAAGAGCGCATAGTTCTGGAAGACGATGCCCGTGCCGCGGCGGTTTGGCTTCAAATGGTCGACCGGCTCGTCATCGAACAGAACGCGACCCTGATTCTGTGCGATGAAGCCGGAGATGATCCGCAAAAGGGTCGATTTTCCGCAGCCCGAAGGACCAAGCAACGCGATCATCTCGCCACCGGCAACCGAAAGATCGATGGCGTTGACCGCAAGATAGCTCCCGAAGCGGTGCGTCACGTTCTCGATCCGAAGCCTGTGTCCCGTCATGATCAGTTGCCTCGATACGTGGAAAAGCTCCATGGCGTGCACAGGAGCGGCACGTGGTAGTGGCTCGTCGGATCACCCACACCGAATTCGATGGGAACGACATCAAGAAAAGGAGGATCGGCAAGTTGCATGCCAGAGCCGCGGAAATAATCGGCCACGGCGAATTCGAGGCGGTACCTTACTGGCCGCAGATCGATATCCGTCAGGAGCGGCTGGTCCGTCCTGCCCCTGCCATCGGTCACCCCGGAGAGGATCGCCGTCCACCGGCCCGCCTCATCGATCAGAAGCGCATAGCGCATGCCGGCTGCGGGACACCCGCCCACCGTGTCCAGCACATGCATGGTCAGCCGCCCCTGCAGAACGCCGAACATCTCCGCAAGACGCCCACGGGTGATGATGCCGATCTGCTCGATGGCAGCCGCGATCTCCGCTTCGGTGCCTTGCTCGGTCCTCGCCTGGATTTCGGAAAACACGGTCTGCCGCGATGCATGCCGGCGGAGCGCGACGATGCAGGGAAAGCCATGGCGATCACGATAGGCGCGGTTCATCCGCGATAGCCAGTCAAGGTCAGCGCCGCTCAGGCGATCGATCCCGAGACGGCCCTGCTCGCCGCTCGAGGCCGCCGTCAGCGTGCCGTCGAGCGCTTCCTTGCCAGCAAGTTCGGGATGCGCCCTGAACAGCGCGATCTTCTCGTCCTGCGACGCTGCTTCGACGACGCTCTGCATGCAATCGTGCAGATGCCGCAAATGGCGGAAGGGCCGCTGCTCCCATGCGCGCTCGGCAATCCACGGCGAATGCTCGTATAATTCGCCGAGCCTCGCCACGAAGGCTTCCCTGCTGGCGACATTCAGCCGGTCAAGCTCTGCGATGAGTGGGTGAATGCCCATGGATCCGCCCGGTGCCCCTGCTGCCATTCTCGAATGCTGACACCGACGCGACTTGCCGTCCATGTCAGAACGAGCAAGCATGCATACTGTAAATTCGTATGATCGGAGGCCAAGGTGAGCGAGCGCCTGATACCGACCGCCTTGCATTATGTCGATCAGGTGGCGCGATCCGGCTCCATTCAGAAAGCATCACGGGAACTCGGCATCGCCGCTTCCGCCATCAACCGCCAGGTGTTGATGCTCGAGGCCGATCTCGGTGTGGCGCTGTTCGAGCGCTTGCCGCGCGGCATGCGCCCGACCCCGGCCGGCGAGGCGGTGGTTCGGCTCGGACGGCGCTGGCGCCAGGATCTGCAGTCCTTGGCAGCCGAATTGAAACACCTAACCGGGACGGTTCATGGGCAGGTGCGGATAGCCGCCATGGACAGCCATGCGACGAGTTTCCTGCCTGCCTTCATCGAGCGCATCGCACAGGAGCATCCCTCGCTCGCACTCAACATCGAAATCACGAGCACGGATCAGGCGATGGCGTTGCTGATGGCGTCCGAGGTCGATGTGGTGGCCGCCTTCAATCTCCCTCCGCATCGCGATGCCAGAACCATCAGCAGCGACGCGCTGCCCTTCGGCTGCGCGGTGGCAGCGGATCATCCGCTTGCGAGGCACCAGAGCGTGACGCTGCAGAAAGCGGCCAGATACCCCATCGCACTCCAGAGCCGGGCCTTGATGATCCGTCGATATCTCGATGCGAAGCACGGTTGGCTATTGGCCAAGGGTGATCAATCAGTGGTGACCAATTCGCTGCATCTGGTGAAGATGCTGGCGCGCAGCGGACGCTACATCGCATTGACGTCCGAACTCGACGTAGCATCCGAATTGCTCGATGGCTCGCTCGTCTTCATTCCGGTGAGCGATGCGGGCGCCGAGCCGCAATCCATCAGCGTCGCGGTCGGCGCGCGCAACCTGACGCGCAATGCCCAACTGGTCGCCGATATGCTGTCGGCGGAAATCAGACGATGCCTCGCCCGCATTCGGGTGAAGGCTGACGACATGCAGCCGGCCGCCCAACGATGAGGAATTGCATCAAACCGCCCGAATTCGATGAGGCCGGCATTTTTGACCGTTCGCACGCCGTATCCATCACAGTCGCCGCGGATGGTTGAGCGGAAGGGTTCCTGAAAGGGCGAGCGTTCGACCTACACGCCAAGGTGCTTTTCCAGCAGGAGGGGCTGTGCGAGAAGCTCGGACGGCGCCCCTTCGAACACGATCTGACCCTTGGACAACAGCACCGTTCGGTCGACGATCTTCGACAGGCTGCGAAGGTCCTTGTCGACGACGATGGTGGCGATGCCCTCATCCCGGATGACGCCGAGGGTCCGCCAGATCTCCTGCGCGACCAGCGGCGCAAGCCCCTCGGTCGCTTCATCGATCAGGATGAGATCGGGGTTCGTCATCAGCGCACGGCCGATGCTGAGCATCTGCTGCTCCCCGCCGGATAATTGATGGCCACCATTGCCGCGCCGCTGATGCAGGCGCGGAAAAACCTCGAACACGCGATCGAGCGTCCAGTCACGCCGCCCGTCGGCCCCTGCCCGCGCGGCCATGACGAGATTTTCGACCACGTTGAGGGACCCGAAGACACCTCGCCCTTCGGGCACATAGGCGACGCCGGCCTGGGCGATCGCCTCGGGTTTGGCGTTGATCATGTCGAGCTTGTTGATGGTGATGCCGCCGCGCCTGTCGCCAAGAAGCCCGATGATCGATTTCATCAGCGTCGTCTTGCCCATTCCGTTGCGGCCGAGAAGGGCGACCTGCTCTCCGCGGCGCACGCTGAAGCTCACATCATGCAGCACCTGGCTCGCCCCGTAGAAACCGCTCAGACTTCTGATCGCCAGCAGCTCGGTCATGCCGCGTCCACCGTCTCATCGCCATGCGCGCCGAGATAGGCCTTCCGGACGGCCGCGTTGGCCCTGACATCGGCAGGTGCGCCGGAGCCGATCACCCCTCCGTCGGCCATGACCGTCAACTGATCGGCGAGCGCGAACACGGCGTCCATATCATGCTCGACGAGCAGCACGGCGCGTCCTCTTTTCAACGAGCGGATCAACGCGATCATCCGCACGGCTTCGGCCTGGCCCATGCCGGCGAGCGGTTCGTCGAGCAGTATGATCCGCGGATCCGTTGCGAGCACCATGGCGATTTCAAGCTGGCGTTGCTCGCCATGGCTCATCAGGCAGGCCTTGAGCGGCGCACGGTGCGACAGACCCACCTGATCGAGGGCCGCGTGTGCCCGCGCATTGATGTCGGCATGATCGGCGACGCTTCCCATCATGCGCAAGGCCCGGCCGCCATGCGCCTGGGCGGCAAGGCGGACGTTCTCGAACACGGTCGAATTGGCGAAGATGGTGGTCTTCTGATACGACCGACCAAGGCCGGCGAGAGCGCGCTTCTGCGGATTCAACGCGGTGACGTCACGTCCCGCGACCCGGATCGAGCCGGAGGTGGCTGACAGATCGCCCGACAGCAGATTGACCAGCGTCGACTTTCCAGCGCCGTTCGGACCGATCACGGCGTGAATTTCGCCCGCCCGCACCGAAAGAGAGACCTCGCTGACCGCGATCAGGCCGCCGAAGCGCTTGACGAGTTGATTGGCCTCGAGAGCGACGTCGTTCATCTCAGACATGGGCTTTGGCCTCCGACCGCAGCAGTTCGGGGCGCAGCCGGTCCGTCGCCGCATCGTCATGCGGGGCCGTCATATCCCGCTCGACCGCATCGTCCTCCGATGCCGGTTTTGCTCCCAAGACCATGCTCGCGAGCTGCTGCAGGCCGCCCGGCAGCACAAACACCATCGCCATGACGATGAGGCCATAGATGAGCTTCCAGTATTCGAAGTTGGATTTCAGAACCTCTTCGAGTCCGATGATCGCAAGCGCGCCGGCCAGCGGCCCGAGGACCGAAGTCATGCCGCCGAGAACCACCATGACGAGCACGGTGGCAGAGAGATGCCAGCCAAGCAGTTGAGGCGCGACGAAGCCGAACTGCGCGGCGGAGAAATACCCCGCGACGCCAGCCAGCGCGCCGGAGATGACGAAGGCCGTCAGCCTGATGCGATAGACCGGAAAACCGAGCGAGCGTGCCCGCCGCTCGTTGTCCCGCGCCGCGACCAGCGCGTGGCCGAAGGGCGAGCGCACGAGCATCGAGACAAGCGCCACGCCAAGAACGAGACAGACAAGAACGACGAAGTAGAAGGTCGACGCCCGTTCAAGATCGAGCGCTGCGCCGCCAAAGCCGAATTCAGGCTTGAGATAGATGTAGAGCCCGTCGGAGCCGCCGCCGATCTTGGTATCATGCAGCAGGTAGAACAGCATTTCACCGAAGGCGAGGGTCACCATGATGAAATAGATGCCTTTGGTGCGGAGCGACAAGGCGCCGATGACGAGGGCGGCGAAGCTGGAGACGAGCACCGCGGCCGGCAGGGACAGCCAGATCGACGCGCCCTCGCCTTCCGGCGTGAGGAAGGCGAGCGAATAGCCTGCCAGCCCGAACAGCGCGGCGTGGCAGAGGCTGACCATGCCGCCGAACCCGACGACGAGATTGAGCGCGACCGCCAGCAGGCCCATCAGCAAAGCCTTGCTCGCAAACTGGACATAATAGGTCGGCGCCACCAGCGGCAGGGCGATGGCGACCGCAAGGGCGATGGCGACGATCCAAGATTGCGATGAGGCTTTCATGGGTGGTCAAGCCTCGCGCTTGCCGAGGATGCCGTTTGGCCGCCAGAGCAGGACGCCGGCCATCAGCACGTAGATGAGGATGCTGGAAACTTGCGGAAAGAACACCTTGCCGAAGGTGTCGGTGAGGCCGATCAGCAATGCGCCGATCGCCGCCCCCGCAACCGACCCGATGCCGCCCAGGACCACGACGACGAAGGAGAGGATCAGCATGCCGTCGCCCATCCCGGGATAGACGGTGGAGATCGGGCTGACGAGAATGCCGCCGAGCGCCGCAAGCGCGATGCCGCCAGCGAAGACATACCGGTTGACGCTGTCGAACGGAATGCCCAGCGCTCGCGTCATGTCGCGGTTTTCCGCGCCCGCCCTGATGATCATGCCGAGCTTCGTGCGCTGGATGACGTAAAAAATGAGCGCCGCAAGCACGAGGCAGAACAGGCACAATGCGAGGCGATAGACCGGGTAGGAGAGGTTGTCGGTCAGCTGGATCGAGCCTTCGAGCCATGGCGGCGGCTTCACCGAATAGACGTCCTTGCCGAACAGGATCTGGCGCAGCTCGTCGACGACGAGAATGAGCCCGAAACTCAGCAGAACCTGCGCAAGATGGTCCCGCCCGTAAAGCCGGCGAACGAAGACGTTCTCGAGCAGCAGCCCAAGCATGAAGGAGAGCGCCACGCCGCCGATGAGCGCCATGAGGAAGCTTCCGGTATAGGCGGCGATCCACCACGCGAAATAGGCCCCCAGCATATAGAATGCCCCATGGGCGAGGTTGATCACGCCGAGTATGCCGAAAACCAGCGTCAGGCCGCTGGCGACGAGAAACAGCACAAGCCCGTATTGCACGCCGTTCAGCAGCTGCACGGCGAAGGTGATGGCGCTCATGGCCGGTCACCCGCGCCAACGGCGCAGGCTGGCGCGCGCAGCCTCTGGCATGAGGGGGCGCTCAACTCTGGGCCTTGCAGCCGCGTGCTGGGTCGTCGACGGATTTCTGCGCGATCGCGATCATTTCGTTGCGACCGTTCCTCACCTCGCGCAGATAGACGTCCTGCACCGGGTTGTTCGCCCTGTTGAAGCTCATCGGCCCGCGCGGGCTGTCGAACTTCGCGGAGCGCATCGCCTCGATCATGGCGGGGCGGGCGCCCATATCGCCCTTGACGGCCGTCAGCCCGAGATTAAGCAGCGCCGCGCCGTCGAAGCCCTGCACGGCATAAATGTCGCCATCCTGCCCGGTCTTGGCCTTGAAGCTCGACAGAAACGCCTTGTTGGCGGCGTTGTCGAGATTATCGGCATAATGCAGCGTCGTCTTGATGCCGTTTGCGGCTTCGCCCTGCGCGGGGATCGTTCCGTCCGTCAGGAAGCCCGACCCATAGAGCGGGATGGTCTTGTTCAGGCCCGCCGCGGCGTAATCCTTGACGAATTTGACCGCACCGCCGCCGGCGAAGAACGCGAACACGGCATCGGGCTTCAAGGTCGCGATCTGGGTGATGAGCGCCTGGAATTCCACTTCGGGGAAGGGCAGGGCGAGTTCCTCTATCACGCTGCCGCCGGCAGCCGAGAACCCCTCCTTGAACGCCGCGACCATCTGCTGGCCGGCTGCATAACGCCAGGTGATGGTCACCACCTTGCGGTGGCCGGCATCGTGCATGACCTTGCCCATCGGATAGCAGACCTGCCAATTCGAAAAGGATGAGCGGAAGATATGCGGCGCACAGAGCGGACCAGTCGCCTCGTTGACGCCCGCATTCGGTATGATCAGCATGGTGTTGGAATCGCGCGCAACTTTCACCATCGCCATCGCGACGCCCGAATGGACGGTACCGACCACGACATCGACCTTCTCGCGTCCCACGAGGCGATTCATGTTGTCGGTCGCGGCTTCGGGCTTCGATTCATCGTCGACCTGGAAGAACGCCACCTCACGGCCGCCGAGCTTGCCGCCCTGCTGCTCGACATAGAGACGGAAGCCGTCATCGATGAATTTGCCGAGCTTCGCGAAAGTGCCCGAATAGGGCAGCATGAAGCCGACTTTCAGCGGCGCTGCCTGTGCGATCGCCGGAGCCGATGGCGTGAAGCCTGCGCCCAGCGTCGCCAATCCGGCGGCTCCAGCGAGAAAACGGCGGCGATCGAGACCCGACGTCAGGATCGGATGGGCGAGCGCGGCGGCAGGCTTCGTGACATCGGACATGGACTTCCTCCTGAGATTGTTTTTTTCATTTCCCGATCGTGAGAGTAGTCCTTCCAGCCATGCCGAAGACAGGATCGAATACGTCTATTTTGATACCCGTGAGGTATGGTCAGCCCTGATCGCCTCCCCCTACCGGCAGCACCGCCCCGGTGATGTAGGACGCTTCGTCGGAGGCGAGGAACAGGATGGCGGCTGCCTGCTCCTCGAGCTTGCCATAGCGCTTCATGTGGCTCGACTGGATGGTCTGGTCGACGACCTGCCTGATCCACGCCCGCTCCTCATCGGATGGCGGCTCCGCATTGCGGGGAATGGCGCGCGGCGGGGCATCGGTGCCGCCGGGCGCGACCGCATTGACGCGGATATTCTTGTCGCCGAGCTCAAAGGCCAGCGAGGCGGTCAGCGCGTTGACGCCGCCCTTGGCCGCCGAATAGGGCATGCGATTGAGGCCTTTGGTTGCAATCGACGAGATGTTGACGATCGCACCCCGCCCTTGCGCCAGCATGTGCGGTAGCACCGCCCGGCAGCCCCAGAGTGTCGGGAAAAGCGATCGGCGGATTTCCTTCTCGATCTGCTCCTCGTCGAAAGCCTCGAACGGTTTCATCCAGATCGCGCCGCCGACATTGGTGACGAGCACGTCGATGCACCCGAACCGATCCTCAACCTGCTGCATGACGGCGACGTTGGCCTGAAAACTTTCGAGATCGGCCTCGATCACGAAGGCAATGCCGCCCGCCGCGATGATCTCCTGCCCGACGCCCTCAACCAGCGGCGAGCGATCGACCAGGGTCACGCTCGCGCCCTCGCGCGCCGCGCGCATCGCGCCCGCGCAGCGCCGGCGACAGCCAGAGTTGCTTCGGCTGCCACACCTTGAGGAACAGGATCAGAGCGCCCATCGAGATCAGCGAGGCGCCGATGTCGACGATCCAGGGATTGACGTAGTTGGAGATCACGAATTGCGGGACCGCGA
>JAIELD010000009.1 GCA_019753285.1 Beijerinckiaceae bacterium | reverse complement strand
AAGCTGGATGATTTCAAAGGACTGCGTCTGCGCATGCCCAACATCCCCAACTACATTCGGCTGGGCCAACTGCTGGGGGCCAATGTGACGCCGATGCCCATCTCCGAAGATTTGCGCGCCACGCTGGCGGGCGTCACCACGGCGAGCCTCACCACGATCCTTCTGAAGAAGGGCCTGCGGAACGTCTGGGTTCGCGGCGCCCGCCCGATCCGCGAAGGCCAGGGTCGCATCGTCGGCCGCGCCTTCACGTTGCGTTTCGTGCCTGCGCGCGAGGATCTTGCCACGCCGGAAAGCTGGGCGTCTCCGATTTCAACCCGCGCCGCAATCGAGGCGATGCCCGAGGGCGCGATCGTCATCGCCGATGCGATGGGCGTGACGGATGCCGGCATATTCGGCGACATCCTCTGCGCGCGCATGGCCAAGAAAAACGTCGCCGCGCTCATCACCGATGGCGCGGTCCGCGACATGGCAGGAGTTCTGGCGACGAAGCTGCCCGTCTGGTGCCAGGGCGCAGCCGCACCGCCGTCGGTTGCTGGCCTCACCTTCGTCAACTGGCAGGAGCCGGTTGGCTGCGGCGGCGTCGCCGTCTTTCCGAACGACATCATCGTCGCGGATGATGACGGAGCGGTGCTGATTCCGCAGGCGCTCGCCGAAGACGTGGCGAAGCAGGGCGCGGAGCAGGAGCGCTTCGAGGGCTGGATCATGTCGGAGGTGGAGCGCGGCGTGCCGCTGCCGGGCCTCTACCCGCCCAACGCCGAGGCAAAGGCGCGCTATGAGGCGACGCGCGGCTGAGCGGGTTCCGCTTGTCTAGACGACGTGTGCCGGCGCGAACGGGCAGCCATTGTCGGGATCGGTCTCGATCTGAAAGGTCGGATGATGGATCGCAAAGCGCTGCCTCAACTCCACTGTCAGGCCTTTTAGAAACGCGTCGCCCGGATGGCCGGAGGGCATGACGAGATGGCAGGTGAGCGCCACCTCGGTGGTGCTCATCGGCCAGATATGCAGATCATGCAGATCGATGATGCCGGTCTGGCGTTTCAGGAACGCGTCGACCGCATCGGGGTCGATCGATTTGGGCACGGCCGCCATCGACATGACAAGCGAGTCGCGCAGGAGCCCCCATGTTCCAACCACGATGATGAGGTTGATGGCGAGGCTGACCACCGGATCGAGCCAGAGCCAGCCGGTGAACAGAATGACGAGACTGGCGATTACCACGCCTGCCGAGACGAGGGCGTCGGACGCCATATGGAGAAAAGCTCCGCGTAGATTGATGTCATCCTTGCTGCCTGCGGCGAACAGCCAGGCGGTGATGCCGTTGATGACGATCCCGATCGCCGCGACGATCATCACGGTCTTGCCGGCGATCGGCTGCGGGTCGCTGAAGCGCTGCACCGCCTCCCAGGAGATCGCACCGACAGTCAGCAAGAGGAACACAGCGTTGAATAGCGCCGCGACAATGGATGAGCCCCGCAGGCCATAGGTGAAGCGGGCCGAGGGCGCGCGCTTCACCAGTACGCTGGCCGTCCAGGCGACGAGAAGTCCGAGTACGTCGCCGAGGTTGTGCCCGGCATCGGCCATCAGCGCGACCGAATTGCTCAGAAGGCCGAAAACGAATTCGACCACGACGAAACCGGTGTTGAGGGCGATGCCGATGACGAAGGCGCGCCCGAAGCTGGCGGGGGCATGATGATGCCCGCCGCCATGCTCATGGCCATGGCCGTGATGTCCACACTTGTCTGATGTGTGGACATGCGTGTGGCCATGACCCGAATGATGATTGTTGCGCCCCGTCACTTCGGCGTCTTGCCCGGGTCCTTCACGGCTTCGATCGTCGCGAACTCTACATTGTAGAGTTCTCCGTTCACCCGCTCGACCTTGCGCATGTAGACGTTCTGCACGATGTCGCGCGTCTCGGGATCGATGCTGATCGGGCCGCGCGGGCTCGTCATGCTGACGCCCTTCATCGCCTCGACGAGCTTCGTCCCGTCGGTGTCGCCCTTCGTCTTCTCGAGTGCCTTGTAGATGAGCGCCATCCCGTCATAGCCGCCGATCGACATCAGATTGGGACGGCGGCCCTCATTGGCCTTTGCGAAGGCCTGGCGAAACGCCTTGTTTTCGGGCGAATCATGCGCGGCCGAATAATGATGCGAGGTAACGATGCCGAGCGCGATGTCGCCGATCTCGTTGAGGTCGTTGTCATCCGTCACATCGCCTGTGGCGATCACCCTGATGCCGGCCTTGGCAAAATCCCGCTCGGTCACCTGTTTCAGGAGAAGCGCGCCCTGGCCCGATGGCACGAACAGGAACACGGCGTCCGGCTTCGCATCGAGGATGCGCTGGAGATAGGGCGCGAATTCCGGGCTGCGCAGCGGCGAGTGAAGATTGGCGACGATCTCGCCGCCCGCTGCCGTAAAGCGCTGGTTGAAGGTCTTCTCCGCATCGAGGCCCGGCCCGTAATCGGCAACGAGCGTCGCGACCTTCTTGATGCCGTTCTTCACGGCCCAGTCGGCGAGCGGAGCGGTGACCTGCGGCAGGGTGAAGCTGCTGCGCACGATGTAGGGCGAGCGTTCCGTGATGATGGAGGTGGCCGCCGCCATCACGACCTGCGGAATTTTCGCCTGCGTGGCGATCGGCGCGACCGAGAGCGCCAGCGGCGTCAGCCCGAAGCCAGCGAGAATCTGCACCTTGTCGTTGGTGACGAGTTCCTGCGCCAGTCGCTTGGTGGTTTCCGGAGCGCCGGCGTCGTCCTTGACGATCACCTCGATCTTCTTGCCGGCGACCATGTCGCCGTTCTGCTGCATGTAGGTGCGGACGGCACCTTCGACATGCCGGCCGATCGCGGATGCGAATGGTCCGGTCAGCGGCAGGATCAGCCCGATCTTGACGGTCTCCTGCGCCGAGGCGGCGCCGATGCCGAGCGGGCTCACGAAGGCTGCACCCAAGCCAATCGAAAGCATCGCGCCGAGGAGCGTTCGTCTCTTCATGTCGTCTCCACCCTTGTTATGTCTGTCGTTGAACGTCGAAGCGATCATAGGGCCTGATCTTCCATCCGCGCAACCGGAGAGGGGTGGATCGGCGTTGCAGGCCGCATCCTCGACAGTGTGTGCCTGAGCCTGTAGCCGCACTTGCCCCGTAAGAACAAAAGACGTACAAATACCAATCGTCAGTGAAAAGCGTCGAGGCCGTCGGGATTGGTTCAGGTCGTCTGGTTCAAGCGGGATCTGCGCACGGTGGATCACCAGCCTCTCGCGGACGCCGCACTGGCCGGCCCTGTGTTGCCGCTCTACGTGGCGGACCCCGATTATTGGAGGCAGCCAAGCGCCTCGGCGCGGCAATGGCGGGCGATCGCCCCGGCGCTTGCCGAACTCTCCTCGGCCCTTGAGCGGCTTGGCGGTCCGCTTGTCGTGAGGGTGGGCTCGGTGACGGAGATTTTGGCCCGCATCCACGGCTCGATCGGCATCACGCGGCTTCTTGCCCATGAGGAGACGGGCGATGGCTGGACCTTCGAACGAGACAAGCATGTCCGCCGGCTCTGTCGCAGCCTCGGAATTCCGTTCGTCGAATATCCGCAGTTCGGCGTCATTCGCGGCCTGAAGGATCGCAACCAATGGGGCCGCAGGCACGCCGCGTTCATGTCCGCGCCGCTGGTGCGCGAGCCGGCGCGGTTCACCCCCGTTCCCGCGCGAGCCGGAGTGATCCCGGCCGCCGCCGATCTCGGCCTTTCGGAGGATGGCTGCGCAGAGCCGCAACAGGGTACGCGGGAGGACGGTCTTGCGCGCCTGCGCGGCTTTCTTGGCGGCGGCGGGGCCAATTACCGGCGTGGCATGTCGAGCCCGCTGACGGGTGAAAGCGCCTGTTCGCGGCTATCCGTTTCGCTCGCCGCCGGGGCGATCTCGATGCGCGAGGTGATGCGGCGTCTGCACGTCGCTCGCGCCGATCTTGCCAAAGCCGCGCCCGAAGCGCGGCCTCTGCCTCTGACCGCGATCGACAGCCTCCTCTCGCGCCTCTACTGGCATTGCCACTTCATCCAGAAGCTCGAACAGGAGCCCGAGCTTGAAACGCGCTCGCTTCACCCTCTCCACGAAAAGGCGCGGCAGCGCACCGCCCTCGATGATCCGACGCTCGAGGCATGGGTAACGGGCCGCACCGGTTTTCCGTTCGTCGACGCCTGCATGCGCTCGCTGATCGCAACCGGCTGGCTCAATTTCCGCATGCGGGCGATGGTGATGGCGTTCGCGAGCTACCATCTCGCGCTCGACTGGTGGGCGAGCGGCACGCGGCTCGCTGCGCTTTTCACCGACTACGAGCCAGGCATCCACTGGCCGCAGGTGCAGATGCAGTCGGGTCAGACGGGCATCAACACGCCGCGCATCTACAACCCGGTGAAGCAGGGTCTCGATCAGGATCCGGACGGGGTTTTCACGCGACGCTGGCTGCCGGAGCTGAGAGAGGTGCCGCTCGCCTTCCTGCAGGAGCCGTGGCGGATGGGCCCGGCGGCGCAAGAAGCGGCGCGCTGCCGGCTCGGAATCGATTATCCTCTGCCGATCGTGGCGCACGAAGTCGCCGCGCGGCTGGCGCGAGACCGCATCACGATCGTTCGGCGAGAGACCGGCTATCGCGAGCATGCGCAGCGCGTCTTCGACCGGCATGGCAGCCGGCGGCGGCGGATCGACGAGGATGACCCGCCCAAAAGCCGCGCCATAGCGGCGGCGCGGGCGACGCGCGCGGCAAAACAGCTCGCGCTCGATCTCTAGGCGCTTAGACGGAGCTCAGCAGAATGCTCGTCTCGCTGTTGAGCACGCCGTCGGTCATGCGCACTTCGCGCAGCACGCGGTCGAAGTCCTGGAGGCTGTCGGCGCGGATTTCAGCGACGAGATCCCACGCGCCATTCGTGCTGTGCAGCGCATGAAGCTCGCTGATGCGGTGCAGGCTTCTGATGACGGCGGCGGTCGATTTGCCGGTCACCTCGATCATCATCACCGCGCGGATGACATGCGGCTCCTGATCCTGCCGCATGCGGATGGTGAAGCCGAGCACAGCGCCCGATTCGATCAGCCGGTCGAGACGCGCCTGCACGGTGCCGCGAGCGACGCCGAGGATTGTCGCGAGCTTGGAGAGCGGCGCGCGCCCGTCCTGGCGCAGTACGGCGATCAGCCTGCGATCGAGATCGTCGAGAGTGTTCATAGCGTTCTGTACAATATGTATGAGCAAACTGCCAGATAGATCGATCAAATCTATAAGCGTTTGCTATTTTTGCTGCCTTTGGCTGCTGTTAGACTGCTCGGGAACGCAGGAAACATGGAGGCGGCAATGGTGCGGTATGTCGGCGTGAAGCATGCAACGGGGCTCGTCGCCTCCGTGGGCATCGAGCGGTTCATCATCGGCCTTGCGCAATATATCGAGGATGATTTCCGGCGCTGGCCGCAATTCGAGAAGTCGGCGCGCATCGCCAGCCATTCGGCGGACGGCGTCATCGAACTGATGCCGGCGAGCGATGGCGAACTCTACGGCTTCAAATACGTCAACGGTCATCCGATCAATACCCGCCGCGGCCTCTCCACGGTTACGGCGTTCGGCGTATTGTCGGATGTAAGTACGGGCTATCCCCTTCTTCTCAGCGAAATGACGGTGCTCACCGCTCTGCGCACCGCGGCGACCTCCGCGCTGGCCGCGAAGCATCTGGCGCGGAAGGATTCCCGCGTCATGGCGATCATCGGGCTCGGCGCACAGTCGGAGTTCCAGGCGATCGCCTTCAAGGCGCTGCTCGGCATCCGGCATCTGCGCGTCTTCGACAGCGATCCTGCGGCGACCGAGAAGTTTGTCGATAATCTCGAGCGGCTTGGCTTTGCGATCGACGTCGCGGCATCGTCGGCGGACGCCGTCATCGGCGCGGACATCATCACGACCGTCACGGCCGACAAGACGAACGCGACCGTCCTCTCCGACAACATGGTCGGCGCGGGCGTGCACCTCAACGCCGTCGGCGGCGACTGCCCGGGCAAGACCGAACTGCAGCGTGACGTGCTGCTGCGTAGCGATGTGTTCGTCGAATTCCCGGAACAGACCCGCATCGAGGGTGAAATCCAGCAGATGGGTCCCGATTTTCCGGTGACCGAACTCTGGCAGGTCATCACCGGCGAGGCACCCGGCCGCCGCTCCGCCAAGCAGATCACGCTGTTCGATTCGGTCGGCTTCGCGATCGAGGATTTCTCGACGCTGCGTTACGTCTACGACCAGACGCAGGGGACGGGCTTCTATTCCGATCTCGACCTGCTCGCCGAGCCTTCCGACCCCAAGGATTTGTTCGGCATGCTGAGCAGGCCTGCACAGCAGACCAGCAGGCCTTTGCTGGCCGCTGTCGAAGCTTGAGGCAAGGCCTCAGCCCCTGCCGACGAAGGGCATCTTGGTCGCCATGATCGTCATGAATTGAACGTTCGATTCGAGCGGCAGGCTCGCCATGTGCACGATAGCCTGCGCGACGTGATTGACGTCCATCAGCGGCTCGATGGCGATCTCGCCATTGGCCTGCGGCACACCGGTCGCCATCCGCGCCGCCATCTCGGTTGCGGCGTTGCCGATGTCGATCTGCCCGCAGGCGATGTCGTATTTCCGGCCGTCCAGCGAGGTCGATTTGGTGAGACCCGTGATCGCGTGTTTGGTCGCGGTGTAGGGCGCGGACGTCGGGCGCGGCGCGTGCGCCGAGATCGACCCGTTGTTGATGATGCGTCCGCCGCGCGGGCTCTGGTCCTTCATGATGCGGATCGCTTCCTGCGTGCAGAGAAACGAGCCTGTCAGGTTGATGTCGACCACCGCCTGCCACTGCTCGAAGGTGATATCCTCCATCGGGATTGCCGGCGCGCCGACGCCGGCATTGTTGAACAGGAGATCGAGCCGGCCGAAGCGCTCCTTGGTGGCGGCGAACAGCGCCTTCACCGAGGCCGGCTTGCCGACATCGGTCGGCACGGCAAGAACTCTGCCGGGGTCGGGCGCCAGGGCGGCGACATCGTCGAGCGGCTCCCTGCGGCGGCCGGCCAGCACGACGCTATAGCCGGCGGCCAGAAGCGCGAGGCTCGTTGCCTTGCCGACGCCCGTGCCAGCGCCGGTCACCAGCGCGATCTTGTCCTGTGCCATTCATTTCCACCCTTCGATCGCGCCGTCATTCGCGCTTGTTCACCGCAAAGATGACACGCCGATCGACCGCCCATCAATCGAAATCCGATCGGGAACCGGCCTTACCGGAAGGTCCAGCCGAGCGCTTGCCTTAGCAGATCCAGCGCGATGATGCTGAGGATCGCTTTCAGCAGCACCTGGAACAGGCGCTCGGGAAGGCGCTCCAGCAGCTTGGTGCCGAGCCAGGTTCCGAGAAAGCCCGACCCGATCATCGCGATGAGCAGCAGCAGCCATTCACGGAACGAAAAGCCCAGCGCGCCGAAGGCGATGACTTTCAGCCCGTGCTGGATGGTCATGCAGACGGCGTGGGTCGCGATGATCTGCTTGCGGTCGAAGCCGAGCGCCACGAAGATCGACTGTACGAACGGACCGGTCGCGCCGACGAAAAGGGTGAGGAAGGACGAGATCGCCCCGCCGGCCAGCACGCCGGCGGTGGAAAGCCCGGGAATGCGCGGTTTGGGCAGCCAGACCATGGCAAGGATGAACAGCCCGAGCACGCCGAGCAGCACCCGTTCCGGCAACGCCGTGAACACATAGGCGCCAAGCGCGATGCCGACGATGCTGCCAATCGCAAAGCGCGCCACCACCGGCCAGACGGCGTAGCGCCGCTG
Organism: Beijerinckiaceae bacterium; assembly: GCA_019753285.1. GTDB lineage: Bacteria > Pseudomonadota > Alphaproteobacteria > Rhizobiales > Beijerinckiaceae > JAIELD01. The sequence goes on along the minus strand of JAIELD010000009.1, from coordinate 30,093 downwards.
GATGATCGTGCGGCCCGCATTGGAGCCGAGTTGAACGACGCCATGGACCGCGACGACGATGGCAGGGGAGACTGAGCCCGCGAGCGCGCCCAGCATCGCGACGCCGCCACCGATGCCGAAGGCTGCGGTCAGCGCGGAGGTGAAGAACGAGACAGCGACAAGCAGCAGGGCAAGCGGCGGTGCGACGCCCGTCGGAAGAAGCTGCAGCGAAGACCAGTCTGGCAGTGTTTAGCTTTCGGTTGAGACGGATGAATGAGACAGAACCCGCTTGGGCGTCAATCCGGAATCCGGGCCGCCAGCATCGTCCGCAGCGCGTCGAGGTCTTTGGCAAAGGCGCGTATGCCTTCGGCGAGCTTTTCGCTCGCCATTGCGTTTTCGTTCAGTCCCCAGCGGAAAGCCGGTTCGTTGAGCATCGGCTCGGCAGCGTCCGCGCGCCTCACCGCGGTGGCATCGAGCTTCCGCGGCAGCGGGCCGTCATCCTCGGCGAGCTGCTGCAAAAGGGCAGGCGCGATCGTCAGCCGGTCGCAGCCGGCAAGCGCCTCGATCTCGCCCATGTTGCGGAAGGATGCGCCCATCACCACGGTTTCATAGCCCTGAGCCTTGTAGTGCTCGAAGATGCCGCGGACCGAAACGACGCCGGGATCGGTCTCGGCTGTGTATGTCTGGCCTGTCGCCTTCATGTGCCAGTCGAGGATGCGGCCGACGAAGGGCGAAATGAGATAGGCTTTGGCCTGCGCCGCGGCGATTGCCTGTTCGAGCGAGAAAAGTAGCGTCAGGTTGCAGTCGATGCCCTCCCGCTGGAGGATCTCCGCGGCTTTGATGCCCTCCCACGTCGCTGCGATCTTGATGAGGATGCGCTCGCGCCCGATACCACGGCCCTCGTAATCCGCGATGATGGCGCGGCCTTTGGCGATGCTCGCCTGCGTATCGAACGAAAGATCGGCATCGACCTCGGTCGAGACACGCCCCGGAACGAGCTTGGAAAGCGCCGTGCCGAACGTCACGGCAAGCCGGTCGCACGCCGCCGCGATCCGTGCCTTGCGACTGCCGCCCTGCCGGGTGACATGGCTCACCGCCTCGTCGACAAAGTCGGCATAGGCCGGCATCTGCGCCGCCTTCAGGATGAGCGTCGGATTCGTCGTACAGTCGGTCGGCCGGTAGGCTTCGATGCTGGCGATGTCGCCGGTGTCTGCCACCACGGTCGTGACTCGTTTCAACTGGTCGAGCTTGGAAAGCGGCACGGGCGGTGGTCCTTCGAGGCGGTTTGGCGGCTTTGCCTTAGCAAGACGCGTCGCCGGCGTCGAGGTTTGGAAGCCGCGCATTTTTTTCGTGGTCACTGTCGATCGCGGGCCAAGTCGCGGCTCATAGGTCTGGGAGCATGAGCTCCTCGTCTGCGGTCAGGCTTGTAAAACGCTTTTCTTGCCGCGCCCGAACGCTACAGTCGAGAAAAAGGAATATCACATGCACTATATGCTCATCTTCACCGAGCCGCAGGAACAGTTCGCGGAGCGCAACGACCCGGAGAAAGGCCCCGCCTATTGGGGCGCGTGGGGCGCTTACATTGCAGCACTCAACGGCGCTGGCATCGTCATCAGCGGCAACGGTCTCGAGGAGCCTCATACGGGAACGACCCTGCGGATCAGGGACGGCAAGCGGATCATCCATGACGGGCCGTTCCCGGATTCCAAGGAACAGCTCGGCGGCTATTTCATCATCGACGTGCCCGACCTCGACGCCGCGCTCGAATGGGCGGCTCGCAGCCCCTCGGCCTCCTATGGCTCGACCGAGATCCGTCCTGTCCTGCCGCCGCCACCGGCGCTCTGAGAACCAATGGAAACCACCGCGCGCGCCATCGCCGAGCGGGTCGCGCGCACCTCCTATGGGCGGCTCGTCGCCTATCTGTCGTCGCGCTCGCGGGACATCGCCGGCGCAGAGGACGCGCTGGCCGACGCGTTCCGCGCGGCGCTCGAAACCTGGCCGGACCGCGGTGTTCCAGCGAACCCCGAGGCCTGGCTGCTGACGGCGGCGCGCCGCACCCTCGGCCATGCAAGACGCCATGAAAAGGTGCGGGCTGAGGCCGAGCCCGCGCTGACGCTGCTCGGCGAAGAGATGGACGGCTTGGCGCATCCGGTGCCGGATCGCCGGCTCAACCTCCTCTTCGTCTGCGCGCATCCGGCGATCGATCCCGACATCCGCACGCCGCTGATGCTCCAGAGCGTGCTCGGCATGGAGGCGGCAACGATCGCCGCAGCGTTCCTCGCGCCGCCAGGCGCCATGGCCCAGCGGCTGGTGCGCGCTAAGGCGAAGATCCGCGCCGCCTTCATCCCTTTCGAAATGCCGGAGGCCGATGATCTCGCCGAGCGCGTCGATGCGGTGCTGGTTGCGATCTATGCTGCCTACGGCGCCGGCTGGGAGGATGTGCTCGGCGGGGACGCCAAGCGCAAGGGCCTTGCCGAGGAGGCGCTGTTTCTCGGTCGGATGGCGGTCGACCTGCTGCCGCAGAATCCGGAAGCACGCGGCCTCCTCGCGTTGATGCTCCATTGCGAGGCGCGCAAGCGTGCGCGGCGCTCGGCGAATGGGAGTTTCGTGCCGCTCGCCGAGCAGGATACGGCGCTCTGGTCTGTTCCGATGATCGCAGAGGCGGAAGCGCACATGCTGACCGCCGCAAGGGCGGCGCAGCTCGGCCGTTTCCAGCTCGAGGCGGCAATCCAGTCAGTGCATGCGCAGCGCCTGCGGACGGGCCGTACGGAGTGGCGCGCTCTCATGCTGTTCTACGATCTGCTGGCGGCGGGCACACCGGCAGCCGGCATTCTGGTCAGCCGCGCGGCAGCGCATGGCGAGGCCGTGAGCCCGCAAGACGGGCTTCAACAACTCGATCTGCTCGATGCCGACGCCATGCGCACCTACCAGCCCTATTGGGCGGCAAGAGCACATCTGCTGGCCCGGGCCGGGAAGGCGTCAGAGGCTCGGGCCGCTTACCGAACGGCGATTGGACTTGCGGAGGATGAGGCGATCCGAAGCTTCCTGCGCAGAAAGCAGGAGCTCATCCGCGCGGACTGACGGTTCAGGCCTTGCCCCTGATCTTGGCAAACCACCAGCGAAGGCCGACGAACAGGAAGCGCCAGTCGCTGAAGAACTCCGGCGGCTTGCCCTCGAAGATATGGCCGACAAACTGCAGCGCCCAGCCGATCACGAACAAGGCCAGCGCCGGTTTCCAAAGGCCGGTGACGAAAATCGCCGCAACGAAAAGCGGAATCGATACTGCGATCATCGGAATGCCGAGCGTGTGGCAGGCGCGATTGATGCCGTTGCGATGGCTGAGCGAATACTGCGCGATCCACTCATCCCAACTGCGGTCGCCAAGCATGTGGGTCTCCTCGTTCGTGATCGTTTTTTCGAAGAATAGGCGATCTGGGTCGGGTTGGAAACGGGGTGATCGATTGGCGAATTGCTGCGCAACATAACCGCAGCAATTACTTTTGTGCAGTGCAACATAAAGGCAACAATCTTGCTTGCAGAGAAGTCTGGACAATCATCGGCAAAACATGCGCGAAATCTTCATCCTGCTTTGTAACCGGAGCGCAAGCTCTGCGTTCTAGCATCGCAACAGATAAAGCGGAGGATGGTGCGATGCGTGTCCTTGGTGTTGAATGGTCAAGAGCTTCCGTCATGGTTGGATGCGCGCTTGCGCTGACCGCCCATTCGGCGTCTGGTCAACCGCCGATCTCGACCGTGTCGCTATCGAGCGGCGTGGTGCAGCGTCAGGCGCCCGAGATCGATCACACGCTTCCGACGGGACCGATCCCGCTTGTCGATGGGGCGCACGACCACTGGACGGCGCGCAAGAAAGTGACCCGCTGCCTGCAAGATCAGGCGATGAGCCTTGCGGCAACGACGCGGCAGCCGATCGCCGAGATCGTGGCCGCAACGATGGGCACTTGCCTCGACCATGATGCCGCGATGAGCGACGATCGTCAGGCCAGTCTCGGGCGCATCATCGGCATGCTGGCGACGATGGAGCGGGGCAGACACATGGCGCTCGCGTCGGCGAAATGACGCCGACGAGCACCTGAGCCGGCGCTTGGACGCGTGCGAGACAACCAATCTTCATGAATTCATGTGTGTCGCACCGTTCAATCGACGTCGCACGCAGGCTGGCCCTATCGCGCCGGCCTTCGACATGCGAGAGGTTCCTAGCCCTCCAGCGCACAAGGACCGTCTCATGTCGATCGACCATTCCGGTAAGCGCGTCGTCGCTGCCGCCGCTTTCCTGTTTCCCGTCCTTTGGCTTTCGGGTGCGGCCTTGGCCCAGGCCGTTCCTTCCGCCCTCGGGCAGGAGATCCTCGCCAAGACCACGCTGATGACGTTCAACGACGCCAACATCACGGGCAATTACAACGTGCTTCACGCCAAGCTCTCAAAGCCGTTCCGCGATCAGTTCAGCCCGGATAAGCTCAAGGAAACCTTCAAGGAGTTTGCCGAGAAGCATATCGAGATCGACGCGATCGTCGCGCAGGCCCTCGTGCCGTCGACGGAGACGGCCATCGATGGCGACGGCGTGATGCGGATGATGGGCGCATTCGACACCAAACCCAAGAACGTGAAGTATCGCCTGAGCTTCATCCGGTCCGATGGCGAGTGGAAGCCGCTCGGCATCAATGTGACGATCGACTGAGGATGGTCACCGCGGCCTGACATAGGTCGAGAGGCCGCGCCGGTTTTCGTCGATCTCAAGCTTCTGGTGGATCGAAGGCATCGCCCGGTCCGTGCAGTCGTCGCGCGGGCAGGTGCGGCAGGAAACACCGATCGGCGTCACGATCTGCGGATCGTCGAGATTGAGACCATCCGCATAGACCATGTCTTTGGCGTGATGAAGCGCGCAGCCAAGCCCGATTGATAGCGTGCCGACGCGCTGCGGCAGGCTGCCGCGCATCGTGGTGCGTCCTGCCGGCGTCACCGTCTGCGCCACGCAGAAGAAGGATGCGCCATCCGGCATGCGGCTCACCTGCACGCGCAGCATGCCGGGCGTCGCGAAGGCGTCGTAGACGTTCCAGCGCGGGCATGCCGCCCCGAAGCGGGCGATATGAATGCCGGAAGCCGAGAAGCGCTTCGAGATGTTGCCGGCGATGTCGACGCGGATGAGATGGAACGCAATGCCTTCCGCTCCTGGGCGCTGCAACGTCGTCAGGCGATGGCAGACCTGCTCGAAGGACAGCCCGAAGCGACGGCGCAGGATTGTGAGGTCGTAGCGCGTCGCCTTTGCGGTCGCGAGAAAGCGCTCATAGGGGGCCATGACGGCACCGGCGAAATAGTTCGCGAGCGCAGACCTCGCCAGCGCGTCGGCCTCCGGCGTCGTGAATTTGCCACCGGACGCGCCGATCTCGATTTCGCGCCGAAAGGCGAGAAAGCCGATCTGGTAGGCGAGCTGGAAGGTGCGGCTCGGCACCGGCATCATTTCAGACAGCATGAGCTTGCGCGTGAGCGGATTATAGGAGCGCAGCATGCCGCCGAGTTGCTGCGCAGGCACGATGTCTACGTCCACGGCGTAGGTCTGGCTGAGCAGCCGCGACAGATCCTGCCCCAGCGTATGGAGCGCAAAACCATGCTCGACCCAGAGCGACTCCGCCGCCCGCTCGAGCTCGGGGAAATGGTTGAGCTTCTTGTGCAGGAAGTCGTTGACCTCTTCGGAGGGAATGCCGGGCGGCGTCCCGTCATTGCCATCCTCTCCGGGATTGGCGGCATCGCTTTGCGGGGTGCGGCGATAATTCTTGTAAAGCTCGAGCACGGCGCGGGAGAGAGCGGGCAGCGCGTCCACCATCTCCTTGATGTCGCTCGCCTTGACGTCATGATCGTCGAAGAACGGATCGGAGAAGGCCTCCATCAGATCCGTCGAGAGCTGGTTGTCAGTCTCCGAGGCGAGATCGGAAATGTCGATCGCAAAGCGCTCGGCGAGCGTGAGGAGAATGCGAACGGTGACCGGGCGCTGGTTGCTCTCCAGCAGGTTGAGGTAGGAGGGTGAGATGCCGAGCTCCTGCGCCATCTGCACCTGGCTGAGATGCTTGTCCTGACGGATACGGCGCAGCTTGCCGCCAATGCGGATCGATTTCACAAGGAATCTCCTAACAATCTGTCACAATATTCACAATTCACAATTTGTCAAATGTCATTAAAATTACAGTTCTCAAGCTTGCAGATTGATTTGTCGATTGTCTTTGCCTTTTCGGTTGGCTTTTGATTGAACAAACGCTGTCAACAAATGTAAAGAGAGACGATTATGACGACCACCGAACGGTTCAAGGGCATAAAGCGCGACTTTACTCCATCGGACGTCGAGCGCCTCAAGGGCTCCATCACGATCGAGTATACGCTCGCCAAGCTCGGCGCTGCGCGGCTGTGGAAGCTGCTTCATGAGCGGCCCTTCGTACGCACGCTCGGCGCGCTCACCGGCAATCAGGCGATGCAGCAGGTGAAGGCCGGCCTCGAGGCGATCTATCTCTCCGGCTGGCAGGTGGCGGCGGACGCCAACAATGCCGGCCAGATGTACCCGGACCAGTCGCTCTATCCAGCCTCCAGCGTGCCTGATGTCGTCAAGCGCATCAACAACGCGCTGCGCCGCGCCGACCAGATCGCCAAGATGGAGGGCGACACCGGCACCTACTGGTTCGCACCGATCGTGGCCGACGCAGAGGCCGGCTTCGGCGGGCCACTCAACGCATTCGAATTGATGAAGGCGATGATCGAGGCGGGTGCAGCCGGCGTCCATTTCGAGGACCAGCTCGCATCTGAAAAGAAGTGCGGCCATCTCGGCGGCAAGGTTCTCGTGCCGACGCAGACCTTCATCCGTACGCTGAACGCAGCCCGCCTTGCGGCCGACGTCATGGGCGTCGAGACGATGGTGATCGCCCGCACCGATGCGCATTCAGCGACGCTCATCACGTCCGACATCGACGAGCGCGACGCCAAGTGGATTTCCGGCAAGCGCACCTCGGAAGGCTTCTACCACCTCGCGCAGGGCAACAGTCATTCGGTCGAGCACGCCATCGCGCGCGGCATCTCCTATGCTGATTACGCCGACATGGTCTGGTGGGAGACCTCCGAGCCAGACCTCGGCGAGGCGCGCGAGTTCGCCCGCGAAATGCACATCAAGCATCCGGGCAAGCTCCTGGCCTACAACTGCTCGCCTTCGTTCAACTGGCTGAAGAAGATGTCGATCGCCGAAGCCACAAGCTTCCAGGAGCAGATCGGCGAGATGGGCTACAAGTTCCAGTTCGTCACGCTCGCAGGCTTCCACTCGCTCAATCTCTCGATGTTCGAGCTGGCGAACGGCTATGCGACGCGCGGCATGGGCGCCTACTCCGAAATGCAGCAGCGCGAATTCGCGGCGCAGGATCGCGGCTTCACCGCCGTGCGCCACCAGCGCGAAGTCGGCACCAGCTATTTCGACGCCGTGGCGACGGCTATCTCCGGTGGCCAGTCCTCGACGACCGCCATGGCGGGCTCGACGGAGACCGACCAGTTCCATGGATCGAAGCCGACGGCTATTGCCGCTGAATGAGCTGATCTGCGGCCGGCGAAAATTACGACGGCGCGCGGGAACCTAAGACGGGCAGCGGGGTTTACGACCGATATACCTCCCCGAACCGAACGAAACTGAACCCCAACCCCGCCGAAAGGCGGGGTTTTTTTTGCTGGCGGCGCGCTTTGTCGCCATGCCTTGCTGCACGGCAGCAAACGTCATGTCCTCACGAACATGCCTCGGTCTTCCTGGATGCTGTCGACCAAATGCTCGTAAACGGCGCGGATGCGGCCAAGATCCCGCAGATCCTCATGCACGACGATCCAGTAGCTGCGCGTCGCGCGCCGCTCCGGCAGCACCCGCTGAAGATCGTGATATTGCCTGGCGATATAGTCATGCGCGACGCCGAGCCCGATGCCGGCCCTGATCGCCTCCAACTGCCCGACTGCGCTGGCGCATTCGAATGCGGTCGGCGCATCGCCGTAAAGGTCGCGCACATAGTTGAGCGCGGAGGAATAGGCATAATCCTCCACATAGCCGACGAGACGGTGCTCGTGCAGCGCCTCCACGCTGGCGGGCCGGCCATGGTCTGCAAAATAGCTCTCCACGCCATACAGTCCGAGCGAATAGTCGGTGAGCTTGCGCGTGATGAAACGGCCGGCCTCCGGCTTTTCGAGCACGATGACGATATCGACCTCTCGCTTGGCGAGCGGGATCGCCTGCGGCATCGGCACGAGCTGGATGGTGATGGCGGGGTAACGCTTGGCGAAGCTGCGGAAGCTGCGTGCAAGATAATAGGTGGAGAGCCCGTCCGGTGCGCCGATGCGCACCGTGCCGGAAAGCTCGATGTCGGTGTCCGTCAGCTCCGCCTGCACCTGCAGGAGTTCGCTCTCCACCCGCTCGGCCGAGGCAAGCAGCTTGGTTCCGGCCGCAGTGAGGGACACGCCAGTGGTGCGGCGCTCGAACAGTCGTGCATTCAGCGAGCGCTCCAGCGCGGTGATGCGGCGGCCGACGGTCGCGTGATCGATCTTGAGCTGCTTCGCCGCGGCCACGAACTGACCGGCGCGGGCGACTGCGAGGAAAATGCGAAAGTTGCTCCAGTCCATGACGAGTGCTTCCCATATTTTTGCACATTACATGAGCAATCTATTGCATTGATGTGCAAAAACAAAAAGGGCTAGAACAGAAGCAATCTGGAAAAGAACAAGCAAGAGGAGCGCACCATGATCCATTACGGCCATTTCATCGGCGGCAAGCACGTCAAGGGCACGTCAGGCCGCACGGCGGAGGTGTTCCAGCCCATGGACGGCTCGGTGCGCGCGACCGTCGACCTCGCCAGCCAGGAAGAATTGCGGGCCGCCGTCGAAAACGCCGCGCAGGCACAGATCGGCTGGGCGAAGACCAACCCTCAGCGCCGCGCCCGTGTGATGATGAATTTCCTCGCGCTCATCGCCAAGCATAATGACGAACTGGCCGATATTCTGGCGCGCGAGCATGGCAAGACGATCCCGGACGCCAAGGGCGACATCCAGCGCGGCGTCGAGGTCGTGGAATTCGCCTGCGGCATCCCGCACCTCATGAAGGGCGAATATACCGAAGGTGCAGGCCCCGGCATCGATATCTACTCGATGCGGCAACCTTTGGGAGTGGTTGCCGGCATCACGCCGTTCAACTTCCCCGCCATGATCCCGATGTGGAAGCTCGCGCCGGCAATCGCGGTTGGCAATTCGTTCATCCTCAAGCCCTCCGAGCGCGATCCCGGCGTGCCGATGCGCCTTGCCGAACTGATGATCGAGGCGGGCCTTCCGGCCGGCGTGCTCAACGTCGTCAATGGCGACAAGGTCGCGGTCGACGCCATTCTCGATGATCCCGACATCCAGGCCGTCGGCTTCGTCGGCTCCACGCCGATCGCCGAATATGTCTACACCCGCGCCAGCGCGACCGGAAAGCGCGCCCAGTGCTTCGGCGGCGCGAAGAACCACATGGTCATCATGCCTGATGCCGATTTCGATCAGGCGACGGATGCGCTGATCGGCGCGGGCTACGGCTCGGCCGGCGAGCGGTGCATGGCGATCTCGGTCGCGGTGCCAGTCGGCAAGAAGGCCGCCGATGAACTGATGAAGCGGCTGATCCCGCGCGTCGAGGCGTTGAAGATCGGCCCCTCGACCGACCTTGGCGCGGATTACGGCCCGCTCGTCACCAAGGCGCATCTCGATAAGGTACGCTCCTATGTCGACATCGGCCTCAACGAGGGCGCGAAGCTCGTCGTCGACGGTCGCGGCTTCAAGATGCAGGGCTACGAGAACGGCTATTATCTCGGCGGCTGCCTGTTCGACAACGTGACGAAGGACATGCGCATCTACAAGGAAGAGATCTTCGGGCCTGTGCTCTCGGTGGTCCGTGCCGAAACCTATGGCGAGGCGATCGGCCTCTGCAACGATCATGAATACGGCAATGGCGTCGCGATCTACACCCGCGATGGCGACGCAGCGCGCGATTTCGCGTCCAACGTCAAGGTCGGCATGGTCGGCGTCAACATCCCGATCCCGGTGCCGCTCGCCTATTACACCTTCGGCGGCTGGAAGCGCTCGGGCTTCGGCGATCTCAACCAGCACGGCCCTGATTCGATCCGCTTCTACACCAAGACCAAGACGGTGACCTCGCGCTGGCCGAGCGGCATCAAGGACGGTGCCGAGTTCTCGATCCCGACGATGAACTGACCAGACGCTGTCTGCAGCTTGTTTGCCTGCAACGCTTGATGGCCGGACTTCGTCCGGCCATTGGCGTTTTGGCAGCATGATTCAACGGATCAGGCTGGATCGGCGACGCAACTCCGGTTAAGTCGGGCCACGACGTCATCCGGACTCGTTTCGATCCGAACCTTGGAGAAGCCCATGACCATCAAACGCATTTCGCCCGGCCCGCGCATGAGCGCAGTCGTCGTCCATAACGGCATCGCCTATGTCTCCGGTCAGGTGCCGAACAAAACGGCCGCTAGCGGCAGCGTCAAGGATCAGACGGCTGAGGTGCTCTCGATCATCGACGGTCTGCTCGCCGAGGCCGGCACCGACAAGACGAAGCTCCTGACGACGACGATCTACCTCACCGACATCGGCACGTTCAACGACATGAACGCGGCCTGGGAAGCCTGGGTGTCGGCTGATGGCAAGCCCGCCCGCGCCACCGTCGAGGCGAAGCTCGCCAATCCGGCTTACAAAGTGGAGATCGTCGTCACGGCGGCTATCTGAAACAGCGGGCGGCGGCGTCGAACCCTCGACGCCGCGATCCTTGAGCCTGCATCAATCTCGGTTGATGAAGCAGGATTTGCCGACGCCGACCAGTGGATCGCCGAACACGCTGTTGCTGCAGCGCACGGCTCCGGGTCCAAAGCGCTTGCGCGCGAAGCGACCATTGGCGCCGTAAGATATTGTCGCAGGATAGGGTAACTGACAGACGCCGTTTTCGCGGGCACACAACGTCCATTCGTTGCCGCCGCGACGCGGCCGATAGGCGACGGCGCAGTTGCAACTCTCTCGCGTCCAGCGTCCGGTCCATCGCAGGCCTTCCTTCGCGCAGAGCCGGGGGCAACTGCCCTTGGCATGATAGTCTTCGTGCAGCATCATGCCCTGATGGCCGATGTTTCGCGTCTCCGGCTCATGAAATTGCGCCCGCGCCGGCAATGCGGCGAGCGTCAGGAGCAGCGTGAAGAACAAACTCGACAGAACACGTAACATGTTTTGGTTCTCACTGAAGTCACTGATCGACAATACGAAATTGTCGATCGGACTCAATGGGAGCTGCGGCTTGCCAACAGTTGATTTGATCGGCCCTCAGCCTTTCGCTGCGATCGCAACAGCCGCGCCAGCCATGACGGTGCCGGTCGTGCGGTTGACGATGCGCACGGCGCGGGGGCTCGAGACGAGCCTGCGCGCCCGCTGCGCAAGGATGGCGTAGGACAGCATCGCGGCCGACAGGGTGACGACGATGAGCGCGCCAACCTCCACGAATGTCGCAGCCGTGATCGCATCGAGGTCCATGATGTTCGGCAGGATCGCGAGGAAGAAGATCATCACCTTCGGATTGCCGAGCGTCAGCGAAAGCCCGCCGGCGAACAGTTTCAGCCCCTCACCCTTCATCGGTGCCGGAGCGACGGCGGAGGCGGGCGCCGTCCATAGCTTCCATGCGAGGAACAGGAGATAGGCCGCGCCGGCATATTTGATGAGGCTGAACAGCCAGTAGAAGCTCTGGGCCAGCACCGCGAGGCCGAGCGCGGTGAACGAGAACCAGACAAGATCGCCCAGCACGATGCCGGCTATGAACGGCAAGGTGCGGGCGAGGCCGACACCGAGGGTGCGGGCGATCACCGCCGCCACGGCAGGTCCAGGTGAAAACACCGCAAGGCCATAGGCCGCCATGAAGACGAGCAGTCCGCTCCAGCTCATCCCGCTTGAAAAGGCGTCAGCCATGGCTTCGCTCCCTGATCGCTCCATTGTTGATGGTGAGCATCAGGCTATCAGCGCCAAGGCCATCGAACAACGCTGCATCGGTGCCGGTCATCCAGACCTGGCCATCGAGGAGCGCGAGCGTCTCATAGAGCGCCGCCCGCCGGCCGGGATCGAGATGGGCTGCGACCTCGTCCATCAGGATGACCGGCGCGATGCCGGACATTTCCGTGACAAGACGGGCATGGGCGAGCACGAGCCCGATCAGCAAGGCCTTCTGCTCACCGGTCGAGGCGCGATCGGCGGGCATCGATTTCGGTCCGTGCCAGACTTTGAGATCGCAGGTCTGCGGGCCGGTGAGGGTGCGGCCCGCCGCGCGGTCGCGTGCCCTCGTCTCGCGCAGGCGCTCGCGAAACCAGTCCTCGATCTCGCCGGCGGGCTCGCTGCCGACACGGCGCTCGATCTCGCCATCGAGCATGATTGCGGCGTGGGGAAAGAGCGAAGCCTCGTCCCTGTGCCGCTCGATCAGCGCTGCGAGCCGCGACACGGTTTCGTATCGCGCCGCCGCCACGGCAATGCCCGTCTCCGCGATCTCGCGCTCGATGGCGCTTGCCCAGGCCGGATCGTAGCGCTCATCCTCCAGCAGGCGGTTGCGCTGGCGCAGCGCCTTGTCGAGCGCCGTGACGCGTGCGCCGTGCGAGGGATCGACCGCCAGCACCAGCCTGTCCATGAAGCGACGCCGATCGCCGGCCGGCCCGGTGAACAACCCGTCCTGCGCGGGGGTAAGCCAAACCATCCGGAGATGGTTGGCGAAGGCTGCGGCTGAACCCACCGCATGCCGGTCGATGCGGCATCGCCGACCGGGCTCGTCGAGTTCGGTGCCTGTCCCAAGGCGGACGTCACCCATGTCGGTGCGCAGCACGGCGGAAACGGCCCAGCCGCCTGTGCCGTCGAGCCGGGCCGGCTCGTCGAGATCGGCCCGCCTCAGGCCGCGGCCGGGCGTGAAGAAGGAGAGGGCTTCCAACAGATTGGTCTTGCCCGCGCCGTTCTCGCCGACGAGCGCGATCATGGACGCCGAGAACGCCTGGTCGAGCGTCGCATAGTTGCGGAAATCGGTCAGCTGTAGCCGCGTGAAACGCGGATGGGCGACGTCATGCGTCATGGCCATCACATCGCGGCGCCGGTTGAAATCGTGTTCGGCGGCTGCCGCGTCACACCCGCATCGGCATCAGAACGTAGAGAGTCGACGCGCCCTCGCGGTCCTGGATCAGGGTCGGAGAGCCAGCGTCCGCCAATTTGAACAGAGCCGTATCCCCTTCGAGTTGGGCCGCAATGTCGAGCAGATAGCGGGCATTGAAGCCGATATCGAGCGGACCTGAGGCGTAATCCACCTCCAGCTCCTCGATGGCGTTGCCGGCGTCCGGATTGTTGACCGAAAGCACGAGCTTCCCGTCGGTAAGCGAGAGCTTGACCGCCCGCCCGCGCTCGCTCGAAATCGTGGCGACGCGATCGACCGAACGCGTGAAATCCGTGCACTCTATCGTCAGCCGCTTGTCGTTGCCGGCTGGAATGACGCGGCTGTAATCGGGGAACGTGCCGTCGATGAGCTTCGAGGTGAGCACCACCGCGCCGATATGGAAGCGGATCTTGGCGCTCGAGAGTTCGATGCGGGTCTCGCTCTCCCCTTCGCCGACGAGCTTCGCGATCTCGGCTACCGTCTTGCGCGGAACGATGATGCCCGGCATGCCGCCGGAACCCGCGGGCGCCGGCACCTCGGAGCGGGCGAGCCGGTGCCCGTCGGTCGCGACCGCCCGCAGCATGAGACCGGCGTCCGTTTCGACGGTGTGGAGGTAGATTCCGTTGAGATAGTAGCGCGTCTCCTCGGTCGAGATCGCGAACTGCGTCTTTTCGATGAGGCGGCGCAGATCACCCGCCGCCATGGAGAAGGTGTTGGAAAGCTCGCCTGCCGCGAGATCGGGGAAGTCGCTTTCGGGCAGCGCCTGCAGCGTGAAGCGCGAGCGGCCGGAGCGCAGCACCAGCTGCGACGTGTCGCCGGTCGTCTCGAGCGAGACCTGCGCGCCGTCCGACAGTTTGCGCACGATGTCGTGGATGACGTGCGCCGGCACGGTGATCGAGCCCTCGGTCGAAACGTCGGCAGGCATCTGCTCGGTGACTTCGATATCGAGATCGGTCGCTTTCAGATGCAGCAGCCCATCCCTGGCGCGCAGAAGAACGTTTGAGAGGATCGGAATGGTGTTGCGCCGCTCGACCACGCGGGTCGTGCGCGACAGCGATTTCAGCAGGGCGGATTGTTCGACGGTGACCTTCATAACGCTCAACCTGAATGGCGGGCGCGGGCGTTAAAGCCTGCGTGCCTGGGCCACGCGGGAGGAGGGCAGGGGACAACCGCGCCTCGACCTCGCCGGCTTGTGTGACGGGAGCAGACGTTACGGCGCGATTTCAATCGGATCGCTCCGGTCGGTCTGCTTAGGGCTCGCAAGATGGCGCAGCGGGGCGGCGGGTGCAAGCGCTGAACGCCCTGTTCGCCGCTGCGGACGATGCTTTTCACACACAAAGCGTGTGCTCGCCGGCGCCTGCGAGCCTCTACTCCTGCAGCATGCGCTTCAGGAAATCGACCTCGCTCGCAAGAGTGTTGTCCTGGCCGACGAGGCCCTCGATCTTTCGCACGGCGTGCAGCACCGTGGTATGGTCGCGTCCGCCAAAACGCCGGCCGATCTCTGGCAGCGAGCGCAGCGTCAGCGACTTGGACAGATACATCGCGATCTGTCGCGGACGCACGACCGTCGCCGTGCGGCGCGACGAGAGGATGTCGGCGCGGCTCACGTTGAAATGATTGGCAACAAGGCGCTGTATATCCTCGATCTTCACGCGCTTGGGCTCACGCGTCTTGATGAGGTCGCGCACGGCGAGTTCTGCGGCTTCGATGTCGAGAGGCGCTCCCGACAGCGTCGTGTGAGCCATCAGTCTGTTCACCGCCCCTTCGAGATCGCGGCCATTCGCGGTCACCGAGCGCGCGACATGGGCGATCACCTCGTCAGACACATGAAAATCCGGGAAGTTGATGCGCGCCGCGGCGACCCGCGACTGCAGGATCTTGACGCGCAACGCGTCGTCCAGCGCGCCGACCTCGACGACGAGGCCGCCTGCAAGACGCGAGCGCACGCGCTCCTCCAGCGTCTCCAGCTCGGAAGGCGGGCGATCGGCGGCGATGATGATCTGCCGGCCGGCGTCGATCAGCGCGTTCAGCGTGTGGCAAAACTCCTGCTGCGTCGATTTTCCGTGCAGGAACTGCACGTCGTCGATGACGAGAACGTCGATCGTGCGAAGCTTCTCCTTGAAGGCGAGCGCGGTCTGCGCCTTCAGCGCCGAGACGAAGCCATACATGAACTTCTCGGCGGTGAGGTAGATCACCCGGCGGCCAGAGGCCTCGACGGCCTGGGCCGTCGCCTGCAGGAGATGCGTCTTGCCGAGGCCGACGCTCGCATGAATGAACAGCGGATTATAGACCGGCGCTTCGTTCGGCAGAGATTTGACGATCTGGTGCGCGGCGGTGTGGGCGAGCGCGTTCGAACGGCCGATGTGAAACGATTCGAAATTGAGGCGCTTGTCGAGCGGCGAGCCATCGAAGCCATCTCCGACTTTCGCCTGCTGCAGGTCTGCCTGCGCGTCGGCTGGCGACGCCTTTACGACAGCGCGTTGTTGGCCTGCGTCGGCTGCTGCGGGGCGGGACGGTACTGGAGGACGCGCGGGACTGCGCTGGCCGTTGGTGCGGACGCTGATGACGATGTGCTGGATGCTTTCATCATCCTGGCGCAGATAGGTCAGCATCTTTTCGGCGTAATGCGAATTGACCCAGCTTTTCAAAAACAGCGTCGGCACGGAGAAATGCGCCGTGTCCTGGCGAAGCTCACCCGCCTCGAGGCTGCCGAACCAGCTCTGAAAGACGTCGGCCCCGAGCTCGGCCTTCAGCTTCTGCTTGACGCGGTCCCATTTCGATTGAAGCACGTGGCTTTCGCTTTTGTTCTGATCATTCGAGCCGTCGCCGTCGAATGCCTGACCGTCTCCGCGTAACATGTCACCCTCTTGAACAAATAAGCCGCTGACAGGATCGCTCGCCGCTATCCTCATGATCGCTGAAATTGCCGCCGCGCCGCTTGCCCTCTTCGAAAAAAGAGACAAAAAGCCACCACCCTGCCGCGAGGCAGTTTGCAAAATTCCACCTTCAAAAATAGAAAATGGGAGAGCGGCGAGTGTCGGCAGTAACTACTGACGAACATTCATTTTATTTTGATTATTCTTCAGTAGAGGCGAAATTTGTACCTACAGATTATAAGTAAATGAACACAATGCCGACCATGCGGGCTTTGAATTCATTTTTTTCTTATACGCCGGATACATTCTTTCTACCTCTCCATCGCCAAAATGTTGGATTTTTCGTCGGGTGATGCTGGCCACCCATCGATCGATTTATGTTTATACAATCGGTTTTTCCGCGCAACATCGAAAATCGTTACAGCTTCGTTAACCATTTTGGACCATCGGAATCAGGGCGTCGAAACATGACGGCCCGTGATCTCAAGTCGTTGAATCTGTGATGGATTGCGAAGCTGTTACCCTCCGAAGCAGCAATGTTTCGTGTACGAAACAGCGGCTAATATTTTTTCAACATCTGATCCGAACGTTAGGCGGCTTATGGTCGTTCGGGTATTGACTGCATTAACTCATTGAAAAATATCAATGAATTTTGCGCGGATTTTGTCAGTTCATGTCGAACGCGCGAAAATGCGAGTCAATCCCTAAATTGCCAGTGATTTTTGAATTGTGACAAAATTTAAGATTGCGGCACTGATGCAACAATGGGCGCCAGCGCACGCCGGAGGGCGATGCCGGCAGGCCTTCACGCTGGGCTGACACAAAAAACCCGGCCGAAGCCGGGTTGAAACGCATGCGTCGAGCTCGCCTCGAAAGGCCTGCCGATCAGGCCTTGAGCGCAAGCACGCTCTTGTTGAGACGGGACACTTTGCGCGAGGCGGTGTTCTTGTGAAGAATGCCCTTCTGCGCCGCACGCATCACTTCCGGCTGAGCGGCCTGCAGCGCAGCGACGGCAACGGCGTGATCGCCGGTCGCGATGGCTTCCTCGACCTTGCGGATGAAGGTCCGCATGCGGCTGCGGCGCGACTTGTTGACCTCGGTGCGGCGAATGGTCTGGCGGGCCGCCTTCTTGGCTGACTTCGTATTCGCCATGTCTCTGAACGTCCTTTGAATGTATCCTGATGGCGCGTGAACCGCGAATAAAGCTTCGGGCCGAAACGCTGCCATTCGTGCTAAACAAATGCGCGCCCGACAAGGCCAGGCGCGTTCGGACGGTCTTTGACATAAAGCGCTTGATGCGTCAACGCCTTCGAGCCCGGCTTACCGCTCTTCTGTGGCAAGGGCGTTTTCAAGCGCCGATCCATGTCGAAACGGCGAGCCGCAACGGGTTGCGGGCGTCAATGAGAAGACGGAGCGCCATCGCCAGGCTGATCAGTACGAGGAGGGGCCGGATGAGACGCGCCCCCGCGCGCATCGCGAGCAGCGAGCCGACCCGTGCGCCGGCGATGTTGCCGATCGCCATCGAAAGCCCGAGCAGCCAGATGACCTTACCGGCAGCGACGAACAGGATCAGCGCGCCGAGATTGCTCGCGAAGTTGAGGTATTTCGTCAGACCGGTCGCCGGCACGGCTGCAAAGCCGAGAAGCGCCGTGACGCCGAGTACGTAGAACGACCCTGCGCCAGGGCCGAAGAACCCGTCATAGAAGGCGATCGGCGGCACGATCAGCAGCATGAAGCGGCTGATCGGCCAGCGCGCCACGATGGCGCTGTCCCTGATGGAGCGGCTGAAAGCGAAATAGATCGCGATCAATATAAGGAGTACGGGCATGATGGCTTGGAGCCCGTCGCTCGGGACCGTCGTCACGGTCAGCGCGCCGGCGACGGCCGCCAATAGCGCCGTCAGCGCCAGCGGAAAATGCCGTCTGAGATCGACATGGCCGCCGCGCATGAAGGACAGGGTGGAGGCAAGGGCGCCGAAGGTCGATTGCAGCTTGTTGGTCGCGACAGCGGCGACCGGATCGAGCCCCGCGAGAAACAGCAGTGGCAGGATGATGAGCCCGCCGCCGCCGGCGATGGCGTCGATCGCGCCCGCGAAGAAAGCGGCGAGCGTCAGCAGGGCGATGAGATCGCCAGCGAGTGCCATGTGTCTGTCCGGCCTGCCCGTCAGCCCTTGTTGAATTGAGGCTTGCGCTTCTCGACGAAGGCCGACATCCCTTCGCGTTGCCCTTCCGAGCCGAACATCGCGTAGAAGACGCGCCGCTCGAACAGGATGCCTTCTGTGAGCGTCGTCTCGAAGGAGCGGTTCACCGCCTCCTTCGCCATCATGGTCGCGGGGGTCGACATCGAGGCGATCGCCGTCGCGGCGGCAAGGGCCTCCTGCATGAGCTGGTCGGCTGGAACGACGCGCGCGACGAGGCCGGAGCGCTCTGCCTCCTCTGCGCCCATCATCCGTCCGGTAAGGCAGAGATCCATAGCCTTCGCCTTGCCGACCGCGCGAGTGAGGCGCTGCGTGCCGCCGGAGCCCGGAATGACGCCGAGCTTGATCTCCGGCTGGCCGAACTTCGCCGTGTCCGAGGCGATGATGAAGTCGCACATCATGGCGAGCTCGCAGCCGCCGCCGAGCGCGAAGCCGGAGACGGCGGCGATCAACACCTTGCGCGTGCGGGCCACCCGATCCCAGCTCGCGATGAAGTCGTCGAGATAGGCCTGAGGATATGTTTTTGCGACCATTTCCTTGATGTCCGCTCCCGCGGCGAACGCCTTTTCGGAGCCGGTGAGGAGGATGCAGCCTATGCCCGCATCCGCCTCGAAGGCGTCGAGTGCGCGGCTCACATCCGAGACCAGCGTCGCGTTGATGGCATTGAGCGCTTCCGGGCGGTTGAGGCGGATCAGGCCGACCCTGCCGGTCTTCTGATTGCCATGCGTTTCGACGATGATGGTCTCGTAGCTGCTGCTCATGCCGGTCTCCCTCACGCTCGTTTGCGGCAAGGGGTAGCCCGCCGCCGAAGCGATGGCAATCCGGCCTTTCTCAGGAGCGCACCCTATGTCTGGCAGTTTGCGCAGTAGAACGTCGAGCGGCCTGCCTGCACGATGCGCTCGATCGTTCCGCCGCATCCATCGCTCTGGCATTTGGCGCCGGTCTGGCCATAGGCGCGGAACGTATGCTGGAAATAGCCAAGCGCTCCGTCGGTGGCGGCGAAATCCCGCAAGGTCGAGCCGCCGGCGGCGATCGCCTCCTCGAGCACTGCGCGTATCTCCGCCGTGAGCCGTTCCGCCTCGTCTCTCGGCTCCGGCCCGTCGCCGGCCAGCGAGGCGGCGAGCCGCAGCGGCGAGAGCCTTGCCCGGTGCAGCGCCTCGCAGACATAGATATTGCCGAGGCCGGAGATCAGCCGCTGGTCGAGCAGCGCCGCTTTCAGCGGCGTCCTGCGGCCGCGGAGCAAGGACGAGAGCATCGCCGCGTTGAAACCATTGCCGAGCGGCTCGACGCCCATCGCCTTGAAATGGCGGTTTTCCTCCAGCGCATGCGATTTGGCGAGATCCATGAAACCGAAGCGCCTCACATCATTATATGTGATGCGCGCGCCGTTGGAGAGGTGGAAGACCACATGGTCATGCGCCTGATGCCGCGGCTGCTCATGCACGAAAAGCCCCGGCGTGAAGCTGCCCTCCCGCTCGACGATGAAGCGGCCAGTCATGCCGAGATGGATGATCAAAGCCTCGCCGCCGCGCAGATGGGCGACGATGAATTTCGCCCGCCGCACCATCGTCTCGATGCGCTGGCCGGTGAGACGATCGGCGAAGCCGGCCGGGAAGGGAAAGCGCAGGCCGTCGCGACGCAGCTCAACCGTGTCGAGGCACGCGCCTTCCATGACGGGCGCAAGGCCGCGTCGGACCGTTTCAACCTCGGGAAGCTCTGGCATTGTTGAAACCGTTTTTCTCGCGTCGCTACGCGAGGGCAGGCGCGCTGAAGGCAGAACGCCGCGTAGCGCGATGAGAAAAACCTATATATGGTCCCGCGCGAAACAGGAAAAGCCATGTCGTCTTCAAAACGAAAGCCCGCTCCTGGCGAGGCTGCTCCGCCCGCCGCATCGGTCGAGGAAACGCATTTCGGCTACCGTTCGGTGCCGATCGGCGAGAAGCAGGACCTCGTCAACGACGTCTTCCATTCTGTGGCGCGCCGCTACGACCTGATGAACGATCTCATGTCGGCCGGGCTGCATCGCGTCTGGAAGGACATCCTCATCTCGATGCTGCGCCCGCCGCAGACGCGCGCCTTCCGCCACCTCGATGTCGCCGGCGGCACCGGGGACATCGCCTTTCGCATTCTCGATGCAGGCGGCGACAAGGTCAGCGTTACCGTGCTCGACATCAACGGCGACATGCTGGAGGTCGGGCGCACGCGGGCGGCAGGCCGCTATGAGGGCCGGATCGATTTCGTCGAGGCCAATGCCGAGTCGCTGCCGTTTCCCGACAAGAGCTTCGACGCCTACACCATCGCCTTCGGCATCAGGAACGTGCCGCGCATCGACAAGGCGCTTTCGGAGGCCCATCGCGTGCTCAAGACCGGCGGCAGGCTTCTCGTGCTCGAATTCGCCCCCGTCGACACGCCGCTGCTCGACAAGGCCTATGACGCCTTCTCCTTTTCCGTCATCCCCGCCATGGGCAAGATGGTGACGGGCGACGGCGAACCCTATCGATATCTCGTGGAATCGATCCGCCAGTTCCCCCGGCCGCCGGCCTTCGCGCGGATGATCGGCGCGGCCGGCTTCAGGCGCACGGATTATCGCGTGCTCAGCGGTGGTATCGCCAACATCCACTCGGCCTGGAAACTGTGAGCAAACCGATGACGCGCAGATTGATTTCGACGGGCTCGCCGTTCGAAAAGGTGGCGGGATATTCCCGCGCGGTCGTGCAGGGGCCGTTCATCTTCGTCTCCGGCACCACCGGCTATGACTACAAGACCATGACGATGCCTGAGGACGTGGCGACGCAGGCGCATAACTGCCTGCAGAACGTCTCGGCTGTCCTCAATGAGGCGGGCGCGGCGCTGGAGGATGTCGTGCGCGTCACTTACGTGGTCACCGACAGGTCCTATGCCGATATCGTCATGCCCATCTTCGGGCAGTATTTCGGTCTCAGCCGCCCTGCCGCGATGCTGATCGTCGCCGGGCTTCTCAAGCCGGAAATGAAGATCGAGATCGAAGCCACGGCCTATAAGGGCTGATCGCGATGCCGCGCGCCAGCACGCCGTTCGATGGTGCGCCACGATTGCCGCTTGACCCGGGTGCTCCGGCCTTTCACAAGCTCGTGCCGTGATCGCCTCTATCTTCAACGCCGTCCGGTTTCTGCGCGTCGGTTTCGTGCTGGCTCGCGAGGGTGTGTTCTCTTTTATCGATCCGTTGTCGGTGCCGCCGCTTGCGCAGCCGCTGCTGGCCTTCGCGAAGCTCATCGCGCGCAGGAATGGCGGCGACCGCGCGCAGCGCCTGACCCGGGCTCTCGGCAAGCTCGGCCCGAGTCACGTCAAGTTCGGCCAGTTCATGGCGACCCGGCCGGATGTCGTCGGTATCAAGTTCGCGCGCGATCTCGAAAGCCTGCAGGATCGGATGCCGGCCTTCCCACTGGCGGAGGCGAAGCGCATCATCGAGGCGTCGATCGGCGGCAGCGTGAGCGATCACTTTCTCTCCCTCGGGGAACCGGTCGCGGCCGCCTCGATCGCGCAGGTTCACAAGGCGACGATCGATACGCCGGACGGCGTGAAAACGGTAGCCGTCAAGGTACTTCGGCCGGGCGTCGCCCAGCGCTTCCGGCACGATCTCGATGCTTTCTACTTCGCGGCTCATGCCGTGGAGCGCTTCCTGCCCGCGTCGCAGCGGCTCAAGCCCGTCGGCGTGGTCGATACGCTCGCCCGCTCGGTGACGCTGGAGATGGATCTGCGCCTCGAGGCCGCCGCGCTATCCGAAATGGCCGAGAACACGGCAGGCGACCCCGGCATCCGCATCCCTCGCCCCGATTGGGAGCGAACGGGACGCGATGTGCTGACGATGGACTGGATCGACGGCATTCCGCTCAGCGACATCACGGCCCTCAACGCGGCTGGCGTCGATCTCGTCGCGCTCAGCCGCAACGTCATCCAGAGTTTCCTGCGTCATGCGATCCGCGACGGTTTCTTCCACGCCGACATGCACCAGGGCAATCTCTTCGCAGACCGTGACGGCAACCTGATCCTCGTCGATTTCGGCATCATGGGGCGCATCGCCATGAAGGAGCGGCGCTTCCTCGCCGAAATCCTCTACGGCTTCATCACGCGTAACTATCTGCGCGTCGCCGAGGTGCATTTCGAGGCTGGCTATGTGCCGGCCCATCATTCGGTCGAGACTTTCGCGCAGGCGATCCGTGCGATCGGCGAGCCGATCCACAGCCGGACCGCCGACCAGATTTCGATGGCCAAGCTGTTCACGCTTCTCTTCGAGATCACCGACCTGTTCGACATGCAGACACGGATCGAACTCGTGATGCTGCAGAAAACGATGGTCGTCGTGGAAGGCGTCGCCCGCAGCCTCGATCCCAAGCTCAACATGTGGGCCACAGCCGAGCCGGTCGTGCGCGACTGGATCGAGCGCAATCTCGGGCCTATCGGCAAGCTGCAGGAATTCGGCGTCGGCGCGATCGAGATGGCGCGCTTTGCACCACGTATCCCTGCGCTGCTGGAGCGCGGCGACCGCATCATCACCCATCTCGAAGCGGGAGCGATCCGCGGCTTCACCCTCTCGCCCGAAAGTCTCGACGCCATCGGCAAGGTGGAGGCGCGGCGCACGCTCTGGAGCAATCTCGCCATCTGGGCGATCGTCATTCTACTTGCCGTCATGGCGGCGCGCGGCGTCATCTGACCGGCACGAAAATCGGCTCAACATATTCGGGGAGACGAAGGAAGCATGAGCGATCTCGACGGCAAACGGATCCTGCTGATCATCGGTGGCGGCATCGCCGCGTATAAGGGGCTGGAGCTCATCCGCGCGCTTCGCAAGAAGAACGCCAGTGTCCGCTGCATCATGACCAGGGCGGCAGGGGAGTTCGTGACGCCACTCAGCGTCGCAAGCCTCTCCGGCGACAAGGTCTATTCCGATCTCTTCTCACTGACCGACGAAGCGGAGATGGGCCACATCGAACTCTCGCGCGACGCGGACCTTCTCGTCGTCGCGCCGGCGACGGCGAACCTCATCGCGAAGATGGCGCATGGCGAGGCGGATGATCTTGCCTCCACCGCGCTGCTCGCGACCGACAAGCGCGTGCTGATCGCGCCGGCGATGAATGTGCGCATGTGGCTTCACGCGGCGACGCAGCGCAACATGGCGCAATTGAAGGAGGACGGCATCCTCAGCGTCGGTCCCGACGAGGGCGAGATGGCCTGCGGCGAGTTCGGCCCGGGCCGCATGGCCGAGCCTTCGGAGATCGTCGTCGCGATCGAAAACGCCTTGAAAGGCGCGACGGTGCTGCCCTTCCCGGGCGCGCAGGTGGCGGGGGGCGTCGCGCGGCTCGAGCCGCCAAGGCCGCTTGCCGGCCGGCACGTCCTCATCACCGCCGGACCGACGCACGAACCGATCGATCCGGTGCGCTACATCGCCAACCGCTCGTCAGGCAAGCAGGGATATGCCCTCGCCGCGGCGGCGCTCGCCGCGGGCGCACGGGTCACACTCGTCTCCGGCCCGGTCGGGATCGAGCCGCCCGAAGGCGTGGCCGTGGTGCCGGTGGAGACCGCGATCGAGATGCAGGCTGCGGCGGAAAAGGCGCTTCCTGCCGATATCGCCATCTTCGCCGCCGCTGTGGCCGACTGGCGCGTCGCGGAGGCCGGACAGCACAAACTCAAGAAAACGGGGGAGGGGGCGCCGGCGATGCAGCTCGTCGAAAACCCGGACATCCTTGCCGGCATCAGCCGCAGGAAAGAGAAGCGCCCCGAACTCGTCGTCGGCTTCGCCGCCGAAACGCAGGATGTGATCGCCAATGCCAAGGCCAAGCTCGATCGCAAGGGCTGCGACCTCATCATCGCCAACGACGTCAGCGCCGCCGGCGGCGTGATGGGCGGTGAAGACAATACGGTGCATGTCGTCGGCCATGGCGGCGTCGAGACGTGGAAGACGATGAAAAAGGCGGATGTGGCCGCCCGTCTCATCGCGCTGTTCGCCCAACGGTTGAAGCCGCGGCATGGTTGAGCTGAAATTGAAACGGCTGGCTCATGGCGAAGGCCTGCCCCTGCCGGCCTACGCGACAGCGGGGGCTGCCGGTCTCGATCTTGCAGCGGCACTCGGCGACGAGGAGCAGATGATCCTGCCGCCAGGCGGGCGGATGCTGGTTCCGACCGGTTTCGCCATCGAAATCCCGGCCGGCCACGAAGCGCAGGTGCGGCCTCGCTCGGGCCTCGCGCTGAAGCACGGTGTCACCGTTCTCAACTCGCCTGGCACAATCGACTGCGACTATCGCGGCGAGGTCAAGGTTCTGCTCGTCAATCTCGGTGCCGATAATTTTACAATCGTTCGAGGCTTGCGTATTGCCCAGCTTGTGATTTCTCCGGTAATAACGGTGACGCTTGTGGAATTGAAGGCGCTGGAGCACAGTGATCGGGGTGTCGGCGGGTTCGGCTCCACGGGCGTCTGATCGCCGGGTAGGGTTTCGAGTCATGTTGCTGCTCTCCAAACGAAGCGTTCTCGGCATTGCCGCCGTGGTCGACATAGCCCTTCACGCGCGCAACGGCGCCGTCGCCGCCAAGGCTCTGGCGAGCCGGCACAATCTGCCGCCGCGGCATCTCGAAACGCTGCTCCAGTCTCTCGTGCGCTCCGGCATATTGAAGGGCATGCGCGGCCCGCGCGGCGGCTATGAACTCGCCCGTGAGCGCCGGCGGATCAGCGCCGCCGACATCGTGCGCTCCGCAATGAGTTCGGAGCATGAAGACGAAGACGCCGAAAAGCCGGGCTCGCCGCTGATCAGCGCCGTCATCGAGCCGGCGCTGCATGAGGCGGGCCTCAAATTCCTCGCGCAACTCGACAGCGTCACCGTGGAGGACCTCTGCCGCGAGACGGAGATCAAGGCGGTGTTTTCCTCCGAAGCGGCCGAGATCGCAGATTTTACAATCTGAATTTGTATGACGTGAAATAGATCGACAAGCTGGCCTAGACCCTTTATTTTGTCGTCAAAACTGCGGGGAGAGCGCCATGTCGGATACCGAGCAGCACGGAATTTCATCAGCCGCATCGAGCAAGGTCGGCCGCGGCCGCATTTACAATTCCATCACCGAGACGATCGGCAACACGCCGCTGGTGCGCCTCAACCGCCTTGCCGAGAAGCACGGCGTCAAGGCCAATGTTCTCCTCAAGCTCGAATTCTTCAATCCGATCAACAGCGTGAAAGACCGCATCGGCGTCAACATGGTCGATGCGATGGAGGCTGACGGGTTGATCGTGCCCGGTCAATCGACGTTGATCGAGCCGACATCCGGCAATACGGGTATCGCGCTCGCTTTCGTCGCGGCGGCGCGCGGCTACCGCATGATCCTCGTGATGCCGGAGACGATGTCCATCGAACGGCGGAAGATGCTCGCTTTTCTCGGCGCCGAGCTCGTGCTCACTCCGGGTCCGCAGGGCATGCGCGGTGCGATCGGCCGCGCGGAGGAACTGCTGAAGGAAATTCCCGGATCGATCATGCCGCAGCAGTTCAAAAATCTTGCCAATCCTGACATTCACCGCCGCACGACCGCGCAGGAAATCATCAACGACACGGGCGGCAGGGTCGACGCCTTCATCGCCGGCGTCGGCACCGGCGGCACCATCACCGGCGTCGGACAGGTTCTCAAAGTGCACAATCCGCATGTGCGTGTCATCGCGGTCGAGCCCGAGGACAGCCCGGTGCTTTCGGGCGGCCAGCCTGGCCCTCACAAGATCCAGGGCATCGGGGCCGGCTTCGTGCCGGATATCCTCGATACCGGCGTCATCGACGAGGTGATCACCGTCGGCAACCAGACCTCTTTCGACATGAGCCGCGCTCTGGCGCGGATGGAGGGCATTCCCGGAGGCATCTCGTCCGGCGCCGCCGTTTCAGCGGCGATCGAGGTTGGGACGCGGCCTGAGATGGCCGGCTCCAACATCGTCGTCATCATCCCATCCTTTGCGGAACGCTATATTTCGAGCGCGCTGTTCGACGGTTTGTAAGTGTCCGGGCGCTGGTGCAGCCCGTTTGCAGCGCGTTAGTCTGCCGGCGGGGATGCGCTTCGAAATTGGCATATCTTTAAGTAATGGCCGCTATCGTCCATACCTGACGTACGGTCTCATGCTCCAAACACCGGACGAGCGGACCAAAGACAAGCGATTTTTCAAAGAAGAATTCTAGGGCCGGTGTGCCGGTGCGCGAAAGACAGTGATGGCCAGACGCAAATGTCTTTTGTTTGTCTCGGGTGCTGCCAACCGAAGCGCCGAGCTGCATCAAATCCTCAAGCGTAAATACACCTGCTTCCAGCTCAGCCTCGAGAAGTTCACGCAAGGCAGCGTCGTCGCAGTCGACGGTATTGTCATCGATATCGACCTTAGCAATTCGATCGCCGTCGAGCGCCTGAAGCACGGGCTTGCCCTGGTTGATCGGAGGCAGACCTTCGTCGTCTGCGTCGTCAACGAAGCAAGGCCGGCTGATGTCGCCGGGGCGCAAGCGCTCCAGGTCGACGACGTGCTTCCCCTGCACAAGGAGCGGACGGCGGACGAGACCGGCGGCGAGCCGAAGGCGTCATCCGCTTTCTCCGAGTTTACCGTCGCGAGCCTCCTGATCGTCGAAGGGTTGCTGGACCGCCACGAAGCGCGGGACTGGGAGCCAGCGGCGATTACCGAGGCTTTCGAGGCCGGCGACAGCGCCATGACTGCCATCTTCGATCTCGCGCGCGCTGGGAAGCCGCCCGAAATGCAGCACCTGCGTCAGTCGAGCCGGCAGATCAGCAATGCGCTCGCCGAGCACGGCCTGTCGCGCTGGGTGGAGAAGGTGCGCCTCCACCATAGCGCGACCTACCAGCACTGCCTTATTGTCACCGGCGTCGCGGCGGCGTTCGGTCGCTCGCTTCGTCTCTGCGAGCAGGATATCGAGCGGTTGACCCTTGGCGGCATGCTGCACGACATCGGGAAATCGATGATCCCGATCGACATCCTCGAAAAGCCAGGACCGCTATCGGCTGAGGAATGGGCGATCATGCGCACCCATCCCACAATCGGTCGAACCATCGTCGAGCAGACGGGCGGCTTCGACAGCGAGATGGCTGATGTCGTTGCGCATCACCATGAATATCTCGACGGCACCGGCTATCCTGACGGGTTGAAGGGTAGCGAGATCTCCGACATCGTCCGCGTCATGACAATCTCCGACATTTTCGGCGCCTTGATCGAGCGGCGCACCTACAAGCCGGAAATGTCGTGCGAGCAGGCCTACGAGATCATCCTCTCGATGAAGACCAAGCTCGACGTGGCGCTCGTCAGGGCTTTTCGCGAGACTGCGTTTTCGCTGCCCTTGACCGAGGTCCTCAAGGTCGCTGTTTGAAACGGACGAGCGCGTCAACGCTCGCCGTTCCTGACTGTCGTGCCTTCGCTCACCGGAGGGAGCGTTCGATCTGCCTCTGTCGCATCGGCTTCAGCACGAACAGGGCGAGCAGCGCCGACAAGGCCGACATACCCGCCGCGATGTAGAAGACGAGGTTCCAGCCGCCGCTCTGGCTGAGCACGCTTGTGAATGGAATGAGCAGAGAGGCCGTTCCCTTTGCCGTGTAGAGGAGGCCTGCATTGGCCGAGGCGTTCGCCTCGCCATACGTGTCGCCGCAGGTCGCCGGAAACAGCGAATAGATCTCACCCCAGGCAAAGAAAACGAGTCCAGTCAGGATCACGAACAGCACCGGATCCTGACCGTATTGCCCGAGCAGAACGATACCGATCGCCTCGATGCCGAATGCGATGAACATCGTGTTCTCGCGGCCGATCTGGTCCGACACCCAGCCGAAGAACGGACGCGTGACGCCGTTGAGCACGCGGTCGATCGAGAGCGCGAAAGTCAATGCAGGAAGCGTGAGGCCGAGGATCGAAACGGGAACGCCGTCGAGTTTGAAGTCCTTGGCGATCGGGCCGAGCTGCGCCGTCGCCATCAGCCCGCCGGCCGCCATCATCACGAACATCACGTACATCAGCCAGAAGACGGGCGTCTTCGCCATCTCCATCGTGGTGTATTGCCGCGTGGTCGAAATCAGCGTCTTCACCTTGCCGGAGGTTTTCTGCATCCGCTCGCGGTAGCCGCTGTCGGGCTTCTGCAGGAACATCGCCGCGATAAGCACGATGATGCCCTGAAGGACGCCGAAGAACAGGAAGGTGGACTGATAGCCCTGCGTCGCGATCATGTTGGCGATCGGCACGATGGTGAGGGCCGAGCCGGCCCCGAAGCCCATTGCGGTCAGGCCTGCGGCGAGGCCGCGGCGGTCCGGGAACCATTTCAGCGCATTGCCGACGCAGGTGCCGTAGACGGCACCGGCCCCGACGCCGCCGATCGCGGCTGCGGTATACAGCAGGGTGAGCGAGTCCGCGATGGAGTTCAGCGCCCAGGCAATGCCGCAGAGCACGCCGCCGAACAGCGTGACGATCTTGGGGCCGTATTTGTCGACGAACCAGCCTTCAATCGGCACCAGCCAGGTCTCGAGCACGACGAAAATGGTGAAGGCGACCTGAATCGCCGGCTTGCCCCAGCCATATTTATCGTTGATCGGATTGACGAACAGCGTCCAGCCATATTGCAGATTGGCGATCATCGACATGCAGATTACGCCGATCGCAAGCTGTAGCCACCGGTTCGTAAGCGTTGCTGCGGTCGTCGGAAGGCTGATATTCTCGCTGCTCATGACGAACTCCCTCAGGCGGGGCAGTTTTTCAAGAAGTACCGGCTGATTCCGGCCGTCTCGCCCACTATTCTCAAGCATTACTGCCCTTGTTATACCCACAGCGTTGCGGCCAGCTTCCTGCTTGTCAAGCCGGCAATGTTCAACAGTGGCAAACCGTCGCCCAAATGCAGCAAATTGTGCGTGGCGCGCTGATCAGCCTAGGATATCGGCGGGCGATACCGTAGAGCAGCGGCACGGTCATGCGGTTTGGCATGCCGCCCTCCTGCATCAGAGAACCGCCATGACCTCTCGAAACACGACCTTTCCAAACACGACCCTTCCAATCGTTTTCTCCAGACCGGCCGCCGTGTCCCTCGCCTCCGTTTTTTCCGCTGCTCTGCTCACGCTCGCGCTGTCGGGCCCGTCCTTCGCCCAAAGCCCCGCCGAAAAGGCGCAGCAGGCGATCGGCACCTATATCTCGGTGATATCCGTCGCCAAGACCTGCAAGTTCGAGGTGGCTGAGCCGATCCGCAACGCCGTCGAGGCCAACATGCGCGCCCTTCAGGCGCCGTCGGGCCTCACCGATGCGCAGATCGAGACGGCGATCAAGGATGGATCGGCCAAGGTGGAGGCCAACAGCGCGCAGATCTGCTCGATGGACAAGGCCAAGTTCGAGGGTTTCATGTCAGGCCAGTTCGAACTCGCTTCCGCGGCGGCAAAGGCCGCCGGCGTGACGCCGACGCCGATCCCGTTTGCCGCTGCTCCTGCGCCCGCCGCTCCAGCCGCGCCCGCAGCCGGTGACAAGGAGAAACAGGCCAAGGAGATGCTGCTCCTGTCGCATCTCCTCGAAGCGGTCGCGGATGAATGCGAGATCGAGTTGAGCGATGACGAGACCTCCAAGCTGGAAAAGGCACAGGCCTATTTCCGCGGACAGGCGGGCGTGACCGAAGCGCAGGTGACCGCCATGACCGACGCGATGGAGACCGAGGTCGAGAAGGGCCACAAGGAGTTCTGTTCGCCGAAATTCGAGTTCAAGACCATGCTGAAGAGCGTGCTTGAGTCTGCGAAGTAAGCCTGATCGCTCAAGGGGCGGCGCTCCAAGTCGTCCGCACGAAACAAGCGGCGCGGGGAAATGCCTCCGCGCC